>CAZUES010000019.1:42240-46501 GCA_964619465.1 uncultured Gemmatimonas sp.
CTGGTGAATCCGCACGCGACGACGGGCGGGCGCCATACCTGCCTCATCACGACCCGCGATCTTGCCCAGGCGCCGGTGGACAAGTCCCGCGACAAGCTCGAACGCAACCCGATCGTCGAGATCCTCGCCGCGCTGCCGATCGTGTCCCGGATCCTGAACTACCTGTTCGACCGCCGGCCCGCAGTGACGCCCAAGCGCATCGACCAGGGGCTCCGCGCGCTCGTCGACGACGAATACACCAATCTCAGCTACAAGGTGCTCAACATCGGCGCCGCCAACCACTTGCCTGCGTACTCGTCCGAGATCGGCGTACCCGTCGACGGCCGTGGCCTCCACCTCACCGCTGTCGACACGATCCTGGCCATTGCCGAGCGCCATCGCGCCGCCGGCGACGTGTACCACACGGCGCCGGTCGCGCTCCGCTTCGTCCGCAGCTCGCCCGCGTTCCTGAGCATGATGTACGGGGTGGACACCATGATGATCGAACTGATCCAGATGACGGATACCGAGGGCGGGTTCGAGCTGCTCGCGGCCTATGAGGATGCGCTGTACGCCCTGTCGGGCCGGCCGCACTGGGGCCAGTACAATACCCTGACCGGCAGCCGCGATTTCCTCCGCTCGCTCTATCCTGGCTACGACCGGTGGCTCGCGGTCTACCGTCGACTCAACGCGACTCGGGTCTTCGACAGCCCGCTCACCAAGCGAGTGGGGATCTCGGATCCGGTTGCCCAATCGGGAGGAGCGCCATGACAGATCCCACCAGCGCGCTGATCATCGTCACACCCGAGGCCGTGGCCTCGGCCTTCAACGAATCGGTCATCGAGAGCGCGCCGGCTCTGCTGCACGACATCGGCGATCCGGTGGCGCGAGCGGCGTTTCTCGCGGCGCTGCCAGGTGCGCTTCGTGCGGTGAAGGCCGAGGCGGACGAGATCGGCCGGGGGGTGCTCTCCGCGCCCGGGCACGATCTCGCGTCGCGGCTGATGAGCGCCGTGGCGGACCAGGCACCCGACGGAAGCCGTTTGGAGCCGCTCACGGCCGGCGGCCTGGAGCTCAAGTTCGCCACCAACGACTGGTGGGGATGGTTCAGGAGCATCTTCGACCGCGTGGCCCGCTCGAGATTTCATCCCATGCTTCGGCCCGCCGATTTCGAGCCCACCCCGATTCCCAATGCCTGTCGGATCGGGATGCTGGGCGACTGGGCCACGGGGCTGTACGGCGCGCCGGTCGCCGCGCAGACGCTCGTGGCGGGGCCCAGGCTCGATGTCCTGGTGCACCTGGGCGACGTCTACTACTCGGGGACCGCGAAGGAAACCGACGAGCGGTTCCTGGCGGGCTGGCCGTTCGGCGCGGCGGCCGTGCATCGGGCCGTCAATTCGAACCATGAGATGTACTCGGGCGGGCACGCCTATTTCGGGCGGACCTTGCCCCGCTTCGGCCAGGCCTCCAGCTATTTCGCGCTCGCCAACGATCACTGGCTCCTGATCGGGCTCGACACCGGGTACGTGGATCACGACGTGGATGCGGAGCAGGCGTCGTGGGTGGGTGAGATGGTCCGTCGGGCGGAGGGGCGCCGAGTGATCCTCCTCTCGCATCACCAAATGTCCTCGCACTTTTCGCCCCAGGGGATGCGTCTCGCGGCCAGCCTGCGCCCGGTTCTGGAGGACGATCGCGTCGTCCTCTGGTATTGGGCGCACGAGCACCGCGGCATCCTGTATGAGCCCGACCCGCGGTTCGGGGGCTTGCTCGGAAGGTGCGCAGGGCACGGAGGCATGCCCGAACGCCGTGGCAAGTACGACGGGCTTCCGGTGTCGATCGACGCGGGTCATGCGGTCTGGCGGCGCTTCCCGGGTAAGAGCGGAGCGCCGGGGGGTATCGTGCTCGACGGCGAGAACCCGCACATCCCGGGTCATGAGCGGACCTACGCGCCGCACGGCTATGTCATGCTCGAGCTGGCCGATGCCCACCTCGCCGAGACGATGTGCCTCCCGGGCGGCGAGGTGGTGTACCGGGGTGAGCCCTTCTGAGCGGCGCAATGATGTCCGATCGGATCGCGAACCTCCGCGCCCGTGCCCAGCGGGCCTTTCCCACCGGTGACATCCCGGGCTCGCTCGGCAAGACCCGGGCGATCGTCGGCGTGCCTCACATTCCCGACTCCGAGGCGGCGGCGCAGCGGGCCCTCGAGGCGCTCCGTCGCGGCGAGATTCCGCCGCCCGGAGAACTGGCGGCGCTGGAGTTCGTGATCCGCCTGATGCGGCAGGCGCCCCTTTCGAGGCAGGGCGAGCTCGCGCCGCTGGCTGTCGGGGCGGCTCCGCACCTGTTCGACCCGAGTCTGGTCGAGGCTTGGGACGGTTTTCGGGCCCGCGTCAAACCGTTGCTCTACTCGATCGGCCGGATCGACCTGAACGACGGCCGGACCGGGGCGGTGGGGACCGGTTTCGTTGCGACGCCGGGGCTCGTGCTCACCAACCGTCACGTGCTCGCCGCCCTCTCCGGAGGTACCGAGGTGCTGGAGCGCGGTCAGGCGACGGTGCGATTCCACCAGGAATTCGGCTCGGTCGATCCGCCGGGCGCAACGGTCGCGATCACGGGTGTGGCCGGCGTCCATCCCAGGCTGGATATGGCGCTGCTCAGGATCGACGATCCGGTGGGCCGTCCGGCGCTGCCGCTCCGTCCCGCCCCGGCGGAGCCGAGCGCGGCAGTGGCGACGGTTGGGTATCCACTCGAGGATCCGCTTCGGAATCCAATTTTCGCGCCCGCGATCTTCGGAACCCGGTACGGCGTCAAGCGCGCGGCCGTCGGCGAGATCATGGAACGCGACGGCGCCACCGTGTTCCACGACTGCTCGACGCTGGGCGGCAACTCGGGTTCTCCCGTGTTCACGCTGGCCGACGGCGCGGTGGCGGCCGTCCATGCCAGCGGTTTCTTCATGTACCGGAACTCGGCGATCGACGTGACGGAGATCGCCCCGTTCCTCGAGAGCGTGCGTTAGGCATCGGAGCGACGCCATGACGGTTCGTGGATTGATCATCGCGGCCGAGACGTATCCGAGTCTCGAAGAGTCGCTTGCCCCGGTGTTGCCGGGCACGCAGATCACCGCCGAGCGCTTCCGTGAATGGCTGATCGACGACAAGGGCGTGGCGGAGGCGGACATCGCCTTCTGCACCGACGATCCCGACGCGCCAGGGCGTACCGCCGGAGCGAGCCGGAAGGCTATCGTGAACGAGGTGCTCCGATTGCAGCGGGCCGGCCAGGACGCCACCGGGGAACTCTACGTCTTCCTGAGCGGGCATGGGTTCGGATACGCCGACATCGACGGGGTCCGGGTGGCCGATCTCTTCATCTGCACCGACTATCAGAACCGGACGATCTCCGGCGACGCAGTGCTCCGAATCGACGCGCTGCAGACCTGGCTCCGTCTCTGTCTCGGCCCGGGCGATCACTACTACTTCGTGGATTGCTGCCGCAACAGCCTTTCGACCCGTGAGATCAGAGCGATCGAGTTGCTGCTGCCGTTCGATAACTCGCGGCTCGGCCAGCCCGCCATTTATACGATGTTCTCCACCCAGGAGTGGACCGGTGCCGCGGTGTGGAGTGGTTTCGGCGAGGCCCTGCTGGACGGGCTCAAGGGCGCGGGGCGTGCCAAGGAGTGGCGCGGCCAGGACATGGCCGTGGTATTCCAGTCGCTCAAGGCATTCGTACGGGCCCGGATGCCGAGCCAGCCGATCGAAAGCCGGGTCGAGGGCGACGGCGATGGGGTGATCGTCACCATCACTCCTCCGCCCCGATACACCTGCACCGTCAAGGTGGCGGACGCCGACCCGGCCGACCAGTTCGAGATCGCGGTCAAGACCATTCGCGGCCAGCCGATCGGTGTCGCGCGGCCGTTCGTCGGTGCGCAGGGTGGTTTCGATGATGTACCCGATGACTACCACGTCGAGGTGCGCCATGGCGGCAACCAGCTGATTCCCGCGGTGCAGCCGGCTGATCTCTACGATCACTGCGAGGTGCTTTTCCGCAAAAAGGTACCCCCCGGCTTCGGGGACGATCCCCGGAGGAGGGAGTCTCGCGTTGCGGGACTCTCGATCACCGCGCCGATTCTGGGTGGCGTGACCGTCCGCCGTGTCGACCGGAAACGTGATCAGAGCACGATCGATCCGGGGAAGAGTCGCAGCTTCGAGGGCGCCGGGAAGTACGAGATCGAAGTCCACGACACGGACCGTGTGGTCTTTCGCCGGGAAGTGCTCGACGTATCGTCCGGAAC
>CAZUES010000019.1:46601-75151 GCA_964619465.1 uncultured Gemmatimonas sp.
ACGACACGGACCGTGTGGTCTTTCGCCGGGAAGTGCTCGACGTATCGTCCGGAACTCATTTACTCGACTTCTCGCAATCCGGTACCGGGCGGTTTGGGGATATGTTCGTGAAGGGCCGGCGGCCGACGGCGCTCGCTGCGGATCAGGGCCTCGACCTCCAGCTCGCGCTCCTTGGCGCCGCGCGCATTGCGGGGGTCGACGGCCCGGCAACGCCTGTCGCCCTCGACGCGCTCCAGTCGTTTGCGGAGCAGGCGCCAGGCGCCTCACCCGTCTATGTCCTGGCCGGTCTCGACGCCCCGACCGGCGGTGTGTCGATCGGCGTCTCGAGCGGGGCGGAAGCCCGCTGGGTGCGCGCCGACTCGGTGGAGCAGGTACCCGATCTGCTCCAGGCCTTCGTGCCCTCGGAAGTTGCCGGAGACCTCGTCTCGATCCGAATCGGTAGCGGGCCGGTCCGCACGGTGGCAAGCTGCCGGATGCCGAACCGCGTCACCTTCGTCACGGTAACCCACGGCGACGATGGCGAGCTTCGTGTGCAGCAGTTCCTGCTTCCGATTCGCCACCTGATTCCGGAGCTGCCGGCGCCGGTGCGGCAGCGGCTACTCGACGATCCGTTATCGATGACCAGGCATCTGGTCCGCGCCACCCGGCAGATGGCGGCCGGCCGCTCGCTCGCTGCCGTCATGAGCGAACCCGAGCTCGAGAGGCTGCTGTACGGCAAATGGCTCGACCCGATCATGGCCGTGTTTGCCACGTACGAACTGATTCGTCGCGGGGAGGGCGCGGACGGCGGGATGCTGGCCGTGGTGCTCCAGAACCTGCGCAGGCACTTCCCCGAGCTTCCCGATGTTCCGGCGCTGGAGCGTCTGGCCGGCATCAGGCGCGGGCCCGTCCGGCGTGCCCCGCTCGTGCTCGACGGTCTGCTCTCGCTCGGCCCAAGACAGCGGTCGCGGGTGCTTCCTTCGGATCGGCTCGACTATCGGGGGCCCTGGACGTCGTGGATCAACGCGGTGGAGCCTGAGGAGGAGGCATGAAGCCTTGGTATGACGCTGTGATCGTGGGAAGCGGGTTCGGCGGCTCCGTGGTGGGCTGCCGGCTCGCGGAGCGCGGGCTCGACGTGCTGATCCTGGAGCGCGGCCGTCGCTGGGATCCGTCGAACTATCCCCGCAAGCTCGACGATGCCTGGCTCTTCGATGCGGAGCGACCGGAGCGGCAGAACGGCTGGCTCGATCTCCGGATCTTCAAGGATATGATCGTCGCGCAAGGCGCCGGTGTCGGCGGGGGGTCGCTCATTTATGCCAACGTGTCGATTCCCGTGCCGCCCGACACCTTCCGCGCCGGCTGGCCTCCGGAAATTACCTTCGCAGAGCTTGCGCCGTACTACGATATGGTGGGCGACATGCTGGGCGTCGCCACCGTGCCCGACAACCAGGAGCCGGAGCGCACCCGGATCATGCGGGAGGGGGCCGCTGCGATCGGGGCGGCCGATCGCTTCAGGAAGATCCCGCTCGCTGTCACCTTCGATCCCGAGTTCACCTACGAGCGGCCGGACCCGACCGGCGTCCACCACGCCAAGATGTGGACCAACCGGTTCGGCAAGGAGCAGGGTACCTGTGTTCACCTCGGCTACTGCGACATCGGGTGCCCGGTCAAGGCCAAGAACACGCTCGACTTGAACTACCTGGCGGTGGCCGAGGCCAAGGGCGCCGAGATCCGCCCGCTCACCGTGGTGCGCACCGTCGAACCCGTCGAGGGCGGGTACCTGGTGTCCTTCGACCGGCTGGAGGACGGCCGCAAGGTGCCGGGACAGGTCCGGGCGCGCCGGGTCGTGCTGGCTGCGGGGTCGCTCAATTCCACCGAGATCCTGCTTCGCGCTCGCGATCAGTATCACACGTTGCCCGATCTGAGTCCGCGGCTCGGCGTCAACTGGAGCTCGAACGGCGACTTCCTCACGCCGGCGTGGCATCGGAACCGGGCGCGCCCCGTGGAGCCGACGGTCGGTCCGACCATTACCTCCGCGATCGATTTCCTCGATGGTGCGCGCGACCGGGCCGCGTTCTTCATCGAGGACGGCGGGTTTCCCGACCTGTTGCGCGCCTGGGTCGATGCGCGGCTTGCGCACCCGTCGGGCTTCGGGCGCGTCCGCCGCATGCTGGGCTGGTTGCGGGGCACCACCCGGGAGCGCAACCTGACCCGGGACGTGATGCCGTGGTTTGCCCAGGGCGTGGATGGCGCCGACGGGCGCCTTCGGCTCAAGCGCACATGGTACGCGCCGTGGCGCCGGTCGTTGTCGCTGGATTGGGACATCGCCGCGTCGGAGCCGACTATCCGCGCGATCGTGCGCGCCCACGTGGAGCTTGCCCAGGCCACCGGCGGCGATCCGGACGTGCCGATCACCTGGACCGTGCTCAAGAACCTGATCACGCCGCACCCGCTCGGCGGATGTAACATGGCGGTGGACGGCACTCAGGGCGTCGTCGACCATCGCGGGGCGGTGTTCGGCTATCCCGGTCTCTATGTGGCCGACGGCGCGATCGTGCCCGAGGCGCTCGGTCTGAATCCTTCGCGGACCATCGCGGCGCTGGCGGAGCGCATCGTCGCGTTGATGCCATGACCGGTCTCGCTGCTCACCTGGCGCGGCGGCCGGGCTGTGGCTCAGAGTCGGAAGTCGAGGACGGTGAAGCTCAGGTAGCCGCCGAGGTGGAAGACATCCAGGTTCTCGCCGCTGGCGTTGCGGAGGATCAGGACGCCGGCGCCCAGGCGTTGCGAGCGCGTGGCGCCGAGTCGGAGGGTGGGTCCGATCATCGCGCTGTTGAACCAGAAAAGGTGCCGGGTCCGTCCCGGAGCGTCCGTGTCGGCCAGCGTGAGCCCGATCTCGGCGCCCAGGAGGTGGCGGATCCGGAAGCTCACGGTCGCCTGGGGCACGATGCGGAGGCATTCGCCCGATGTCGAGCAGGGTGTCCAGACGGTCGCGAGTCCGGCGCCGATGGTGGCCGAGGGTGGCCGCTGCTCCGCCGGCTGCGCCGTGAAGGTGGCGGTGACGACGCTGTCAATGGTGACGTCGGTGTCGAGGCTGCGGCGCAGATCGCTGCCGACCTGCTGCAGTGCCCGGTCGCGGCGCTGCCAGAGGGCAAGGAGCCGCTCGGTCTCGGTGCGGAACGCATCGAGCCGGCTCGTGACCGGCGACAGGAGGTCGAGGGTGCTCCGGGCCTCGTCGATCCGGAGCCGATCGGCGTAGCGCGGCAAGCGCACATCGCGTAGGAGACCGCGGCACCCGTCGGCTCGGGCACCGTAGGCCTCGAGCGCATCGAGCGTCGCCAGCTGGTCGGTGTCGCTCGCCAGCGGGAAATCGCGCGGGGCGGCGGGCGCCAGCAGGGCGCGGCACATCGCGAGGGGCTCCGCCAGCTCGGGAATGCCGTCGCCCTGGCTGATCCGGGCGGCGATGCGGTCGAGCGTCGCGGCAAAGAGCGGGATGGCGGCCAGCCGGGCGCGGGCGGTGACGAGTTCGTCCCGGTGCACCGCGGCGCTCGCGTGGCGGTGCCGGTATTCCGCCTGGATGCGGCCGACGTCCCGCGCGCCGAGCGCGCCTTCGAGCGCAGCGACCGACGTGTCGAATGCCGATCCGGGTTGGTGGGCCGCCCGCGGGAGCACATCCGTGAGCGCCGAGCGGATCCGGTCGCTCGCGACGCCGATCGCATCGGCCAGCTCCGCAGTCGGATCGGCTCGAAAGACCTGGTGCAGGGCTGCCGTGACGGCATTCTCGACCAGGCGGCCCTCGTTGCCCGTCGGCCGGCGGATCAGGGTGAACTCGAAGCGATATGACGCCCCGGGTTCGAGCCCGCCCACGATGAGGGTCGCGTCGCGCGAGCGGGTGCCGCCGGTGCGCGGCCAGGGGGCGAGTTCGATCCGTGACGCGGCTTCGGGTCCATCGGTACGGCGGTATTGTCCGCGCAGCTCGCGGGCCTCCGAGGCGACGCGCACGACGAACAGGAAGGTATCGCGGGCGGGAAGGTAGCGGCGACCGATCTCGCCCCGCCCGAGATCGAGCGGGATCTGGCGCATCGTCTGACCGGAAATCGGCTCCGTGAAGCCGAATCCCGCCGCGAGGCAGCAGACTACGAGAGGAGAGAGCCTGGGCATGCGAGCGAACGCTCCGCAGTGGCGAAGAAGCTCTATCACAGATACGGCAGTCGGCCGCGCCCGTCAAGCGCTGAGCCCGTGGCGGCTCGCGTGCTGCAGCTTCTTGCTCGGTTTTATCGGATCGACCGCCGGATGCGGCGGACTCCGTACCCAGGCTGCAAACTTCGGCAGCGACGTGGTCGGCGCCGTACGCGAACAAGAACCCGAGTTGTTCGAGATGCAGCGGCGTCTGGCCGACTCCGCCGGCGTGTTCCTGGGGCGGGCGGTCGAGGATCAAGTCCTGGTGCGGGCGCGCGGCTTGTGGGACACGCTGCTCCTCAAGGCGAACGACCAGACCGGTGTGCTGATCGGCCGCGTGGCTCGCGGAGTGGAGCACGATCTCAACCGCTCGCTCCAGGTTGCCCTCGACGAGAATCTTGCCATTGCGGATGCGCGCACCCGGCGCCTCATCGGCTCGGCGCTCGAGAGCGCGACGGCGGGTTCGGGTCCGCTCATCGATGCCGTCATGGCCTCGGCGGAGCTGGGGATCCGCGAGCGGCTCCGTCCCGTGCTGATCGAGGTCGTGGCGGAAGCGGCCGATTCGCTCTCGACCCGGATCCGTACGCTCGACCGGATCCTCGCGGAATCCGAGACCGGCAAACGTATCAGCGGCTTGGCGTATGGGATCATTGCGGCGCTTGGCGGCGTGGTCGTCCTCGGCGGGCTGGTATGGCGGCGAAGCGAGCACCGACATCGGATGGCGCTTCGCGAAGCAGGCGACGCCCTGCGGACCTTCGGTGTTCCGCAGCAGGACGCCGTGGTCGACCGGTTGCGCCGCCGCGGTTTCAACCGCCAGGCGGATATCGTCGAGTCGTCCCTTGATCCCCCGAGCCCACCCGACGCCTAGCGGCTTACTGCTAGCTGCGGATGGCCTCGACGGAGTCGATGTGCGCGATCGGGCGGGTGACGAGGCAGGCGGTCTCGGCTACCGCGACTCCGGGGTCGTTCAGGGCGATGTCGAATCTGACGGATAGAGTACGAGCCGCACCGTGTCATGAACCGGTGGTTGGCCGAGCGGAGCCAGGGTGATTCGCTTGGTGAGGGAGCCGCTGGCGAAGGGCAGAACCTTTTCTCCTACCACGATGACGTCGGGTTGTGCGGTCCAGGAGGCGGAGATCCGTACCGTTGCCGTGTCTGGAGCCGTCTCCGGTTGGGCGAAGGTGCGAGTCACCTCGAGGTGAACCGGCTCGCCATCCAGGCGACGCACCTCAGCTATGGCCCAGACGCCACCACGCTGGTTGACGCCTGCCAGATGAACGGTCAAATAGCTGACCCGGCGCGGGTTGAGCCGGAGAATGGGCCCTCCGTCTTCCGTCGTCAGATAGACGACGATACGAGCGCAGCCCCAACTGCCATACTCATCCGTCATGCGGCACACTTCTTCCGAGGGGCCGGATGCGCAACTGCCCAACAGCAGTACGGCGGCGAGGCTCGTAGCGCTGACGACCGAGGGTGAGTACTTCATATCCGCAGCTTAACGGATATATCTCGGTCCCGCCGTGAGCCTCGTCACATCCGGCGAGTTCGGACTGGCGTTGTGATCCTTGCGCTGCGTCCGGATCTCGTGAGCGCGGTCAGCGCTCCGAGTTCAAGACCCGAATAGCATCGATCCTCGCGATCGGCCTGGCCGCTGCGTAGGCGGCCGCTGTCATGAGAGCGAGGACGCCACCGACGATGCCGGCGAGGAGCGCCGGCTGATACGGTTCGATGCCGAAGAGGAGCATGTTGCGCGGGCCGAAGAGCGTTGCCCCGAGGATGCGAGCGAGGGCCAGGGTTGCCGCCACGCCGATGATACCGGCGACCACACCGACCCGCAGTATGCCCGCCATGACGGATCGCACCAGCCCGGCGGGAGACGCACCAAGTGCCAGACGCAGGCTCAGTTCCCGATAGCGCATGGCGACCGTCTCGGTCACCACACCGGCGACACTCGCAAGCGAGAGGATGACGCCCAGGACGGCGATCCACTGGAGGGCATGGAGGTTGAAGCGCAGTCGGACCATCGACCATGCCTCCATGGCAAACTCGTCGAAGCGTTGCATCCGTTCGACCGCGAACTGCGGCGCGGCGGCTTCGATGGCGTCGGCGAGTGCGGTGCGGCTCGGGGCATCGAGGGTGCCCCGCCGCAGCCCGACCGTGAGGTCACGATCGAACGGCGATCGGCGCGCATCGTGAGACGCGAACTGGCTCAACGGCACGAACGACAACGGGAAGAAACGGCCCGGCGGAAGCTGGGCAGCAAACCGAGGTCCTGAATCCTCGATCGGGTGCAGGTCGGCGATCACGCCGACCACGGTGAGCCACGGATACGGCGACTGTTCGCCGCCGATCTTGAAGCGCCGGCCGAGCGGGTTCGCGCCGGGCCACCACCTCGCGGCAGCGCTTTCGGTGATCAGCGCCACGGGCTCGGAGTCGGCACGGTCGTCCGCGGTGAGGTCGCGACCCTGGATCAGTCGCAGACCGATGGTGCGGACGAAGCCGGGCAGCACACCGGTGATGCGGAGGGGAGCGGTGTTGGGGGTGAGCCGTGCTTCGCGTCCTTCGACCGTTGCGTAGGGATCACCGAGCGGGACCATCAGATTGGGTGAGGCGGCAAACCAGACGGTCGCATTGCGGAGGTCCGGCATGGCGGCAAGCCGTTCCTCGATGTCGCGCGCGGCAAGAAACAACTCGGCGGTCGAGCGCTCGCCGGCCGTTCGACTCCGCAGCGAGGCGATGACCAGATCATCCGTGTCGAAACGAAGGTCGACCTGCCGGACTCGCGCCAGTGACTGTGCCAGGCTGCCGGCGCTGGCGGCGAGCAGGACCGTCACTGCAAGCTGGGCAACGATCAGCGCGCCCTGGAGCGTCCGGCGTCGTCGTCCGACGGTTGTGGCGCCACCGTCGGCGAAGCCGCTCCTCAGATCGACGCGCCCGACGCTGAGGAGGCCGGCCAGCCCTCCCGCCGCCGCCACGGCGATCCCGCCGGCCGCCGTCAGCCCGGCAACTGTCCAGTCGACGCGGGGTTCGACCAGGAGGCCGATTCGGCTCCGGAGCAGGGGCTCGATCCATTCGAGTGCCCACCAGCCGGCGATGAGGCCGACGGCGCTGGCGAGAGTCCCGAGCACGACCTGCTCCAGCACGCCGAGCGTGAGCACCCGTCGCCGGGAGGCGCCGAGAGCCGCCATCACGGCGAGTTCCGGGGCTCGGCGCATCGCCCGGCCGATGCTCATGAGCTGGAGCGTAGCGGCGAGCAGCGCCAGGATCGCGAGGTTGACGGTTCCGGCCAGCCGCACCAGCGCCGTGTTGCTTCCTTCGAGCTGACTCGCCAGGGAGAGGGCCGTGAGTCCGCGGCGCTGGCTCTCGGGCATCGAACTCGGCCAGCGCTCCTCGGCGATGGCCGCCAGGCGCGCACGAAGCTGGTCAAGCGTCAGACCGTCGCCGAGCCGGACCAGGCCGGTCAGCAGGGCGGACGGTGCGCGTCCGGCCGATTCGTGGCCGTTGAGCATGAGGTCCGTGCCGCTCGGATACTCGGCCCCCGCCCGGAGCACGCCGATGACACGGTAGGCCCGGTCGTCCAGGACGATCTGCCGTCCGACCACGTCCGTCGCGCTGCCGAAATGGCGGCGCCAGGCGGTGAACGAGAGCAGCGCCACGGGGGCGGCACCCGGTTCGTCGTCCGCAGGAAGCAGCTGGCGGCCCAGATGGGTTGGTGCGGAGACGAAACTGCTGATCCGGCTGGGTACGATGGTGCCGGAGAGTGGGCGAACGCCGGCATCCACCTGCCACGCCAGCTGTCGAGTGCCGACCGGGATGAGGAGAGAGCCCAGCGTCTCATCGTGTGCGAGCCGGTCGAGTGTGGTCCCGTCGAACAAGTCGGGACAGTTCGGACCGCAGCGCGGCTCCATCGCCCCCATCACGACGGCAGTCGAGGCCGGATCCCGGTACGACGCATACTGCTGCGTCGTCGCACGGACGATCGACAGCACCACGGTCGTGACCGCCACCACCGGACTCATGACCGCGACGAACAGGATGGTGAACCGGCGTGAGCGCCCGACCGATCGCAGCGCGTGTCGGAATCCGGCCACTAGCCACTGCATAGCGTACCCCGTTGGAACGGGTATCTCAGTGATCGGCAATCCTGGCGTTGCCGGCCTTGCCGTCGAGAACCTGGCGAATGCCCCGCGCCAGCGCGCTCATCCGATACGGTTTCTGGAGGAATGCGTCCGCGCCGGCTGCAAGCAGGCTCTGCACGATATCGTTCATCTCATATCCGCTCGAGATCATGACCCGGAGATCCGGGCGCGCTGCCTTGAGGAACGGATACGCCTCGGCTCCTCCCGCCAGCGGCATGCCGAGATCGAGGATGCAGAGGTGAAGCGCGCCGTCGTGCGTCCGCGCTGCCTCGACGGCCTCGACACCATCGCGAGCAATGACGACGCGATACTGCAGGCGTTCGAGCAGGGTCTTGGTGATATCGAGCACGGCTTCGTCGTCATCGACGAGTAGAATCGTCTCTCGACCGGTCGGAAACGGCTGCGGCTCCGGAACCACCGTTGCCGGAACCGACGCGACTGCCGGAAAGTACGCCGTGAAGGTGGTGCCCTTACCGAGGGTGCTCTCCACCCCGATGTAGCCGCGGTGGTTCTTGACGATCCCATAGGCCGCTGCGAGTCCCAGACCACGACCCTGGAACTTGGTGCTGAAAAAGGGCTCGAAGATCTTCGGCAGCGCCGCCGGGTCGATCCCGGTGCCCGTGTCGCTGACCTGAATCATGACGGCCGGCCCGACTCGGAGCCCTGGCTTGTTGCGGATCTCCTCATCCGTCAAATCGAGGCACCTGGTGCGCACCGTGAGCCTGCCGGCGCCGGGCGTGGCCTCCGTGGCATTGATGCACAGATTGGTGACGACCTGACCGATCTGCACCGGATCGGCATCGATGGCGGGGCTCGTCGCATCGAGATCGACTTCGAGCTGAACCCGGGGCGGCATGGCATGCTTCTGAAGGTGCAGCGCCTGGGTCACGATCTCGTTGACCGAGGCGGCCGAGGTCTGGTACTTCCCACCGCGGGCATAAGCGAGCAGTTGTTGCGCCAGGGCGCCGCCGCGTTTGGCCGAGTCGGCTACCTGTGTGAGACGCGACGGGGCGTCGGGAAATTCCGGATCGGCCAGGAGCAGCTCGGCATTGCCAAGGATCGACGTCATCAGGTTGTTGAAGTCGTGCGCCACGCCGGCGGCCAGTGTTGCGGTTGCCTCCATGCGGGAGGCGGTGCGCAGGATTTCCTCGGTGCGCATCCGCTCCGTGATGTCGCGGGTAATACAGGTGATCGAGGGTGCGCCGGTGCTGGTCGTGGCTGCCTGCGCGGTCATCTCACACCACAAGGTCGACTCATCGGGGCGCAGCAACCGGAAGGTCGTCAGCCGCTCCGCATCGCCGACAGAGGCGCGGGCAATCGCGGTCGCGACCACGGCCCGGTCTTCCTGATGCACCAGATCGACCAGCGAGAGGCCGACCAGGCTCTCCGGCGACCGCTGCAGCAGCGTGATGGCGGACTTGGAGGCGAAGAGGAAATGGCCATCCGGCGTATGCTGCGAAATCAGGTCGTGGCTGCCTTCGGTCAGCCGCCGGAATCGCAGCTCCGCGGATTCGAACTCGGCTTTGGTCCGGTGCAGCGCCGTCACGTCCTGGGTGACGACGAGCACCGACGACAGTGAGCCGTCGGGGCGTTGCTCCGGCAGCGCGGAGCCGGCAAACCAGCGAGTGCCGCCGCCCAGCTCCAGCGAAAAGCCGAACCGCCTCGGCTGGGTCGACTGGACCACGTGCTGTACCGCCTCGCTCCATGCCTGAGCCGCGGACTGGGGCAGTCCGATTTCGGACGGTGTGCGACCAAGCAATCGGCTCGGGTGTGCGCCGAAGACGCCATGCGCCGCGACGTTCGCGAAGATCAGGCGCTGTTCATGATCGAATCGTGCCACCGCGCTCGGGAGTCGATCGAGCGTCTCGGCGGCGTTTGGCGTGGCGTCGGCAACGGTCGGTCGGAAGTACGCGGCCGTGAGCCGCTGGTGCTCGAGAGGCACGGCGCGGAAGGCAACCGACAGCCGAAGGATATGGCCATCGCGATGCCGGGCGACGAAGGTCGTGCCCTCGCCCAGCGTGCCGGCAGAGTCATCCGCACGGTTGTTCGGGAGGGTCGGGACGACCTCGTGGAGCTGGCGGCCAAGCAGCTCGAGCCGGCGATAGCCGAACAGCCATTCCGCCGAGTGGTTTACGATGACGATGCGGTCCTGGTCGTCCGCCACGATCGCGGGATCGGGGGCGTATTCCAGGAATGAGACGAGCGAGTCGATCCCCTGGTCGGTCATGGCCTTGCAATCAGAAACGAGATCTCGAGGGAGTCGAGATGCCCGAAATCTGATCGCAGGGGAGGTCGATTTCAACCGAGGCCCGATCTCCGGGAGCTGCGGCTGTAAGCTGCGCTGCACGGTGGGGCTGCCCGGGGTGCTCAGAAATCGGCCCGAAGTGTCAGCGTCGGAATCGGTGGCAAATTGAAGAGCCGGCGATAGGGTAGTGGATTGCCGTCGGGGTCGGTGGATAATGCTCCCGCAGCCTGGCTGAAGACATCGCCGAACGGTGCCACGGCCGTGCCGAACAGGTTGATGACGGACACGCCGAGGGTAAAACGCTTCCGATCGGCGCCGCCGAAGCTGTATTGCGTGCCGATATCGAACCGCACGGTTCCGCTGGTCGACGCGCTGTTTTCGGGACCGTACCAGGGAGGCATCGCGACCCGTCCGCTTGCCGTAGTGCCCGGTGGAATACCGGGGACGGCAGGTTGCGGGAGGGCGTACGCTATCGGCGTCACCGGCAACCCCGAGGCAAGGTCGAACGCGGCCGACCAGGCCCACCCACCCGTGCCAACCTGTGCGAATGCGCGCAGTTGGTGGCGGCGATCGAGCGCCCATGGCACCCAGCCGTCGTTCCAGTTGCGCTCCGATCGGGCCAGCACGTAGCTCACCGACGCCGACTGCAACGTGCCGCCCTCTTGGCTCAACGCAAGCTGCGCTTCGAGGCCGTTGGTCCGCGATTGTCCGAAGCGGAAGAGGGCCTGCGAAGTGGGCCGTTGCGCGTGGCTGGGTCGCAACTCGCCCAGGCCGTTGCCGTGCGACCGGTAGAGGGACAGCCGGGCAACGACCGGTGAAAGATCCAGCCGCAGGTCGACGCTGCCGTGATCCACGACCGCAGCGGGAATCGAGTCGTTGCTGCTCAACCAGAAGTCGAGAAAATCGAACTCCGGCTCCGATCGGGCTTCGGAAAGCACGTGAAAGAGCCGGCTGGTTCGCCCCACCGCTGCGCTCAGCTCGACTCGTCGGTGGAGGGCCCACCTGGCGTGCAGCCGGGGTTGGATCGCCTTTCGCCCGCCGGCGGCATCGAGACGCACCGCACCTTCGATCGTTGCCGGTCCGATCTGCCGGGCAAGGTTCAGGTAGGCGCCGAGTTCCCAGCGGTCCGCCTCGAGGTCGGCGGCCGGAAATTCGAAGGGCGGGCGCTCCATTCCGTGCGGTATGTACGCCGACTCCACGATCCGGTTGGCAATCGAGCGCCAGCCGAGACTGATGCCGGCGCCCAGGCGAGTCGTTGCGGAGGTGGCGACGAAGTCGAGCCCGGTGGCCGAGCGGGCGAAGCGGTTCCGGATATTGGTGTTCTCGATGTTGTAGAGACCCGGTACGTCCTCACCGCGTTGAAAGAAGCGGGAAACCGAGGCGGACGCCTCGAGGCTCGCGGCCCCTTGGTCGAGGATCCGCCAACGGCCCCCCAGCATGAGATTGTCCCAGTGCAGGTAGCTCCGCCGATTGACATTGCCGGCCCGGTCCTGCGTGGCGAAGAGTGTGATTCGTCCGCTCGGTCGCTCCGGGGCACCGAAGATGGCTCCGGCGTAGAGATCCTCGAAGTGGTAGGGCACCTCGAGATCCGGAATCAGGTCCGCCGTTTTCCAGTAGAACAGTCGCGCGTTGGCAAAGTACCGGATACCGGGGTTGCCGCCGCCGGCGTACGCACTGAGCGAGCCGTAGCTCCATCCTCCGCCGGCGCGCAGGCGATCGGGCTGCCCCGTCCTGCCCGTGATGTCGATTATTCCGGCCACGGACCCGCCGGATGTCGCCGGGTACGGAGCTGTCGAAACGGTGATCTGCTCGGCCGCGTCGGCCGGGAAGGAGGAAAAGATCTTGCCCAGATGGTAGAGGTTGAGGATTTCGAACCCGTCGATCCGGGTGGTGACGTCCTGGGCTTCGTAGCCGCGCATCGACGGGCGCGCCGAAAGAGGGCTCGAAAAGGTCACGGCGGGGACGAACGCGAGTGCGCGAAAGACATCGGTTTCGACGGCCGGCGGAATCGCGCGCGCGTGTGTCAGCGGCATGCTCCACTGGCCGTGCTCCGCCAGGTCGAGGCGGCGCGACGGGGCGGCGACCGCGAGCAGATCCGCCATGATCAGGGTCGCCCGTGTTAGCCGGACCGTCAGCGGGATCTCCGGCAGTTGTGCAACCACCACAGTGTCGGGCTGCCATCCGATGGCACTGACGACGAGGGTATCAGGTAGGGCCGTGGGCGTCAGCGTAAAACGTCCGAACCGGTCGCTGGCGGCCGCCAGTTTGCTGCGGAGCGCCGTGATGGTTGCTCCTGTGATCGGCGTGGCCCCCTCGGCGGCGACGACGGTGCCGCGAAGCGTTTGCGCGTCGAGGGCCGCCACCGGTATCGCGGCGAGCAGAGCGATGATCGCGGTCGTGAGGGTGTGCGGGCTCATCGGGTCACCAGTGTGCGCCCGGCGACGATTGCTGCGCCGACGACCCCGAACCCGCCGAGTACGTTGCTGGCCGGTGCCGGCATGCGATAGAGATACTCGTCGAGGTCGCGATTGACGGCGACGATGCGGAGCATGCGGTTGGGTGCACCCGGGGGCCGGCGGGGGACGAACATCTGCCCGATCGGTGCGCGGGTCGCGGCCTGCCCGGGTGGGAACCAGGCCGAATCGACGACGAAAGCTGTGGCGCCGGCGGCGTGCCAGCGATAGTCGATCGTGGCGGAAAGAAAGTTTTCGAGGGCCGCGGCAACGATGATGCTGTCGCCGGTAGGTGCCTCGATCACGAACCGGTCGGGTACGACCGTCGTGGCGCTGATGGTTGCGTCGCCGATCCGTCCCGTCAGGCGGTATCGGTGCCCGGCCTCGATAGGAAGGATGGCGACAAAGAGGGTGTCGGTGTGTGGCAGCAGGCGGGTCGACTGCCCGGCCGTTTCATCCGACAGGGTCAGGTCGATCGTCGTCGCGAGTGCCGGGGTTACCGTGCCGGGTCGCTCCTGATCGAGCCAGCCGACCCGTATCGTGGTCGTGCCGGTGCCGGCGATCAGGGCGGCTTCCACGAAGGGGACTCGATCCGGCGCGGCCGGCGGGTCGACGATGTGACCGCAGGCGGTGGCGCACGAGAGGAGGATCGGAACCAGTTGTCGGAGAGGTGTCGCCATGTCGCCCGCTGGGGTCCGGATGCGACGAACCTACTGATCGGCTTCAACCGATCGTCAACCGACTTGGGGCAGGGGCAGCGGCCCCCGGCGGCATGGCCGGATGCCGCCGGGAACTCAGGTCAGACCGTCTGGATCGGCCGCGAGCTGAGGCGTCCGCCGCGAACGGTGGCGCCGATCACGATGGCGGCACTGATCAGCACCAGGTTCTTAATGATGTACTGCCCTTCCAAGGTCGGCGCAAACGGGACCACGGCAAACATCTCGCCCGGGAACAGCACCAGTGGCACGAAGGTGCCGATCATCTGGAGGCAGAGCAGCAGCAGCGTGATGCGGAGGAGGCGACCGGTCAGGAGGCCCAGGCCGATCAGGACTTCCCAGGCGGCCAGGATGGGGAGTCCCAGCGTCGGTTGCACCAGCCCGAAACTGATCACCGCGATGGTCCGGGTTGACAGATCCTCGGCGGGGCTCCATCCGGGAATGAACTTGATCAGGCCGAACCAGAAGAACACGAGACCCAGCGAGACGCGGGCGAGGGTGACGCCGTGACGGGCCATCCACGCGGTGATCGAGGCGTCGATCGGGTCGATCGGAGGAGGAACCGGATTGGACATAGTCTCGAAACTTCACCTCGGTTTCGACCCCGCACCAGTCCGAGCCACGGATGCACTCCGGGTCCGAATCGGGTAAATTCTCAGATTGTCCATAGCCGCTGCCACCCGTCCTTTTCGAGGGTCTCCATGATGATCCGTTCCGCGACCGGAATTGCCGTCCTGCTCGCCGCCACCGTATCGATGTCGCTCGCTGCGCAAAATGCCGCGTCCTTTCATCCGGAGTTGCGCCGCTATGTGGCGGTTGACGCTCCGGTGATTGCGATTACCAACGCGACGCTGATCGACGGGACCGGCGCTGCGCCGCGGTCGGGTCAGACCGTCGTCATTGCGGGCAGCCGGATTCAATCGGTCGGGCCGAGCGGGTCGGTTGCGGTGCCTTCGGGGGCGCATGTGATCGATGCGGCGGGGCATACCGTGATCCCGGGCCTGATGGGCATGCACGACCACATGTTCTATACCACGCAAGGGGGTATGGTTCAGTCGCCCTATTCCTTTCCTCGGCTCTATCTGGGCACCGGGGTGACGACGGTTCGTACCACCGGCAGCTTCGCACCGTACGCCGAGCTCAATCTCAAGAACAATATCGAACGGAATCTGGTGCCCGGTCCGCGAATGCATATCACGGGGCCATACCTGATTTCGCAGGGGACCGATCTCCGGCTCGATCAGATGGGCATGCACAAGATCGAGACCGAAGCGGCGGCGCGCCGGGTGGTGCGGCATTGGGCCGAAGAAGGAGCGGAGTGGATCAAGGGATACACCCAGCTCTCGCGCGAGATTTTCCGTGCCGTGATCGACGAGGCTCACAAGAACGGCATGAAGGTGACCGGGCACCTCTGTTCGATCAGCTTTACCGAAGCGGTCGAGCTGGGTATCGACAACATCGAACATGGTATGCGCACCAACTCAGATTATGATCCGGACAAGAAGCCCGACGAGTGCCCGCCGAACCATTTCGAGGTTCTCGGGAAACTCGATATGAAGGATCCGCGGATCGAGCGGACTTTCAAAATCATGATCGACAACAACGTTCCGATGACGACCACCTCCGTCAACGAGCAGCTGGCTCCCAATCGGCCGGGGCCGGATGCCCGGGTGCTGGCGGTCATGGCGCCCTGGATTGCCGAGCAGGAACTCGAGCGCCGGAAGCGGCTCGATGCGTCGGTGCCCGGGGGCGAGATCTATCCCAGGATGCGGGAGATCTATCCGCGCTCGCTCGCCTATGAGCTCGCATTCGTCCGCGCGGGTGGCATATTGGCGGCGGGCGTCGACCCCGCCTTCGGGGCGGTTGCCGGGTACGGTAACCTGCGAGTTCTGGAATTGCTGCTCGAAGCCGGATTCACCACGCCGGAAGCGGTCAAGATCTTGAGCGCGAACGGCGCTATCGTGCTTGGTGTGCAGAAGGATCGCGGTACGGTCGAGGCGGGCAAGCTGGCGGATCTGGTGCTGCTGCGCGGTAATCTCGCGAACGATCCCAAGGTGATCTACGAGACGGTGACGGTGTTCAAAGACGGGGTCGGCTACGACTCCGCGAAGTTGATTGCGGATGTGAAGGGGCAGGTCGGAATCCGCTGACTTTCCTGACGCGTCCGGTCGTCATCAGGCGGCCGGCCGCGTCGTTCACGGCGATGGGTTCTTCCGGAACCACTCTACGATCGCCGGCATGTTTTCTTCGAAGCCACCGGGAATGAAGACGTTCAGTACGCCGGCGGGCCGGTCGGTCCGGTTTTCGAAGTCGTGGATTACGGTGGCGGGAATCCGCAGGAACGTTCCGGCCGGGGCGTCGAGGTAACGGTCGCCGGCCCGAAACGTCATGGTGCCCTCGATCACATAAAACAGTTCCTCGTTGGCCTCATGCGAATGAGGGCCGGGTCCGGGCTTGCCCGGCTCCACCCACCAGATCGACACCGCATAGCGATTGCCGGACTCCTGGCCATCGGCCAGAAAGAGGGCGCGCATTGGCCCGCAGTCATACTGCCGGCCTTCGCCGGCGTGGAGGATGATCACGTCCTCCGGAGGGTGTGTCGACGTCGATGTCATTCCCATGGTAGCCTCTCCGGTGGATGGCCGTGCTGACGTTTTAATCTATCGGCCGTGTCCCGACTGGGCGATGTCCGGTTTTCTCCTCCTTCTCCGCGTTAGCAGATGACGACCGAATCGAGTGGTCGAAAGTCGAACCTGTGAGGAGATTATGATGTCCATCCGTCGTATTGCCGGACGCCTTGCCACTATCCTGTTTGTATCGACCCTGGCCGCGTGCGGCGGGGCCGGGGACCTGATCGGTCCTGAACCGTGGCAGCCGGGAGATCCGACGGACGGTCGGCAATTTCATGGGGTCTATCGTCTGGTGACGATCAACGGCAATTCCTTGTCGCAGCCTTACGTCCAGCATCACTTGGGCAACGGGACCTTCGGCCGGCAGTTCGTCACCGAGGGTCGGCTCGAGCTGCGCAGCGACGGGAGCTATACCCTCTTCCTCAACAAGGCGCTTCAGATCGGCAACGGCCCGCTGGTGCTCGGTCCGCTCAACCGGACGGGAACCTGGACCTACGAGCCGGCAGAGGCGGGGGCGATGAGCGGTCCGGTTCGGCTCGACTACAGCGGCGGTTCCGATCGGGTCGACGCCACGCCGTTTACCATCACGGATCTGCGGCACCTCGATCCGTTCAGCGATGGGTCCGAGCGGCTGGTGTATTCCAAGGATTGACGAGTGCATCACGGCCTGCCCCCAGTAGTGCGGGGCAGGCCGTGATGCGTGGCTAGCGTTCGAGCGTTTTCAGGGCTTCGGCGGCTCTCGTGTTTCCGGGATTGAGCTCGAGCGATCGGCGGTAGTAGCCGAGTGCCTTCTGCTTGTCGCCCTTGGCGGACCAGATGGCCCCCAGGCGATCGTAGCTTCGGGAGCTGGCGGGATAGAGCCTGGTGCCGATCTCGAAGAAGGTGATGCCCTTGGTCGTATCCTGAGACAGCGCGATCTGTCCCAGCTGATTCAGGATCGCTTCCGATGGCGTGAATGGTGCGCCGAGTTTGGCGGAAACCGCTTCATAGTGGGCGGTGAGCAGGGCCGGCGTGCTCAGTACGCGTCCCAGGTCGAGCCGGTAGCCGTCGAAAATGAAGCGCAGCGCGTCGTAGGTGGTGATCAGCGGCACCGAGCCATGGTCGTCGTTGTCGTAGTACTTGTAGCCGAAGCGCAGGCCCGACGAGTTGTACGTCTTGGCAAGGCTGTTGAAGCGCACCATCGCATTGAAGTGCGGATTGGCGGTCGAATCATCGGGGTTGATGGTATTCGCTTGACCCAGGTAGAGCACCTTATCGCGGTAGTTGCCGGTCGACAGCCGCTCCCGGGTCGTCTTGAGCATCGTGGCGTTGTCCCACCAGAGACTCGGGTCGATCGCGACGTACGCGTTGAACGTTTCCGGGATGGTAAAGAGTGCGTTGATGGTCGTGATGCCGCCCAGCGAGTGGCCGACGAAGACCCGATAGGGCGAGGTGCGATAGCGGGCGTCGATCTGGGGAATCAGTTCGTTCTTGATGAACGACAGGAAGTTGCCCATCCCGCCGCTGGTCCGGAACGCTTGTGTTGGCTTGCCGTCGAGCCCGACCGTGACGTTGGTCGGGGTCATGTCGCGGGTGCGGTTCGTGTTGGGAATCGCCACCACGATCATCTCCGGAACGGCGTAGGTCCCGTTGACGCCGGTGCCGAGGATTTGGATCAGCCCGGAGACGGAATGAAAATGGGCATCACCGTCCAGCAGGTAGAGCACCGGGTACCGCTGGGGTGCGAAGGTCGTATCGCTGTAGGAGGGCGGAGTGTAGACCAGGTACCGCCGCGTCTCTTTGAGCGTTTCGGATCGGACCGAGTCCTGAACGCCGATCGTCAGGGGGTAACGGCCTTGAGCCGTTACGATGCTTGGGGCGACCAGCGCGGCCAGTACGAGCAGCAGGTATCGCATCGAGTATGTCGTGGGAGGGTGAAGCTGCAAGTTATCACCCTGATTCGCCGGTTGGCAGAGGTGGGTTAAGTTCGACTCGTCCCGTCGATCAACCTCAACCCGGATGTTTGCCATGGCTCGTCGGAACACGTCTACTCAGCGCGGCAGAACTGCCAAAGCCACCAAGGCCCGTCCGCGTCGCAAGGCCGCGCGTGATCTCGAGCGCACCTACTCGCGGGCGCAGTTCATTGCCAAGCTGCGTCGCTTTGCCGATGCGCTCGAGGAGCGCAAAGCGTTTACCATTCAGATTGCGGGTGAGCGCCTCCACATTCCTGCCAAGGCGCTCTTCAATATCGAACACGAGCGAGGTGGCGGGCAGGACGAACTCGAGTTTCAGCTCCGCTGGGAAACGCCTGTCGTACGATAGGAAACAACGCGGCCGCATGCACGTTGTCGTGCGGCCGCTGCCGTCCTACCGATTCAGATCGAGTGCGACTGCCAGTTGGCGGTCGAGTCCGTAGATGTCATCGTAGAATCGAACGGCTCCGTCGGTTCCCACCTCGGCCGTCGCGTAGAACAGAATCACCGTCGTCGGTGTTGCCACGTTGAGTACTCGGCGGTTGGTCGCTTTCAGGGCGACACGAGTACTGTCGGACGTCCAACGCGAATGCCCAATGAGCGCCCATTCGGCCAGCGCGGCTGGCGCTTCGAGGCGAATGCAGCCATGGCTCAGGTCGCGCTTGCTTCGTGAAAACAGGCTTTTCTCCGGCGTGTCGTGCAGGAAAATGCTCGAGGCATTGGGAAACTCGAATTTGACTGCGCCGAGTGCGTTCTTGGCGGTGGGTCGCTGGCGCACACGGGCGTCGCCGCGGGCCAGGCGGTCGAGGATCTCCGGTGTCTGGGTACTGCCGAGGAGGCTGTCGCCCGCGAGCACTTCCATGTCGTGCTCGATCAGGTACCGGGGGTTGCGGCGCATAGCGGGCAGCAGCTCGCGCTCGAGAATGCTGCGTGGCACGTTCCAGTAGGGTCGGAACTCCACTGCGCGGAGGCCCGCGGCGAGGAGCGGCGTGCGGGTCGAAGTGGCTCGGCCGACGATGACCCGCATGGTCAGGGATAGTCCCTCGAAGTTGGCCGAGTCGAAGGCAGCCAGCTCGAACGCCGGGATATTGACGAGGACGACGCGTTGCGCCGTCAGCCGCGGAAGCCATCGGATGCGTTCCATGGCCAGTGCGATCTGTCGTGCGTGGCCGGTGCCAATGGGATCCTTCGCTCCCTTGGTGCGGATCTGGCTCAGAGCGTGGCGCAGTCGGGCATACTGGGAGAACGGTGGCGCCAGGTCGTCCATCAGTTCCGGAACGCTATCGGCGGCCAGCGCGGCTCTCACGGCCGAGTGGATATCGCGCTGTTCGTTGGTGCGCAGCGCGGAGTAGGCGTTGGGTCGGACTCGACCGAAGTAGAGATCCTCAGCCAGCCGCGTCAGCTGTGCGGCGAGGCTGCTGTCGAGGCGGCCTGGGTCGGTGGCGGCGAGGTGCTCAAGCTGTTGGAGGCCATAGTGTTCCGGTGCGAGGCCGTGCTCGGTGGCGGTTCGGATGGTGGCCAGGCCGCGTTCGATACCCGCGACTTGTGCCTCCGCCCGGAACGCGGCCAGCGTTAGCGCGGCGGCCAGAAAGAAGCGTGTCGAAATCGGTTGCATCGCTCGCGAGGTGCCTGACGGTCACGTGGGACGAGTTGTCGCGCCGGTGTTCCGGCCGGCGCGCGAACGTCGAGCGCGGGCTGTCCGGAGCGGGAGACGCTTCATCGAAGGTAAGTCGCGCTGGTCGGGCGGCAAGGCTGCTCGATGATGCCGGGGTGGCGACCAGGCTTGCTGGGTCTCACACAAATTGCGATATAAATCCGTCGATCTAGCTTACAACCGATGCGTAGCGCAACCAGCGCCGCGCGGATGTGCCGTGCAAGGAAAGGAAGTCGGTATGGCTAAGCTTGTGTTCGGAATGAACCAGTCCCTGGACGGCTACGTCGACCACATGGCGTTTGCGCCAGGCCCGACGCTTTTCCGCCACTTCATCGAGGAGGCTCAGGGGCAGGCGGGCAGTGTGTACGGTCGCCAGATGTATGAGATCATGCGTTACTGGGACGACGATCAACCTGAATGGGGGGCGGAGGAACGTGCCTTCGCGGCGGCGTGGCGGAAGCAGCCGAAATGGGTCGTCTCGCGCTCGTTGAAGTCGGTCGGTCCCAATGCCAGGCTGGTCGAGGGTGATCTCGAGGGCGCGATCCGCGAACTGAAAGCCGAGCGTGACGGGGAGATCGAAGTTGCTGGCCCGGTCTTGGCGCATAGCCTCACCGAACTTGGCCTGATCGATGAGTATCGAATCTACCTGCACCCCGTGGTGCTTGGTCACGGCAGGCCATATTTCGCCGGACCCCGGCCGCCGCTCCGCCTCATGGCTAGTGATCGGATTGGCGAGGATGTGATCAGGTTGGTCTACGTCCCTGCTTAATCTCGCCGCACGATCAGTAGTAGACCGTTCTATCTCCGCGGTCGGTCAGTACCAACTCTGGGGCAGCGAGCCGCGGGCTCAATTGGTTATACGTCCTTGGGTCGCCGTTCGCCCACTTTCGATGCATGCCCCAACAGCAGTAATCGGCTACCTGGATCCATGCGTTGCTCTGATGGCAGTGACTGAATGCATGGTGTTGGCACTCCTCGGCGAGTTCAGCCGAGCAGGTCACACGAATGGCTTTGAGGACGCCTTCCCTTTTCGCCCTGGTGTTAATCGGAAGGGTGTCGGCGTAGATGAGAACCCTGGTTGCATGGTTTCCCGAGCTGCCGCGAAGGATGAACCTAAGAAGGGCGCCGGCAAACTGGGGGTAAAACTTCGCGGGGTCGTGCAGTGTCGGATGAATCCGGCGCTTCTCAAGCACGATCGAAGCAAATCTCCAACCGCTGTGGGCCATCATCGTCCTCACGACGGCATCACGAACCACCTGGCGATCGGGCGACGCGTGAAACCCCTCGAGGCTGAGGCCGCTGCGAATCAGGCTGTACCGAAGATCGGTCAGTGCTCTCGCGAGCGGACCTGGATCGAATGTCCAAGTGGCGGTGATGATGAAGTACGGCGACCCCTTGGGATTAAAGTTCCAGTCGCCCGCCTCGTCCAGGTGGATGTGTAGCGTCGGCATGTCGTCTGGGGTAGAAATGACCTCCCCGCCTAGCCCTCTTGCGAGGACGACCCCCATGGGGTCTGGTCGGCGGGGAGGAACCTTTACCTGCTGGTGGTGCAGCTTATTGTGCTCTATCGAGCTTACAATGATCTAAAGCTCGGTTAGTCCCCTCTCAGCGTCAAGAAGCAAAATCTTCCGCCTGGCCCCAGCAAGACCTGCCGAGTCGATTGCCAGGGTATCGGCGACCAAAACGGACGAAGCCCCGCCGACGCTAAGGTTCGACGAGGCTTCGATTTACGACGAACGGGCCCGGCGCGATTCGAACGCGCGACCTCTTGCTCCGGAGGCAAGCGCTCTATCCAGCTGAGCTACGGGCCCTTATGAAACGTCGGCTCGGATAGCCCTCACGGGCCACCCGGTTTCCGGGCCCCCAATACTAATGATGCAGGCCGTTGGCGGAAGCCCTCGACCTCGAAATCGCAGCTCCTGTCCGTTCCCTCTGGGCCGGGCGAACTCGTTGAACGACATGCTTTTCCAATTCAGCGCCGAGACTCGTTCCCGGGTGGCGTGGGCGGATCCCAGACGTCCGCCTCCGGTCGGCGAGGCGTCGGCTGCCCCTCGGGGCCGTAGCCCAGGCGGAGCACGAGCTGCGGCACGCCACTGCCGGGAGCCAGGGCTTGAAGGCGCTGGCGCAGGGACGGGATTTCGACAGGCTGATTGAGAAACGACACCCGAACTCCCCCCGCTGCAGCCAGCAGTAACACCCTGGCCAGGGCCTGGCCCGCGCGCACCCAGTCGTGAGGTTCATCCGTGTCGGTGCCCAACACCGCCAGCACGGGCGACCCCCGAACCAGGTCGGCGTTTCGTGCCGCGCGCCCCTGACCCATGTCGAAGGTTCTCACCACGAGTGGCGCCATGACCGCAGTGATCGGTCCCATGCCGAGTGCGTACCCGGGCATGCCGTCGCCGGTTGCCGTCAGCCCAGAACGGAGCCACTCCGACAATTCGGCGCGGAACAGCGGGTCTGCCATCTGAATTCGATCGCCGGTCATGACGAGGTCCGCCAGCGGCTCACGGGCCGTGTCGTCCAGGATCGAGAGCCGAGCCCCGCTGCGCGAGGCTTCCCGAATCAACTGCTCGAGCAGGAGCGATGCGATCGGACGCGACTCCAGGGGCCCGCGGAAGGTGTGACGCGCCGGAATGGCGTCGAACATCACCTCGTCGTTCGGAGACGGGTTACGCTTGCCTGCTAACCAGATCCGGGCAACCAGGTCGTGGTCGTTCGGGTCAGGCATGATCGTTACGGCGTCGGCCAGGCCGAACCGATGAGCTGTGATGCGAAGATGCTCGAGGGCGGCACCGCAACTGATCAGGAGTTCACGGTCGGCCGGGTCGACGATGGGAAGCCGGCGCGTCGGATCGACGCGAAGTTCGAGGGTCTCGTCGGCCAGGCGAAAGCGCCACGGCTGGCTGTTATGACTGGACGGCGCGCGGACGGCGAATCGGACCAGGGCGCGCAGTTGTTCGGTCGGGGTTCCGTCGAGAGGAAAGTCGAGCAGCGCATCCGACCAGATTTCGATCCAGGTGTCGGGCATCGCGGCCTCCGGAGAGGGTGATGAGGCGCCCGGTGCCAGTGCGCCTCGATCTCTCCCTCAAGCTACCGGTCGGCCGGTCGCGTGCCGATGAACCAATCGTGAAGAGTTCCTTAGTTCCGTTGGCTCATCGGGCCAGGGCCACGAGCCGCTCCGGAGTTGCCGCGCCGGCCCGCCATGCCAACTCGGCATCGATGCCCGGAGGCGCCGCAACGCCCAGCCAGTCTATCATCGTCGCGAACAGGTCCACCGTGCGGAGCGGCGTCGGGCCCAGCGGCTGGCTGCTCCAGAGGGGCACATGCATGTGGGCGCGGAACAGGCTGCCGTGGCCGGCCTTGTGCTCCGGAATCTCCCAGCGATCGCGGAAGTCGTAGCCTTCCCGACCGATCACCACGACGTCCCCGGTGCGCGGCGACCGGAATTGATCGAGCAGCTGTACCGCTGCGTCGGGATACGTTTCGTCGAAAGTGCGGGCCAGCAATTCGCGCCGGCCGGCGTCGAAGGCTCCGGTGCCCAGCGGGTCCGCACTTTCCGGCCGATAGCTGATCTGGTCGCCGTGGTCGACGATGACCGCTTCTCCCTGCGCATCGAGCAGTCGGACCTGGCCCGGATGGTCCTCGGTGGCAACGAAGGCGACGGCGGCCTCCCGGACCAGCGCGGCGATGAGATCTTCCTGCGCACCAAACGCCTCACGAGTCCGGAGACGGGCCAGCGGCCACCGCTCGGCGCGGGGAATGCCGGGCGCGGCATAGAGCATGGCAGATCCGTTCCCAGCCACCATCACGGCGACCCGCGGGTCGCGTTGCCAGAGCTCAGGGTGCGCCAGCGTGGCAATGCCGCGTTCCCGGAACCAGCCGGCCAGGTCGAGGTGCTCGTGGACCGGTGTGGCCCCATGGTCGCTCACCAGCAGGATCAGGGTGTCCTCGCGCTGTCCCTGGCGTTCCAGCAGGGCTACCGTCTCGCCGATGGCGGCGTCGACCTTGTGCAAGGCGCGCAGTACCTTCGGTGCGTCGGGCGTGGTCTGGTGGGTGTAGCCGTCGACCGCGGGGAACTGGGCAAAGAGGAAGCGCCAGTTGGGGTCGCGTCCGATCCAGTCGAGCAGGGCCTTCGCCACCACGCGGTCGGAGGGCTGATGCCAGAGAAGGTAGTGGGCGACGGCACCCCAGAACTTACGCGCACCTTGCGTCGGATCTCGCTCCGGTGTGAGGCCGCGGGTGATCATGGTGAAGAAGGCCGCGCTCTCCGGCACCAGCTGGAAGATGGTCTGGACGTCGGGCGCGATGTCGGCATCGAGCATCCCAGCCTGGTAGCCGCAGTAGCTGCGTACTGCGTCGCGCTCCTGCCACCAGCGTCCGGCGTAGGCGGCCCGGTCGAGCCAGCGGATCGATGGGACGTTGCAGCGTCCCGGCAGGCATCCGGTCAGGAACGGCAGGTAGGCCACGCTGGTGGTCGATGGGAACGCGGTGATGGCTCGGCCGCGGCCGCCCTGTTCGGTCAGGCGGGCCAGGTGGGGCATGCGGCCGGCGGCGAGTTCGCGCTCCGCCACGTCGGGACGGAGCCCGTCGACCAGAATCAGCAGACAGCGGCGGGTTCGCTGTGTCGTCACAAATGGTCCTGTCGGGTTGCCGACATCGAGGGAAGCGGCGAATGGGACCGTGCGCCGAGTGGGGTCGTCATGGTGGACAAGATGCCTGGTCGGCGTGACCTGATCGAAACCGGAACGGTGTGACGCCAAACGCGGCCGGCGGCCTGGCGTGACACGACCGGGCGGGGCAGGGCTCGCCGGGAATCTGGAGGGTCGTCGCTGGGGGTAGGCACAGTCTAGAAGATTGCGGGATTGCCCGGCCATCTTCAAGGCAGGATGGCGGGAGGGGCAAACGATCCATCCTTGGGATCAGAATCGTAAGTAAGACTTCAGTTTGAGTCGGACGTGGGCCTCGCGGTCCCCGGCAACAACGACCACGGTCCAGGCGTTACCGCTCGTCGCATACCGTTCGACACTGCCCTCGATGATCGACGGATGATGCGCACCTACGACGTTTCCTGCTGCTTCGGCCAAGGTGATCCGTCCCTGGCTGAAGATCGGATACTGGCTGGCTTCGATAATCGCCGCATTGACCGCAACGCCGTTTGTCGACTGGACTTCGAGAACGAGTTTCCGATTCGTAATATCTGGGGTGTAGGAGAAATTGATGTTGTGACCGGCTAGGATGGCGACGGTGCTTTCGTTCACGACGCGAGGAAACACCAGGCCACGCGCGAGCAGAAAAAGGACGACGACGATGGCGAGGGTAGTCGCCCTTGCTTTGATCGTTTTGGTTTGCGCGTCTGTACCTGACTCTGCCGACATTAGTTGCTCCTGAGGTCGAGAGGTGAGCTACGGCGAACGGCTACGTGGTATTGCGCAACGGGTGAAGCCCCGCCGAGCATAACGTTCGACGAGGCTTCACTTTATGATCAGTCGGGGCGCCGGGATTTGAACCCGGGACCTCTTGCTCCCGAATCGCAGCCGCCCGCCAGTGACCAACAACCACCAACGACGGATCGTTGATTTTCAATAACTTACGCCGACGGGCGTTGGCTGGCAACAGCCAGAAACGGGGGCGTTTGTCACTGGGAAGGACACTGGCGGGCGCGTGGGTACCTAGCGGGCATTCCAGCCTCGGGGTACGTTGGTCGGAAATCAATCACGGAGTTGGCGGTGACGATTGTCCTTGCCCTCAAAGTGGGTGACGGCTTAGTCCTTGGAGCGGATAGTGCGAGCACCGTCACGACTCGTAACGGATATCACAACTCGTATTTCAACGCGGAAAAGCTGTTCAACCTTGATCGAAGGCTGCCGCTTGGGCTTCTGACCTTTGGTCTCGGCGGTCTAGCTGGGCGGTCTGTGAGTTCTCACGTGAAGGATCTCCGAGAGGCGCTCGCGGATGCTTTCGACTCTCGCCATTTAGATGTATCGTCGTACTCGGTCGGCCGCGCCGCCGAGCTAGTGAGGGAACATTTTTTTGAGGGGCTTTACAAACCTACGATCGAGGCTGGCGAGGACGCCCCCGCAATGGGTTTCATCGTCGCAGGGTTCTCTGCTGGTGTGCGAACGGGCGAGGTCTGGACGGTAACAATCAACCGAGGCGGGACTTGCGACGAGCCCCGCTGTGTTGTTCCGGCATCCCAGATGGTGGGATTCCATGTCGAGGGGCAGCCTGAGGCCGTGCATCGGTTGTTACTTGGGTGGGCACCGGAGATTCTCACTCGCTTGATCCAAGTTGGTGTGCCCGAACAGGATGCTCGCGTCCTGCTGAATGCAACCCGGCCCCTGATCGACTCGACAATGCCACTGCAGGATGCTATCGATCTGGTCGACTACCTGGTTGAGGTTACCTGCGGTTTTGTTCGTTTCGAGCCCGGCTTGGCTACGGTTGCGAAGCCGATAGACACAGCGGCAATTACGCCTCACGAGGGTTTCAGGTGGATCCACCGTAAGCACTACTATCCCCGTGATCTCAACCTTCCCCATCCCAGGACTTCGGAGTAGTATTAAGTGCTACGATTGGAGGAGCCGTGATGTACTACAAGGGCGCGTCGGGCGACTCAAGCCGCGAATCCTCGTGGACTTACCGACCGGAGCCGGTCAAATCGCCGAAGCCGCTAAGTCGTGAGACGATTCAAGAGATACGCCGGGTCGTTCGAGAACCGCCTCCCCCCACGAAGCCAAAGGACCGCTAGCTGCTCGCCGCCTCTTGAAAAGGGGCGGCGCGTTCATTTTGACCCCCCGCTGATCCTCCCTCCACCTTGGGCCCTGCCTGACCGTCAAGGGACTTAAAATCCCGCGGGACATACGGATTATGAGTCCGCTGCTCGCGCCTTCCGCTCGCGCGCCTGGCGCGCCTGCTCTTCGTCCCGGATGCGGATCCGTGTCACCTCCTGGCGCAGACTCCAGATCATCCAGAGCGTCAGTACGGCGCCGAGCGGAATCACCCAGCGTCGGTCCCTGAACCCGATCAGAGCGATCACGAGAATCTGGGCAATAGCCAATAGCTGGCGTCGGCGTACCCGGATCGCGACTTCGTCCGGATGGAGGCGTGGTTCAGCGGGGTGCTGTTCGGCCTCCCACTCGATGCGGTAGCGTTCGGTCTCGCGCCTCGACCAAGTGAGGAGAAAACCAAGGACGATCAGCGCGCTCGCGCCGAACCGTGTGTCGTGCAGAGCCGGGTCCGGAAAGACAAGAGCGAGAGCGAAGTAGACTGGGATGGTACCGATCGCCGCAATACCGTAGACGCCTCGCTCGGTTAGCCACTCGTTGCGGGCAGGGTCTAACTTTTTCATGTGACGGCCCCTCGATTCGCAGCCCTGACCCGCTGATTAACAGTCAGCTGCTCTCGGTCGTCGATCCTTCTGGGAAGCAGTCGCGAGGCCCCGCTCATTCTCTAGTGACCGGTTCCGGCGGTTGTACTTTCGCCAGGCTTTGGTCGACGCTGGTCGCGATGGTCTTCGGGCGGAATCGCCGAGGGATCAGGAGTTTGAGCGAAGCAGGGTACGCCGTCCGAAGGCCCGTAGCGAGTTCGCGGCAATCGGTCAGCATGGTTCCGAGATTTCGATAGTAGTCCTTGGCAACGCGTACCCGTTCAAGCGCCAAGTGCGCCCGGACGTAGCGGTCGCCCTCGCCCTCAGCCTTGGCGACCTTCCGCTCCCATTTGTCTCGTACCTCTCCCAAGCGCGCTAAGGCGCTGTATACCTTCGCAACGGCCGCAATGTCGCGGTACTCCAGCACCCCGAGTTGCGAGGCCACAGACGAGAAAACCACTTGCGACTGTTCAAAGGAAATTATCTCCGAACTCTCACCGACAACCTCGAGCAGCGCCTCAAGGCTGTCGGCGTTGTTCGACAGCTCGGCAGCCAGAGCCTCCGCAAGCTGATGGCGGTCCCGAACACGCTTCCAGCCGAAGTCGAGGATCGCGAAGGAGATGATACCACCGACCACTCCGCCGAGAGGCCCGGTGAGGAGGAGCACGAACCAGTTCCAGCCATCGCGAAGGATTTCGGTAGCTTGCAGCGCAGCCTCGTTCAACGGTCCCTCCCGTCGGCTACTTCTTCCCCCTCTTCGGTTCCGCACAATCAGGTCGCCCGGCTCAACAGGCTCACTCGCGCACCTGCGGCTTCCGACCGTCCGAATTTAGTCCAATCCCTGCGGTCTGCGCACATGTTTGAATTATCAATTTTAGTATGAGCGATGATGGACGGTTGGAACTCCTCATTGTTTAAGGCGGGGGGCGATGGGGCTGGCCGTATTGTCGATCGCATCGGCGCCCAGGCCGGGGCGCACCAGTCAGTGTCTACACCGTGAGCCGCGAACTCGGCCACGGGTCGACGGACATGGTCGAGAAGGTCTATTCGCATCTGGGCACGGTGCGCCCATCGGGCGGAGGCGGTGGAGTTTCGTCTTGAGCAGCACTTCGAAGTCCTGGGCAAGCGGCTCGACGGCCTGGCGTTTGTCACCAGGAACGACACCCGCGAGCAGCCATCAACCGAAAAAGGTGAAGCCCCGCCGAGCATAACGTTCGACGAGGCTTCACTTTATGATCAG
>CAZUES010000020.1:0-71164 GCA_964619465.1 uncultured Gemmatimonas sp.
GGACGAGCAATGCCGCCGTGACGAGGCAGCCGACCGCCACATTGCGGCGCGCTCGGCCCGGAGAGAGTCGCCTGCCCAGCCGATCGGCGAGCAGGCCGCCGACCGGGGCGAGCAGGAAGGCGGTAAGCGGCGGGATGCTGCCCCAGAAACCGCTGGCGAGCAGGCTCATGCCGCGGGCGTCGGTGAGGTAGCGGAAGAACCAGAAGATGAAGACGAAGAAAACCGCCGAGTGGAACAGGTAGGCGAGCGAAAGCAGCGCGATATCCCGGTTGCGAAAGAGCGCCAGGGCCATCCGCATCTGCATACCGAGCGTGGTCGTTACGGCAGGACGCGGAATGGCCGGGGCCAGCGCAAACCAGCAGGCCGCCCCGAGCAGGCCGACCAGGCCGCTTACCAGGAAGACGGGGCGCCAGCCGGCGGCGGCCATCAGCGGCGCCAGGGTCAGCGGAGCAAGGGCCGATCCCAGCAGTGCGGTTGACACGAAGATCGCGCTCGCCGTGGTCTGATACTCGGCGGGGATCCGCTGCCGGATGGCGAGCGCGCCGACCGGATAGGTGGCGGACTGGGCCATGCCGAGCAGCGAGCGAGCGGCGAACAGCAGGATGAAGGCGCTTCCGACGGTGCCGGCCAGCCCCGATGCCAGCGACGCGATGCCCATGCCGAGCATCGAGATGCCGAGGATGGGCCTGGCACCGAAGCGGTCGCCCAGCACACCTGCCGGCACCTGGAAGAGGGCGTAGGCCAGCTGAAAGCCGAGGCCGGTGATGAGGCCCATGTCGGCCATGGAAAGGCCGAGGGAAGGGGCCATCAGTTCCTGGGCCACCGTGATGTTGGAGCGCAGGGCGTAGCCGATCAGGCTCAAAAGAGCGAGCATGCCGACCAGCAGTCGGGCCTCGCGGAACGTAGCGGTCATGAGTCGGTCGGCGGTTGATGAGGGATGACATATAGTGGACCTCGGACGGCGGCCTGGCAATGCCGTCCAGTCGAACGAGGGCCGGGGACTCCGGCGTTCGAGACTCGGAATCGGGAGTGAAGCAATGAAATTGCGGACCATGGTAGCGGCGATGTCGATCGCCGGAGCGGTGGCGGTACCCGTCTATGCGCAGCAGACGCCGTTCACGATCGAGGATCTGGTCGCGGCCCCTTTTGCGGAGGGGCTGACCTCCGGAGGCGCGACGGTCGCCTGGGTCCACAATACCCGCGGGGTGCGGAACGTCTGGGTGGCGGCCGGCCCGCAGTTCGCCGGGCGGCAGCTGACCCGGTACACCGCGGACGATGGTCAGACCATCGGCGACGTGGTCGTGTCGCCCGACGGTCGCACCGTGTTCTACGTGCGCGGCGGATCCGCCAATCGGCAGGGGGAGATTCCCAACCCGACCAGTGATCCGCGCGGGCAGGAACAGGCAGTGTGGCGCATCGCGGTGGCTGGTGGCGAGCCGGTGCGGGTCGGAGTCGGCTCGGGGCTGGTGATGTCGCCCACCGGCGATCGGGTGGTCTACACTTCCCGGGGGCAGGTCTGGTCCGCTCAGGTCGGCGGGACGGCTCCAGGAGCGGCGGAACTGTTCAAGGCGCGGGGCGGGGCCAATGCGCTACGCTTCTCGCCAGACGGATCGAAGCTGGCGTTTACCAGCGCTCGGGGCACCCATTCGTTCATCGGAGTGTACGACTTCGGCGCGCGCTCGCTCCGCTGGATCGAGCCGAGCTACGATCGGGACGGCCACGCGGCGTGGTCGCCGGACGGCAAGCGGCTGGCGTTCGTGCGGGTGCCGGCCGGGATCCGGGTGCCGCTCTTCGGCGCGATCCGGTCGGCGCGGCCCTGGTCGGTCTGGGTTGCGGAGGTAGCGGCTGGAACGGCCCGCAAGGTCTGGACGGCGGCCGAGGGTGATGGCAGCGTCTTCCGGAGCCCGACCGGTCACGGCCTGATGTGGGGCGCCGGCGATCGGCTGGTGTTCCTGTGGGAACGAAACGACTGGGCCCAGCTGTACTCGATCCCGGCGAATGGCGGCGAGGCGACCCACCTCACGCCCGGCGCGGGCGAGGTCGAGTATGCCACGTTGTCTCCCGATCGGCAGTCGGTGTACTACAACACCAACATCGGGAACATCGATCGGCGTGACATCTTCCGCGTCAGCGTGAGTGGCGGGGCGCCGGAGCTGCTCTTGCGGAGCGAGTCGACGATCGAGTGGGCTCCGGAGCCGTTGGCGGACGGCCACACCCTCGCGTTCCTGCACTCGGATGCGCGGACGCCCTCCCACGCCGCGGTGCTGGTGGATGGCAAGGTGCGGCCGTTGGCGCCCGGGACGATCCCCGCCACCTTCCCGTCGAGCCGCCTGGTCGAGCCCCAGCAGGTGATCTACACCTCGGCCGATGGGATGCAGATCCATGCGCAGCTGTTCCTGCCGCCCGATCTCAAACCGGGCGAGAAGCGGCCGGCGGTTGTCTTCTTCCATGGCGGATCGCGGCGGCAGATGCTGCTCGGCTTCCACTACATGGGTTACTACGCCGGCGCCTATGCCATGAATCAGTGGCTGGCCCAGCATGGCTATGTGGTGCTGTCGGCCAACTTCCGGAGCGGCACCGGCTACGGGATGAAGTTCCGCGAGGCCGAGAACTTCGGCGCTACGGGAGCAACCGAGTTCAACGACGTGATGGGAGCCGGGATGTACTTGAAGGGGCGCTCCGATGTCGACGGCAATCGGATCGGCCTGTGGGGCGGCTCCTATGGCGGCTACCTGACGGCAATGGGCTTGGCCAAGGCGTCGGATCTCTACAAAGCCGGCGTCGACATCCACGGGGTACACGACTGGAACGAAGGGATCCACAACTTCAATCCCAGCTATAACACGCTGGAAGATCCCCGCGCGACGCAGCTGGCGTTCGATTCGTCGCCGCTCCGTTGGATCGATACCTGGCGGTCGCCGGTACTCATCATTCATGGCGACGATGATCGGAACGTCAAATTCAATGAGTCGATCCGGTTGGTGGCGGCGCTCAGAGACCAGGGAATCGAGCCGGAGACGCTGGTCTTTCCGGACGATGTCCACGACTTCCTGACCTACGACAACTGGACCAGGATTTACAACGCAACGCTCGATTTCTTCAACCGTCATCTGAAGCGCTAGACGTCGCGACGACGACGGAACGGAACGCATATGAAACGAACCATCGTGGTGGGGGCGGGCGCCATCGGGCTGGCCTGCGCGTACGCCTTGCGCCAGCGTGGCCGGGACGTCCTGGTGATCGACAAGGGGCTGCCGGGTGAGGGAGCTTCCAAGGGCAATGCCGGCTGGATTACGCCCTCGATCTCGGCGCCGATCCCGGCGCCCGGGCTGACCTGGACCTCACTCAAGTGGATGCTGCGGAGCGACAGCCCGTTGTACATCGCCCCGACGGCCGCGCCCAGGCTGGCACGGTGGTTGTGGCGCTTCTGGCGCTACTGCAATCGGAAGGATTTCCTCCGCGGGCTCACCCTCATGGCGGAGCTCAACAGCACCACGCTGGCTGCGTTCGATGCGCTCGAAGCCGACGGGGTCAAGTTCGAGCTGCATCGGCAGGGCCTGCTCTTCGTCTTCATGGGAGAGCAGTATCTCCAGAACACGCTGCAGGAGTTCGACTACTACCAGCAATACGGGTACGTGGTGCCGTCGCCGATGCCCGGGCGTGAGCTGCGGCAACTGGAGCCCGGTTTGTCGGACCAGGTGCATGGCGGCTTCCTGGTCAAGGAGGAGTACCATGTCCGCCCGGAATCACTGACCGCGGGGTATGCGCAGCGACTCGGCGAACTCGGCGTTGAAGTGCAGACCGGTGTCGAAGTGCGCGGCGCGGTGGTCAGCGGTGACCGGGTCACGGGCGTCGAAACGAGCGCCGGGACGCTCACAGCAGATGAAGTGCTGGTGGCCGCCGGCGCCTGGTCCGGAGAAGTTCTCCAGCCGTTTGGGCGGTCGCTGCCGGTGCAGGCCGGTAAGGGGTACAGCATCACGGTCAACGGCGGAGCCGCTCCGCAGCTGACCCGGCCGCTCTACCTGGGTGAGGCTCGGATCGGTGTTACGCCGTTCGACGGCGATGCGGTTCGGTTTGCCGGCACCATGGAGTTGTCGGGCGTCAATACCAACTTCGACCACCGTCGGGTCCGGGGCATTCGGAAAGGCATCGATCGCTATCTGAGCACCAAGATCGATGCCAACACCGGCACGGAGTGGGTCGGGATGCGGCCGTTGACGCCGGATGGGCTGCCGATGCTCGGATTGGTGCCGGGCTTCCGGAACGTTTACCTGGCTACCGGACATGCCATGCTGGGTATTACACTGGCGCCGGTCACGGGGAACGTCATGGCCGATGCGATGACCGGCAATGCCGCGCCCGATACCCTGGCGCCGTTCGATCCTGGCCGCTTCAACTGGTAAGCGGCCGGGGTTGGCCGGTTAGGTCGCCTGCTCGCTCCGCTTCTGCCAGTGACGGGCAATGCCGTGGTAGCTGGCCCGGAAGTCGGCAAACGAGGAGAATGCCGCGATAGCGTCCGGCGACGCCCGACCCTCAAGGCCGGCCAGAATGGTGCGGTGGAACTGGTCCGCCCGTGCCTCGTTTGACAGATCCTGCGAAAGCAGCTCTCGCGCCAGTGCGGTCCAGTCGGCCAGCCCGCGTCGCAGGTCTGCCAGGTGGGCAGGGACGTCGGTGCTGAAACCGAAGTGGGTGCAGAAGAGGCGCTTCGGTGCCCAGCTGGCGATCTGGTCCAGGCTGCTGATCCAGGCTTCGAAGTCGAAGTCCGGTGGCGGTGTTACCGGAAGCGTAACAGGCAGGGCGGGGACGCGCAGGCCGCCGGTGTCGCCCACGTAGGCGGTGGCGGTCTCGGCTTCATAGTAGCCGACGTGATGCGAGGCGTGTCCCGGTGTTGCTGCGACGGTAAACTCGCGGTTGCCCAGCGTGACGGTTTCGCCGCCGGTCAGGGGACGGAGATTCGCGTGGGGTACCGGCAGGAAACGGCCCCAGAGTCGATCCATCTGATCGCCGTAGATTCGGGTGGCGCTCGCCACCAGCTTGGCCGGATCGGCGAGGTGTCGCGCGCCGCGTTCGTGGACGTAGACCGTCAGGCGCGGATTCCGCTCGACCATGAGCCCGGTGGCGCCGGCGTGGTCGAAGTGGATGTGCGAGAGCAGCACGGCGTGAAGCTCCTCGACGCGCGTTCCCGCTCGGGCCAGGCCCGCTTCGAGCGTGTCGAGGGTCGAGCCGGGGCCGGTATCGAGCACGACCGGGCCGGCCGAGGTCGAGAGCAACTCGACGGCAACGTATTGCTGCCGGCCGAGGTGCTCCACGTCGATGGTCGTATCGTTGAAAGACATTCCGGCAATCTAATGGGCCGGAGCGGGTTCCTCCGGGAGGGCTGATGAGCACGGCGCACTACGACGTGGCAATCGTTGGGCTCGGCGCAATGGGCAGCATGGCCGCATGGCAGGCGAGTGCGCGCGGACTTCGTGTCATCGGTTTCGACCGCTTTGCGCCCCCTCATGCCAACGGTTCGTCCACCGGCCTGAGCCGGATCATTCGCGAGTGTTACTCCGAGCAGCGCTACTACGTCCCGATCGTGCAGCGGGCCTACCGGCTCTGGGCTCAGCTCGAAGCTGAGGCCGGCCGGTCCGTCCTGACGACGACCGGCGGCCTGTTGATCGGCGATCGCAGCGGGTACATCGTGGCCGGGGCGATGGCCAGTGCGCAGCAGTTCGGCCTGCAAGCGGAGCTGCTGGAAGCGGTACAGGTGGCGGATCGCTTTCCCGCCTTCCGGCTGCCCGAGGGACAGGTTGCGGTGTATGAACCGCGAGCCGGGTCGCTGGCGCCGGAAGATGCGATCGAGTCGGCACTCGGTGTGGCGCGGACGGCCGGCGCCGAGCTTCGTTACAACGAGCCGGTGCTCGACTGGGAGAGCGGGGAGCGAATCACCGTCACCACGGCACAGGGTCGCTACACCGCCGATCGGCTGATCCTGGCTGCGGGGGCCTGGATGGCCAAAGACCTGCCCAAGCGTTCATTGCCGCTGGCGCCCAACCGGCAAGTGCTGTTCTGGTTCGAGCCTAACGCTTCCAAGGCGTGGTTCGAGCTGGGGCGGTGTCCGATCTTTCTCTGGGAGTGGTCGCCGGGGCGCTCGATTTACGGTTTTCCGGATCAGGGACACGGCTTCAAGGTGGCCGTCCATCACGAAGGCACCCGGGTCGATCCGGATACGGTCGATCGCACGGTGCATGAGGCCGATGAGCAGGCCGTTCGCGTCATCCTCGATCAGACCTTCCCGGGCCTGATCGGGCCGGTGGTCCAGAGCGGGGTCTGTCTCTATACCAATACGCCCGATGAAGATTTCATCCTCGATTTTCATCCCGACGACCGGCGGGTCGTGGTCGCAAGCCCCTGTTCCGGTCACGGCTTCAAGTTCGCCCCCGCTATCGGCGAGATCCTCATCGATCTGGTCACGCGAGGGCAGACGGCGGCTGACATCAGTCATTTCCGGATCGACCGATCATTCGGCCGGCCGTCGGACGGCTAGAGTGCGGCCTCCTCAACCGGTATATTTGGCGGCCTTCGCACCTTCATTGTTCTTCTCCCAAGGTTCTGCATGAGCGACGTTCTTTCATTTACGAAGCGGATGGTCCAGGTCGACTCCCGCCTGCCGACCGAAGGGCCGCTTGCGCAGCTGGTGGCAGATGAAATTCGGAGTATCGGGCTCGAACCGGTCTGGCAGGAAGTTTCGCCGGGGCGGCCGAACGTATACGTCATCGTCAAAGCCGGTCCCAAGTCGGGCCTGGTGACATTTACCGGTCATCTCGACACCGTCGATGTGGCCGAGGGCTGGGAGACGGACCCGCTGGGTCCGGTCGAACGGGACGGCAAGCTCTATGGGCTTGGCGCGCTCGACATGAAGTCGGGCATTGCCTGTGCCTTTCATGCCTTCCGCCGTCTGGTGCAGGATCCATCGCTGTCGAGCCGGTTGGGCACTCTGGCCTTTGCGGCGACGGTGGACGAGGAGGCTTTCGGCACCGGCTCGCGTGCGCTGCTCGAAACGCCGCTCGGCAAGAGCGACCTGCTCTTCCTGACCGAGAGCTTTTACGGCGGTTCCGACCCGACCGACCTGGTGGTTCCGATTGCGCAGCCCGGCAAGATCCTCTACCGCGTCGTGGTGACCGGACGGACCTCGCACGCGCTACTTTCGCCGGATCGGGGCATCAATGCCGTTCACGACGCCTCCCGGATCGTGGCGGCGCTGGATCGCTTGCCGCTCGGTTCGCATCCTCTGATCGGGCCGATGAACTACTCGACCTTGAAGATCGACGGCGGTTACCGCGAGTACTCGGTCATCGTGCCCGAGCGGTGCGAGGTCATCATCACCCGGCTCCTGGCCCCCGGGGAAACGCAGGCCAAAGCGCTCGACGAACTGCGGACTTTGATTGCGAGCCTGGGGCTCGAGTCGACCGTGACGGTCGAGGCCGCTCCACCGTCTTACGAACCGTTCGAACTCGATCCCGCGCATCCGGGTATGGCGGCGTTCGAAGCTGCGTACCAGGCGCGGCTCGGCGAGCTCCCGCGGTTGGGCGGCACGCTGGTGATTACCGACGGCAATGTCTACCTCGGCGAGGGCCGTATTCCGACGGTGACCTTCGGGCCGCGCGGGGCCGGTTTCCACGAGAAAAACGAGTACGTCGAGGTGGCGACGCTCGAGCCGGTGGTCGACGTATTGGTCGATGCAACGGTGCGGTATTTCGACGGTCGCCCGTGACGCGCATGGGTGTACCAGGCAGGATGACTCAACGACCGGTCGAGGCTGTGCCCGCGCCGGAGGAGCAAACCATACGATGACGCGATGGATTCTGGCGGCGCTCTGCCTCGGCGTGGGCGCCGGGGCCCTCGATGCCCAGCGACCGATCAAGGTGCTGATCACGGTCGACATGGAAGGCATTACCGGCGTGGCCACGGGTGAGCAACTTGGGCCGACCGGCTTCGAGTATCAGCGGTTTCGCGAGTTTATGACGGCTGAAGCGCTGGCCGCCATCGAGGGGGCCCGGGCCGGCGGCGCCACCGAGTTCCTGGTGGCCGACTCGCACGGCAACATGCAGAACCTGCTGATCGACCGCTTCCCGCCGGATGTACGGATTATTCGGGGATCACCCCGGAAGTATTCGATGGTGGCGGGAATCGATTCGTCGGTCAGTGCCGTGATGTTCATCGGCTACCACTCGGCGACCACCAACCCCAACGGAGTTCGGGCCCATACGCTGTCGAGCGCAACCTTCGCGGCGGTGTCCCTGAACGGTGTAGCGCAGTCCGAGTCGAGCCTCAATGCGGCCGTGGCAGGCCTGTTCGGTGTACCGGTCGTGCTCGTGTCCGGCGACGATGCGGCCGTGGCCGAGGTTCAGAAGTTTATCCCGAACGTCGAGGGTGCCGTGGTCAAACGATCACTCGGCTTCCACTCCACCGAGACCATGACACCGCAGGCGGGACAGGAACTGATCCGGACCAAGGCCAAGGCTGCCATCGAGCGGCTGCGACAGATCAGGCCGTTCGTGGTGCAGGGACCGTATACGCTCGATGTGACCTACAAGAGTTATTTGCCGGCAGAGGTTGCTGCGCTCCTGCCTGGTGTGACCCGACACGATGCGCATACCGTCCGCTATGCGACGCCGTCGCTTACGGATGCGGTAACGCTGCTGCAGTTCTTGACGACGTACCGGTCCGACCTGCAGCCCTGATCAGGTCAGCTAACGGCGGCGGGGGCCAGGCCGAGGGTACTGCGGAGCGTCGAGGCGAGTTCCGCAACCTGAAACGGCTTTTCGAGCCCCCGCGAGCCGGTGCTCTTGAGGAAGGCGTCGTGCCGCAGGATGTCGAGATCCCCGCTCGTTAGAAAGATGTGACCGCGCAGTTCCGGGTTGCGCCGGACCAGCTCTTCGATCAACTCGATTCCATTCATCATGGGCATGTTGTGGTCGGTGACCACGGCGTCGAACTGGCGTGTCTGCACCCGCTCCAACGCATCGTGTCCCGAATGGGACACGGTCACATCGAATCCCGCTCGCCCGAGGAAACGCGCCACGCTCCGGCAGACCATCTCGTCATCGTCGACGAGCAGGATGGCCGGGAGTGAGACCGGTTCGCGAACGGGCTGAGCGGTCATGCGCGCTCAGCCCTCGGCGCGGAATTCGGGGTCGGACGAGATTCGGCGTGCCACGGACTCGATCACTTCCGGCTGATCGTAGAATCCGGCCGCCAGCCGCTCACCGATTTCCTTGAGGCGGTCGGTCGGCAGCGACGAGCGCGCGTTACGCACCTCCTGCTGTTCCGAAAGCGCTCGGGCATCCGCCGACAGATCGACGGAATCGGCGCGCGGCCGGGTCGACTCCGTCGCGCCGGGTTCCGGATTGCCTGATCCCGGTCGCCGAGCTTCCTGCGCGCGATTCGCTTCGAGTGCGGCGGGGTCGGTCCCGCGTCGCGGACCTTGGGGTGCCGCTGGATTGATGGCCATTCGATCCTTTTTCTCCTCGCCAGACAGAAGTCGGTTCCACAACCGATTTCCCCGACTCCGGATGGTATCGGTTGGTCGCCCGGGAAACTTGAGTCCGGTCGCCGCAAGAGTGAAGTGCACGCTCTGTGCCCGGGAAGAAAGGTCCGGTCGATTTCTCCTCGCCTGGCTCACCTGGGAGGGGCCGGAACCTGGCTGAAATTCGGTCCTGTCGCCCCAAGCTAAACTGCTGCAGTACAATAAGATACGCTTCTTCGCCTGAGCCGGTTTGTGGTGGGGTCGGCGGCCCTGGCCCCCCTCTTGCCCCTCCTGCCCGTACCGACGGGGAACCCGGCAATTCGTGCCTCGTCGATCGGCCTGATCTCGTAATGAGGTCGGCACAAACGATCGAGCAGCGGCCGGATGCGCCGGTGATCCGTCCTCTGTTGCCGTCGGTAGACGCAAATACGGAAACGCCATGGAAACCGATGTGTTGCCAGGTCTCGAGCTGGATCTGCCGAGCCCGACACAGGATCTGCGACAGCTACTGCGCCAGGGGCTCGCCTTCCATCAACGGGGGGATCTGAGTCGGGCGCTGGCTTGCTATCAGGCCGTGCTGTCTCTGGATCCTCGCCAGCCCGATGCGTTGCACCTGAGTGGTGTGCTGGCCCACCAGGCCGGTAAGCATGCGGTTGCCGTTGCGCTGCTCGAGCAGGCGGTAACGCTGGATCCCCGGGCCCCCGATTTCGTCATCAATCTTGGTCTTGCGCTGCAGGCGACCGGGCAGATCGATCGGGCGCGGGGAGCGTTCGAACGTGCCGTGGTGCTCCGACCGGCCTCGCCACATGCGCATCTTCATCTGGGCACGGCGCGACGCCTGCTTGGCGATCCGCGCGGCGCTGTTCGGGCCTATGACCGCGCATTGGCGCTCGATCCCGGCTTTGCGGAGGCCCACGCAACGCGAGGGGCCGCGTTGCATGCGCTCGGGCGGATGGGTGAAGCGGAGCGCGCGCTCCGCACGTCGATTGAACTGAAGCCCGATTTTGCTGAAGCCCATTCGGACCTGGGCTCCTTACTGCAAGCGACCGAGCGCCTGGATGAGGCGGTGAGTGCGTACCGCCGAGCCATCGAACTCAAGCCGACCCTGGTCGAGGCATACTCGAATCTGGGAACCGCTCTGTCTGCCGCCGGGAACCTCTCGGGGGCGGTCGAAGTCTATCGGCAAGGGCTGGTGCTCGAGCCCACGCACTATGAAGGGTTGATCAACCTGGGCATTGCCCTGCAGGCGCTGCAACGCCTCGATGAGGCGCGCGAGACATTCGAAACCGCGCGTGTGGTACGACCGACCGCGGCACAAGCCTACCTCCATCTGGGCGTGATCTGTCAGGCGCAAGGCGCGCTGGATGCGGCGCTCGCGGCGCTGACCGATGGGCTCGAGCATGCGCCGGATGATGCGGACCTGTTGTCGACCCGCGGTGGCGTCTATCGCCACCTGGAACGGTACGAAGACGCCGTGGCCGACCTCCGCCGGGCCGTGCAACTCGCCCCCGAATCGGCGCGGACTGCGACCAACTTTGGCAACGTCCTCTTGGCCGCCGGTGAGATCGATGCCGCGGTCGCCGCGCTCGAGAGCGCCGTGGCGCTGGATCCCGAGCAGGCCGATGCGCGCCTCGGGCTGGGTAACGCGCTCAAGGCCCGGGGAGACACGGCGGCTGCCGTAGTCCGCTACCACGAAGCGCTGCAGCTCCGCCCGGACTATGCGGAAGCTGCGTACAATATCGGCAATGCCTGGCGTGAGATCGGACGGTACGATGAGGCGATTGCCGGATACTATCAGGCGCTCCGAATCCGCCCGAACTACGGTGAGGCCAGCTGGAATCTTGCCCTGGCGCAACTCGGCCATGGCGACCTGGCACGGGGCTGGGACGGATACGAATGGCGCTGGCGAAGCGGCGATACGCCGAGGGCTCCGGAGCTTCCGAAGGTGCCGATCTGGCAGGGCGGTGCGGAGGTGGCGGGCCGACGCCTGCTGCTATGGCGTGAGCAGGGGCTCGGTGACGAACTGCTGTTTCTGACCTGCGTGCCGGACCTGATTACAGCCGGCGCGTTGGTGACTGTCGTGGTCAGCCCGCGGTTGGTCTCCCTTCTTACGCGAGCCTTTCCCGAGGCGGAGATCATCGCCGACGGCCCCGGTGTGTTGGCCGAGTGCGAGCACTTCGACGGGCACCTCCCGATGGGCAGTTTGCCGCGCTGGTGGCGGCGGACCCGAGATGCATTCAAAAGCTCGGGGGTCTTCCTCTCGCCGACGGCGGAGCAGGCCTCCCGGTGGCGGGCGCGGTTCGACGCCCTGGGCGGCGATCGCAAGGTCGGCATCTGCTGGCGGAGCGGCCTGGTCACGCCGGAGCGCCGCCGCTACTACGCGCCAGCCGATGAATGGGGTCCGCTCTGGCGAGTGCCGGGCGTGACCTGGATCAATCTGCAGTACGACGAGTGTGAGGCCGAGTTGGCCGCCATCCAGGCGGCAACCGGTGTCCGGGTCCATCGCTGGGATGGCGAGGATCTCAAGAATGATCTGGAGAGCGTGGTTGGCCTGCTGAGCCAGCTCGATGCGGTCGTGAGCGCACCGACCGCAGTGAGTTCGCTGGCAGGCGCGACCGGCATTCCGACCTGGCAGCTCGACAGCGGCAGCGACTGGACCGTTTTCGGGGCCGATCGGTCGCCCTGGTGGCCGAGCATTCGGCTGGAGCGGAAGCGGCCGGGGGAAACGACGTGGGAGTCGGCCGTTGTGCGACTGGCGGATCGGCTGGGGGATTGGATCTCGATGGGGCGGGAGAACGGCCGATGAACGGTGCACACGGAGCGACGCTGTTGCCGGGTATGGATGTATTGCGTCGAGGTATTGCAGCGCAGCAAGCTGGTGATCGGGTTCGCGCCGTTGCCGCATATCGGAAGGCGATCCGGATCAACCCGGGACTGGCGCCGGCGCATTTCAATCTGGGGCAGCTGCTTCGTGAGGAGCGGGACTACGAAGGGGCCGCGACCTGCTTCGAGGCCGCCGTGCGACTCCGGCCGACTGCGGGCGACGCCTGGCTCAACCTTGGCGCCATGCTGGAACGCCTCGAGCGGCATCAGGAAGCGGTCGCGATGTATCGTCGTGCGGTCGAGTGCGTCAGCGAGGACGTTCGGCCCCGATACAATCTGGCCAATGCGCTGCTTGCGCTGGGCGAGTTCTCGGAAGCGGCGGAGGCGTACCGCGCCGTGCTCGAACAGGAACCGGACTTCACCGGGGCGCAATGGAACCTGGCTACAGCGTTGCTGGCCGGGGGAAGTTTTCAGGCGGGATGGACTCACTACGAGCATCGCTGGACTCACCTCGGCGTCGACCCGGCTCGGCGCTTTCCGTGGCCGCTCTGGGCAGGTGAGCCGGTCGCTGCCAAGCGCATCCTGGTGTGGCGGGAACAGGGCCTGGGCGATGAGCTGCTCTTTGCAACCTGCCTGCGGGATCTGGCAGCGGCGGGGGCGGAAGTGACGCTAGCCGTTTCGCCCCGCCTGGTTGGGATGCTGACCCGGGCCTTTCCCGGGGTAACGGTCATCGACGATGGAGCCTGGGGGGATGCTGCGTTCGACTTCCAGGTGCCGCTCGGAACCTTGCCGCGGTACCTGCGTAAGAATCGCGACGCCTTTCCGCTCCAGACCAAGTTCCTGACGCCCGACTCGGCCCATGCGACACGCTGGACGGCGCGTCTCGACGCGCTCGGCCCCGGGCTCAAGGTCGGGATCTGCTGGCGCAGCGGGATGATGACCGAGGAACGGTCGCGCACCTACAGCCGCCTGGAGGAATGGGGGCCGGTGCTGACGACCCCCGGGATCCATTGGATCAATCTCCAGTATGACGACTGCCTGGCCGAGCTGATGGCCGCCGAGGCCGAGCATGGGATCACGATTCATCGCTGGGACGGTGAGGATCTCAAGAACGATCTGGAGAGTGTGCTTGGTTTGATCTGGAATCTGGATGCAGTGGTCACGGCGCCGACCGCAGTGAGTTCACTCGCCGGCGCGGCCGGAGTGCCGACCTGGCAGATCGATAACGGAATGGATTGGACGGCCCATGGGGAAGACCGGTCGCCCTGGTTTCCCAGTATCCGGCTGATTCGCCGCGGCTTCGGGTCTGCCGATTGGGCTCCGGTTCTGCGCCGTGCTGCAATGGAACTCGATGCGCGGCGAGTCGAGGAAGGTGTCGCATGAGCGGCGCGGTTCGAACTCAGCGACCCGGAGCGGCCCGTCAGCACCTGCACGACGGCCTGACTCATCATCGTGCCGGCCGATTCGAGGCTGCCGCCGCCTGCTACAGTCAGGTACTGGTGGCCGAGCCGGGCAATGCCGATGCGCATCACCTGCTGGGCCTGCTGTTGCTGGCCAATGCGCGCCTGACCGAGGCGGCCTCTCACTTCGAGCGCGTGGTGGCCTTGCGGCCCAAGGTGGCCGAGTATCGCTCGAACTATGGCCACGTGCTGCGCAGTCTCGGCGATCTCGATGGCGCTTTGCGTGAACTCACCACCGCCACGCGACTCGAGCCGGGGTATACGGACGCCTGGATCAACCTGGGTCTGGTGCGGCTCGACCGGGGAGAGATCACCCTGGCGGTAGACGTGCTGGAAACGGCGGTAATCAAGGATTCGCGGTCGCCGCTCGCGCAGCTCAACCTCGGCAATGCGTTGCGCGCCGCCGGCCGGCTCGAAGAGGCCGCCGCTCGGTACCGTACCGCGGCAGGGATTGCTCCCGAACTTGCGGAGGCCCACAAGAATCTTGGCCTCCTGGCGCAACTGGCTGGCCGGGACGCCGAAGCGGTAGCGGCGTACGAACGGGCGCTGGCCACGGCGCCGAGCGATGTGGACGTGCTCACCAACCTCGGCGTGCTCTATCTCAAGCACGACCGGGTTCAGGATGCAATAGCTACGCAGGCGCGGGCGGTCGCGGTGGCGCCTCGGGTAGCCGACGGCTGGCTCAATGGCGGTACGGCGTTGCAGGCCGCCGGGCGTCTCGATGAGGCCCTGCAGTACTTCATGCGCGCTGCGGCGCTGTCCGCCGGCCCTGAGCCGCTGACGGCCATGGGGAGCCTGGCAGCCGAGCGAGGCGATTTCGCCTTGGCCGTCGAGCTGCATGACCAGGCGGTGGCTCGCGACCCCGAGCGACCGGACTCGCGGTGGAACCGGTCGCTTGCGCTGATCGGTCGCGGCGACATCCCGACCGGCTGGGACGAATACGAATGGCGTTGGAAGGCGAGCACCCGGCCGGCCGAGTATCGGAACTATCCGTGGCCTGCGTATCAGGGTGAGGACCTGGCCGGCAAGCGCATGCTGATCTGGCGAGAGCAGGGGCTGGGCGACGAACTGATGTTCCTCACCTGTCTCGATGACGTGGTGCGAGCCGGTGCGCAGGTGACCGTCGCGGTCTCTCCACGTCTGGTGTCGCTGGTGGAACGTGCCTTCCCCGCGGTGCGCGTGGTACCGGATAGCGTGGTGTCGATTCTCACCTCGGGGTCGTTCGATTGCCATCTGCCGATGGGGAGTTTGCCTCGATTCTGGCGGCGCACTCACGAGGCGTTTGCCAGTGGTGCCTATCTCCGTCCTCGTCCCGATCTGGTGGAGCGCTGGGCAGATCGCCTGGCTTCGCTCCCGGCTGGGCCGAAGGTCGGCGTCTGCTGGCGGAGCGGGTTGCTCAGCGCCGAACGGCAGCGGCACTACGCTCCGTTGGCGGCGTGGGCGCCGGTGTGGCGGGTTCAGGGCGTTACCTGGATCAATCTTCAGTACGACGACTGTGAAGTCGAACTGATCGAGGTCGAGCGGATGCACGGGGTGCGAGTGCATCGCTGGCCGGACGAGGATCTCAAGCAAGATCTCGAGAGTGTGGTCGGGTTGCTCGCCTCACTCGACGCCGTGGTTACGGCGCCGACGGCGGTGTCGTCACTGGCGGGCGCCAGCGGCATCCGTACCTGGCAGACCGACGGTGGGAACGACTGGACCGTATTCGGTCGGGATCGGTCGCCGTGGTGGCCGACGATCGGATTGATGCGAAAAGGCCATGGGGGCGACTGGCAGTCGGTCTTGCAGGCTTTGGCTGCCGATCTCGACCGGTGGGTTCACGCTGAAGCGGAGCGCTTGCCATGATTGCTGCAGCACCGCCACTGACCGACTTCGATCGCGGGCTGGCCGCGCAGCGCGCCGGCGACGCGTCGACAGCCATCGCGGCGTACCGGCGAACCATTGCATCCGATCCGCGACACGCGGCGGCCCATTTCAATCTGGGCCACCTGCTGCGGAACGAGAAGGATCTCGTGGGCGCCGCCGCCGCATTCGAAGCCGCGGCACAGTTACGCCCCTCGGCGGCGGATGCCTGGCTGCACCTCGGCGTGTCTCGCGAAGGCCTGGGCGATCTCGACCGGGCCATGGCCGCATACCGGCGGGTGATCGAGCTGGGCGGCAACGGCCGGGGCACCGCGCTATTCAACGTCGGCAACGTGCTACGCAAACAGGGTGAGCTGGCGGCGGCAGCTGCTGCGTTTGCCGAGGCCGCCCAAGTCGCTCCGCAGGCGGCCGATGTCTGGCTCAACCTGGGCAACGTTCAGCGGGAACTGGGACGTTTGCCGGAGGCTCGGACATCGCTCGAGCGCGCCATCGAACTCAAGCCGGACTGGGCCGAGGCACAATGGAATCTCGGGTTGGTGCAACTGGCCAGCGGTCGTCTGGCGGACGGGTGGTCGGGCTATGCGCACCGATGGGCGCGGGCCGGCCTCCCCGGGCCGACGGCGCTGCCGTGGGCGCGTTGGCAGGGTGAATCGCTCGAAGGAAAGCAGATCCTGGTGTGGGGTGAGCAGGGTGTCGGCGATGAGATCCTCTTTGCCACCTGCGTACCGGATCTGGTCGAGGCGGGGGCGTCGGTCACCCTCGCAGTCGATCCGCGGTTGGTTGGTCTCTACGCACGGTCGTTTCCGGCTCTCGACGTAGTGGCCCATGGCGAGTGGGGGGCGAAGGCGTTCGAATTCCAGGTACCGCTTGGTGACCTGCCCGGGCGTCTTCGCACTTCTCGCACCGCTTTTCGTCCCCGTTGGAGTCATCTGGTTCCGGCCCCGGCGCAGATCGCAGGTTGGACCGAACGGCTTCGTTCGTTGAACGGCCCGCTTCGAGTGGGCCTTTGCTGGCGGAGCGGGCTCAATACAGGAGAGCGCCGCCGGTACTACCCGACGTTGCTCGATCTGATTCCGGTACTGCAGGTGCCCGGGATCGAGTTCGTCAATCTCCAGTATGACGACTGTCGTGCCGAACTGGAGGAGGTCGAAGCCAGCATCGGGGTTCGGATTCATCGCTGGGCCGGGGTCGATCTCAAGCACGATCTCGAGAGCGTCGCCGCGCTGGTGTGGCATCTCGATCTGGTTATCACCGCCCCGACGGCGGTGAGTTCGCTGGCTGGCGCCATCGGAACCGAAACCTGGCAGCTGGATGCGGGAACGGACTGGACGCTGTTCGGGGAGTCTCGATCGCCATGGCTCCCGGCCATCCGCGCCTTTACGCGCGAGTACGGAACCAACGACTGGGGCCCGGTCTGTCGCCGGCTCGAGCAGGAATTGATCATCCGCAGAGGCCGCGAGACCGCGGCTTCGGACACCGGAAGGGCATAACATGTTTCTCGAAGGTCAATCGATCCTCATCACCGGCGGTACCGGTTCGTTCGGGCGCGCCTTCGTCAAGACGGTGCTCGAGCGCTACGAACCGCGCCGGGTCATCGTCTACAGCCGCGACGAACTGAAGCAGTATGAGATGGCGGAGCAGATTCGCGACCGCCGGATCCGGTTCTTCCTGGGCGATGTTCGGGATCTGCCCCGACTCCAGCGCGCCATGTCCGGGGTACAGGTGGTGGTCCACGCTGCGGCGCTCAAACAGGTGCCGGCCGCCGAATACAATCCGTTCGAGTGCATCAAGACCAACGTGCTCGGTGGCCAGAATGTCATCGAGGCCGCGCTCAATACGGGTGTCGAAAAGGTGATTGCGCTCTCGACCGACAAAGCCGCGAACCCAGCCAATCTTTACGGAGCAACCAAGCTCTGCTCGGACAAGCTGTTCGTCGCCGCCAACGCATATGCGGCCGGTCGCGGGCCGATGATGAGTGTGGTGCGCTACGGCAACGTGGTCGGCAGCCGCGGCTCGGTGGTGCCGTTCTTCCTCAAGGCGCGTCGCAACGGGGTGTTGCCGATTACCGATCCGCGGATGACGCGGTTCTGGATCACGCTCGAGCAGGGGGTTGCCTTTGTGCTCGACTCGCTGCGCCGGATGCACGGCGGCGAGCTGTTCGTGCCCAAGATTCCCTCGACCGACATCATGACCCTGGTCGAGGCGCTGGCGCCGCAATGCCGAACCGAGATGATCGGGATCCGTCCCGGTGAAAAGCTGCATGAGTTGATGATCAGTGAAGACGACGCGCGACGGACCGTCGACATGGGGTCCCACTATGTCCTCCAACCGCAGCAATCGTGGTGGGACGACGCGGTGACCAGCGCCGGGACCGTGGTCCCGGAGGGTTTCTCGTATCGCAGCGACACCAATCCCGAACGGCTCGGCGTGACGGAGGTTCGTGATCTGCTCGGTTCGCTGGGGCTCGACTGATGAGCTTTCTTCCCTATGGCCGGCAGCAAATATCCGATGCGGATATCGCGGCGGTGAGCGAGGCCTTACGGGCATCGCATATCACGCAGGGGCCGCTGGTCGACCGATTCGAACGGGCGCTGGCTGAGTTCACCGGTGCGGAATACGCCGTGGCGTTCAATAGTGGCACGGCGGCGCTGCATGCCGCGTACGCGGCCGCGGACATCGGGCCGGGACGCGCCGTGCTGACCAGTCCGATCACCTTTGTGGCGACCGCCAATGCGTCGCTGTATCTCGGCGGTCGAGTGGCTTTTGCCGACATCGATCCGTCCACCGGGCTGATCGATCCCGATTCGGCTGACGATCGTGCCGAAGCGGAGACCGCGGCCGTGGTGCCGGTCCACTTTGGTGGAGAAGTGGCGCCGGTCGAGGCGTTGGGAGCCATTGCGCAGGCGCGCGGCTGGATCGTCATCGAAGATGCGGCCCATGCCATCGGCGCACGGTATCGGGCGACAGATGGTCAGGAATATCGCGTCGGCGAATGTGCTCACAGTTCGATGTGCTGCTTCAGCTTTCATCCGGTCAAGCAGATGACCACGGGTGAGGGTGGAGCAGTGACGACCAACGACCCGGACCTCTATCGCCGACTGAAGCGGTTCCGGACCCATGGGATTACCCGCGAGCCGAGCGAACTCGGCGCCGCCGAAGGCCCCTGGTATTACGAGCAGCATGAACTCGGCTTCAACTATCGGCTGACCGACTTCCAGAGCGCGTTGGGGATATCGCAGCTGGCGCGCCTCCCGGAATGGGTCGAACGCCGGCGGATGGTCGCGGCTTGGTATGACGCGCGGCTGGAGGGCATCGACGGCATTACGCCGCTGGCTCGTCCAACGGCGTCGAAGGGTGCCCACCATCTGTTCGTCGTCAGAGTACCATCGGATCGTCGACGCCGGGTCTACGACGAGTTGCTGCGCCAGGGGATCGGGGCCAATGTGCACTACATCCCGGTCTATCACCAGCCGTTCTACCGCCAGCGCGGCTTCGGCCGCACCGCGCTTCCCGGCGCCGAGGCATACTATGCATCGGCCCTGACGCTTCCGCTCTTTCCCGCGATGACCGAGACCGATGTCGATCGAGTCGTTGCAGCACTCGAGCAGGCCGTCGCGGTGAGGACTGTGTCGTGACCATTACCGATCGACCCCTCGTACTCGTCACCGAAGCGACCGGCAGGTCGGGGGCTGGTCACGCGATGCGCCTGGGCACGCTCGCTGCCGCCTGGCAGCGGCGTGGCGGCCGTGCGGCCGTGATTGGTCCGATCGAGATCGATTTCGTGCAGGAGCGGTATCGGGCGCTTGGTATCGAGAGCGGGAACCACGTCACGGATATCGGGTCGGACGCGGTCGTCGTGGTCGACACTTACGATGCGGCAACGCGCTTTGCCTGGTCGAAGCGGGGCGGCTACGGCTTGCGTATCCTGGTCGACGATACCGCCGATGATGACTTGCCGCGAGGCTACGACGTCGTCTGGAATCCGAATGCGTACGGATCGGAGTCGATGTATCCCAACAGCGTCCCTGCGGTGCTGGCGGGAGCCGACTATCTCGCCATTCGGGATGGTTTGCCAAGCTGGCAGAGCGTGGGACAGACCGAGATTCTCGTCACCCTGGGAGGCGGAGCACCGAGTCCGGTTCTGGTCGATTCGATGCGGCAGCTCGATATCCTGCTCGATACGGAACAGTTCGTCGCCACCGGCGACTGGGCGCCGCCCCGCTGGCGGCGGATTGCGGCGGATCGCCTCTGGGCGGAAGCGCCTCAGGCACGCCAGCTCGTCGTCGCGGCGGGAACGACCGTCTGGGAGGCTGCGGCGGTCGGCATTCCGGTGATCCTGCTCATGACGGCCGAGAATCAACGGCTGGTCTACCGATGGGGGCGGGACGCAGCCATTCCCGGCATCAATACTCTGCTGGTCGATTCCGAGTTTCTGGCGCATCAGCTTCGCGCCCTTCTGGCGGTGCCGAGCCCCCTGCCGTCGGTTGCCGATGGTACCGATCGGGTGGTGCATCGCCTGGCGGACTTGCTGGGCTCGGAGAGGGTTTCCTATGCGACTTCGTAGTGCCGAACGGGCCGATGCCTATGCCCTCTGGCTGTGGGCGAATGATCCGGTCACACGCGAGGCTTCCGGTGCCCGCCCAGCGATCGATTGGGCCGGTCATATCGATTGGTACGAGCGCCGCCTGCGGTCGGCCTCGGCGCTGATCTACATCGGTGAAAACCCGGGCGAGCAGCCGATCGGCGCCATTCGATTCGAAAGCCAGGATGGATGGCGCACCGGGGTCTTGAGCTATGTGGTTGCTCCGGAAGTTCGCGGACGCGGCTTCGGACGGGCGCTGCTGGTCGAGGGGGTCAACGCAGTCCGAACGGTCCATCCCGGCCTGGTGCTGAGGGCGGAGGTTGCGACCAGTAACACCCGATCGACCCGCCTGTTCGAGTTTCTGGGTTGGGAGGAACTCACGCCGGTAGGCGGGCGCCGTCAGTTTGCCGACCGGAGAGGGGCCGGCGTATGACGATTCAGGTTGGACGAGCCGAAGTTGGTGCCGGGCATCCCTGCTTCCTGGTGGCCGAGCTGTCGGGTAACCACAACGGCGATCTCGGTCGCGCGCTGGCGACGGTCCATGCCGCCAAGCAAGCGGGGGCGGATGCCATCAAGCTGCAGACCTATACGGCTGATACGCTGACGATCCGTTCGGATCGCGCCGAGTTTGTCGTTCCCGGCAGTGGCCCGTGGGCGGGACGGACGCTCTACGACCTGTATCAGGAGGCGCACACGCCGTGGGACTGGCATGGACGTCTCTTCGAGGAAGCCCGGGCCGTCGGGCTCGAAATCTTTTCGACCCCGTTCGACAGCACCGCCGTTGCCCTGCTCGAAAGCCTCGACGCGCCGGCATACAAGGTGGCCTCATTCGAACTGGTCGATGACGCACTGCTCCGCGAGGTGGCGGCTACCGGTAAGCCGGTGGTGCTCTCTACTGGCATGGCCACGAGCGACGAGATTCGCCACGCCATCGGCGTGCTTCGCCAGGCTGGCACACGCGATCTGATCACGCTGCGCTGCACCAGCAGCTATCCGGCGCCCGATGCCGAGATGCATTTGACTACGCTTCCTGCCCTGGCCGAGCTGACTGGGGGGCCGGTGGGGCTGTCCGATCACAGTATGGGCATCGTGGCGTCGATCGTGGCGGTGGCGCAGGGCGCCGTGATGATCGAAAAGCACTTCACGCTCGACCGGGCGGCGGGCGGGGTCGACAGCCATTTCTCCCTCGAGCCGGCCGAATTCCGGACCCTGGCCGATGCGGTCAGGCGAGCCAGCGCCATGCTGGGACGTCCGACCTTCGGAGCCGGCGTGGCTGAGGAGGGAAGCATCACCTTCCGGCGCTCGCTCTATGTGGTGGAGGATGTCGCGCAGGGGGCCCCTTTCACCGAACGTAATGTGCGCTCGATTCGTCCCGGGGTTGGACTTGCGCCGCGTCATCTGGACGTGGTGCTCGGGCAGCGCGCGCGATTCGATGTGGAGCGGGGCACGCCGTTGTCTTGGGATCTGATCGATCAGGCAGTGGAGGTTGTGCAATGAAGACCGTGATCACCGTCGAAGCTCGGATGCGCTCGACGCGTTTGCCCGGCAAGGTGCTCCGGCCGATCCTGGGTCAGCCGATGCTGGCGTTGATGGTCGAGCGCCTGCACCGGGTCCGGCTGGCGGACGAGATCGTCGTAGCTACCACGGTTCACGAGGCGGACGAGCCGATCGTGGCATTGGCCGCGGCGCTTGGCGTCGGTTGCTATCGCGGCAGCGAGGAGGACGTGCTGTCCCGGGTGCTCGGCGCGGCAACCGAAGCCGGTGCGGAGCTGATCGTCGAGACCACAGCGGATTGTCCGCTGATCGACCCCGGTGTCATCGACCAGGTGATCCAGACTTTCATCACCAACGATGTCGACTACTGCGCCAATGTGCTGTCGCCGACCTATCCGCGCGGGATGGATGTACAGGTATTTCCCACTGCGGTGCTGGCAGACGTGGCGGCGCAGACCGACGATCCTGATGACCGGGAGCATGTCTCGCTCTACATCTACCAGCACCCGGATCAGTACCGGTTGCTCAACGTGGCCAGCGGATTGGATCCATTGGTGGCGTCGCTCCGCCTGACGGTAGATACGCCCGAAGATTACGATCTGGTCTCCCGGATCTATCAGGAACTGTATCCGATCGATCGCCACTTTTCGCTGCACGATGTCCTGGCGCTCGCCGCGCGGTATCCGGAAATGCATACCATCAACAACCATGTTCGGCAAAAGGCCGTTCGCGAGAGGATCGCATGAGCACGTCGACTGCGCAGCTGTCTACCTGGACTTCGACCTTCGGGAAGGAGTACACCGACCGCAACACTTTGTCCCTGGACGAGATGGACGCGGCCTTCGCCGAGCAGTTCGGCGTCAGTAAGTCAGACATCTACCGCCGGTTCGTCGGTCCTGACCGGCTTTCGGCTGGACGGGTGCTCGAGGTCGGCTGCAACATCGGCCTCCAGCTGCGGTTGCTGGAAAAGGCCAATTCGAGTCTCGAGCTTCACGGGCTCGAGCCGCAGAGCTACGCTATCGAGCGGGCTCGCAGCCTGGCGCCGCATCACCATTTCCATCAGGGCAACGCCTTTGCGCTTCCCTTTGCCGATGGGACGTACGATCTGGTCTTCACGCACGGCGTGCTGATCCACATCCACCCGAACGATCTGTCGAGGGCGCTCGCGGAGATCGTCCGGGTCAGTCGGCGCTTCGTGCTGTGCCACGAATACTACGCGCCGGACACGGTCGAGATTCCCTACCATGGCCAGGCCGGTCTCCTCTGGAAGACCGACTTTGCGCGCCGGTATCTCGAGGTGGCGCCGGGACTCCGCGAGGTCGAACGACAGCTCTACCCGTACAGTGAGTCGACCGGTGGACCGGGCCTGATCGATCAGGTCGTGCTGTTCGAAAAGGTCGAGGCTGCGTGAGTCTGCGAGCGGCGGTGATCGGCTGTGGCTTCATCGGCGCCGGAATGAAAGTTCCGGGCGCCGGGGCGCAGTCGCACGCCGCTGCCTGGCGGGATGCGGAGGGTGTCACGCTCGCCGGCCTGGTCGATCCGGATGCGGAGCGTCTCGCCTTGGCCGGAGCGCGATGGGGCGTCGAGGCCCTCTACGCCGATGTCGCGACCATGCTCGAGGTGGTGCAGCCCGAGGTGGTGAGCGTGGCGTCGCCCGATGCAACTCATGCCGACGTGCTCGAGCAGGTTCTCGCGGCGGACTCGGTCCGCGCGATTCTGGCCGAGAAGCCGCTGGCCATCGAGGTGGGCAGAGCGGAGGCCCTGGTGCGTACGGCGGTGGAGCGGGGCATCATCCTGGCGGTCAACTACAGTCGGCGGTACGCGCCGAGCCACCGCCGGCTGGCGGCGTGGCTGGCGTCGCAGCCGCTCGGCACCATTTCGCGGGTTCACGGGGTGTATGTCCGCGGTATCAAGCATAACGGTACTCACTGGCTGGATCTCGCGCGCTGGATGGTGGGGGAGATCGCGGAGATCCGTGGCCATGGTGCCGTCGCGCCGGACGCGACCGATGCGACCATCGACGCCGAGCTGCGATTCGCATCCGGAGCGGTGGGTACGCTGCACGGGATCCGCGATGTGACGTATTCGCTCTTCGAACTCGACCTGATCGGAGCGAAAGGCCGTCTGCGCCTGACGGAGTCCGGCAGCCGTTTCGAGGCCTGGACGACGGCGCCAAGCCGGTCCTTCCCTGGATTCAACGATCTGATGCCGATCAAGGCCCCGGCGGGCGACCTCACCGATCTGGTGGGATATGCCGTGCGGGACGTGATGGCCGCGCTGAAAACGGGGTGCGCCCCCGCGGGGACGGCATCAGATGCGGTTGCGGCGTTGCAGCTGGCCTCGGAGGCCTTGGCCTCGGCGCGGATGGAGGAGGTGCATCATGCAACTGTCGGTTGCTAGCATCCTCGGCGATGCAGGCGGTGCGGAAGCCGTCGTGCCGGTACTCAAGCTGCTCGAGCAGCGCAAAACCCTGGCAGGAACCTGGGCGGCTGCTCCGGCGCAACAGGTATTGAGTCGAGAGGGTGTCCAGCATCGTTCGCTTGCCGAGATGACGCCTGACGCCATGCTCGAACTCGCTCGACCGACGCTGCTCTTGACGGGAACGTCCTGGGCCGACCATCCGCCCGAGCTCGACTATATCCAGGCCGCTCTGCGAGCAGAAGTGCCGGTCCTTTCGGTGGTGGACTTCTGGTCGAACTATGCGGCCCGGTTTCTGGGCAGCGATGGTCGGCTCGTCCTGCCGGATCGGATTGCCGTTCCCGACGACGTTGCCGCCGTCGAAGCCGTGGCAGAAGGGCTGCCGGCCGAGCGAGTCGTGGCGACGGGGAATCCCTACTACGAGGTGCTGCTCAAGCGGGGACAGGGGTTCGACCGCGATGCGCGCCTGACGTTCCGTGAGCAGGTTGGGGTCTCACGCAAAGCGACGCTGGTCCTGTTCGCTTCGCAACCGATTCGGGCCCTGTATGGCGACCGGATGGGCTACGACGAAGATCAGGTCGTTTCCCTGGTGCGGGATGGGGTCGGGAACGTAGCGGATTGGCTGGGGCACGGGATCACGCTGGCCATTCGCAGTCATCCGCGGCAGGAGGGGGGAGCCCGGATTCCGGAAGGCACCTCCAAGGTCGTGGTGCGCCGCGCCGACGAGGGCGATCCGCTGTCCTGGATTCTTGCCGCAGATCTGGTGGTAGGGATGAGCAGCGCGCTGCTGCTCCAGGCGTCATTGCTCGGTCTTCGCGTCGTCAGCGTCCAGCCGGGGCTGCAGGGAGTCGATCGACTGCCGAGCAACCGGATGGGGCTGAGCGAAGGCGTCTTCGATGCGGCAGGGATCGGCCCGGCGCTGTACCGGGTGCTGGCCCGTCCGGCGCATCTGGGCTCTGCGCGTGAGATGCAGCGTCTGCGTGGTCATGCGACCGGTGCAACGCTCCGACTGCTCGATCTCGCAGTCGAAATGGGAGCTCGTGATTTCTCCGAGGTGAATGCATGAGGTTGGCCATCCAAGGGGGCACTCCGGTGCGGACCGCCCCTTTTCCGAACTACAACACCATCGGCGCCGAAGAACGCAGAGCGGTGCTGGAGGTGCTCGATAGTGGCGTGCTTTCGCAGTTCGTCGGCGTCTGGGGTCCTGACTTCTTCGGCGGTCCACGGGTGCAGGCACTCGAGTCGGCCTGGGCACGGCACTTCGAGGTGGCGCATGCGGTTTCGGTCAACTCGGCCACGTCCGGGCTCTACGCAGCGGTCGGAGCAGCCGGGGTAGGGCCCGGGGACGAAGTGATCGTGTCGCCGTATACCATGAGTGCCTCGGCTGTTGCGGCCATCGTGTATGGTGCGGTGCCCGTCTTTGCGGATATCGATCCGGAGACGTTCTGTCTCGATCCCGAGTCGGTCCGGCAGCTGCTGACCGATCGGACGCGGGCGGTCATAGGTGTCGACCTCTTCGGCCACCCGGCTGCATGGGACGACCTGCGCGTGGTTACCGCGGGGCGCGACATCGTGCTGATCGAAGATACCGCGCAGGCGCCCGGAGCCCGAATGGGCAACCGCTGGGCGGGCACGCTGGCTGATATGGGTGTCTTCAGTCTCAATTACCACAAGACCATCCACAGCGGCGAGGGCGGGGTCGTCGTAACCGATGATCCGCGCCTGGCGGAGCGCCTCCAGCTGATTCGCAACCACGGCGAGGCCGTCGTCAAGGCCAAGGGCCATGACGATCTGGTCAACATGGTCGGCTTCAACTATCGGATGACCGAGATCGAAGCGGCGATTGCGCTCGAGCAACTGCGCAAGCTCGAAGGGCTGGTGCAGCCTCGTATCGATGCGGCCGACTACCTGACGGCGCAGGTACGCGGGATGACCGGCCTGACTCCACCGACGGTACGCGACGGCGTCCGACACGGGTACTACGTCTACGCACTCAAGTACGACGCGCGGGCCACCGGTATCAGCCGGGGGCGGTTTGCCGAGGCGGTTCGCGCGGAGGGGGTACCGATTCATGTCGGTTACGTCGAACCGCTCTACCGCCAGCCGATGTATCGGCAGGGCATCGCACTCGGTCGCGACGGTTTTCCGTTCCGACAGGCGGGTCGGTCGCCGGCGCGATATCCGGACGGGCTCTGCCCGGTGGCGGAGCGGATGCATGAGCAGGAACTGCTCTATCTCACCATCTGTCATGCCGGTGTGACCCGGGCCGATCTCGACGACGTCGTGCTGGCGTTCGAGAAGGTGCTGCGCCACGCTGAAGTGCTCGAGGCCGTATGAGTCCGGTCACCGACCTGACCGCCCACTACGGCGCGCTCTTCCGGGAGCATGGCGATGCGCCGCTCGCCACGCAGATGAGTGCGGAAGGCCAGCAGTTTCGCTTCCTCAAGTTGCTCGAGATTGCCGATCTCGATGGCGCGGACGTACTCGATGTAGGCTGCGGTCTGGCCGATCTGTATCCCTATCTCCGGTCGCGGTACCCGCGGAGCCGGTATACCGGGGTCGATGTGGTGCCCGACATGGTGGAGTGTGCCGCCGCCAAGTATCCCGAGGCGACTTTCAAGGTTGCGGATCTGCTGGACGGCAATCGCGTCGGGCGGTTCGACTATGTGCTGCTGTCGGCGATCTTCAACAACGCCATCCCCGACCCGACCTCCTTTCTCGAGGCACTGATCGAGCGATCCTGGGCTCATGCGGAGCGCGGGCTTGGCTTCAATTTCCTGTCGTCGCACCACAACTTTACCGACGCGGCAATGGCGTATCACGATCCGGCCAGGGTGCTCGATTTCTGCATCCGCCGCCTGTCACGCCGGGTTCGCATCGAGCATCACTACGAGCGGTGCGACGTGGCCGTGTTCGTGTACCGATGACGACAACGCTCGTTGCCGCCGACCGGTCCGCCTGGAACCGGTATGTCACGGCCTCGCCGCAGGGCTCGGTATTCTGCCGGGCCGAGCTGCTCGACGCGCTGGACGTCAGCTGGGAAATCCGCTCTGTTGGCGGGGCGGTCGACAGCCCGGATGCGGTGGCCGTGGTGCTGCGCGACGAGCGGACGGTCGTACGCGCACCGGTGCCGTTCTGCCTTTATCAGGGCATTCTGCTGCCGCACCGTGCGGACGAAGCGCCCCATCGCCGGGTTCGACGCGAACTCGAAGCGGTAAGCGGGCTGCTCGAGGGACTCGCTGACGAGACCCGCCTTTCGTGGTGCCTGCATCCCTCCTTTGCCGATGTACGCGCTCTCAGTTGGTTCCACTATCACGAGCCGGAGCTGGGTCAGTTCCGGATCGACGTCCGGTATACCGGTGTCGTCGCGCTCGATCCGGCGCGGGGGCTCGAAGGCGTGCTGGCCGGCTCACGCACAGTCCGGCGGCAGGAGTACCGCAAGGCGGCCGCGCGATTCCGGGTCGAGGCCTCGCGGGATATCGACCTGCTGGATGAGCTGCATCGGCGCACCTTCGACCGGCAGGGCGTCGTCCGCAGCGATCGGGAGCAGCGCTTGTTGCGGTCGATTGCCGCCGCCGCTCTTGACCACGGGTTCGGGGAAATCCTGGTTGCGTTCGACACCGATGGCAGAGCCGCAGGCGCCGTCCTGTTCCTGTTCGACCACCATTCGGCCTACTACCTGGTTGCGGCCAACGATCCCGACTATCGATCGGCCGGCGTATCGACACTGCTGTTCTTGAGCGGTGCGGAGCGCACCCTGGAACGGGGGCTCACTGCGCTCGACGTCATCGGCCTCAATTCACCGTCGCGGGGCGACTTCAAAACCAGCTTCGGGGCCATTCCGGTACCGTATTACGTCGCGACCTGGGAGCGACCATGACCGTCGTTGCCATCGTGCAGGCTCGGATGACCTCATCGCGATTGCCGGGCAAGGTTCTGATGGACCTGGCCGGTAAACCGATGCTCGAACACGTCGTCAGGCGGGCAGCGGCAGCCCGGCGGATCGATTCCGCCTGGGTCGCCTGTACCGCTGGTCCGGCCGACGATCCGATTGCCGAGTGGTGCGAGGCCAATGCGGTTCCGGTGCTGCGAGGTTCGGAGTCCGATGTGCTCGGCCGCTTCGTTGCAACGGCCGTTGCGTCGGGGGCTGCGATCATCGTGCGACTGACGGCTGACTGTCCACTCCTCGATCCGGCCGTGATCGATGAGACGATTGCGGCGCTCGATAGCCCGGGCGGGCCTTACGACTATGCCGCCAATGTGCTCGAGCGGAGTTATCCGCGAGGGCTCGATACGGAAGTCTTTACACGCGATGCGCTTGATCGGATGGATGCGCTGGGTACCTCTTCGGCGGCCCGAGAGCATGTCACCATTCCGGTCCGGCTGGAGTCGCCGACGGCGTTTCGGGTGCGGAGCATCCGGGCCGAAGAAGACGCGAGCGACCTGAGGTGGACGGTGGATACGGCGGATGATCTGGCTTTCGTCCGACGGGTGTACCAGGCCTTGGGGCTCGAAGAACGGATCGGTTCGTACCTGGAAGTGGTCGCCTGGTGCCGAGCCGATGAGACACGGATGCGACGAGATCAGGCAGAACACACTTGGGACCCGAGCCGCACGGTGGCGGCATCGATTGCGGAAAGGACAGAATCGTGAGCGCTCTGGAGCAGGGGTCGACGGAAGCAACGGCACTCGACCGGGATTCGGCCCGGCTGGCCGAGCAGTATCATGCCGCCTTGAGCCGCAATCCGGACGACCCCGGTGCGCTGCATGGACTCGGCTGTCTGATGGGGCAACTCGGCCAGCATGATCTCGAGCTGGCGCTGATCGGGCAGGCGGTGGCGAGGGCCCCCGACCAGGCACGCTTTCACGAGGATCTGGGCCTCTCGCTGCTGCGCGCCGGTCACCGCACTGATGCGCAGGAAGCCTTCGAGGAAGCGCTTCGGCTCGATGCCGGACGGTCCGAAGCGGCGGCGGGGCTCGCCGATCTCCTGCTCGACGCCGGCGAGACGGAGCGGGCCAGGTCGCTGCTCGGTCAGGTGTCGGATGCCCGGTGGGCGCCGAGGGCGCGAGGTCGCCTGGCGCTGGTCGATCAGCGCTGGTCCGACGCCGTGACTCAGCTGTTGATCCACCTGGGCCAGTCACCGGTTGATTCCGCAGGCCTCTTCTATCTGGGCGTCGGGTTGCAGTCGCAGGAACTCTTCGATGCCGCCGTGATTGCCTACACGCAGGCCGTCTCGGTCGACCCCGAGCTGTTCGAGGCGCATGCCAACCTGGGTACCGTGCTGACGGCGCTTGGTCGGTATCAGCAGGCCCTTGCCGCGACGGAACGAGCGGTGGAGCTGGCTCCCAGTCGGCCTGGTGTCTACCTCAATCGGGCCAACGCGCGGCGCGAGCTGGGCGACGTCGAAGGTGCGCAAGCCGATCTGGAGCGGGCCGTTGCGCTCGATCCCGGGTACGCGGAAGCGTGGTCGACTCTCGGCAACCTGCTGCATGACCAGGGACGGCTGGCTGAAGGGCTTAGTGCGCACAACCGGGCCATAACGGCGGCGCCCGAGCTGGCCCAGGCGCGCTGGAACCGGTCGTTCACGCTGCTGGCCTCCGGTGCGCTCGGTGCAGGCTGGGACGAATATGAATGGCGTCATCTGACGGCGGCGGCGCGGCCCGAGCCGCGTGCCCTGGCGTGGCCCTCGTGGCAGGGAGAACCGCTAGCGGGCGCCCGGATCTTCGTCTGGCGGGAGCAGGGCATCGGGGACGAACTCCTCTTTCTGACCTGCCTGTCCGATCTGGTTACGGCAGGTGCGCATGTAACGGTCGCGGTCAGCGAGCGGCTGGTGTCGCTGGTTGCCAGAGCCTTCCCGGGTGTGCGCGTGGTCGCGGACGATCTGACTACGCCACCTGCCGGCGAGTTCGACTGGCAGGTCGGCCTGGCCAGCTTGCCGCGCTGGTTGCGCCGTACCCGCGCGTCCTTTCCGCCCGAGCGGACGTTGCTGCGGCCCGACCCGGTCCTGGTCGAGCGGTGGCGGGAACGACTGACGCCGTTGGGTCAAGGCCGGAAGGTGGGAATCTGCTGGCGCAGCGGACTGGTGACCCCGGACCGCCAACGGCAGTACGCGCCGCTGGTGGCCTTCCGGGCGTTGCTCGAAACGCCCGGGATTACCTGGATCAACCTGCAGTATGACGACTGCGAAGCGGAACTGGTCGCGATCGAAAGCCAGTGGGGCCGCCGGATCCACCGTTGGCCGGATGTCGACATGCGAAACGACCTCGAGAGTGTGGTTGGCCTGCTCGCGAACCTGGATGCCGTCGTAACGGCGCCTACCGCGGTCAGTTCGCTTGCCGGGGCCATCGGGTGCCCGACCTGGCAGGTCGACAGCGGGAGCGACTGGACGGTGTTCGGGGGGAGCCGCTCGCCCTGGTTCCCGACGATCCGGGTCGCTGCCCTGCGCGCGGGGGAGGCCGATCACCGCAGGGTCATGGCGGAGATCCAGGCCGGGCTGGTGGGCTAGGGGCTAAAGCTTTTGGGGGGATCTGCCGAAACCTAATGGCGTACCGATCGAAGGCCGCTCGCCAGAAGGCGGATACGGCATCGGTCGCAGGGGGCGAGGAGAAGCCTCGCCCCAGATCCCTAGGATAGGAGCAGGTCCCCATGGCTGATGTTTCACTTACCGCTGGCATTCGTGCCAACCTTCTGAGCCTCCAGAACACCGCCGGCCTGATCGGCACCACGCAGCAGCGTCTGGCCTCCGGCCTCAAGGTCAACAACCCGATCGACGACGCGACCGCCTACTTCGCGGCGCAGAACGCCCGGGGCCGCGCCGGCGATTTGGCCGCGCGGAAGAACGAGATCGGCGAGGCGATCCAGACCATTAAGGCCGCCTCGGCCGGTATCGAGACCGTTTCGAAGCTGGTCGAGACCGCCAAGGGTCTCGCCGAGTCGGCGCGTTCGGCCACCACGGCCGGCCGGTCGACCCTGGCTGCGCAGTTCAACGAGGTGCTGAAGCAGATCGATCAGGCCGGGGCGGATGCCAAGTACAAGGGCACCAACCTCCTGACCGCCAGCAGCGAACTGGTCGTCAAGACCAACGAAGACGGCAGCTCGAAGATCTCGATCAACGGTTTCGACGCGTCGTCGACCACCGGCCTCGCGGTTTCGTCGATTGCCGACGCTACCTGGACGGCGGACGCGGCCCTCGACGCAGCGGTGAGCCAGCTCAACGCGGCGCAGTCGACCCTCCGGACCAACTCGGCGACGCTCGGTGCCGTGTCGAGCCAGCTGACGATCCGCGACAACTTCCTGGACGAGATGCGGAACGTCCTCCGGGAAGGTGCCGACAAGTTGACGGTTGCGGACCAGAACGAAGAAGGCGCCAACCTGTTGTCGCTGCAGACGCGGCAGCAGCTCGGTGTGATCTCCCTGAGCCTGGCGAACCAGAGCCAGCAGGCGATCCTCCGGCTCTTCTAAGGGCAGGTGGGGTTCAGGTGGGGAGATTTCCTCCCCACCTGAGTCTCCCACAGCAGTGAGGTGATTGCAATATGGTAACGGACCAGATGCGCACGACCTTCACGCCGACCACTCCTGGTCGATGGGAAGGTGTTTCGCCGTCGCCGGGCAGGAGCAGGGGCCGGGATGCCGACGTACCGGCTGCGGATGCGGCCACCGTCGAGGTCGGAGCGGGGCACGCGCGGAGCGGGTCGTGGACGGATGCGGCGCGCGTTCGCCATCTCGATCAGAAGCTCGGCCGGGTGGCGCGCGATGCGGAGTCGCTGCGCTTCAACCTGGAGCAGGTCAAGCTGTACCCGCCCTACCCGGTCAACGAGTCGCGCCGAGCCGAAACGATCCGGCAGTTCAACGGCCTGGCCATGGAAGTGGCGCGCCTGGAGATGACCTCCGGGGCCTCACTGCAGGCGCTGGCCCCCGATGCATCGACCGCGCAGGCGGAGCAGGCGGTTCAGGGTCTGGGGGCATTGGTTGGTGCCATCGGTTCGACCCGGGCCGGTCTCGCGGCTACCGTCGCATCGCCGACAGACTCGGCGGCCGTTTCGAACAGTCAGGCTGCAGGAAACGAGCTCGCGCAGCTCGATGCGGGACTGACATCATCCGACGCCGGTTTTCTTCGTCGTTTCCCCTGAGGCGTTCATGCCACTTCGTATTGCACTCAAAGCCGGCGAACGGTTGATCGTCGGTAATGCCGTCGTGCGCAACGGCGATTCCCGCTGCGCGCTCATAATCGAAAACGATGTGCCGATACTTCGGGGTAAGGAAGTGCTCTCGATCGACGAGGCGACGAGCCCCTGCCGCCGGATCTACTTTGCGATCCAGCTGCTCTACGTCGACCGCGAGCATGAATCCGATCACCAGCAACTGTACTGGCAGCTCGTACGCGAAGTTCTGGAGGCGTCGCCCAGCATGGGGGGTCTCCTGACCGAAATGAGCGATCGCATCGGCGCCGGACAGTACTATCAAGCGCTCAAGTTGGGGCGCAAACTGATCGCCTACGAAGAGGAACTCATCAGTCATGTCGCGCATCGCTGACGCCTATGCCACGGTCGAAAAGGTTTCGACGAGCGGCCGCCAACTCGAAGCTTCGGCGCTCTTTCGCGCCGCGCGGGCGCTGCAGGCGGTTCACGACCAGTGGGACGCTCCCGAGCGTGAGCGTCGCCTGGACGAGGCTCTCAAGCTGAACCAGCGGCTCTGGACCTTCTTTCAGACCGAGCTGGCGTCGGAGGAGAATCCGCTTCCGCGCGATCTCAAGATTCAGCTGCTCAACCTGATCGAGTTCATCGACAAGCGGACCTTCGATGTGATGGCCTTTCCGGCCTCGAACAAACTCCGGGTTCTGATCGACATCAATCGGAACGTTGCAGCCGGCCTGTCGGCCGCTCCGGCTGGGGTGGCGGCCTAACGCCGCGAGGCGGAGCCCCCAATCGCGCCAATGAAAACGCCGCCCTGACTGGGGCGGCGTTCGTCATTTCGGCCGATGGGGGGCGGAGCCCTGGTGCTACCTGAGGTAGTCCGTCAGGCTCAGGCTGATCAAACGACCGGTGGCGGAGTATGAGGCCTGCAACGTCGTCTGCAGAGAAAGGATCGACGCGATCGATTCCTCGAGCGGGATCTTCTGAATGGCGGCCTGGATGTCTACCAGATTGTGCCTGACTGCGGCGCTGTTGGCCAGGGTGGCGGCGACATGATTGCTGGTGGTTGCCGTCTCGGCCCGTGAAACCTGCAGTGCCTGGCTGGCGTCGAATACGGCCGCGATTCTGGTGTCGACCTGGGCTTCGGTTTGCCCATTGGCCGGGTCGATGGCGTCACGCAACTCGCGCAGCGCGAGCAGTGCCGGGGCCAGGTACTCGTTGCCGGTGTGATTCGGCGCGATCAGCACGCCCTGGGCGATCTCGACTTTGCGCTTGTTGGTGTCGCCCTGGTAGTCGCCCAGAGTGGCTCCGGGGGTGGCATCGAACGGGGGCGTCAGCGACTGGCCACCCGCCAGGATATACTCATTGCCGATCCGGGTGTTGCCGAGCGACACGGCGCTGTGGAGGAGGCGGTCGACGTGCTCCATGGCCGTCTGGCGCTGGGCCGTCTGCTCTGCCGTGTAGGGCGGGTCGCCCCGGGTAAAGCTCAGCGCAAAATCGCGGGCCTCGCGCAGCAGTTCGTCGGCCTGTTTGAGGACGGCCTCTTCGGCGCCGAGCCGGAGCTGGGCATTGGTCCCGTTCTTGGCGTATTGGTCGATGGCTTTGGTGTCGCGCTGGGCCCGGATTAGCTGGGCGGCACCCAGGGGGTCCTGTTCGACCCGGTCGAACCGCTTCTCGGTCGCCACCTGGTGCTGTAACTCGGCCAGACGGGCCAAGTTACCTTGCAGGTCGCGGAGTATCTGATCCCGTTGCCCCAGGCTGGTTATCCTCACGAACTTGACTCCTGGCCGATGGACCCGCCTCGGGCGGACTAACTATATTCGATTATCGGACCGAACGCTGCAAACCTTGAGCCACACCAGGGAGGGGCATGGCAACCATCCTGTGCGTCGATGATGAGCCGTCGGTAGGCGTCGTTCTCGAGGCGGCGCTGACGAAACTTGGTCACACACCGATACTGGCTACCAGCGTCGACGAAGCGATGAAGGCCGTGAGTCGCCAGCAGTTCGAACTGATCATTTCCGATTATCGGATGCCCAGCGCAACCGGCCTCGACCTGTTGTCGCAGCTGGAGAAGGAAGGGCATCAGATCCCGGTCATCATCATGACGGGATATTCCTCGGTCGAGCACGCGGTGATGTCGCTGCGGAGCGGGGCGATCGACTACCTCACCAAGCCGGTTCGCCAGGAAACGCTTCGGATTGCGGTGACGCAGGCGCTCGAAGTGATTCGTCTCCGCAAAGAGAATGAGACCTTCCGCCAGGAGTTATCCGGGCTCCGAGGGCGCCGCCAGATTCTCGGCGACGGTCTGGCGGTTCGGCGCGTGCTCGAGGTGGTGGGTACCGTGGCACCGACCCGTGCCACGGTGCTGATTCAGGGCGAGTCGGGCACCGGTAAGGAATTGATTGCCCGGGCCATTCACGAACAGAGTCAGCGGCGGGATCGCCCCTTCATCACGATCAACTGCGCGGCCATGCCGGAAGGCCTGGTCGAGAGCGCCATCTTCGGCCATGAGAAGGGGGCGTTTACCGGGGCGACGGCTCGAACCCAGGGCGCCTTCGAGCGGGCCCACGGGGGGACGCTGCTGCTCGACGAAATCTCGGAGATGCGGCTCGATCTCCAGGCCAAGCTGCTTCGGGTGATTCAGGAGCAGGAGTTCGAGCGGGTTGGTGGTCACCAGTCGATCCGGGTCGACGTTCGGCTGATCGCCACCACCAACCGGGATCTCCGCGCCGAGGCCGAAGCCGGGAAGTTCAGGCAGGACCTCTACTATCGGCTCAACGTCGTACCGGTTCACATGCCTCCGCTTCGCGATCGGCTCGAAGACATCCCGGTGCTGGTGCACCATTTCGTGCAGCGGGCTGCGCAGCAACTGGGGGTCGAAGTATCCGGTGTGGCCCCCGAGGCGATTGCCGTGCTGCAGCAGCGGGGCTGGCCCGGGAACATTCGCGAACTGTCCAACGCCGTCGAGCGCGCCGTCATCCTTTCGCGTGGTGGAACGCTCAAAGCCGAAGCCTTTATCGACGACGCCGTCAGTTCCCCCTCGCGCACGCCGCTCCCCAAGCCGGTATCCGTGGTGCCGACGTCGGTGACAACCGGTGGTGCCGCTGCCGTCACCATGCCGACGATGCCGGACAGCTTGGATCTGGAGGAACTCGAGGCGGTCACCATTCAGCGCGCGCTGGTGGTTACCGGCGGCAACCGGACCCGGGCGGCCAAACTGCTCGGAATCAGTGAACGCACCCTCCGTAATAAGCTCAACTCGCCCAAGCAGGTTACCCAGAGCTGAACAGGCCGGCGGCATTTGCTGCCGGTCGAAACTTCCCGCCAAGCCCCGACGCGCAAATCATCGCCGTTGGGGTGCAATTTTTTGCATAAAGCTTAAGTCATTGTATGACAATGGTTTGTCGCGATGCATCGGGCAGGCTTGGTGCCGGACGGTCCTCGGTATGCCGCTTGCCCGGAGTCGGGTCGGCAGGTATCCGTCGACAGCGAGGGCCGGAACGATGATCCGAGGACTTTTCCATAACTCGTCACTCACCGCGCAGTTGCGTGGAGGGCTCGAGGAGGCAAGCGCGACGCAGCGCGGTATCGGGCGTCGGGTGTCGGAGGCGTTGATGGCCAGCACCACCACGGCCTTTACCGACGCCTCGCAGGCCGCCATGTCCAAGGCGGTGCAGGCCGAAGCGGACATTCAGCGCGAAATGGCGTCGCTCGCCGACACGCAGATCCGATACGAAGCCGATGCGCAGTTGCTGCGCGAGGCGTATCAGCGGCTTCGGGCCGCGATCGGCGGCGGACGTGGATAGGTTCTCCGATTTTCCGATTACGCCGCGCCCGGTGCGGCAGTTCATGCGCTCGCTGGCGACCAGTGCGCAGGGAATGGCCACGCAGCAGAAGTTCCTCGACATCATCGCCGAGAACATCAGCAATGCGGAAACCACCCGGACGGCCGAAGGGGGCGCGTACAAGCGGCAGGTTGCTGTGGCGAGCCGGGATCCGCGCAGCGGCGAGATCACGCTCCGCGTGGTCGAAGACGGGCGCGAAGGTCGTATCGTGCATGACCCGGCTCATCCCGATGCGGATGAGAACGGCAACGTTTTCTATCCCAACGTCGACATGAACGCCGAGATGGTGGATCTGATGCTGGCGCGTCGCCTCCATGAGGCGAACCTGTCGGCCTTTCAGACGGCGAAGCAGATGCTTCGCCGCGCCATCGATATCTGACATCCATAACGGATCATTCCATGCGCATTGATGGTCTTGGCTACCAGCCGGAACTGACGACGCGGACTCCGGTCCAGCGGCCGCAGACGCCCAGCACGGTCGATTCGACCGCCCGCGTTCTGTCGCAGGAGGAACGGAACTACTTCGCCGAACTCGAGCTAATGGGGCCGGTGACGTACGGCCGCGGCGCGAAGACGGAGTCCGGTACACCGCCTGGTGCGCTCGGCCAGCGTATCGACGTTCGGGCCTGATCATGACGGCGCCGATCGGACCACGTGTCATCAGCCCAATCGAGCGGGCCGGGGGAGGGTTTCCGCTCGACGGAGGGATTCCGCTCAACGACAACGGACCGTCGTTCAGCGATCTCTTTGCCCGCGCCCTCAACGACACCTCGGCGCTCGAGGATGACGCCAAGGATGTGATCAACGCATTCCTGCGCGGCGAGCCAGTCGAGCTGCACCAGGTCATGGCGGCCAGCGAAGAAGCTGCCATCTCTCTCGAACTTCTGGTCGAAGTACGCAACAAGCTCTCTGAGGCGTACCGGACCATCATGAACATGCAGGTCTAATGGCCAACGATCTGGTACATCAAGTCAGCAGCGCGGTGCAGCGCATGCCTGGCCCTCGGAAGACGCTCCTGGTCGGCGGTCTCGCCGTCATCCTGGCAGCCGTCATCGGCGTCGGCATGTGGGCTTCGGAACCGGCCTGGGTGTCGCTGTACTCGGGTGTCGGTTTGGGTGAGGCAGCCCAAATGACCGAAGCGCTCGACAAGGCCGGCATCCGGAACAAGCTCGGGGCATCGGGCTCAGAGGTGCTGGTGTCGAAGGACGACTATGCGCGGGCCCGCGTGTTGCTCGCCAAGTCCGACCTGCCGCAGGGTGGGCGCCCCGGGTTCAAACTGCTCGATCAGCAGAATATTTGGGGTACCACCGACTTCATTCAGCGGGTTACCTACCAGCGCGCGCTCGAGGGCGAGCTGGCGCAGAGCATCGGCAGCACGACCGGTGTGGAGCGGGCCGACGTGCATCTCACCATTCCGGAGCCGACGGCGCTCCGTCGGACCGATCGGCCGGCCAAAGCAGCGGTTCGCCTGCGGATGCGGTCGGGGATGCTGCTGGCTCCTGGAGCGGTGCAGGGTATCATCGCGACCGTGAGCAACAGCGTCGATCGGCTGTCGCCCGAGAACGTGGTGATTACCGACGAGTCGGGACGGCTCCTCTCCGGAGCTGGCGAAGAGCTGGCCGCCGGCGGCATCGGGGCGGGCAAGCGGATCGAGATGCGACAAGCGCTCGAAACCTACCTGGCGGGCAAGGCCGAGCGACTGCTCGAGACCGTCGCCGGCCTGGGACGCCCGCGGATTCAGGTCGGCGCCGATCTCAACTTCGACCAGGTCGAACGGACCATCGAATCATTCGACCCCGACGGCCAGGTCCTGGCTGCCGAAGGCCGCAGCGAAACCGAAGCGACCGATGGCGGCGGTGCGCAGACCATCGTCAACAATACCTATCAGAATTCGCGGCGGATGGAACGCATCCTGACCGCGGGTGGCGGCCTGACGCGGATTACCGTCTCGGTGCTGGTCGACGAGCGCGCGGTCAATGGCGACACCGTATCCCGCGCTCCGATTCCCGAGCGGCTCGGCAATGTCGAGGCGCTGGTCAAGAATGCGGTCGGCTTCGACAGCGCGCGTGGCGATCGCATTACCGTCCGTGCCGTTCCCTTCGAGCTTGCGGTGGTCCCGGCCGAAATACCGCCGCTGCCGCGTGACGTGGTCGGCATGCTCGAGCGGTTCAGTCGCCCGGTCATCGGTCTGATTGCGATCATCGTGCTCCTGGTCGTTGCGCTGCGGACTATCAAGGTGCTGCAGCCGCGTCCGGCTCCGGCCGCACAGCGCAGTGCCGAACTCCCCGTGGACGACCCGGTGATTCCTCCGCTCGGGCCTACTCCGGAGGCCGTGCTGCTCAAGAATCGGGTGGTCGAAGAGACCAATAACCGTCCCGAGCTGATGGCGCAGGTCGTCCGGGCCTGGATGGCAGAAGGCAAATCCTGATGCGCATGGTTAGGACCGCTCGATGAGCACTGCACTCGCTTCACGGCGTGACCTCCCGACGCTCGGGGTCGCCGGCGTCCGCAAAGCTGCGGTGCTCTGCCTCACGCTCGGCAAGGATGCCGCTGCGGATATTCTCCGGCAGCTCTCGCCCTTCGAGGTCGAGGAGCTGACCCGCGAGATCGCGCTCACGACGTCGGTCGAGCCGACCGAGGTCGAACACGTCCTGGGTGAGTTCCGCGGCGTCTTCCAGGCGGCCGATGCGGCCGCCCAGGGCGGGCTCGTGGTTGCGCAGGAACTGCTCGAGAAGGCCATCGGCCCGCAGCGGGCCAAGACGATCCTCGACAAGATCCAGGAACAGATCACCGACACCGGGCTCAAGCGCCTCCGCAAGGTTGCGCCCGAACTCCTGATGAGCGTCCTGCGCGGCGAGCATCCGCAGACCATTGCACTGATCCTCGCCCACCTCGATGCGCGGCAGTCTGTCACGGTCATCAGTACCATGGAATCCGGGCTTGCCGCGGACGTGCTCTATCGGATTGCTCGGATGGACAAGATCGCGCCGGAAATTCTGGCCCTGGTCGAAACCGGACTCGCCAACAAGACCGACTTGAGCCTCAATCAGGAGATGACCACTTCGGGTGGCCCCTCGGCCGTGGCCAAGGTGCTCAATCTCACCGGCAGCACGCTGGAGAAGGTGCTGTTGGAGGGAATCGGTTCGCGCAACTCCGAGATGGCGACCCAGATCAAGAACCTGATGTTCGTATTCGAAGATCTCCGCTTGCTCGACGGCCGGGCCATGCAGCGCCTGCTTCGCGAGATCGACGGGAAAGAACTCGCGCTGGCGCTCAAAGCCTCCAGCGACGAACTCAAGGAACACATCTTTGCCAACATGTCCGAGCGGGCGTCCGCGGCGCTCAAGGAGGAACTCGAGTTCCTGGGGCCGGTCAAGGTCCGCGACGTGGAAGGTGCGCATACGCGGATCATCGAGGTGATGCGCTCGCTCGAAGATCAGGGCGAGATCATGATCAGCGGTCGCGGCGGAGACGACGATGTCATCCTCTGATCCGGTGGCGCGCGCCTGGGCGGTGGCCGAGGCGACGCCGAGTCCCGCGCAGTGGGGCCTCCCCGATCTCGGGGCGGAACGGCGCGTCGAGCCGATCGGTCCGGTGCCCGAGGAGGTCGCCGTCGACCCTGTGGCCGAGGCGCGATCAGAAGGGTTCGACGAAGGCTTCGCGGCCGGTCTGGCCCATGCGCGTGCCGAGCTTGCGCCTGGGCGCGAGACGCTGAACCGCCTGTTGACCGAACTGGGTCGGGAGATCAACGCGGCGACTCAGCGCGCTGAACACAATGGTGTCGCCATTGCACTAGCGGCTGCACGCTGGTTGATGCAGCGTGAGGTGACGGCCGATCCCTCCGTGGTCGAGCCGTTGATCCGGCGTGCCGTGACACTGCTGCCCGCCGGATCTCCGGTCGAGATTCATGCCAACCCGACCGACATCGAACAGCTGGGCACCACGCTCCAATTCCACGAGCCGGATGGCCGTGCCCTGCCGGTACACTGGGTGGCCGATCCCGCACTCGAGCGGGGCAGCTTTCACCTGATCAGTCCCGAACGCATCATCGACGGCCGGGCGGATACCGCCCTCAGAGCGCTCTATGAACGCATCATTGGCGACTGATCTCGGCCACCTGCTGGCCCAGACGCCGCGGTATGCCGTTCACGGACGGGTAACGCGGGTGATCGGGCAGATCGTCGAAGGCACCTCGATCGAGGTCGCGGTCGGCGAGGTGTGTCGCATCCTGATCGGCGCCGATGCAGGCGTCCTGGCACAGGTGGTCGGCTTTCACGATCGCGGTGTGATGCTGATGCCGCTCGGTGATCTCGACGGCATTCATCCCGGCGATGAAGTGGTACCGCTGGGCCGTTCGCTCTATGCCGAGGTTGGTGACGGACTGATCGGTCGCGTGCTGAATGGGTTGGGGCGCCCGATCGATTCGGATCGTCCGATCGGATTGACCACCCGCTACCCGCTCAACGCCGATCCGCCTCATCCGCTCGAGCGGGGCAGGATTACGACGCCGCTTGCTACGGGGGTGCGCGCCATCGACGGGTTCCTGACCGTGGGGCGGGGCCAGCGGATCGGTATCATGGCCGGAAGCGGCGTCGGGAAGAGCGTTACGCTCGGCATGATTGCCCGGCAGACCTCGGCCGATGTCAACGTGATTGCCCTGCTGGGCGAACGGGGACGGGAAGTCCGGGAGTTCATCGAGCGCGATCTGGGACCGGAAGGTCTCAAGCGGAGCGTCGTCGTCGTGGCCACGAGCGACCAGGCGGCCGTAGTGCGCGCCACCGGTGCGCTGGTTGCCACCGCAGTCGCCGAGTACTTCCGCGATCAGGGCAAAGATGTCCTGCTGATGATGGACTCGGTCACCCGCGTCGCCATGGCCTGGCGTGAAGTCGGGCTGTCGGTCGGCGAACCGCCGGCCACCAAGGGCTATCCGCCGTCGGTGTTCGCCGCGTTGCCGCGGTTGCTGGAACGCGCCGGCACCGGCAAGCATGGGTCGATAACCGGCCTCTACACCGTGCTGGTCGAGGGCGACGACTTCAACGAACCGGTGGCCGACTCGGCCCGGTCGATTCTCGACGGACACATCGTCCTGTCGCGCAAGCTGGCGCAGCAGAAACATTTCCCGGCCATCGACGTGCTCGACAGCGTCAGCCGGGTTCGGGACCAGGTCACCCCGCGGGAAGATCTCGATGCGGCCAACGCCCTGATGGCGCTCGAGGCGACCTACCGGACCCAGGAAGATCTCATCACGGTCGGTGCGTACAAGACCGGAACGGATAAACAACTCGATACCGCCATTGCGGTTCGGCCCGACCTGCTTCGAATCCTGCGGCAGCGCCCGGAGGAGGGCGGTGCCCTGCCTGACACCAGGCAGCAGGTTCGGCAACTCGCGGCTCGGGCCAAGCCGGCCGCCGGAGCGCCTCGATGAAGGCCTTTTCGTTCCGACTGGAGCGATTGCTCCGCTTGCGCGGCGACGCCGAGCAGCGCCAGGCCGTGGTGCTTGGTGAGGCTGCGCGTGAGGAAGCACAGATGGAAGGGCTTTGCCGCGAGCAGGAATCGTTTCTGGCCGGGATGACGGACCGCCTCCAGCCGCAAGTCGGACAGGTCACCAGCGCCGGAATGATGCGGACCTTGCAACTGACGGGCACGGCCGCTGCCAGCCAGCTCGAGCAGGCGGAGCAGGAGCGGGATGAAGCGCGGCGCCGCGCCGACGTGGAACGCGATCGCCTTGCCGAAGCGCGGCGGGAGCGCAAGACCCTCGAGCGGCTCAAAGAGAATCAACGTGTCGCCTGGCTCGGAGAAGTCGACCGCGACGAACAGAAGACGATGGATGAGATCGCCGGGCGGATCCGAGGGAGTGCGCCGCCATGAAGCAAAGTCTGATTCTGGCCCTGTTTGCCTTCGTGATGGCGATTGCCGGAGCAACCTGGTTTTCGGTCGTGGTCGCGCCGGAACGCCCGGTGATGGCCGTTGATTCGATCACGGACCGCCTGGCACCGAGCCTGGTCCGGTCATTCAGTGATTCTTCGGATCTGTCGCCGGTGGCCGCGTTGCTGACTCGGACCGATTCGGCACCGGCTGCGGCTGTTCCCGCTGCCGTGAAGCCGGCGGTCGATCCGCGTGGCGCGCGAGAGGTGGCCAAGATCCTGATCACGATGAAACCGAAGGCTGCGGCAGAGATCATTGCCAAGCTGACTGACGACGAGGTCGAAAACATTGTGCGGCAACTCAATGCGAAGCAGGTAGCCACACTGCTGGGGTCGCTTCCGCAGGAACGCGCAGCGCTGCTGAGCCGGCGCCTGCTGACGCCGACCGCCGGCACTCGAGGGGGAACCTGATGACGCTGCCCATGTTCGTTGCCTCGCCCGCGGGCGAGGCCCAGGCCGGAAGCGCCACGTCGCGGGCGTTCCGGGCAGTCGCGGCATCGGGCGATTCGGGAGCCAGCTTCGAGATGGCGCTGGGAGCCATGATCGCGCCGACTCAGACGCGCACGCCTCCGCCTGAGGCGCCGGTGGAACTGGTGCTCGACGGCGAGTGGCGTCTCGATCTGGAGCAAGCGACAGACGAGACGGTCGACCCTGCCGGATCGGAACTGCCCGCTGATGTCAGCCTGACGGTCGAGGATGGCGCGGTCGTGCCGCTGGGCAAGAGCCTCGAGAGCTGGCTTGCGGCAGTCGGTCGTCGATCGGCTTCGGTGCCGACAGACGTTCGCCGCGGCGCCGCAGAGGAAATGGCTGACCTGGTGGCTACCGAGCTCTCGGTCGCATCCTCGGCGTCTTTCCGTCGGGCTGTTGAACGACAGGCGCCCGACGCTCCGCTCCGCCCGGACGGTCCGGTGCCCCAGGTACGGAGCGAGGTATCCGGGGCCGCCGTCCAGACGGCACTACCCGAGCAGAACGAGCTGCCGAGTCACAACGATCGAGATGTCGTGGTGCCTCCGAAGGCAAGCGCGCTCGGCGATGGCGCAGCTCTCCTCGATACCGATGTTCGAGTCCGTTCGGAGTCGGACCTGACCCCGGTCGACCGGGCTGCGCAGTTCACCGGGTCGCCCTATGCAGCCGGGTTGCTGGTGGGCGGAACGCAAGCGACATCGTCGTCGTTTACGTCCGAGGACGAAGCACCGATGGGCTACCGTGATCGGTTGATCGATCCGGATTCACTCCAGGGCGAGTCCGCCCCGGCCGATTCCGGCGTTCGACGGGATGGTAAGCCGGTCGAGCCGGTTGCAGGCCCTCGGGGATGGGGCGGAGACCGAATGCTTGGCATGGATCAGCTGCTCGACGAGGGGCTCGATCCGGAAGCGCTGCTGGCACGGTATGAGGCACGCCACCCGGCGGTGGAGATCGGCGGCTTCTCCTTTCCGCTCGATGCGCTGGATGCGGTAGTAGAGAACTCGGCTCCGGCTGGAACCGGTCGCGGCCGTGCAGAGTCCACCGAGGCGTCCGCTTATGACCGCCTGAGAGGAACTACCCTCGCGGCGCATTCGAATGGCAGGCAAGGGAGCAGCACGGAACCGGAGACTGGCAGCAACGGTCAGGAGTCGGGCGGGAAGCCAGCCGAGCAGCGGGCAGCGATCGCAGCTCGCGGCCTCGAGGAGTTGCGTATCAATCGTCCGTCGGCTGCGGTGTCGGAACCGCTGATGACAGGATCGCGAAACGAGCAGACTGATCCCGTCTTGCTGGCGTCGCCGGCTGCGGGGCAGACGCCGCTCGAGTCCGACGCGCCCGAGGTCGCCTCGGTACCTCGTCCGGCAGCGGCAGCGGCCAACGACCCGACCGATCGGATTGCGCGGCGAGTGGAGCACCTGATGCTCAACATTGCGGACGATCAGGGTGAGTACGGCCGACTCAAAGTGTCGGTAACGGGAACATCGGTACGGGCCACCATCCTGCCCAACGACCCGGTGCTCGCCGAGCGGCTCACGGTCGACCTGCGGCAGCTCCGGCAGCAGCTGGGCGACCGCGGTTTTGCCGACGCCGTGGTAACGGTTCAGGCGCCGAAGGCCGCTGAAGCTACTGCGCCCTCGGCTGCATTGCTGGCGCGGGATCTGGTCGAGACGGCCGGAATCGACGTCCGCGTGGCCGATCGGCCACGGGCCGAGGAGAATCGGCGGGAGACCCCGCGAGATCCGCGGGAACAGAACCGTGAGGAACAGCGGCCGTCACATCGGTCGCGTGATCAGAGGCAGGACAAACGAGGAGGACAAGGATGACATCCCCGCTCGCGGGACTGGGCTCGAGCCCAACGACGCCGGTGCGTGATCGCCAGGAACTCGGACGGGACCAGTTCCTGTCGCTTCTGGTGACACAGCTCCGGCATCAGGATCCGCTCAACCCGCTGGCGCCCGATGCGTTTGCGGCGCAGCTGGCGCAGTTCTCATCGGTCGAACAGTTGACCCAGCTCAACAAGGCGTTCGACGCGCAGCAGGCGGATTCGATTGCGCGCACGCTGCTCGACAAGACCAACCTGGGCGCCTCGCTGATCGGTCGCCATATCGTGGCGGAAGGCAATCAGCTGGTGGTCAGCGGCGGATCGACCTCGTTCCAGGCCGAGATCGCGAGTCCGGGCGGCCGGGGCACCCTGACGCTCTACGACACCGCCGGCAATGTGGTTGCCACCCGCGATCTGGGCACCTTGCGGGGCGGGCCTCAGACGGTGAACCCGCCGGGTGGGCTCCCGTCCGGAGTGCACCACTATTCGCTTCAGGTTGAAGACCCGGACGGCGGGAACGTCGCCGTTCGCACGTATACGCAAGGCGTTGTGGATGGGGTGTCGTTCGAGGGCGGCCAAGTGCTGCTCCGCATCGGCAACATTCGCGTGCCGCTCGAAAGACTTTCTGAGATTACCCCCCTGACGTAAGGAGATCGTTTCCCATGATGCGCGCGCTGTTTGCCGGTGTGTCCGGCTTGAAGAATCAACAGGTGCAGATGGATGTTATCGGCAACAACATCGCAAACGTGAATACCGTGGCGTTCAAGTCGTCGCGCGTCACCTTTGCGGAGTCGTTCAACCAGCTGCTCCAGGGGGCCACGCGGCCGCCGGAGAACTCGGGTGGCCGGAACCCGATGCAGATCGGTAACGGCATGCGGGTGGCCAGTATCGACACCAAGTTCACCCAGGGAACGGTCCAGTCGACCGGGGTCAAGACGGACGTCGCCATCTCGGGCGATGCCTTCTTCGTCGTGAGCGGCAACGGCCGCGCGCTCTACACCCGCGCCGGCAACTTCCAGTTCGATGCCAACAACCGGCTGGTGTCGCCGTCCAACGGCTTCATCGTTCAGGGCATCAATGCGGACCCGAACGGCAACTTCTCGTCGTCGTCCGCGGTCACCGGTATCGACCTCTCGCTCAACCTCAAGTCGCCCGCCCGTGCGACCGAGTCCGTCCGGTTGGCCGGTAACCTGAACCTCAATCAGCAGATTACGGAAACGTCGCCCGCGACGGTGTCCGAGCCGCACCAGATGTCGATCACTGTCTACGACACGGCTGGTCAGGCGCACAACCTGGTGATGACGTTCCGCCAGGTCTTCGCAGGGACGCCGCCCGCATCGGACAACACCTGGACCTACTCGATCACGACCGAGACCGGTACCGTCGAAGCCATCGATAACGCCACGCCGGCGGCGACGGCGGCGCTCGATGCCGATCAGGGTCTGGTGACCTTCAACGCCAGCGGCCAGATGGTCGACTTCAGCAACGGCGTCACGGACATGTCGACCGAGTCGGTTCGGATTCGGGTCACCCCGGCATCCGGCGGGACCCCGTTCGACATCACCCTCGATCCGGGCAGCCTCAACGACATCAACGGATTGTCGCAGTTCTCGAATCCGTCGAACGCGGTCTTCACCGCGCAGGACGGCTACAGCAGCGGCGATCTGGCCGATATCTCGATCGACGCGAGCGGCGTCATGACGGGCTTCTACACCAACGGTGTGAGCCGTCCGGTCGCCCAGCTGTCGCTGGCGCAGTTCAACAACCCGACGGCGCTGCTCCGCCGCGGCGACAACATGTTCGAGTCGTCGCCGAACTCGGGCGTGGCGGTGCTGGGCTTTGCCGGCTCGAGCAGCACCTCGACCATCACGGCATCGGCGCTCGAGTCTTCGAACGTCGACTTGTCGGAGCAGTTTACCGAGATGATCGTGGCGCAGCGCGGCTTCCAGGCGTCGGCCCGCGTCATCACCACGGCGGATGAAATGCTGAACGAAATGGTCAACCTCAAGCGGTAAATCGGGGTAGTTGGGGGGTAGGGCTCGGGGGTGAGGTCGTCTGACCGCACCTCCGCGCCGCCGTTTCCGTCCCCCTGGCTCGGCAGTTTCCGCCGAGCGCCGCACGGCAAGGAATTCCTCTCCGGTCGTTCCGGGCGGCCGGCCCGGCTCGAACCCAGCCAAGTCTGAATTTGTAAGTTATTTCAACACAATGAGATAGGTGTTTGCGTCCGGCCAGGCCCCGGACCGATCGTTCGTGGTATGTGCGTTGCCTTTGCGACCCGGAGAAGTCGTTCCCGTCCTCCGAGTCAAAGCAGGGGAGTTATGTCCGACCAAGCAACGCCAGACGCAGGCGCCGAAGAGGCTTCGGCTCCCAAGGCTCCGAACAAACTGATCCTTCCTCTGGTCGTGGCGATCATGACCCTCGCGGGCGGCGCGGTCGGCGTGATGGTCATCGCTCCGATGCTTGCCCCGTCGCGTCAGGCCGCCGCGCTCGATCCGGCCCATAACCCTGACTCCGCACCGGGCAAGGCGACCGGCAAGGAAACCAGAGGTCCGATGTTCCGGATCGACAACCTGATCGTCAACCCGGCCGGTTCTCAGGGCTCCCGCTTCCTGATGGTCTCGGTGGCGGTGGAGACGAGCAGCGCGTCGCACGAGGAACAGCTCCGTCGCCAGGAAGCGCAGATCCGCGATGTGACCATCTCGCTGCTCGAGCGGGAGACGATGGAGTCACTGAGCCAGGTCGGCATCCGCGATACCCTCAAGGGCCGCCTGGCAGACACGCTTTCGGTCATCACGGGGAGCCGCGCCAAGTTGCGCGTCTTCCTGCCGCAGTTCGTCATCCAGTAATCGGTCGACCACCATGACGAGCGGTCTCAAAGGACGATCGGGCGGACGCAATACGCTGACGCAGCGCGACGTCGACCAGCTGCTCTGGGGCGTCGCGCCGTACAATTTCCTGCGCCCCTCCCGGATCTCGAAGGATCATCGGCTCCAGCTCGAGCCGATCTTCTCGCGGTTCGCGCTGTCGGTGCAGTCGACGCTGTCGTCGCGGCTGCGTACCCCGGTCGACGTCACCTGCACCTTCGAGCAGGCGACCTTCTCCGAGTACATCCTCTCGATCGGTAACCCCTGCGCAGCGTTCACGTTCTCGATCTTTCCCGACGACCAGCGCCTCTGCGTGCTCGATCTGAGCACGGATCTGGCCTTCTTCATCCTGGACCGTCTCTTCGGTGGCCCCGGTGAGATGGGCGGCTTTCAGCGAGGCCTGACCGTGGTGGAACGGACCGTCGCGCGTGGCATCGTCGACAAGATGGTGCTGCATTTCAAGGAAGCGTGGCAGGACCATCTGGTTCTGTCGCCGGAGGTCGTCGGCTTCGAGGCCACCCCCGAAATGCTGCAGATCACCTCCCCGGAAGACAACGTCCTGGCCGCCAATCTCGAAGTGCAGGCCGGTAGCTCGACGGCGGTGATCTCGATGTGCATCCCGCTCGGCGTACTCGAGAACTATCTGGCCGAAAAGACCAGCGCGAGCCGGCAGCCGACCCGTCAGGTCGTGCCCCCGGTCCAGCAGCGTGCGGTCGAAACCGCGGTGCGCGGCGCCCAGGTCGATCTGGTGGCGCGCCTGCCACTGCTCAAACTGTCGGCCCGTGAAGTCGCCTCGCTCCAAGTCGGGCAGGTGATTCAGACATCGCATCCCGTCGACGGTCCGGTCGAACTGCACGTCAACGGCGCCCGTCGCTTTCTCGCACATCTCGGACAGTACCGTCGCGCACTCGGGCTTCGGATTGCCGGTGTGGCACCGGCCGCGCCCGCACCCGCCTCACGTGCGACACGAGGGAGGATTCAGTGACTCAATCAGCATCGGAATCAGGTATGGAACCCTTGAAGGATCTGACTAGCGTGCCCCCGACCACCTCGGCGCCGACATCGCTCGAGACGTTGCTCGACATGTCGCTCCCCGTGTCGATCGAGTTCGGCCGGACCACGATGACGGTCCAGGACGTTCTCGGACTGGGGGTCGGGTCCGTCGTCAAACTCGAGCGGATGGTGGGCGAGCCGATCGATATCTACGTCAGCGATCGCAAGCTGGCCGAAGGTGAAGTCGTCGTGGTCGGTGAGCATTTCGGCGTTCGGATTACCCGGATCCTCGCCGATCAGGAGGGCGAGGTCGCGTGATGGCTGACGGGTTGCCCGGCTTGCTGGGCGCGATGGCGATTACGATCGGTCTCTTGCTGCTGGCGCTCCGCCTGCTGCAGCGGCTCGATCGTCGCGGTGTGACGCGGGGCAAGATCCCGATGGCCGTGGTGCAGCGGATGCCGCTCGGTCCCAAACAGGGGCTGGCCCTGGTCCGTCTGGGCCGCCGGGTTCTGCTGGTCGGCACCTCGGAGCAGGGGCCGACCCTGCTCACCGAGCTGCGCGGCGAGGACCGGGTCGCGGCGCTGGGCGACCAGGCTGTTCCGGCTGCGGAGCCGGCTCCGATTCCGGCCGGCAAGGATCTCGAACTCAAGCGCCTGCTGTCGCGTCTGACGCTGGGCCTCCTGACCGTGCTGACATTGGGCGGGTCATCGCTGGCCGCGCAGGATGCGGGGCGCCCCTTGCCGGTGACGCCGCCGACCTCTGTGGCGCCGCGCCCGGCGGCTCCAGCGGCCCGGGTGCCCGACAATCTCAAGGTGAAGCCGCCCGAAGCGCCGGCCATCGACGTCAAGATCGGCCAGGGCAGCGAGCAACTCCGGCTGAGCGGTACCGTCGGCCTGGTCGTCTTCCTCGGCGCGCTCACGCTGTTGCCCGCGCTGGTGCTGCTGATGACCGGCTTCACGCGGATCCTCGTGGTGCTCCACTTTCTCCGGTCGGCGCTCGGCACGCAAGGCAGTCCGCCGGGTCAGCTGATGGTGGCGATTGCGGTGCTGCTCACCGGTGTCGTGATGCAGCCGGTGCTGACCGAAGCCAATCAGGCGGCTATCCAGCCGTATCTCGAAGGACGGATCGATCAGAACGAGGCGTATCAGCTTGCCGCCGTGCCGTTCCGCCGGTTCATGCTGGCCAACGTTCGGGAAAAGGATCTCGCCGCGTTTACCGAGATGACGGGTGCAACCGAGGCCCAGACCGAAGATGACATCCCGCTGATGACGATTGTCTCGGCGTTCGTCACGAGCGAACTCCAGACCGCCTTCTGGATGGGCTTCGTCCTGTTCATCCCCTTCGTCGTAGTCGACCTGGTCGTTGCGACGTCGCTGATGAGTCTCGGCATGTTCATGGTGCCGCCAGTGATGATCTCGCTGCCGTTCAAACTGCTGCTCTTCGTACTCGCGGACGGGTGGTCCCTGGTGGGCCAGAACCTGGTCGCGAGCTTCAACCGGTAGCCGTCGATGAGCGCGATTCAAGCGTCCGAACTGATTCGGCAGGCGGTGATGCTGACCCTGGTGGTGGCGGCGCCGCTGCTGTTGTCGGCCATGATCGTCGGTTTGATCGTCACGCTGGTTCAGGCCGTGACGCAGCTGCAGGAGCAGACCCTCACGTTCCTGCCTAAGCTGCTCACCATGGCCGTCATGTTCGTGCTCACGCTGCCGTGGATGATTCGCAAGCTGAGTGAGTTCGTGATCGTTGCGATCCGTTCTCTTCCGTCGGTCGCCGGCTGATGGACGCGGCGGCGACGAGTCTCTTTACTCCGGGCGCCTGGCCCTCGTTCGTGCTGATCTCGGCGCGAATCTCGGGGCTCATGATGCTGTCGCCGTTCTGGTCACTGGTCTCGATTCCGCGTCCCAGCAAGGGCGCACTGATCGTGGTCTTCGCGGCCATCCTGACGCCGCTGGCCGGGACCGTACCGTTTCCCGATCGGGTGCTCAGCATTCCAATGCCGCTGATGGTGGAGTTCACCATTGGCCTGGTCATCGGTCTGACCGCTGCGGTGGTTGCGCATGCGCTGATGCTCGCCAGCGAAGTGATCTCGATGCAGACGGGCCTGTCGCTGGGCCAGGTGCTGACGCCGAACCTGGAAACCGGCGGTCCGGCGCTGAGCCAGTTGTACTGGCTCCTGGGCCTTGCCGTCTTCATCGGCATCGACGGACCGATGGTGATGCTACAGGCGCTGGCCCGCAGCATCATCGACTATCCGCCGGGGGGGGCGATCTCCTTTTCGGAAGGCCCGATGGCCGTGCTCAACCTGACCGGATCGGTGTTTCGCTATGCTATCCAGATCTGCGCACCCGTCATGGTTGCGCTGACGCTGGCCAACATCCTGATGGCGATCCTGAGCCGAGCCGTTCCGCAGCTCAACGCCATGGCGATGGCGTTCGGCGTGACGCTGAGCATCGGGCTTCTCATGATCGGACTGTCCCTGTCGCTGGTGGTGCGCGCCCTGGCGAAATGGTATGGAGCCTCGATCGGCAGTGTCGACGGGCTGCTCAATCTGATGATTCGCAGCGGAGTACAGTGAGCCATGGCTGAAGACGAAGGCTCAGACAACAAAACAGAGGCGCCTACTCCGCGGCGCCGGGAAAAGGCGCGCGAAGACGGCCAGATTGCCAAGAGCATCGAGCTGAGCGCGTCGGTCATGCTGCTGGCCGGGTCGGTCATGCTGGCGACCTTTGCCGGCAACGCCATGAGTCGGGGCACCATCGACATCTTTCGGGTCGGGCCATCCTGGTTGTCGACGGAGCAACCGAGCTTTCTCGGGGCGGTGGCGTTGATCCGGACCGTGGTGCTCCGGATCGCCACGATGCTAGCTCCGCTTGGCGTCGGCCTGGCGGTCGTGGCCGTTGCGGTTGGTGTGATTCAGTCGCGCGGGGTGGTGTCGTGGAAGCCGACTGCTCCCGATATCTCGCGGATCAATCCGGTCAAGGGATTCGGCCGAATCTTTGGGGTCGAGGCGCTGATCAACCTGCTCAAGTCCACCCTCAAGCTCGTGGTCCTTGGCCTGGTCGGTTATCTCGTCTTTCGAGCGGCCTGGCCGCATTTCATCGGTCTGGTGGACGAAACGCCGCGGGAAATCGGCAACGTGCTGGGCTCCGCAGCGTTCCGGCTCAGCGCGACCATCGCGACGGCCTTTCTCGCCATCGGCGCGCTCGACTACGGTATCCAGTTCTTCCGGATGGAACAGAAGCTCAAGATGGCGCGGCACGAAGTCGTCCAGGAACACCGCGAGCAGGAAGGCGACCCGCAGATCAAGGCGCGGATCCGCCAGCTCGGACGTCAACGGACCCGGCAGCGGATGCTATCGCAGGTCGCCAAGGCGGACGTGGTGATTACCAACCCGACCCACATCGCCATCGCTCTCAAATACGACCCCAGCATCTCCGGCGCGCCGGTGGTGCTGGCCATGGGTCAACGCAAGCTGGCCGAGCGGATCAAGCTGCTTGCCAAGCAGTCCGGAGTGCCCACCATCGAGAACAAACCGTTGGCCCGGGCGCTCCTGGCAACCGCCGTCGTCGGCGCGCCCATTCCGCCCGCGCTGTACGTCGCGATCGCGGAGATCCTGGCGTTCGTCTATCGGGCCCGCCGCAAGGCGCCGAGTGCGCTCGCATCCACTGAACGGAGCCGGGCATGACCGCACCGACGTTGGCAGGAGCGCCGATCCGTCCGCAGGGCGGGGGCATGCCGTCGCCTGGAAGCGGCGCCGGAGCGGGCAAGGGCTCCCGAGCCACCGGTGCTCCGCCGATCGCCGCGAAAGTGATCGGCGGCGGCCTCGGCGCGGAGACCTATCTCGCCATCGGCGTGGTGGTCATCGTTGCCCTGCTGATCGTCCCGCTGGCTCCGGTGGCGCTCGATGCGCTGCTGGCGCTCAACATCGGCCTCTCGATTCTGATTCTGCTGGTGGCGGTGTCGTCCAACGATCCGCTCGATTTCAGCGTTTTCCCGAGCGTCCTCCTCCTGGTCACGCTCTTTCGCCTTGGTCTGACCGTGAGCAGCACCCGGCTGATCCTGAGCGAGGCCAAGGCCGGGCGGGTGATCGACGCCTTCGGCGGGTTCGTGATCGGCGGAAACTATGTCGTCGGCCTGGTCATCTTTCTGATTCTGGTCGCCATCAACTTCATGGTGATTACCAAAGGTGCCGGCCGCATTGCCGAGGTCGCGGCCCGATTCACCTTGGACGCTATGCCTGGCCGTCAGATGAGCATCGATGCCGACCTGTCGGCCGGGCTGATCGACGAGACTGAAGCCCGCTCGCGGCGCGAAGAGATTGCCCGCTACTCCGACTTCTATGGTTCGATGGACGGCGCCGCCAAGTTCGTGCGCGGCGACGCCGCGGCGAGCCTGGTGATCACCGCCGTCAATCTGATCGGTGGTTTCGTCATCGGCATCACGCAGCAGGACATGTCTGCGATGGACTCGATGACGACCTACACCCGCCTTACGGTCGGTGACGGCATCGTGACGCAGATTCCCGCGCTGATCGTCAGTACGGCCGCCGGTATCCTGGTGACCTACGGCGCCAACAACCCGGCGATGGGCATGACGATGAATCGTCAGCTGCTCCGGTCGCCCCGCGTGATGTTCATTGCCGGCGCAATTCTGGCCGCCTTTGCGATCGTCCCCGGCCTGCCCTCGATTCCGTTCCTCCTGCTCGGCGCCGGTGCGGCCGGAACCGGATGGTTTGCCCGAAAGACGCAGCAAGAGGAAGCCGAAGCCGGCCGCGCTGCCGACGAACGCAATGCGCCGGCCGCGGTCGGTCCGTCCGCGGCACCGATCAAAGACCTGCTCGCAGTGGAACCGCTCGAAGTCGAGATCGGCTACGCGCTGGTGCCGCTGGTCGACGAAGCGCAGAATGGCGACCTGCTCAAGCGGGTCTCACTGACCCGCCAGAAGCTGGCGCTCGAAATCGGCATCATCGTTCCCTCGGCGCGGATCCGCGACAACATCCAGCTGCCGGCCACCGAGTACGCCATCAAGCTGCGTGGTATCCGGGTTGCGGGCGGCGAAGTGATGCCACGTTTCGTCCTGGCAATCGATACCAACGGCGCCGCCGCGCCGATCGAGGGGATTCAGACCACCGATCCGAGTTTCGGCATGCCCGCCGTCTGGATTTCTCCCGATCTACGGATCGAGGCCGAGGCGAGCGGCTATACCGTAGTCGAGCCGGCTACGGTCCTGTCGACCCATCTGATGGAGACGGTGCGCGAGCATGCGGCCGACCTGCTCACCCGGCAGCATACCCGCGAACTGCTCGATAGCGTCAAGGAAATCCATCCGGCACTGGTCGATGACGTCGTGCCCGGCAAACTGTCACTCGGCGCCGTCCATCGCGTCCTGCAGCGGCTGCTGCGTGAGGGGCTGCCGATTCGCGACCTGGTCAGCATTCTCGAAGCCCTCTCCGACGGCGCCGACACCACCAAGGATCCCGAGACGCTGGCAGAGCATGTCCGGCGGGCCATGGGGTCGATCATTCTGCAGCTCTTTGCCCAGAGCGATGGCAGCATCCGCGGCATCACTGTCGGGCCACGGCTCGAAGCGGCGCTGATGCAGCTCTTCAGTCCGCGACCCCTCCGTGAGGGCGGGGCGCGGACCATGGATCCCGATGAACTCACCGAAGCATTGCGCCGTCTCAACGAGCTGGTTGCCGCGCATCGTCATGACGGGCATTGGCCGACGCTGATCGCGCCGCCCAGCCTCCGTACCGGGATCCGGCGCCTGGTCGAGCCGGTCTTGCCCAAGTTGCCCGTCCTGTCGCTCGGTGAACTGCCGACCCAAGCCCCGATTCTGAGTCTCGCTACCTGGGAGCTGACCCGTGCCCATTAAAACCCTGGTTGGTTCGAACGTCGCCGTGCTGCTTCGGCAGGCGCAGACGGCCATCGGTGCCGATGCCATCATCCTCCACGTCCGGCGCTTCCGGACCGAGGACGGGATCATGTTCGAAGTGGCCGCCGCCGATCCGGACACGGCGGCCCGCGGTGATCTCGCGCCCCGTTCGGCTCCAGTCGCGGCACTCGAGTTGATGGTCCCGGCTCAGCCACCGGAAGGGCCGCTGGTCATCGCCCTGATCGGTCCGACCGGCGCCGGCAAGACGACCACCATTGCCAAGCTGGCGACGCATCCCCGGGTCTTCGGCAATCGCAAAGTCGGCCTGATCGGATTGGATACCTATCGGATCGGCGCCGTCGAGCAGCTCCGCACCTATGCCGAGATTGCCCGGCTCCCGCTGGAAATAGTCTGGGGCTTCGACGACCTCGAGCGGGCCCGGGCGCGGCTGGCCGACTGCGACGTGCTGCTGGTCGACAGCCCGGGACGAAGCCCGCGCCACCGCCAGGACCGCGAGTTTACCGCCGAACTGCTGCGGATGCTCGAACCGCGTGAAGTGCACCTGACCGTGCCGGCCTCGATGCCGCCGCACCTGGTCCGTTCGCTGTTACGGGAACAGCGCCCCCCGGCGGCTACGCACCTTCTGATTACCAAGCGCGACGAGGCGCCGGACGAGGCCGGCCTGTTCGAGCTGGCGGTAAGCCTCAATCTCCCGATCCGGTGGTCGACCGACGGCCAGGACGTGCCCTTCGACCTGGGCTCGGCCGACGAGCCCCTGACGGCGGCCCGGATCAGCCGGCAAAGCGGCAGCACGCTCTATGAGGCGGTTGCATGAACGATCAAGCATTGCAGTTGCGGCAGCTGACGGCGCAGGTCGTCGTCGAGGTCGATCCGACCCCGCCTAAGCCCGTGTACGTGGTGGGCAGCGGCAAAGGCGGCGTCGGCAAGTCGGTGGTGGCCGTCCTGGTGGCCCAGGCAATGGTGGAAGCCGGACGCCGGGTGCTGCTGGTGGACGGTTCGCAGAATCTCGGACACCTCCACGTCCTGCTCGGCGTAACGATCGACGCGCGGCTCGAGCAGGTGCTGCGGGGCGAGGCCGAACCGGCCCAGCTGGTGTGCCAGGTGGCTGAAGGCCTCTGGCTGCTGCCCAGTGACTCGGGCGCCGAGTCGCTCTATGCGCTGCCGGCGGTCGATCAGGCGCGGCTCCATCATCGGCTCGCGGCCCTCTATGATGACTTCGATGTCGTCGTCGTCGATGCCGGTCCGGGGGTCGAAACGGCCGTGCGCCTCGCCACCATGGGCGGCACCAAGCTGCTCGTCGTCACCGTCCCGGAAGTCTCGGCGCTGACCGACGCATACGCCCTGATCAAGCTGGTGCATGCGCAGCTTCCAACGCTGCCGATCGACGTCCTGGTCAACCGGGCCATCGCGCCCGAGGAAGTCGAGCTGGCATTCGATCGCCTCGCGATTGCCGCCGATCGCTTCCTCGGACGGATCCTGCATTCGGTGGGCGGCCTGACTGAAACCGGAGCGTTGCGGGACACCATGCGGCGCCCGGGCGGCATTCTCAACGATCCCAATCTGGTCGATCTGCGCCGCGAAGTTCGTGAGCTGGCGGCGCTGTTGCCCGTGGCCGAACCGCTTGCCGCGCTGGAAACCGGGGGGAGTACATGACACCATTGACCGATGCTCTCTGGGAGCGCTATGCCACGCATCGCGACCCCGAAGCGCGTGCCCAGCTGCTCGATCAGTATCTCGGCCTGGTCCACCACAGCGCCCGCGACATGGCGACCCGGGTTGGTCACGCCGTGGATTTCGACGACCTGCTGGGTGCGGGAACCCTGGGCCTGGTCCAGGCGCTCGAAGGGTTCGATTTGAGCCGAGGGCTGGCGTTCAGCACCTATGCGATGCGGCGGATCCGCGGCGCCATTCTCGACGAACTGCGGAGCCGCGACTGGCGGCCGCGAAGCGTCCGGACCAAGGGGCGGCAGCTCGCGGCCGTAGTGCAGGCGCTCGAAACCAGGTATGGCCGTCCGCCCGGCCCCGAGGAAGTTGCCTCGGCAATGGGTATCGAACTCGACGCCTACTTCCGGATGAAGGAAGACGTCGACGGTGGAATGATGGTCTCGCTCACCGGAACGGTGGCACGCGGCGGCGACGATGCGCTCCGGTTGGAAGAAACCTTGGCCGACCCGGATACCGGGGCCGTCGTCGAGGAAATCGGACGGCAGGAAACCCTGAGCCGACTCAAGCTGGCGATTCGCGCCCTGCCGCCTCGAGAACGGACCGTGCTGTCGCTCTACTACTACGAAGAACTCAATCTGAAGCAGATCGCGGAAGTGCTGCATGTCACCGAATCGCGGATCAGCCAGATCCGGACGCAGGCGCTCAAGCGATTGCGGGAACTCCCGCTCGTCAAGGAGGGTGGACTGTGAACAAGCGACTCTGGATTAGCGTGGGAACCGTGGTCGGCGCCCTGGGCGTCGTCTCGATCGTCAGCCGCGGAAGCGACCTCAAGCAACTGTGGACCGACCTCGGACCAGCGCTTGCTGCGATCGAGCAGGGGCTGGGCGCCGCGCGCTGGCCCGCGCTGGCGGGCATCGCCGTCCTCGTCGCAGCCGGCATCGGTGCCACGCTCTGGCGCCGGCGCCGCCAGGCGCGGGGCGGCTTTGCCGAACCGTGGCGAACCGTGATCGAGATGTCGAAAAAAGGGCAGGGCGCCTCCGTCATCGCCCAGGCCACCGGCCTGCCTCAGGATGCGGTCCGGATCATGCTTGGCCCGATCGCGGTCGACCCGACTTTTCCAGGTGGCAAGTCCTTCCGGTCATCCCAGCCGGCTGCCGCTGACGCGACCCCGGCACGCAATTCATCCCTTCGCTCCTAACTCGTTGATATAAAGGGGGTTGCATCGCAACCCCCTGACCAGCCCTCCCCGGCACATCGGTTGCCTCTTTGCCGAATAGGAGGTAGACCATGAACACGTTTTCCGGGATCCTGACCGCGGCCAAGTCGATGTCGTACTACAGTCGGCGCCAGGAAATCACTGCCAATAATCTCGCCAACGCGGGCACCGCCGGCTTCAAGGCCGATCGGCTGGTCGCGCACCGGCCGGGGGACTACGACTCACCCGTCCCGGTCGAGGCCACCGACCACTCGCAGGGCGGTCTTCGGACCACCGGCCGGACGCTCGACATTGCCCTGGAGGGAAAGGGGTATCTGATGATCGAGACCCCCTGGGGCGATCGGCTCAGTCGGGGTGGCAGCCTCAAGCTGGACGGCGAAGGTCGCCTCACCACCGACGACGGCTACGCGGTGCTGGGTGAGCAGGGCTCGATTCTGCTGCAGGGCGCCACGGTCGAGATCGATCCCGATGGCACGGTGCGAAGCGACGGCCAGCCGGTCGATCGGCTCCGGCTCGTAGTGCCCAACGAAGGCGTGACGCTGCTCAAGGAGGGATCGTCCCGCTACGTCGTGCCGACGACGGAACTGACCCAGGCCGAATCGGTCCAGGTCCGCCAGGGGCAGCTCGAAGAAGCCAATCTCAATTCGATCGGCGGGATGGTGTCGCTAGTCGAAATTCAGCGCGCATACGCGGCAAGCGCGACGGTACTCCGGACCATGGACGGTGTGCTCGGGTCGGTGACCCGTGACATCGCCCGCGTCTAGGCTATAACAGGGAGCGAGTGACATGAATCCCGCTTTACGGACGGCCGCGAGCGGCATGATTGCCCAGCAGCGCGCCATCGACGTGATTGCCAACAACCTGGCCAACGTCAATACCACGGCGTTCAAACGGAGTCGAGCCTCGTTCGAGGACGTGCTCTACGAGACGCTCCAGGGCGAATCGCTGGTCAATTATCAGAGCGCGGAAACGGTCGGCCCGATCCAGGTCGGTAAGGGTGTTCGGGTCGCCAACGTGCTTCGCCTGCATCAGCAGGGCACGCTGGCCGAGACCGGTCGCCCGTTCGATCTGGGTATCGAAGGTGACGGCTTCTTCCAGGTCCAGAGGCCCGACGGTTCGCTGGGCTACACCCGCGACGGCAGCTTCACCCTGTCGAGTACCGGCGCCATGATCACCAGCGCCGGCTATCTCCTGCAGCCGGGCGTCACCATTCCCGCCGATGCCACCGAAGTCACCGTCTCTGCCAACGGCATCGTGTCGGTACGCAGCGGCGAGGGCGGCGCCATGCCGGTCGAAGTCGGCCGGATCGAGCTGGCCCGCTTCACCAATGTGACCGGCTTGGAAAGCCTGGGCGAGAATCTCTATGGTGAGACGGTCGCGAGCGGACAGCCGGTGCTTGGCCAGGCGCAGGAAGGCGGCTTCGGCCGAATCGTGCAGGGCTCGCTCGAAGCGAGCAACGTCGAAATCGTGCTCGAGATGACGGATATGATCGCGGCGCAGCGGGCTTACGAAATCAACTCGAAGGCCATCCGCGCCACCGACGAGATGATGCAGGTCACCAATGATCTGGTCCGGTAGTCTGCTGCTCGCCGCTCTGGTTGCGACAGGCGACTCCGTGCCCGGCGCCATTGCCGGTCGGGTTCGCGAGGCGCTGGCCGCCGACTGGAAGGTCGCGGCGGAGCGCGTCGTGCTCAGCTGGAGTCGTGTTTCGACCCGCGCGGCACTGCCCGACTCCGGATCAGTACGGGTGCTCGGGTCGGGACGCGAGGGCCGCTATGTGGTTGCGATTCGCTCTCCCGCCGGGGAAACCGCCGTTTCGGTGCGCGCCGGCCTGGCCGACTCCGTCTGGGTGGTGACTCGACCGGTACCGACCGGGCAACGGCTCGATCGAGGGGACCTGGCGCTCGAGCAACGAACCGTGTGGGGTCCGCCGGCTCCGGAAATGCCGGAGGCGCCGATCGGATGGGAAACTCGTCGCAATCTGGCCGCGGGCGATCTCGCCAATGGCCCCAATGTCGCTGAGCCGCCGGTCATCGAACCTGGCGATCGGATTGCCTTCGTATGGGAACAGGATGGATTCCGGATCGTGCGTGAAGCGGTCGCCGCCAGCCGCGCTCGCCGCGGCGAACGGGTCATCGGGCGCGATACGGAAGGACGACAACAACTCACCGGAACCGCTACGGGGCCGGGGACGGCTCGTTTGGAAGGGAAGGGACGTCGCTGATGCGATTACTGACAGTTGCCGGCCTGCTGGCCGCGATCACCGTACCACTGAGTGCGCAGAGTCCGCCGCCGGCGGGCGCCGATACCGCGGCGCAGCTTGCTGTGATACCTGCAGCCTCCTCGCAGCCTCGCGCCGGCTGGTTTTCGGACCGGTTTCCTCTGCGCGCCGGTGCGCTGCTGACCATCGTGGTCGACGAAGCGACCGCAGCCAGCGAACGGGTGTCGACCCGCGCAACGGCCGACCGTGGTCAGCGGGCGCAGATCGGAGTCGGCCTCGATCCCGCCAATCGGCTGGGGCCAGCCAAGGATTTCAGGACTGGACTCGAGTCGTCGTCCAGTGATGTCGGCGAGAGCGGTCGTCGCGGGCAACTGACGGCGGTCCTCACCGTTCGCGTTCTCGAGATCGATGCCAACGGCGTCGCCACCATCGAAGGCACCAAAAACGTGGTGGTCGACGGCCGAACCCAGCAGGTGAAGCTCAGGGGGCTGGTTCGTGCCGAGGACGTTTCCTCACGTAATCTGGTGTCGTCGTCGCGGATTGCCGATGCCGTCATCACCTATGACGGGAAGAAGATCGGGCCGCGGAGTGGCATCCTCGGCAAGATTCTTTCGATTCTCTGGCCATGATACCGATTCGCTTCCGCGCCATCCGTTGCGCCCGTGTCATGCTGGTTTCGCTCGGGCTGGCAGCCGGCCTGGCAGCATCCGCCGTTGCGCAGCAAGAGGCACGCATCGGTGACTTGACCGTTCGGCAGGGTGTCGTCCCGCGGCGCCTGGTCGGCTACGGCCTGGTCATGGGCCTCGATGGCACCGGCGACCGGAGTTTTGGCACCCAGAGTTCGTCGACCATGACGGTCCGATCGGTCGTCAACCTGCTCCGCCGCTTCAATATCGAAGTTCCACCCGAGCAGCTCCGGCTTCGCAACGTCGCGGCTGTGCTGATCACGGCTGAACTCTCGCCCTATCTCCGACCCGGTGGTCGCTTCGAAGTACAGGTCGCTGCCATGGGCGATGCGACCTCGCTGCGCGGCGGGGTGCTCTGGATCACGCCGATGGTGGCCGATCCCGACCAGGCGCCGCTCGCAACGGCTCAGGGCCCGATCGTGGTGCCGACGGATGGCAGCGGCCGGATCAGCACCCGTCAGGGTAACGCCGGTCGGATTGCCGATGGAGGCGTCCTCGAGGTCGATCAGCCGACCGTGACCCTCGCCGCCGAGCCCCGCCTGGCGCTGCGTCAACCCGATCTCCGGACGGCCACCAGGATCGCGGCCGCGATCTCGGCAGCGTTCGGCGCCGGGACCGCCCGAGCGGACGACCCGGGCAGTATCCTGCTCAACCCCGGGGCCGAACGTGCCGATAGTCTCAGTGCGTGGCTCGCGGCCGTGGATACCCTGTCGGTCGTGCTGTCCGAAGCGCCCCGCATCGTAATCGACGGGCGCGACGGGACCGTGGTGATCGGCGGCGAGATTCGTCTCGGTCCGGCCACGGTGAGCCACCGCGGTATCACGGTCCAGGTCGGCGGCGATGCTCCGGCAGCCGCGCAGGACGGTGACGCCGCAGCGGGCGGCAGTAGGGAAGGCCTGGTTCGCGCCAATCCCGGCTCGAGCGTACAGACGCTGGTGGCCGGGCTGCATGCCGCCGGCGCCCGTCCGCCGGAAGTGGCTGCGATCTTCGAGGCCCTGCGGGCTGCCGGTGCCGTCCGAGCCGATGTCATCGTCCGATGACGGACATTCGAATCGGCGCGGCGGGCATAGCAGGCACCGGCCAGCGGAGCGCCGATGAGCGGCTCCGCGCCGCGGCCAAGGATTTCGAAGGCGTGTTCCTGACCCAGCTCTTCAAAGAGATGCGGGCCACCGTCCCGACCGAGGACGAGAGCCCGGGGCAGGAGATGTTCACAGCCATGCTCGACGAGACGCTGGCCCGAGCGGCCGCGGCCCGGTCCGAGCGCGGCCTGGGCGATGCTCTTTACCGCCAGCTGGCAACCCGGTTGGCGCCCAACATCACGGAAACGGGAACGGGACATGGCGACGGTAGTCGATGAACGGCAGGTAGACCTCGCCTGGGACGCGGTCGAAGGGTTAGGCCCGTTGGTCCGGAGCTTACGAGCTGAACAGGAGCTGCTTGGTGAGCTGCAGGCGCAGCTGGTCGAGCAGCGGGCCGGCCTGGCAGCCAACGATACGGCGGCGCTGGAGCAGGTCGTCCAGCAGATCGGCCGGACGCTGCTCACCATTCGAGAGGCCCGGCGCCAGCGGACCGTGCTGGTCGAGCTGATCGGCGGTCAGGGCGCCACCACGCTATCCGACGTGGCGGCCCAGTTGCCCGTGCCGGTTGCGGAGCCGTTTCGCGCTCTCTGCCGGGAATTGCATGCGGTGGCGCTGATGGCCAGTCGCGAGCTGCAGGTCAATCAGCTGGCATTGCGGCAGGCCATTTCGCTGGGTGAGCAGTTCCTGCAGCGCCTGCTCACTGCGCCCGGTACGGTTTCCTCCGAAACCGATGCCGAGCGCGGTATGCTGCTCAACCAGCGAGCCTGACCCATGTCGCTAGGCAATCTTCTCTCGATCGCAAGCGGCGCCCTCAAGGCGCACCAGCAGGCCATCGGCACCATCGGCCACAACGTGGCCAATGCGCAGACACCGGGGTACAGCCGTCAGCAGGTCCAGCTCCAGGCCGCCGCTCCCCAGACGCTCGGCCATCTGCTCCAGATCGGGCGCGGGGTCGATGTCGGCGGCATCAATCGGATCCGTGATGCCTTCTACGATACCAGCTGGCGGCAGGAGGCCGGAGCCGAGGCCCGGTTCGCTTCGCTCCGCCAGTCGCTCGAACAGGTCTCGGGTGTCCTGGGTGAGCCCAGCGACGTCGGGATCACCGCGGCGCTCGATGCGCTGATCGATTCGTTTCAGACGCTCGCCTCGAACCCGGCCGATCCGATCGCTCGCGCCGTCGTCGTTGCCAACGCAACCGTGTTGTCCGATCGGTTCCGCAGCATCGACACCCGACTCGACGGTATTACGCAGAACATCGCAGCCCAACTCCGCCAGACGACGACGGAAGCCAACGGGATGCTGGCGGAAGTCGATGCCCTCAACACCCAGATCCGGCAGACGGGGGGCAACGCCCCCGATCTGCTCGACCGGCGGGATGTCCTGCTCGACCGCCTGAGTCAGAACTTCGATATCCGGGTCGTCGGGCGCGATGCCGGTACCGTTGATGTGCTGCTCGGCGGGATCCAATTGGTCAGCAGCGGCGGAGGTGTCCAGCCGCTCTCGATCGCCGGAACCAATCCCTATCAGCTGCAGTTGGGCAACCCGCCGGCCACCATCGCGCCGAAGAGCGGTTCGCTCAAGGGCTTGCTCGAAGCAGTCGAGACCATCGGTGTGCGAGGAACCTCGGTCGACCGCGCCACGGGGCTTCGCGGTCAGCTCGACGACCTGGCCCTCGGTATCGTGTCCGCGGTCAATCAGATCCACAGCGACTACGATCCCGTCACCAAGGCGCTGCAGCCGACCCTGACGCCGGCGCCAGCTCCGCTGCGCGTCATCGGGGCCTTCTTCAACCCCGCAGGCGTCACGGCTGCGTCGATCTCGCTGGATCCGGGTATTCAGGCCGACCCGACCCAGATTGCGTCAGGCTGGAGTACCGCGCCGGGCGACAACAGCATCGCGCTTCGGTTGGGCGAGTTGCGCTACCTGGCGGTGCCGATTCCCGGAGCCACCGCGGCTACCGTGAACTCCCCCGCGGTCGGGGTAGGCCCCTCAGCCGCGCTGGGCGACTATTACACCAGTGTGGTTGCTGCGGTGGGCGTGGTGACGCAGGATGCGGGCAATCGGGCCGTGGCGCAGGGGGTTCTGGTGGGCAACATCACCGCCCAGCGTCAGGGCATTTCCGGCGTCAACATCGATGAAGAGATGGTGGCGTTGATCCAGCACCAGCAGGCCTACGCCGCCGCCGCGCGACTGGTGCAGGTGGCCGACGAGATGCTGCGCGAACTGATCAACTTAGGTCGCTGACCGGCAGCGTAAGACGAGTCCGGGTGCCGCCGCCGGTCCGCGGCTCCCAGTTGAGCGTCCCCCCCGAACGTTCGGCCAGCGTCCGACTCACGAACAAGCCGATCCCGGCATGGGTAGCCGGATCGCGTGTCGTCATGAATGCCGCCCCCGCTTCCGGCGGAATCGACTCGCCGTCATTGTCGACCGTGAGCGACACCACCCCGCTGTCGCGCTCGACCGTAATGCCGATCGGTGTTGCGGTGCCCCCGGTCGCTTCCTTCGCATTGGCAATCAGATTGAGCAGGATCTGCAGCAGCGTGGTTCGCGCAATCGCGGCGACGATCGTGCTGGGCGGTTCGACGGCAAGCGGAACGGTCGGCAGGTTGCGCTGCAGGTCGGTCAGCTGCTGCATGGCAATCAGCACTTCGGCAATGTCGGTATGAGGGCTGGCCGTCGGGGAAGGATGGCCCAGCATCGCCAGCAGATCGAGCCCCCCGACCATGTCGTCGAGCGCCCGTTCGATTCGAAACCCGATCGCGGTCCCCCGGCTTTCTTCGCCGAGGCTCGAGCCGAGTGCCACGACTTGCAGGTTGTTGCGAAGGTCGTGAGCAATGCCACGCAGCAACTGCTGAATCACGTCGGCGCGATTCAACTTGATCAGCCGGTCGGCCAGCACCGGTGCGGGGACGCGTGGTTCAGAACTCGAAAGCAGGTTCATGACGGATACGATTCAGGGGTAGCCTTAAAGCTTAGCCCGCGAAGTCGAACCCGGCAAATCGGAGCCCGGAAGGGGCTACGTCGGCATACTGGCCCGTTCCACCCAGACCCCGGGAACGATCGGGTCGCTGCGGTGGCGGCGCAGAATGGTGTCCAGGATGGCCGACGTAATCACGGCCCCTCGCGCCATCAGCTTGACACCGGCGCTCGTCGTCAAGTCTTCGGCAACGACCATACCTTCGGCGAGGCTGTGGACCGGCAACCGGATTCGGGTTTCCCGCCAGCCGGCCTGACTGGGCGCCGCCAGGATGGCGTCGAAGTGCGCGACGGCCAGCGGGTCGTATCGCGTCCCCGCATGTTGCCGCAGCTGGGCCAGTGCGGCATCGGCGTCGGCGACTTCGCCCGAATCGAGCAGGTTCAGATAGTCGATCACCAGGCGCAGAATTCGGGAACGAAGCGGGATCTGTCCCTGGCGCAAACGATCGGGGTGGCCGGTTCCGTCCCAGTTCTCGAACATGGTGCCGATCAATTCGGCAGCGCCGTCCAGTCCCTCGGTGCGTTCCAGTAACTCTTTGGTGGCTACGGCATAGCGCCACGCATCGCCCTCCCGGACGTCCTCCGGTCCCTCGGCATCCGTCCGATCGGCTCGCAGCAGGAGCTTGCCCAGCTCCTGCAGCCGCGCCGCCACGTCCAGGTCGTGCTCCAGGGTGCCCGGAATCTCGAACCGCTCCGCCAGCCGCGCAGCAAGCCGCGCCGTCTCCCGCCCCCGCGTGGCGCTGCCGGGCACCGAGAGGTCGATGATGTGGACCAGGAGGTCCAGCAGCTGATGAAGGCGTTGTTCCGACTGGCGATGCAGCCGTTCGAGCTCGACCTTGTCGGCCCGCAGCTCGTCGTGAATGCTCTTGATCCGGAACCAGACCCGCGCTTTGCCCAGCAACTCGCCCGCGGCAATGTCCGGAGAAATGACGTCTTCGATCCGCGCGGTCGGCGCCAGGTCCGCCAGCCTCAGGTCGGGACTGATCAGCACCATCCCGGTACTGCGGAGCGCCTCGTTGGTCCGCATCGCAGCAGCCAGGCCGAGGCCGTCCAGTGCCGGCGGGAGGTGTTCGGCAAGAAGCATGTCGGGTGGCGTAGCCGCGGCCAGCGACAGCGCCTCCTCGGGCGTGGTCGCAACGCTCAGGGTCAGATCATCGACCTGCTCGAGAACCTGGCGGTAATGTGCCGCGGTGCTTTCGTCGGCGACGACCAGGAGGAGACGGCCAGTCAAGCGCATCTCAACGCACTCCCGGCATGAAGCCGTCGGGTTGGGCGGCCGGAGCCTGTGGCAGGGTCGGACCCGACAGATACCGATCGAGCAGCACCGTGATGGTGACGCGGCGGTTGCGCGGATCGAACGGGGCGTTCGGGTAGCGTAGCTCGCGGTCGGCCATGCCGCGGATTTCAGAGATCCGCCGGCTCGGCACTCCGCCTTCGCCCAGGATCCGACGCGCCGCATTGGCCCGATCGGCCGACAGCTCCCAGTTCGAGTAGCCGTTAGTCGATACATACGGGCGCGAGTCGGTGTGCCCCTCGATCTGGATCTGATTCGAATCTCGCGCCAGCTCGCGGCCGATCAGCGTAATCAGCTCGCGGCCCTGCGGGCTCATCGTGGCGCTGCCGGACTGGAAGAACTGTGCGGTCGAGTCCTCGAGCAGCTCGATACGCAGCCCGTCTTCCGTCATGCTGATCTCGATCCGATTGCGCAGCGAGTCGAGCAGAGGAACCGTGCCCAGCTTTTCGCGGATCTCTTCCGCCAGGCGCATCAGCCGATCGATCCGGATGTCGACGATCTGTGCCGGAGCAAGCGGCCGCGCCATCTGGGTCTGCGCCCCTTCGCCCGGGACGATCGAGGAACCGAATTCGTTGGCCCGACCGAGCGGATCTTGAAAGTATCCCGCGATGGCCGATTTGACGTCGGAACTCTGATTGACCAGCCAGAGCACCAGGAACAGCGCGAACATGGCCGTCATGAAGTCGGCAAAGGCCACTTTCCAGGCGCCGCCGTGATGGGCGTGCCCGGCAACCTTCTTCCTGATGATGATGATGGGTTGTTCGCGGTCTTTATTCGCCATGGTCCGCCCCGCTTACTTCGGTTTGACGGACTTGCAGGCAGTTTCCATGGCAGTAAACGTCGGCCGCACGTCGGCCGGAACCGCTCGGCGCGCAAACTCTACCGCCACGATGGGTGCCAATCCCTTGGCGAAGGCCACCACGGCGGCCCGAAGCACCTGATAGAGGCTCTGCTCGGACGCATTGGCGTGCTCGATGGCGGTCGCCAGCGGCCCGAACAACCCGTAGGCGCAGAACACGCCGAGCATGGTACCGGTCAGGGCGGCGCCGACTTTGTAGCCGATCTCTTCGACCGGACCGGCAATCGCGGCCATCGTCACGATGATACCGAGCACGGCGGCAACGATCCCGATGCCGGGAAGCGCGTCCGAGACCTTCTGCAGCGCGCCAGCCATCGCCTCTTCGTGGTGATGGTGCAGTTCGATTTCGGAATCCATCAATCCGTCGAGATCGTGCGGCGGCACGCTGCCCACCAGCACGAGACGGAGATTATCGCAGAGGAACTGCATAGCGTGGTGGTGATGGAGCACGGCAGGGTACCGCTTGAACACGGCGCTCTTGTCCGGACCTTCGATGTGCGACTCGATGGCCACCAGGCCATCTTTCCGGGCAATCTGAAACAGTTCATACAACATCTTGAGCGTATCCAGGTAGACGTCGGCTTTCATGCCGGTGCCTTTGAACACGCCCATGATCTTGCCCATCATGCCCTTGAGCACGGGAACGGGCGTCGAAATCAGCATGGTCCCGAGCGCGGTGCCCAGGATCACGATGATTTCGGAGACATGGAACAGCGACGGAATGCTGCCGCCGGCAATGGAAAACCCGCCCAGCACGGATGCGAGTACGACGACGATTCCGATGATCGCAAACATGGTGGACCCTGATCAACCCTTCCCGAACGCCGAACAGCCGGCTGGCTCCGGCCAAGTATCGGCGCCGGACGAGGCCACCTTGAGCATGGCATCGGGCCCGGCCCACGGGGCGAACCCGTGACCGAATCCCGGTCCGAGGGCAGGTCGAGAGTCGAAAATCACGATTGGGCGCCGGTCCCGGCTGCTGCGAGCTTCCGTCGGCGCTTGTCGGCGTACAGCGCCAGGTCGGCACGAGCCAGCAGCGATCCCAGCGGCTCTTGCTCACGCCCATCGTAGGCCACGGTTCCCGTGCTGACCGCCAGGTGGAACGGCAGGTTGCTCTCCCCGTTGGCGCGAATCAGGTTGGCCGCCAGGCGTCGATGGATGGTGGCCCCCTCGTCACCCGAAGTATCGAGCGCCAGGACGACGAATTCGTCCCCTCCATGGCGGGCGACCACGTCCGATTGGCGGAAGGTCTGGCGGAGTACCGCACCGATCGCGCGGATTGCGTGATCTCCAGCCTCGTGTCCGAAGCCGTCGTTGATCGTTTTCAGGTCGTCCACGTCGAAGAAGAAGACCAGGAAGCGGTTCCCGGTTCGCGTGGCAAGCCGGAGGTGTCCCTGCGCAATGGTGGTGAATCCCCGTCGGTTGAGCAGCCCCGTCAGCTCATCGGTGAGGGACTGGCCGCGGAGCGACGTCAGGATCTGCTGCCGTTCGATGGCGCACCGCACTGCCCGCGCCAGTCCCTCGGCGCTCAGATGCGACTTGAAGATCATGCCCTGCGCACCGAGTCGGATCGCCTGCAGCGCAATCGCCTCGTCGCTGCTCCGCGACAGGATCACCACCGGAAGGTGCGGGGCCAGCCCGGCGAGCGAGGTATAGGTGGCGAGCCCGAGGCTGTCCGGCAGATCGAGGTCCAGCAGTACCGCTTCGACCGCCCCGCTGGCAATCCGCTCTTCGGCGGTCGACAATGTCGCCGCCGATTCGACCACGAACCGGGCGCTTCTCGAGCGGGCCAGCAGTTGGCGAATTCGCATCGCGTCGACCGGATTATCTTCGACGACGAGAACGTGAATCAGTGGAGTGGCAGGAAGAGCGTTGCTCCCCGTCGCGACGCCAAAGGCGCCGAACGGGGCAGGAGACGTCAGTGGGGACGCGGTAGTGAACGTCGTCACGTGAACTCGTGCTCTCCCAGATAAGTTGGTTGATCGGTCATACCACCCCCCGAAGCCGGGCTTTGGTCGACCATCGAGGCGGCAAAAACCTTCCGCTCCGCGAGGTCAGTTAGCAGGGGCTGTGCCATCCTGATAGGACTGCGCCATGTTGTTGATTGACAATGGCTTGAGGTTTCCGGCCTCGACAGGTCGTCACCTCGGGACAAGCTGGGGCCGGAACGATTTTCCTACATCTGCCCGGTTTGACCCGATGGGGGCTCGGACATGAAGCCCCCGGTTGGGTCGGCCGTTTCCGAATCCGTCCGGACGGGGCTGCTTGGAGGTCGGGTCGACTATGCCGGGCTCTTCCCGCCGGCGGCGTTGCCGATGACCGAGGCGGTTTCGAACTACGCGGCCTACCGCCGGTCTTCGGATGTCTGGGCGCTCGGCCGTTTCGTGGTGTCTGCAGGTCGGCTTGCTGAGTGTCTGTCGGCCGTGGCTCTGGTCGATCGGGGAGACGGCGCCTGGCAACTGAGCATCACGCTCGGCGCCGACCCGGAGGCCGACCTGGCCGTTGTCGCCGCGAACCAGGCTGCCGCGGCCCGGCTCGGCATTGGCCTGGACTGTTTCGAAGCGCGGGTCGATACGGCCGAGGCCGTCGAACGCCTGGCGCGGGCGGTGGGAACGGCGCGGTGGTACGGTGAGGTACCGCTCGGCCCGGAACGCGACGCCGTGCTCGACGCCTTGGTGCGGGTCGGCGCCCGGGCCAAGATCCGGATGGGTGGGGTCACCCCGGACGCCTTTCCTGCCGCTGCCCAGGTGGCTGCATTTCTGGTGGCGGTGAGCGCCCGGCAGCTTCCCTTCAAGGCGACCGCCGGGTTGCATCACCCGGTCCGGGGCCGGTTCCGGCTGACTTATCAGCCGGACGGTCCGTCGGGCGTCATGTTCGGATATCTCAATTTGATCGTCGCGACGGTGCTTGCCGGGCAGGGGGTCGACCCTGGTCTGCTGCGTGCGGCACTCGAAGCGGAGCCGCCCGCGGCCTTTCGCGTCCAAGCGGACCAGCTGTGGTGGGGCAATCGTCCCATCGACCCGGCGCAGCTGTCGGACCGTTTCGACGGGTTCGGCTCCTGCTCGTTTCGCGAACCGGTCGATGAACTCGAGCCAGCGGTGTCAGCATGAGTCGGATCACGGATCATACCCACGACCTTGCGGCTGCGTCGTGGGTCGAATCTGCACAGCAAGCGGGAACGGATTTCCCGCTCCAGAACCTTCCCTTCGGGGCCTTCCGGCGTTCCGGATCGGGGCAATCGGCACGAATCGGGGTTGCCATCGGGCGCGAAGTGCTCGATCTCGCGGCGCTCGGGCAAGCAGGGCTTCTGAACGGGATGGACGAAGCGGTGCTGGACGCCGTGCAAGCCACGTCCTTGAACGGGTTGATGGCGCTCGGTCGCGCACCGGCCCGCTCGCTCCGGCATCGCCTCTTTGCGCTGCTCGAACGAAGTGCTGCTGATCGAGAGCAAACCGGTCGGTGCCTGTTCCGCGTCGACGAAGTAGAACTGTTGCTCCCGGCTGCCATCGGTGACTACACCGACTTCTATGCGTCGGTGCATCACGCCACCAACGTCGGCAGCATGTTTCGTCCCGAGAATCCGTTGCTGCCCAACTACAAGTACGTACCGATCGGCTATCACGGTCGTGCCTCGTCGATCGTGCCGAGCGGCACACCGATTCGGCGGCCGATGGGGCAGATCAAGGACGATCAGGCGCCGGATCCGGTCTTCGGTCCGAGCCGATCGCTCGACTATGAGTGCGAGTTGGCGGCCTGGGTCGGACCCGGCAACAGTCTTGGCAGTGTGGTCCCGTTGGCGGAAGCTGAGCAGCAGATTTTCGGGCTCTCGATCCTGAACGACTGGTCCGCGCGCGACATTCAGCGCTGGGAGTATCAGCCGCTCGGTCCCTTCCTCTCCAAGAATTTTGCCAGCACCATCTCGCCGTGGATCGTCACGGCCGACGCCCTGGCGCCGTTCAGAGTGGCCGCGTTCGATCGTCCCGCCGGTGATCCCGATCCACTGCCGTATCTGGCGTCCGAGGCAAACCAGCGCGCCGGCGGTTTCGATATTCAGGTTGCGGTGGCCTTGAGATCCGCGCAGATGCGCGCCGAGCAGCTCGACCCCGAGCCGGTGAGCCGCGCCTCGTTTGCATCGATGTACTGGACCGTAGCCCAGCTCCTGACGCACCACGCCAGCAGCGGCTGCAACCTGCGTCCCGGCGATCTGCTGGGCAGCGGAACCATTTCCGGGCCCGAGCGCGAGAACCGGGGCTGTCTTCTCGAACTCACCTGGCGCGGCACCGAACCGCTCACGCTCCCGACCGGTGAGACGCGACGCTTCCTGCAGGACGGAGACGAGGTCGTGATGCGCGCCTACTGCGAACGCCCGGGCGCCGCGCGGATCGGGTTCGGCGAGTGTGCCGGGGTCGTCCTGCCGGCCTGACGTCACCAGGGCCGGGCGCTTTTGTCTGTAGGGGGAACCATGAGTCTTGCCGATCAGCGGGTCGACTATGGGCGGCTCGCGCTCGACGAAGCAGCGGTCGATCCCGATCCGGTAGTGCAGTTCGAACGCTGGTATACCGACGCGATGGCGGCCAACGTTCCCGAACCGAATGCGATGACCCTGGCGACCGCGACGCCCGACGGAATCCCGGCGGCGCGCATCGTTCTGCTCAAAGGGGTGAGCGGCGGCGGCTTCACCTTCTTTACCGACTACCGGAGTCCGAAAGCCGTGGCGCTCGAAGCCAACCCGGCGGCGGCACTGGTGTTCTTCTGGCAGCCGTTAGAGCGCCAGGTGCGTATTACCGGGCGAGTCGAACGGATCAGCCCTGTCGAGTCGGCCGCCTACTTCCATTCGAGACCGCCGGGTTCGCAGCTGGGGGCATGGACCTCCCGGCAGAGCAGTGTGCTGCCGGATCGGACCGCGTTGGATGCGGCGCTGGCCGCGACCGAAGCGCGATTTGCCGGCGGCGCAGTGCCGTACCCCGAACATTGGGGTGGCTTCTGTCTGGTACCCGACGACATCGAGTTCTGGCAAGGCCGCTCCAACCGGTTGCACGACCGGATCCGCTATCGGCGGGCGGCGGACGGGTGGTT
>CAZUES010000021.1:0-70020 GCA_964619465.1 uncultured Gemmatimonas sp.
GCCAGCGTCCGCTCCGCAACGACTGCGGACGTGTAGCGGCTCATCACCCACTGCCGGGCTGCCGTGCCACTGGTTCGGCACAATTCGGGGTCGCTGACCCAGCGCTGGAGCGACTCGGCCAGTTCCGCCTCATTCGCGACGACCGGCCCGGCTCGTCCCACCAGCTCAGGAAGCGCTCCGGCCCGGGTCACGATCGGCGCGATGCCCCGCGCCATTGCCTCCAGCAGCAGCGGCGCCTGGTAGTCGACCCAACTCGGCGTGTCGCGCGACGGTACCACCAGGCAGTCGATCTGCTGCCAGAGCAGCTCGGTCGTTTCGGCTCTGAGCCCGCCCAGCCAGCGGATCCGAGCCGCGAGACCGAGCCGCTGCACCGTCTGCTCCAGTCGCTCCTGCTCCGGTCCGGTGCCGGCAATGACCGCCCGCCACTGCCCGAAGGTCCGGCTCAGCGCGCCAAGCAGCAGGTCGGCGCCTCGCTCGGTCACCAGTCGCCCGGCAAATCCGATTACCAGCTCTCGCCGTTCCTCGCGCGGTTGAATCGGCCCCATCACCATCCCGGACGAGGGAATGGCCGCCGCCAGGGCCTGAGGCGCTCGCTGATGCAGCAGATCCATGGCCAGCCGGTTCCCGCCCATGACGCCGTGTGCGTGGCGGAGCACGCCTCCGATCCGTCGTCCGGTCAGGAAGCCGAAGGACCGTGCCGTCGAGCGCCAGCCGAACAAGACGTATGGAACCCCGATCTTCTTGCACACGCTCGCGGTCGCGGTGGCCAGGGGCGTCTCCGGCTCGGCCTCGATGTGTACCAGCGTGGGCCCGATCTCTGCCAGGACTCGTCGCAGGGTGGGGAGGTGCCAGCGCAGCGTTTCCGGCTGGGCTGCATCGCCGCGGACCGGTACGGGGACGATCCGGACCCCGCCGTCGGCGCCGGTGGTTCCGCCCGGGACGGCCAGTACGACATCGACACCCAAGGCCGCGATTGCCCTCAGGCGATCGCGGTTGGCAGGGTCATGACATTGATGGGACAAGACGAGCGTGCGCACAGGCGAATTATGGGGTCGCCGAGCGCAAGATTGTAGCGGTATGCGTCAATCCAACAGGGTCGCCGACCAACGCACCTGCCTACCCGACGCACCTGCCTACCCGACGCATCTGCCTATCGACGCATCCAGAGCAGGACCGCACCGCAGCTGGTTGCCGGGCTCGCGTACTGCATCGGGACTCGCTCCGGGCTGTTGAAGACCTCGACCCCGTCGATTTCTTCCTTGGGCAGGTTGACCATCGCCTGTGCCGGCGTCAGCATGCCGTTGACCAGGAGGGCCATCTCGCAACCGGTCCCGCCGCCGGAACTGGCCCGCGAGTTCTGGTTGATCAGCGAGAGTCCACTCCGCCCTTCCTCGAGCCGGATGAAGGGCAGCTGGCGGAACAGGTCGCCGGCAACCATGACAGCCATCCGGTCGATGTTGTCGCGATCCATGAACCGGCCGAAGCCCATCGCGCGGCGCTCGTTGAAGCCCGACTGCTCGGCGCGGTTGACGGCGCGGCCCTCGACCTTGAGTTCATCGAGCACCATAGCCTGCGCAGGTAGGGCCATGGTCACCTCGGTGCTGCGACCCGACGCGAGGGACACGGTCTGCTGTCCCGGACTCGATCCGATCCGCCGCGCGGCGACGACCGCCGTACCAGGGTGTAACTCGGTCAGGGTAAAGGTGCCGGACGAGTCGGTCCTTGCGACGGCACTTTGCTGCCCCCGGGCGGTAGTGACCCAGACATCGGCGTTGGCAAGTGGCCGCCGGTTGTTGTCGACGATCCGACCAGTCAGGATCGCATCCGGAGCCGCCCCTTCGGGCGCCATGCTCATGTGGAGCGGTACCGCTTCCTCGCTCCTCAGGTTCACGTCTCCGTTGGCCACCTGAAATCCCTCGGCGGTGCCGGTCAGCGTCACGGTGGCAACTTCGGTGGCCGGGGGAAGGTCGCAGATGATATAGAGCCCGGTCGAGTCGGCGACGGCATCACGGGTGATGATCCGGCGGCGCGGGCCGAGTGTGGCGTCGAGATATAACTCACCCCAGGCGGCTTTGACCTGGGCGCCCCTGATCGGCTCGTCCGTTGAGGTGTTGCGCACGATGCCGAAGACGGCGGCCCGGCTGTTGAGACCACTCTGCACCGGGCAGAGCCGCATGAAGGTGCGACCCGACGGGATGCCCAAGGCTACCCGGGCGACCGTTCCGGCGGTCAACACCACGTTCACGTTGGTGCTGCGGATGCCTAACGTGTCCAGTGCCGGGTGACGAAATCCGACGGTGTATTCACCTGGCTCCAAGCTGTCCACGGTAAAGCGCCCGGCGGCATCGGTGTAGATGGTTCGGTCGACGCCGCTAATCAGGATCTGGGCGCCCGACAGGCGCCGCCGATTCAGGGTGTCGACGACGGTCCCGGTCATGCCGGCCGTCTGGGCGGCAAGTTCGGCACCCAGGCTGCAGAGGACTGCGGTCAGGAGCAGGGCGGGAAGGCGACGGGGCATCCCGTCACGATAGGACGGGGCGGGGAAGAATGCAACCAGGCAGGCCCCGATCGGAGCCCCGCCTTGGTGGCTTTGATTTCGGCGATCGTCTATACTCCACGCGACCATTTGCCGGGTTGCGGAGGACAGGGCGCCCGGTCCGTTCCAGCCGGAGTTGCGCCATGAAGCTTTCATCCCTCGTCTGCGGTATCGCCCTCGTTCTGCTGCCGCTCGGTCTGACCGCTCAGGAACGGATCGACCAGGCCGCAATTGCGCGGATCAAGCAGGAGGGTTTTGCCCGCTCGCAGGTGATGGAAACCGCCAGCTGGCTGACCGACGTCTACGGGCCTCGCCTCACCAACTCCCCGATTGCGCGGCAAGCGGGGGACTGGGCCGTCGAGCGGCTGGCCTCCTGGGGCCTCACCAATCCGCACCTCGAGTGGTTCGATTTCGGGCGGGGCTGGATCAACGAACGGTCAGTGGCCCATGTGGTGTCGCCGGTGCCGTATCCGGTGCACCTCTATCCGGGCGCCTGGACGGTGGGCACCAATGGGCCCGGGACCCACGATGTGGTGATCGTCTCGCTCCCCACCGAGCCGACCGAAGCCGACTACGCCCGCTATCGCGGGACGCTCCGTGGCAAGATCGTGCTGGCCGCGCCGCTACCGGTGGTCACCCCGATGTTCACGCCGCCGGGTCGGCGCCTGACGACGCGGGATCTCGACTCGCTGGCGGCGGCCACTCCGCAGCCGGCGGCAGCCCCGATGGGTGGCCCGCCGCGTCCCGGCAGCGGACCGACCCTGGCGGAAATCCGGAACCGGTTCTGGGTCGAGGAAGGCGTGGCAGCTGTCTTCGTTCCCGGGGCCGCCCGGGGCAACAGCGGGAGTATTTCGAACGGCCCGACGGGTAATCGCCAGCCGAACCCTCCCGCGAGTGTGCCGCAGCTGGCGGTGGCGACGGAGCACTACGGCCGGATGTATCGTCAGATCCAGAAGGGCGTGCCGATCCGGATGGAACTCGAGATTCGGAACCGGTTCACCGACGATCTCCAGGCCTTCAACGTGATTGCCGACCTGCCGGGCAGCGATGCTCGGCTCAAGGACGAAGTGGTGATGATCGGGGCACATTTCGATTCGTGGCACCATGCCACCGGCGCCACCGACAACGCCGGTTCGTCCGCGGTGATGATGGAGGCAATGCGGATTCTCAAGGCGTCGGGTGTGCCGCTCAAGCGCACCGTGCGGCTGGGGCTCTGGACCGGCGAGGAGCAGGGGCTGATCGGGGCGCGCGAATATGTCGCCCAGCATTTCGGCACGGCGGCGTCGCCCAAGTCGGGGCATGCCAAGCTTTCGGTCTACTTCAATCAGGACAACGGCGCCGGCGCGATTCGGGGCATCTGGGCCCAAGGTAACGACGCGGCTGCTGCGGTATTCCGCCAGTGGCTTCCGGCGGTCGATTCCGACAGCATTACGGTCCGGCACATTACCCGGCTCAATACCGGGTCGACCGACCACATCGCCTTCGATCGCGCCGGGCTGCCGGGCTTCCAGTTCCTCCAGGATCCGATGGAGTACGGCACCCGGACGCACCACTCGAGTCAGGACTTCTTCGAACGGCTGGTCGAGGGCGACATGAAGCACAATGCGGTGCTGGTTGCCATCTTTGCCTACCAGGCTGCCAACCGGGATGGTCTGATACCGCGAAAGCTCATTCCATAGCGCAGGTCCGGGCCCTTAGCTCAGGCGGTTAGAGCAGCGGACTCATAATCCGTAGGTCCTGGGTTCGAATCCCAGAGGGCCCATTCAGTTTTCGTCTCCCGCCGCTCTGTCCTGGCGCAGAGCGGCTTGCCGCTTCGACCGGGATCCCTCAGATCATGCGCCTCTGGACGGTTCATCCCCGGCACCTCGATGTGCGCGGGCTGGTGGCGTTGTGGCGGGAAGGCCTGTTGGCGCGTGCCGTGCTGCGGAACGAAACGCGCGGCTATCGTAACCATCCGCAACTCGAACGCTTCAAGGCGGCCGCCGATCCGGTCGGGAGCATCAATGCGTATCTCGCGGCGGTGCTCGACGAGTCCGTCCGCCGCGGATACCAGTTCGACGGCCGCAAGATTCGAGGCCCTCGGGCTACCGAGCGCATCGTCGAGACACGGGGGCAACTGCGGTACGAGTGGGAGCACTTGCTTCGCAAACTCGCGCTTCGGGATCCCGCGGCATTCGAAACCGCCTCGGCGCTGGCGCGACCCGATCCGCACCCGTCCTTTCGGATGGTGGCCGGCGGGGTGCGTTTGTGGGAGCGAATGGAGCCTCCCTGGTTCGGAGCCATCTAAGCGGCTATCCGGAGCAGCCGACTCCCGCTGGCTCGAGCATGGCGAACCGGTCCCGAATGCCAGGCGGCGGCCCCGCGCCGCCCGCGAACGCCGCCGTCCGGAGCATCGCCAGGTGCGCGAGCGTCAGGTCGGGGTCACGGCTGATCAGATCAGCTGCTTGGCGAAGGGCCAGTTCGGCCCGCGCCGTATCCCGACGAGACACCGCAACCTCGGCCTGCAGGTAGGCCAGCAGTGCGGCGCCCGCCGCGAAGGTTGGGGCTGTCTCGAGCGCCGTCGTCAGGCGGGCGATGGCCCGGTCGTGGTCGGGCCCGTCACAGCTTCCAACGGTCCGAACCGCCTCGCGATAGGCACTGAAGGTTCGATGCCCCGGCGCCGAGGAGCTTCCCAGCCAGCGGAGAACCTGCGGATTGGTGAACGCCGAGAGACGGAGGGCCAGGCGGCGACCGTCGCCGGGCAGCGGCTCGGCGCGCATGGTTTCCTGCCACAGCGCGGCGCCGGTCGCCAGATGACGCAGCGTCACCCTAGTCCCGGTCGACCCGTCGGTCTCGGGGGCGAGCATCAGGCAGAGATGCGCGGCTGCCGGGTCTCCACAGGCGTCCGGAGCCGGCATGTCGGCCTGGATCGGCAGAACGTGACTCCCGGCCGCCAAGGCATCGACCAGTGCCTGGGCCTCCGGATTGGGCGGGGCGCCGATCAGGCGGACCCGCAGCGGGACGGGACCGATGGTCGCAGGCGGCGGAGCCCGACGTAGCGCGACTGCGAGGAGGGCTGTTCCCACCAAGAGTCCGAGCATGAGCAGGGTTCGCTGCCACCAGGTCCGAAGCCGCGGGGGCGCCGACACGGCCGGCGCATCGCTCCGGACGGCCTCGAGCCTGGCCTGGAGTCGGTATCCTTGTCCCCGGACCGAATCGATCAGCCGCGCCTCGTAGCCCGCCTCCTCCAGCGCCGCCCGAAGCAGGCGGATCCGCTGTTTCACCGTATCACTCGTAATAAACGTATCCGGCCAGACGGCCTGCTGGAGGTCCGCCCCGCTTACGTAGGCGGGACGCCGCTGGTCCAGCACTTCGAGGACCCGAAGGCTCAGGAACGGCAGTTCCACCGGGTGCCCGCTCGGGCCATGGATGAGCCGGGCGGCCTGATCGATTCGAATCGTCTCGGCGGGTTCCTGGCCGTTCGGGGGCGTCACCGTCGATTCACCGTTCTTCACGTTGCTTCTCTTGCTCCGACCGAGGCTGCTTCCCAATCTGAGGCCGCGCATGGTGCCGGCTGGACCGGCGGCTCGATTCCTTTCACGATGGGAAGCTCGAATGTACTGGAACACGATGGTTCTCGCGCTGGCGGTGGGTGTCTCGGGGACGAGTCGGGACGAGGCCGGGGCCTGTATCACCCCGCCGACCCACTGGTCGGACTATTACGGCGCGCTCGCGTTCGTCGAAACGCCCTTCGAAGACATGACCGGGATCCGTCGCCTGACGCGCGCGGAGGCCCGAGCGCAGAACCACTACCGGTTCGACTACGATCGGGGGGGGCGTCTGATCCGGCTGACCTTCGCGCTCGACGATACCCCGCGCGATCCGAACCATACCGCGAACTACCTCTACGAGTCGACGACGGTGGAGATTTGCCACGGGGAGGGATGGGAGCACCGCCGATTTCTCGATCGCGCGGGGAATCCGATGCTGGTTCGCGGTAACATCGCCGAAGAACGGTACACGCTCGACAGCCTCGGGTATCGGACCGGTCTGACCTTTCACGATCCGGACGGGCGTGCCGTCCAGAGCGGTTCCGGCGCGGCCCGCTTCGTCTGGCGGATGCAGAAGGACGGGACCGTGATCGAGGAACGGTTCGATTCGACCGGGGCCTTGGCCCCGCTGCGGTCGGGGTTGCCCTTCTATCGGACCCGTCTTCGCTTCGGCCCCAATGGATGGCTTGCTTTGTTCGAGAACGTCGACTCGGCGGGCGGCTTGGTGCGTAACGCGCTCGGCGCCGCTCAGGACAAGTTGGAGTACCGGAAGAACGGCGACATGATTGCCTGGAACGTCTACGACGAGCAGGAGCGGCGAGTCGAGGGCAACGGGCCGATGGTCGCGCGCGGGATCCGCGAGATGGATGGGCGCGGCTACGAAGCCGGGTTGTATTTCCAGGATCGGTACGGACGCGCGATGGCGAACGCCTACGGCTTCGATCGCACCGAGACCACGTTCGATCGATTCGGCAACATCGTCGAGCGGACCAACTACGACGCGAACGGCCGGGCCGTCGACAACCCGCGCACCGGCTACGCTGGCTATCGATACCAATGGGACCGCAGCGGTCGTCGCGAGCTGGCCATGGAGTTCTTCGATGCCGGCGGTCGCGTGGTGGCGCATCAGGAGCGCGGGTATGCCCGAATGGAGCAACGCTACGACCGGCGCGGCAACCGGACCGAGATCCGCTATCTCGACCCGCGCGGCCGCCTGATTGCCAGGACGGACATCGGCGTCGCCCGGATCGTGATGGAGTACGACAGTCGGGACCGGCTTCGGCGACGGCGTTATCTCGATGCGGCCGGAGCGCCCGTCGCGCTGCGCGGCGCGAGCGAGGAAGCCTTTGCCTATCGGCCGGACGGATACCTGGATCGGGTCGTTCGGAATTCGTTCGTGGCCGGCGGCGCCGCGCACCAGGCGCGGCGCCCCGGTCCGGACCGCGTCCCGCTCGATACGGCGCTCGCCGCCGAGCTTGGCGCGATGCTGCTGGATGCTGCGGAGCTGCCCGGATTCGGGGTGGCGGCCCTGCAGGAAGGCAGGGTCGTCTATGCCCGCGGTTTCGGCTATCGGGATCTGGCCCGGCGGCTTCCCGTCGATTCCGGCACCGCGTTCCGCGCCGCCTCCGTGTCGAAGGTGGTGGCGGCGACCGCCGCCCTGGCACTCTATCAGCGCGGCGTGCTCGACCTCGATCGGCCTGTCGGACGCCTGCTGCCCGGCTATCCCGACTCGGCGGATGGCATCACGGCACGGCGCCTGGCGGCCCATCTCGCCGGCCTGCCGCACTACGAATCCGGCGCCACGACCGACGGCCGCCATTATCCGACGGCCCGGGAGGCGCTCGGGATCTTTCGCGGCGCGAGGCCGGTCGGTGCGCCGGGAGAGCGATACCACTACAGCACCCACGGTTTCACGCTGCTGTCGGCTATGATGGAAGCCGCGGCGGACAAGCCAATCCTCGAGATCCTGACCGATGAAGTCCTGACGCCGCTCGGCATGGGGCGGACCGGCGGGGAACAGCGAAGCTCGCTGCCTCCCTACCTGACGGTTCTCTATCAGCGCGGACAGGGAGGGCTCGTCCCGATCACCCGCCCGACCGACTACAGCTACAGTTGGGCCGGCGCCGGTCTGCTCAGCACGCCGAGTGATCTGGTCCGGATGACGACGGCCTACTTCGACGGCAGGCTGCACGACTCGACGGTGCGGCTGGCGCTGACCCCGCAGCGGACCGCCGACGGTACCGACATCGGGGTGGGCTTCGCCTGGCGCGTGGGCACCGATTGGCGAGGGCGCCGGATTGCGCACCATGCGGGGGTCACGCCGGGAACGCGGAGCGTGGTGCTGATGTATCCGGATCGCCAGACATCGGTGGCGCTGATGACCAATCGTAACTGGACCTCGTCGATCGAATCGACGGCCATGGTCCTGCTCGAGGCCCTGACCGCGTCCGAGCGACACGTGACCCATGGACCGGTCTCTACCGCCTGGACCGGGTCGTTCGCGGGCGACTCGGTTGCCGGCCACCTCCACCTGGTCGACGGGGCGGGGACGGTGACAGTGCCGCCGGTGCTGCGCGCCTTGTTTGCCAGGGACGGCACCGCGCCGGACGTGCTCCAACTGCGTGCAATCCGGAACGACCTCTACGCGCTCGTCACGCCGTGGGGGCTGTATCCCGTGGTTGCGGAGCGCTCGGCGGGTCGGTTCCGGCTGCGAACCAACCTGGGCGCCCGCGAATGGATCATCACGACCTGAGGCGCCACGCACTCGGACGTCCGATCGGGCCGATCGCGACCATCGAATCGTCGTGTCGCGATCGTCGTTGTCGCCGTCCCGGTAGGCGCGCGGCTCGCGCTTCCGTCCTGGTCGTGGACCCCACCGGTCGTCTGGGGTCGATGGCTGGGACCGTCAGAAGGGCTGCTGCCGGAAATGGTCCCACCAGCGGTCGACCCGCCCAGACGCATCGAAACGCATGGTGATGGCAAAGTGGAGATCGAAGCGGGTCCGCTGTCGGTAGAGCGCCGAGAAGCGACCGCGCGCCTCCAGCGAATCGGACCGGTGCGTCACTACGGAATCGACGTTGAGTCGCATCTCGGTGTAGTCCTGTGCCATTCGGATCATCCCGGCAAGAAACTGCGCCTTGTTCTGCGGCGGGCCCGGCGGCTCGACTTCGCGGAACTCGAAGCTCTCGGCCAGGTAGCGCGCGATCGAATCGGGTGATCCGATCAGGGACACGAGCCGTCGTGCGTGGGCGGGGCCGGGGGTCCAGTCGGGTGTTTGCGGCGCCGGGGGCGTTGGTGGGGGAGTCGGGGGCGCCGTCGTTGGAGTGGCGCCGGCGATCATTATGGCGAGCAGGCCGCTGCCGAGAAGCAGGTTCATCGCGGTTCACCGAAGGCGTGGTTGCGTCGCACGATAGCAGGAGCGGACCGCCGGTTTGCCCGGCCGGGTGGGAACGGCGGTGCGGTCGTGCTCAGCGGTCGTCTGCCAGGCGATGGCGATGGCCACCCCGATGGCGCACCCGGTTGCCGGCGGTGGGGCGGATCTCGTCTTGGCGGACGCCGTCGACGTCGAGATCAGCAAACGTGACGGGCACGCCTGCGGCCAGGAAGAAGTCCCGCCGGTCTTGCAGGTGGAAATGCAAGTGTGGCTCGGCACTATGCCCGGTGTGCCCACACCGGCCAAGCAGTTGGCGCGCAGCCACGCGATGGCCCTCCCGCACGGTCACGCTGCCGGTTTCCAGATGGGCGTAGAGCGAGAATTCCCGCGGCGAGTGCTCCACCACGACATGGTTGCCGAGCACACTGCGGGCCAGCATGTCCACGATGCCGTAGCCGAGCCAGGGCGCCGGTCCGATGCCGTCGCGGGCCTCGACGACCACACCGGCGGCTGCGGAGCGAACTGGAAGGCCGTGGCAGAAGTAGTCGTCGAGCCGGGTCCCCCGGCCGGCGTGACGCCGCAACGAATCGTCCGCGACGACGAAGTCGTAGGCGTACCGCTGAGTGAGCACATCCCAGGAGTGGGACGTGACCGGGGTCGTGCCCCCGTTGTAGACGAACCACTCGCCGTCGAACGGCAGCGTATAGGTGACGTCGTTGACGTACCGGGCGGGGTCGAGTGACGGACCTCTCCGCAGCCGGCGGCTGATCAGGGCGTTCCCGACGCCTTGACGCACGATTTGGATCAGCTGAAACGGGTTGATCAGGGCAAAGAGTCCCGAGACCGTGAAGATCGCCACTAAGCTGCGCTGGCCCAGACGGCCGACCGGGCCGGAGGTGGGCCATTCAGCGACGCTGTCGGAGGGAGCCTCGCGATGCCCCGACGTGCCGCGAGATGGGCGGCCGCCCGCGCCAAGTCGCGAGACGACGGCGGCGAGGACGAGATAGAGCCCGATCGCCCCCCAGTAGGGCAGCCGATAGTCGAATCCGGCGTGCAGGCCCCAGAGCATGCCGAGGAACAGCACTAGCGGGACGATGAATCGGAAGTCGGCGCGCATCAGTTCGGCAGGTCCAGGGTTCGCCGCACGGTTCGCGCCGTCCCGGTTCCGAATCGCGCCGTTACATGGTCGTCGAGCACGCTGAATGCGTAGCGATCGAACTCGAAGAGATGCCACTTGCCATCCGACGCTTCCAGGACGTCATCCGGTTGCCAGGGCGCCAGCGCCAGGACGTCGTCGGACCGCCGGAGATCGTCCCAGCCCGCCGTCGGTCCGATCACCAGGCCGTGCCGCGTCGTGGTCCAGCGGTCGTCGCGAGCCACGGTCCGAAGGCTCCGCGGAAAGAGGCGTGCCCAGGTATCCAGCGTGGCGCCGAGGGCGAGCTCGTCGAGGCCGTCGTCGAGCAGGACCGTGACACGGCCGGTTCCGCCAAAGAGCGCGCGCCGTGCCATCCGCCATTTGTCGCCGGTGGAAATCCCGGGGGCCGGAAAGCTGTCGAGCAGTGCCGGGAAGGGGTAGGCGATCTCCCGGGCGACCCGTTCGCGCACGGCTGTTCCCAGCAAGCGCTCCACCAGCACTAGGCTGCCTTCGGTGGAGGCAGAGACACCGGCGGTGGTGATAATGTCGCCGTCTTCTACCCAGCGCGGGCCCCGCTCCCAGCGGGTGTCCCGGTACGCCTTGGCGAGCCCCTTGAGTGCAGCGCTATGGCTGGTGGCCCGCCGCCCCTCGAGCAGGCCGGCTCGAGCGACGATCCTGGCCCCTTCGCACACCGCGAGTACCCGGGCGCCGCGACCGGCGTGCCGCGCTATCCAGGCATCGACGGCAGGTTGATCACGGTCGGTGAGATTGGGTACGACGATCGCCGCCGGGACTACGCCACTCGCGTCGAGCTCCGCAAAGGTCAGGTGCGCACGGATCGCCAGCCCCCGCCATAGCGGGATCGTGGCGGTATCGCGCGCGATGACCCGCACGTCCAGGGCGCCGGTGCGGGCCAGGATCGCGTAGGGTGCCATCAGGTCGAAGATTTCGGTGCCTTCCGAGCCCGCGACGACGACCACCAGCGGAGCGTGACCGAGCCCCGTGCGCGACGCCATCCTCGGCTCGGTGCTGCCCGCGTAGGGCTGCACGCTGTGGAACTCACTCCATCGAGCGCAGCCCACCGTTGCGGCGGCCGCGAGCAGAATGACGCGGCCGAGGTTTCGGGTACCAGTAATGAAAGTCTTTGGCATAGACCTACCAACGGGTTGGCGCGCCCTACGGTTCCTTCGAGGAACGCCCTTGGGACGAACGGCTGCCCGTCGGGGGTAGGTGGGACGGGCGCGCTGCTCGACCGGTCGCGCCGGAAGGTCTGGAACGGCCTCACGCTCGCGCTGTTCCAGAATATCGTCTCCGCGTTATCTCGGGAACTCGGAGATCGGCGTGATCGCAGCAGGCCGGCGTGCCGACTTGGTGCTGCTCGACAGGAGCCCCTTGGAGGACATTGCCCATGCCGTGACTCTGGCCGGGGTCATGGTTCACGGGCGCCGGTATTCTCGTGACGATCTCGAGGCGTTCCTCGACGCGGTGGTGCGGAACGTCAATCCGTAGCGACCGGATCCGAGATGGGGAGACTCGAGTCGAGCGAGTCCCCCGATTAGGTCAACGGTCCCGCAGCAGCGCCCGTACCCGGGCCCGGACGGACGCCGTTTCACCGCGCGTGCCAGCCTCGAGGCACGCGACGAAGTTGGGGTCGTCGCGGTGAATCACCGCCCAAGCATCCCACGCCCATGCCCGGACGAACGAGCGTGAGCTGGTCACGGCCCGAGCGACGAAATGATCGAGCGCGGCCCGGTGGCTCGATTCCCAGCGGAGGTAGCGAAGCAGCTGGCAGCTGTGCAGTACGGCTTGCCAGTCCGCCAGGCGCGACAGGTAGCCGATCAGACGCGTGGTCTGGCGCTCGGTCGGAGGGTGACCGGACCGCGCCCACGCCAGGAGTAGCCAGGTCGCGCCGTTCTGTTTCCGCTTGTCGCCTAAGGCTACGAGGTCGAGCAATGTCTCCATCTCGCTCGGCGAGGGCGGTCCGGACGTGACGAGGCGGGTCAGGGAGGCGACTTCCCGGCCGTTCCATCCGAGCAACGTGTCGATGATGCGAGACATCGGAACTCTCTTCACATGCCGGATGGGAGGCGGCTCGTGCCATCGATTTGCCGCGGTCGTAGGTAGACCTTGCGTCGCATATAATCGTAGACGATGTGATAGTCGAGCAGGATGCCCTGGCCAAGGAGCGCTTCGATCGGGTGGGCGGGGCTCGCGACGGTGTTCGGCGTCCCTCGCATCAGGACGACCGGCGGCCGCAGGTGCTCAAAGGGGCCGATCCGATACGACGCGAGCGTATCGAGGGCGCTGACGAACGGCTTGTCGTCCGAGCCGCGCTCGGTGACCTCGGGGTATGTCTTCGCCGGATCGATCAGGCCATACCGCGCCACGGCATCCGAATAGACGCTCGTATGGCGCATCGACCCGGAGTCGAGCACAGTGAGGAGGCGCATGACGCGCCCGTCGGCCATGGTGAACGTCGACGTCGTGTAGATCAACCGGTTCGGTGCGATGGTGATATCGAGTGCGGTGTCGGTGCCGTCGGCGACGTATCGGTCGGCGGCATGGATGCGCATCGTCATGTCGTCGAAGTCGTGCTCGACGACGTAACGGCTGAACAGTTCGTAGCCGATCACTCCGTCGATCCGCCGGCCCAGAGCGGTGCTCATCGACCCCAGCGGGATGATCGTCAACGTGATCGCGGGGAGCACGACGGATCCGAATGCAACGGTGTTACCGGCTGACCATCGTGCCGGGATCGAACCGCCGGCGCCGGTGCTCGTGGTGGTACCGTCAACGATCAGACCGATGCGCTCCGCCGCGGACGAATCGATGGCCGTGCCGCCGGCTCCGCTGTCCAGGATGAACGTGAGGGAGTCCACGCCGTTCACGGCGACCGTGGTAACCACGAGCCGGCGCACCAAGTCGATCGGGCGTTGCACGGGCGGGGCGGACTCGGTCAGCGCGGTACATGCGGCGAGCATGGCAGCGGCGATGAGCATCGGATGAAGTATCATCGATCGTTCCGGACGGGTATGACTCGTAAATACGCAAACCTCCGACCCTGCGTTTTGCCGTTGGCCCCGGAGGCGCGACCGGTCGGCCCAGGGCGAGGAGATGATGCACGATATCGGATCCGCTGAGGGTTCAAAGCTTGTGACGTGCGGGCTGCCGTCGCAGCAATCCGAGGGCCCAAACGGACACGATCAGAAACCAGGACCCGACGAACGGTCCGCCGTCGACCAGTCCGGCCTCGCGAGGCGGAATCGGAAACGTCGCGAGGTTGAAGACCAGGGTAACGCCGGCGATGACGAGGCCGATCGCGCCGAGCACCCGCGCTCGACCGGGGCGGAGCGCAATGACGCCGGCAAAGAGCAGCGAGCCGATCAACACGTAGACGTCCCACGCGACGTCCAAGCCGAGTTGAACGGTCGCGACCCCGGCTAGTATCGCGTGCCAGGTGCCAGCTGCGGATTCCGATGCGCCGGCGATCCGCTGGTTGAGGAGGACCACGCCCGAGGACTGGGTCAGGGTCATTGCCGTAAAGGAAGCGCCTGCGACGATTCCCCACGTCCGCGCGATGGCGAGAACGGCCCGTTGCCACGCGAGTTCCGTGGCCAAGGCCGCTTCCAGACCCAGGAACCCCGCCATGACCAGTGGACCGAACGCCACGTGAGCCAGGAAATCCACCCGATCGGGGAGGGGAAGGACGCTCCATGCGGTAAAGAGGAGGGCAGCGGTCAGACCCATCGCCGTGCCGAGGACGGCGAGCGGGCGCCGATCGGAGTCGTCATATCGCTTGCTCGACATTGGAGTGCTCCCCAGAGGTTCGACGATCCGGCATGCTGTCGGGGTGATCGGTCCGAGCCCTTCGAGGATCAGGAGCAGGGTGACCAGCCAGGGTGCGCGCATTCGGTCGAGCCGGGATGCGAGGCTCATCGCGATCCCGAGTTGCCCTGTCTCACCGATGAGCTCTGCATGCTGATACGTATATCGGCCGACCGATGCTTCGCCGTTCGACCCGGGGCGACATCCGGTCGGCACACGAACCCATTCGTGGTGCAACAAGCGCGGGCTTCGGTTCGTCTTGCCGACAGCAGCCGGGCGATTCGGTTGCTCGGTACCGTTCGGTAAACCTATGATCGGAAGGTGCGAATGCTTCGCCTTACCCTCGTGCTCATTGTCCTCGCACCGGTCGCCGTCCAAGGGCAGGGGCTGCTGACGTGTTCGGCTCCGACGGCCCATTGGTCCGACTATTACGCGGCGCTGGCTTTTTCCGAGACCCAGTTCGACGATATCCGGGGCACCCACCGGATGACGGCGGCCGAAGCAGCCGAGCGCAATCATTTCCGCTTCGACTACGATCGCAATCGCCGGCTGGTACGGGTCACATTCGCCTTGGGCAACACGCCTCGATCCGTCAATAACCACACCAGGACATTTTTTTCCGAAACAGCGGTCGTGACGATCTGCCATCACGACGGCATGGAGGTCCGCCATTTCCTCGATGATCGAGGCAATCCGGCGCTGACCAAGGGCAACGTCGCGGAGGAGCGCTACGTACTCGATAGTCTCGGTTACCGAACGGCGCTCACCTTTCACGATGCCGCCGGCCAGCCCGTTCAGAACGGTTGGGGCACGGCCCGGATTACGTGGGAGCGGCGCAAGGATGGAACCGTGATCGAACATCGGGTCGATGCTGCCGGTTCCCCGGCTCCGATCCGTCCCGGGTTTCCGTTTCACCGCCTTCGCTTCCATTACGGCCACAACGGCTGGCTCGTGCTGATGGAAAACATCGACTCGGCCGGCAACCTGGTACGGAGTCCGCAGCATGCGGCCCAGGATCATCTCGAATATCGTCCCACCGGCGAGATGCTGGCGTGGAATGTCTACGACGAATACGAAGCACGGGTAGAAGGCAATCCACCCAACGTCGCTCGCGGCATTCGGATCTACGACACCAACGGGTACCACCAGGAGCTTCGGCATCAGGATCGCCACTTCGGTCCGATGGCGGACGCGGGCGGAGTCGTTCGGTTGATCCACACGTTCGATCGCTTCGGGAACCTCGCCACTCGCCGCACCGCCGATTCGACGGGCCGAACCGTCATGTTGACGTCGGCCGGTTTCGCCACGGTGCGCGAAACCTGGGACGCCAGCGGGCTCCGCCATCTCCGGACCGAATTTCTCGATGCGGAGGATCGACCGGTACTGTCGCAGGGAGGGTTCGCGGCGATCGACCGGATCCATGACGATCGCGGCCTGGTGAGAGAGCTCCGATTCCTTGACGTCACTGGACGGCTCGCCTCGCGGGCCAACGGCGGCGTCGCCATTCAAGCCTTGGAGTATGATGCGCAGCGTCGTCTCACGCGGGTCCGATATCTGGACGCAAACCGCGCTCCCGTCGCGCTCCAGGGAGTGGCGGAGCAGGAGATCCGGTATCGACCGAACGGGTACATCGCGGGTGTAGTCCGGCGCGACCGTGAGGGCCGATCGATAGAGCCATCCACACCAGGTAATTCCAGACCGGAGTGACGGCGAAGTAACTGGGTGCCGCCTCAGGCCCGACGACCGGTTCGCCGTCGGGGATCTCGCCCCACCCCACCAAGCGATTGCCGGCGATCCGCATCCCGGTGAAACGCCGATTCGGCCACACCGTGCCGAGGAATCGATACCGTCGATAGCCGATGTCGAGCACAAGGTTTCGCGAGCGTGGTCATGCGGGGTTCCGCTGAGGACCGGTCATCGAGCGGTCCGCGTCCACCGAGCCGACAGGGTGTTCCGGTCGATCAGGCGCCCGCCAAGGATCACCGCTCGGATCGTGTCATAGGCGGATGCGTCCCGCCGCGGATCGCGGTCGACGATCAGCAGGTCGGCACGTTTGCCGATCTCGACGGTTCCGATTTCATGCCCGAGTCCGAATGCGGTTGCATTGCGACGCGTCAGCGCGTCGAAGATCTCGAGTGGGGGGATCCCGGCCGCTGCCCAACCCTGGATTTCCAGGTAGCCGTTGAGGCCGGGCGGATTGCCGATGCCGTCGGCAGCCGGTGTGTCCGTACCGAAGAGCAGGGGGATCCCCGCAGTTCGGTAGCGCCGCATCATGGTGCGAACGCGCGCCCTGAACACCTCCAGGTAGTGGACGGCCGGCGTGGTGTCGGCGGGAATCAGCTTGGCGTACAGCGCGTGGAGGTCGCGTTGAGCACGGCGGCCGGAATCGGTGCGGGCCCAGGCGATCCACACCGGTGGAAGCACGTCAGGGAGCCCGGGGTGGTCGATCAGCTGCCAGGTCCAGGTGTCGTATTCGCCTTCGATGACGCGGAGGGTCGGTTGTACGGCGATCTGGCGCTGCGAGAGTTCGCGAATCACGCGCTCCACGGCTTGCGAAGGGATCGTGTCCAGTCGGGGGCCGGGCCAGTGCCAGAGCCCATGCGCGATGAGATCGACTCCGGCCGCGAGTCCGGCCTCGTACCCGTCGAGACCGGTGGCGTGCAACATCAGAGGTAGACGATGTACTCGGGCAGCTCGACCGATCCGTGCCAGCAGATCCGCCGCCGGCGTCGGCCAGGCGAACGCGCCGCCGAAGCCGGATTCGTGATACGTCTTGATGCATTGTGCCCCCTCGGCCGTCAGGCGGGCGACCAGCGCCTCCGGGGTGTGACGCTCGAGATCGACCGAGTCCGGGATGGTCGCTCGCTGGGCATCATCGAAGGTCCAGATCGGGAAGAGTCGTAGGCGCGCGGCGTTGGGGAACAGCGCGGGGCCGTAGCCGTCGTAGTGCCGGATGCCACGCCCGCAGGAGACGACGGAGGGGACCGCCGACAACGCTTCCCATCTGGCGCGGGTGCTCGCGCGGAGGTCGGGATCGACCACCGTCGTGAAGCCAAAATAGAGCAGGCTCCGGGGCACCTGGTTGTGATAGCTGCGGACCAGATCCGGGTGCGACTCGGCCTCGTCGTCCGAGATCGGGAGGTGGCCGATGTGGACGTGGCCGTCGATCAGACCGGGGATGAGAAAACGGCCGCCGAGGTCCAATTCCCGTACCCCCGACCGGGTGGGAGGCGCGCCGTTCCCGATCCACGCGATGCGACCGTTCTCGATCAGGACCGAGGCGTCCTTCAGCGGCTCGGCGCGCTCGGCCGACACCACAGTGACGCGTCGAAGGAGCAGGTCGGGCTCCTGGGCTGCGAGTCGCTCCGGCCCGAGCGGGGTGCCTGCTGCTGCGGTACAGGCCGTGGCCAGACCCCAGCTAAGCTGGCGGAGGCGGGCTCGTGCGCGCGGCCCGATCGTGACGAGAACCATCCCCTTCTAGACGGAGATGGCGCCGCAGGGTTTCATCCCGGTCCATGTCGGATCACGAATGGTCGCAGGAGTGGGACGTGAGGGCACTGTGTGATGCGGCGGTGCTTCGTCCTGGTCGCCTCGGAGGGGCATGGGTGCTCCAGCCACATCGTGATCTGTCGGATCGGACGAAGCTCCGACTTCTCGATCGGGAAAATCGGGAGCGATTTTCCGAATGCGCCGCGGGTCGAGCGGTTGGATGGCCGATTCCAACGGGAATAGGGCGATCGAATCGAGGTACTGGCTGTGCTAAGTTCGGGGGGCCGCGGTCCCCGGTCCGACGGTGGTCATTCGACCACAGATTGCCAGATTGCCGGACTTCGAGATGAACCATATGGACGGTGGGAGTGCCTCGCCGGGATGCTTGCTCATTATTACTTCGATCCGGATGGACCCGGGGCTGCGCTCGCAGTCGTCAAGGACGGCGCGGCACCGATGGTGGAATGCGTCGGTCTCGCCGATGTCGAGGGCGGGGTCCCGATCACGCCGGACACGGTCTTCGAGCTCGGCAGCGCTTCCAAGACGTTCACGGCGACGGCCGTCCTGCTGGCGGCCGAGCGCGGCCGCCTCGATCTGAGCTCCCCGGTCGGCGCGTACCTGCCGATCTGGCGAAATGGCGTTGCGGGACGGCCGGTGACGGTCGCCGATCTGCTCCGGCATACCTCGGGTTTGCATGATTATCTCGAGGCGGGGCCGTACCAGACGCCGCTCGATGAACTGCGCATGGCGTCGGTGCTCGATCGCCTGCCCGACTGGTCGCATTCGGCCGTGCCGGGGCTCGCCTTCCGCTACTCCAACACCAACTACGTCGTGCTTGCCCACCTGCTGGAGACAGTAGTCGGGCAGCCGTTCGCCGAGTTCGTTGCGGACCATCTGATCCGTCCGTTCGGCCTTCGCTCGACAGCGGTAGATCCCGAGCGGGTGACCGTTGTCGGTCGGGTGGCTTGCGGCTATCACAACCGGGGCTTCGGGTTTCCGCTTGTGGTGCCCAGTAACCCATGTCCTTGCGACACGTACGGCGACGGGGGAATGCTCAGCACGTTGAACGACCTGCTCCGTTGGCAGTCGTGCTTCTGGGAGAGCAAGATCCTGGCGGAGTCCTCGCTGCGGCTGATGCGAAGCCGGGGACAGTTGGATTCGGGGGAACGGTTCGACTACGGTCTGGGTCTGCAGGTCGAGAAACACGATCAGGACGATGCTTGGTACGGCCACGGCGGCAGCTGGACCGACACTACCACCCTGATCGGCAGGTACGCGAACGCTCGCACGACCATCATCGTGCTCTCGAACGAGTTCATGGCGCCGGTGGAGCGCATAGCGCAACGCGCGTTCGCGTTGACGCGAGATCGGGACGAGCGGTCGTTCTGAAGCGCTTAGATACCGGGTCGTCCCCATCGCTCGAGGTGCTGGAGGCCGTCCTCATCCTCCCTCGCGACGTAGACCGCGCGTGCCGTCACCGCCACGACTCGACTGCTCGGTGCCAGTTCGACCTGATACCTCCGCACGCCTTGTCCGTCGAATACGTCGTAGCGCGGGGGCTCGCCGTGGCGCCGATGGCGGAGCACCCAGAGCTCGGTGCCGGGTCCGACGATCACCCCGGAGGGGTCGAAGGGCGGTTTCTCGTCGGCGATCGGCGGAGTCATGTTGCCCATGATGGACTGCGCATCGATGACTTTCCCGTCCGATCCGCGGACTCGCGGGCCGCCGCCGGCGAGAGTTGCTCGCTGTCGCCGGATGACGGCGTCGCGATCTTGCCGAGTGACGGGAAGCCGCTCCCAGGTCACGGCCGGCCCGATCACCGGTGCTCCTTCGGCTCGGTGCCATTCGACATGATACGGGGCGTAGCGCACCAGGGCCAGATCACCATTGTCGGCGAGGGCCCAGCCATCGGCGGGACCGAAAGACACAGCCAAAAACACGCGGACATTCCCGGCGGCTTCCATGAGACGCCGCTCCTGTGCTTTCAGGGCGGCGATGCCCTCGATCTCCGCGGCAGTCAGCGGACCGCATGCGACGATGGCGGAGTCGGGCAGCGTTCCTTGTGGTGCCATCGTATTGGGTTGCTGGCAGTATCGCCCCGTCGAAGCGATCTTGGTCCCGTCTGTCCGGCTGGAGATCGAGGTGCCGACCTGGCCTCTGACGGCGGGGAGGGGCATGGTGCGCCCGGTTGTTCCATCGGGATGGATGACGAGCAGTCGCCGCAACCCCGGATCGTGGAGCATGGTGGTATCGGCCGGGGCGCCGAAGACCGCGCCGACGCCGCCGTACTCGCCAGGCCCGCCGCCACGGCGTCCGATCGGTCGGTTGGTGCGAAGATCCGCGCTCAGCAACTGGACGGCTTGATCGCGCGAGTCGGAGACGATGATGCGACCGTCGGAGAGCTCGCGTACGGCGGTCACGTGCGAGAACTCGTGGGTGGCGCGTGTCATGCCCGCTAAGCGGCGAACCGGTACCTCCTGAGCGGATATCGAGCCGGCGAGGAGCGCGAGCGTGGCGCAGCACCGGCCGGTAGAAAGGGAGATCACTGCGCGTCCTCCGTTGTCGGGGCAGAACTGCGGGCAATACCGTCGTAGAGGTGGGATGCGTCGGGTCGTCCGGGGGTGGCTGCTCCGGTGCCGAACCGGGACGAATGGCAAGGATGCCGTGCGGAACGGTCGTCGGCGACCGTATGCAGGCGGGGCGGGGCGGGCCCGGCTCAAGACCGATACCAGCCGGGCTCGCCGCCGCCAGCGGTCGTCAGGACCGGCTGGGACGAACGGCGTCCGGCCTGTTCCGATCGGCGAATCTGGCGGTGGAAATGGGTCGTAAGAAGGGCGGAGAGGAAGCGTCGTCATCTGCCTGGATCGTTGTGGCGTGCCAATCGGGACGGGCAAGTTCCATTGTCTATCGAACCGCAAATTTCGGCCCGGTGTCGGTACCTCCGATGGTCCCTTGGATCACAGGTTGGGGATATGGAAACGCGATGTTGAGCGGACCGGCGTGACGATATCTCGGCGGATCGTCGATCTCAGACGGCGTTGGCCACCGTGGCCATTGTGGGTGGGGTCCGCCGCGCTCTGGGCCTTCCTCACGGCGACGATCGTGTCATCCAATCTCGAGAGCGCCACCCGGACGGGGCGGGGCATTTCGATCGTCACCATCACGATCTATGTCTTGATCGGTACCGTTCCGTGGGCGTTTTCGATGCCGCTCCTGGTATGGTTCTCCGCCAAGCGGCTCGTCGTCGGTCCTCGGCCTTGGCGGCATCTGGTGCAGATCCTCGTCCTCTCCCTGGCCTGGCTCGCCGTGGCAACGATCGCGACGCATGCGCTCCGGGCTGCCGTGGCCGGCCGGTCGTTCGGCGAGCAGATCGCACAGTGGGTGGTCTCGAGCGGCTGGGCCACGGTGGTGATCGAGTACTGGACGCTGGTGCTCTACGCGGTATTCGGACAGGCGATCGGCTTCTGGGATCGAACACGTCAACGGGAGCGCGAGCTGGCACGTGCCGCGACCGAGCGCGCCGAACTGGCGGGGGCACTCACGCAAGCGCAGCTTGCGAATCTGCGGATGCGGGTGCACCCGCATTTCATCTTCAATTCGCTCAACTCGGTCGCGGCGTTGATCCGTCGCGGCGACGATACTAGGGCGGTCGAGATGGTCGTCGGCCTCGCGGACCTGATGCGAGCCGTGCTCAGCGACGGCAGTTTGCCCGTCCATTCCCTCGGTGAGGAAGTCGCGCTCTTGACGCGTTACCTCGACGTCCAACGCATGCGGTACGGCGATCGGGTCAGTCTCACTATCGTGATTCCGGATGCGCTGCGGGACAGTTCCATCCCGACGTTGCTACTGCAGCCTCTGGTCGAGAACGCCGTGCGGCACGGGATCGCGGAGTTGCCCGAGGCCGCGGAGATCCGGGTATCCGCCGAACGGACGCCGGAGCGTCTCGTCGTGACGGTGACCAACGATGGCCCGCCTCTGCCGTCGGGGTTCGATCCGGAGCGCGTCACCGGGCTCGGTCTGGCGCTGGTCCGCCGCCGCCTCGGCTTGTGGGGCGACCGGTCCGGGACGCTGGCGCTGCGCAATACTCCGACCGGTGTCGAGGCGGCTATATCTCTGCCGGCAAGCCCCATTGCGGAGCAACCGTGATTGATCTCCGGATCCTGATCGTCGACGACGAGCCGCTGGCCCGCGATAACCTCCGCCTCATGCTGGAAAACCGTCCCGCCTGTCGAGTCATCGGCGAAGCGGCCAATGCGACGGCAGCGTGGCGCTGGCTCGAGAACCATCGGGTGGACGTGGTGTTCCTCGACATTCAGATGCCGGGGATCAACGGGATCGATCTCGCCAGTACGTTGAGTGGCCCAGCCCGGCCGCTGATCATCTTTGTCACGGCGTACGAGGAGTTTGCATTAGCGGCGTTCGGCGTGAGCGCCGCGGACTACCTACTCAAGCCCTATGACGAGGCCCGGCTGGCGCTGGCCCTGGAGCGAGCGGCGGAGCGCCACGCTGAGCGGCTCAGCCATGCCGCCCTGTCCGCCGTCGACGGCGTGGTCGAAGACCTGCGGACCAACGGATCGGCCGCCCAGCTCGTCTCGGCCGGCGAGGACGGACCGAACGGACCGTCCGACCGCCGTCTGATCGTTCGTGACGGCCGCCGCGTATTCTATATCCCGTATCGCGAGATTCTCTGGTTCGAGACGTCGCGCAATTATCTCCGGGTCCATACGGCGCAGCGGTCGCACCTGTTACGCCAGCCGTTACGCGAGCTCGAACAAATCCTCGATCCCGCGCTGTTCATCCGGGTCCATCGCCGAGCCGTTGTCAATCTGGATCATGTGGCCGAAGTCCGAGCCGGGTTTCGGGGCGACTACCGGATCCGGATGACCTCGGGCGCTTCGGTGACGCTCAGCCGGCGCCGTCGCGACGCGATCGCGCAGCTGATGGCTCGGCACCGGCCCTGACCGACCGGGCCGCCGGCTGAGGACGTCCGGCGGCGGACCGAACCATGATACCCTCACGCAGGAGTCCGATGATGTCTCATGTTCGTCGATGGCCTTTGCTCGTTCTCGGTGCGATCCTGGCGCTCGCTCGCCCCGCCGCGGGGCAGGATCGCGCGGCGGGCACGACGGTGGTCGTCCTGGTGCGCCATGCGGAGCGCGCCTCCGACGGCGGTGCGGATCCGTCGTTGACGGCGGTCGGCCGCGCCCGGGCGGACGAGCTGGCGGCGCTATTGGGCAAGGCCGAGGTAACCGGGATCCTGACGACGCCTTTTGCCCGGACGCGAGAGACGGCTGCGCCATTGGCACAGGCGCGCGACCTCGAGGTTCGGGCCGTGCCGGTAGCCGGCGGGCTTACGGCGCACGTCGCTCAGACGGTAGAAGCGATTCGAGGACCGCTCGCCGGCGGCACCGTGCTCGTCGTCGGTCATGGCAACACGGTGCCGGGAATCCTGAGCGCCCTTGGCGGGCCCGCCATTCCCACGCTGTGCGAGGCGGCCTACGACCGACTCTTCATACTGGTGCTGGAACCGGGGCAGTCGCCTCGGTTTCTGGAGACGCGGTATGGCGGGCCGAGCGAGGCTTGCAGCTAGTGTTGTGTCATACCATTGACGAACGCACTGCAAGACGCGACATGCAGATCGCGTGCGCCATTCGCGGCGATACCCTGATCGCGAATTCGTACGTCCGCCGTTAGCCCTTCCTTTTAGCCGTTGATCCCTCGAATGCCGGGCAACAGTAGCTGCTCCGCGGCCTGCCGTGTAGTTAAGAGCCCTCTATCAGTGAGTATGAACGATTCGCCCGCGACCGTCGCCGCAGCGCGTATGTCGTGGCTCGTTCCACATCATCGCTCGGAGGCGCCGATGAATGGTGCGCGGTGTGTCATGGAAGTGCGTGCCGTTCTGGTCGCCTACCGGATTGCGGTCGGCAACGCGCTCTGGGAACAGTGGAAATTCGCCGACTCATACTTCCCCCTTCCGATCGCCCGCTACACTAAAGCCCGCCTTATCCCGGCGGAGGCGCTGGACGTCGATGATCTGCAGACGGCGGTCAATATCGTTGCCCACCTGCATCAGACTGCCGGGCTCCGATGACCCTGCGACTGGCAATCGGCGTCGCCGCACTCGCGGTGTTCGGTGTTTTGCGGCTTGATGCGCAGCAACGCGGCCCCAGCGTGCCGGCGCCCTACTATCCCGCTCAATCCGGTCTACGTCCTCATGTGGCGGTTCAACACCGGACGAAAACAACTGCCGGCGGCGCCGGAGCAAAGCTTCTACGCAGCTGGTGGCGGCGGGAACTACCTCTGGGTCGATCCCGAGCACGACCCCGTGGTCGTGGTGCGATGGGTTCCCGACTTGAACGGTGTGGTCGAACGGGTGCTCGCGGCACTCGAACCGGTGGCCCGCCGCGGACCATGACGCTTGAGCGGCGCGGGTTTCTCCGATTGGCGGCGCTCGGAGCGGTCCTCCCGTGGGTTGCATCGGAGTCCGACCAGGGTGGCGTACTCAAGATCCGGTTGCGGGACCATCCGAATCTCGCGACGCCCCAGGGTGCCTTGCGTGTGCAACCACCTGGGATGAAAGGGCCGCTCGATATCCTGGTGCTGCCGGAGGGTGGCTATGCAGCCGTGTGGCCAGTGTGCACCCACAACGGATGTCAGGTCCGTCCCGAGGGGTGGGAGCTCTTCTGCCCGTGTCACGGCTCGATCTTCGCCCGAGACGGCCGGGTGCTGAGCGGGCCCGCCCTGAAGCCGTTGCGGCGCCTGCCGCTCGTCGAAACCGCCAGCGGCGAGCTGCACATCACCTTGCAGGAACTCTGATCCGACCGGGTCCGAGTGACGATAGTCTTCAGCCTAGCGGAGTAGAGGCACCATGAGCATGGTATTCGATGGCACTCGGCGCTTGGCGCGATCCGGCGGGCTCGCGATCGCATTGACCGCCTTGGCGGCAGGATGCGATCCGGCGCAGGGACAGGAGTACCTGTACGTCCAGAACAGTCGCGGCGGCGACATCACCGTCATCTCGATTCCCCGACACGAGATCGTCGGCACCATCCCCGCCTCCAAGGTCGGCAAGGTGCCCGACGACGTAGTACCCTCGACCGACGGCACCAAACTGTTCATTCCGCGGATCGAAGGCGAGGATGTCCTCGTCATCAGTACCGAAACCGAAGAAGTGTTGTATACCGTTCCAGTCGGCGGGACGCCGCATCACGTCACGGTCTCCCGCGACGATCGGTTTCTGTACGTGCCGATCTTCAACGATGCGTTCGTTGAGGTCATCGACCTTGAGCAGCGGAAAGTCGTAGCCCGCGTGCCGGTCGGGTACGGCCCGCATGGAACGATTCTGTCCGCCGACGGCAAGCGCGTCTATGTCGGGAACATTCTGAGCGAGCGGATGGCCGTGATCGAAGTCGGGACGCACCGGCTGGTCAAGGGGATCGAGATGCCCGAAGGCGTTCGGCCGTTCCAGGTCGCGCGAGACGAGAAGAAACTTTGGGCTCAGATCTCCAAGATGCACGGGTTCGTCGAGGTCGATCTCGCAACCGACCGCGTCACCAAGACGATTCATCTTCCCACCCTCGGAAAGACGGTGCCTGTCGAGGCCTACGCCGCCTTCCCTCATACCATCGGGCACGGGATGTGGCTGACCGGCGACGGGAAGCTACTGTTCGTGGCCGCCACGCTCTATGACTTCGCGGCGGTCTACTCGGTTCCAACGATGGATCTCGTGGCGACGATCCCGACCGGGAAAGAGCCCGGGTGGATGGCCTGCAACCGGAGCAGCACCTACTGCTATACCTCGAACCGTGGTGACAACACCCTGTCCGTCATCTCGGTGGCCGAGAAGAAGGAGATCAAGCGGCTCGACGTCGGGAATTTTCCGCAACGGATGAACACGGCGTTGGTGCCGCGGCGCGCGGTGAGGAGTGACCGATGAATGGGATGGCGCGCAGGATCGTGACGGTCGCGGCGCTCTGGGCGGGGGGCGTCGCGATCGCTGTTGCGCAGCCGGCGCCGTACTATCCGGGGGCGGCGCCGAACTGGGAGCGCCGGTCGCCCGCGGCCGTGGGGATGGACTCGATTGCGCTGCGCCAGGCGATCGCCTACGCGCTGGCCAACCCGTCCGGGCTTCTCCGGGCCCAAACGGTCGAGGAGGCAATCGCCACGCAGGAGCGCGGGCTCGCGGCCTCGAACGAGCCCGACCCCAAAGTGATCGGGCCGATGATGGTCCACAAGAATGTCAACGGGCTCGTGATCCGGCGCGGGTACATCGTGGCGGAGTTTGGCGATACCAAGTTCGTCGATCTCACGGCGAGTCTCACCAAGAGCATTCTGTCGCTGACGGCCGGTGTCACGTTCGATCAGGGGTTGATCCGGCACCTCGACGATCGCGTCGGCGAGTCGATTCGCGATGGCGGGTTCGATTCGCCCCACAACGCCAAGATCACATGGCGGCAGCTGCTGCAGCAAACCAGCGAGTGGGAAGGGACGCTGTGGGGCAAACCCGATCTGAACGATCGAAGGACCCGGCGCGGTAAACCGCATAATCTCGGGGAGCCGGGCACGTTCTGGGACTACAACGATGTCCGGGTCAATCGCCTGGCACTGGCGCTCCTCCGTCTCTGGCAGCAACCGCTGCCCCAGGTCCTGGCCGAGCACATCATGACGCCCATCGGCGCCACGCCGACCTGGGAGTGGCACGGCTACGACAATTCGTGGGTCAAGATCCGCGGTGTGAATGTGCAATCCGTGAGCGGCGGGGCGCACTGGGGCGGCGGGTTCTGGGTGAGCGCCGAAGACCTCGGCCGGATCGGCCTCCTTTTCCTGCGAAACGGCAAATGGAACGATCGGCAGCTTCTTTCGCCCGAATGGATCCGGATGTCCGTCACGCCGACCGAGATCCGACGCGATTATGGGTTTTTGTGGTGGCTCAATACGGATCACCGGTTCTCCAAGAGGAGCCCGACGTCGTCGTACGCGATGCGAGGTGGCGGCGGCTTCTATTGCTGGATCGATCCGGTCAACGAGCTCGTCATCGTGGTGAAGGCGCTCGGCGGAGATCTCGGCCAGTTCGTCGATCTCATCACGGCGTCGATCGTACAATGACCGTGCTGCGTGCGGTGGCGCTCATCAGCGGATCACGGTTCGAGGCAACGTTGGGAATCTGTTCGATGTGGCCTTTTCACGAAGCGCCCTTCATTTATCCCGGTTCGGCCATCTGGCCGAGTGACGGGCGCACCGCTCAGTTGTCTGCGGAGGTGCAATGGTAGGGAAATATCTTGCCATCCATGGCGTGCTGGCGACCGCGGCGGTCGGCGGTGTTGCGGCGCAGGCGCCGCGGTTCGCCGTCGACTACAAGCTCAATCTCACCACCAAGATTCTCTGCTCGGCGGTGTTCGTGTCGGAGCGCGATCCGGTAGAGGCAATCTGGAACAGCGCCCACTTGATCGACTTTTCCCACGAGCCCGCCGCGCTGGCGGTCGAGCGCGGGACGGAGTTCGTCCATTTGCGATACCGGCTCGACGGCGAGCGGGTCCGACGCTTCGTGACGCCGCGCATCCTGACTGAGCCCGAAAGTTATGACGGGGCCTGGTTAGACGTGGTGGTCGACCGGCGGACGCGAATTGTCACGAGCGAGCTTCGGGGGCATCGGGCCAAGGCACGGTTCTGGGGCGATCAGGGGTGCGTCGCGCATCCGATGAGCCAGGACAGTGTCTTCTTCGTACCGCGACGAATCGCCAGCAAGCTGCCGTCCGCCGTATCGCAACCCTGGCCGTGGGGCGACGCCGCGCCGGTAAGCGCGGAAGCCTCGTCGATTCCGAAGGAAACCGTCGAACGGGTGCTCGATCTGGGTTTCGGACCGAACGCCTATACCGCGGCCATGGTCATCCTGCATCGCGGCCGGATCGTCGGCGAACGTTACGCCCAGGGAGCGAACCAGGACATGCAGCTGGAAAGCTGGTCCATGGGCAAGAGCATTACGTCCACGCTACTCGGTGTCCTGATCGCAGATGGCCGCTTCAAACTGGAGGATCCCGCCCCGGTGCCGACCTGGTACGTGCGCGAGGATGACCCTCGGCAGCGGATCCGGATCGCTGATCTTGTGCGCATGAGCAGCGGCTTGCGCTTCACCAACGAGGAGCCTCCGCAGACCTGGTCGCGCCTGGAGTCCGATCATCTCTATGTCTATTCCGGTTTGGCCGATGTGTTCCAGCACGCCATCATCCAGCCGGTCGAGCACCCGCCCAATACTGTGGGCCGCTATCGCAACTCCGATCCTCTCACGCTCGGCTACCTGATCCGCCGGGCCGTCGAGGAGCGGGGAGAGGACTATCTGACCTGGCCCCAGCGCGCGCTCTTCGACCGGATCGGGATCCGCCGGCAGGTGCTGGAGCCCGATCTCTATGGCAACTTCGTGCTCACGGGTTACGACTACGGCACGCCGAGAAATTGGGCTCGGTTGGGATTGCTGTATCTCCGTGATGGGGTCTGGGACGGTCAGCGCATCCTGCCGGTCGGTTTCGTCGACTTCGTCCGTGCCCCCGCTCCCGCATGGAGCCAGCCCGTCTATGGCGGCCAGTTCTGGCTCAACGGCGATTGTGTGCCGCGGCCCGATGTCCGGCCTTGCCGCCACCCGGAGGACGCGCCGTCCCGGCCCGACTTCGCTGCGCGGCGGTGGAACCTGCCGGGCGACGCCTACTACATGGCCGGCGGGGGCGGCCAGTTCGTCTTCGTCGTGCCGAGCTTGGATCTGGTCGTGGTCCGGATGGGGCACTGGCGGGGTATCGCCCAGTCAGAGCGGACCCTGAATCGCGCGTTCGGCGCGCTGTCAGAGGCGTTGCTTACCGAGCGGTGATCGGTCGAGGCGGCCCCCATGCCTGCCTGTTGATTTGGCGCCGCCCCGATCGAACGGGCACAGTCGCAATTGGCTGGCGAGCTCGAGCAGCGAGATGGCCGAGGATCCCCCGAGTTTTTTGATGACCCCAACGCCTCGAAAGATCTCTGATGAGGCGGCCTCTAAAAATCGCCGAGCCTTGAGCGCTCGTCGCTGGTGTAATCCAGATCTCCCAATGGATACCCATTGATCGCCCCCTCGGAAGGTCTGATGCCCAGCTTGGGGGACGAGCGGACAGACACGAGGGGCGGATGGATTAGTTCGCTCGCCGCCTTCTAGCTAACCTATCAGTATCTGATCCTCACGTGTAACTCCGACGCCGTTTTGCGGAGTAGGCCCCCGGGCCACGCACCAAGCACACGCGCCGATTCGGTAGCTGTGGAGCGGGACGGTCGACGCTGGCCACGCGTCGACCCGAATACCGCACCTTGGCACGCCTGAGGAGCAGCGCTTCGCCTCTGCCGACGACGTGGCATCCGCGGCGGGCTCGTCACCTTCAACGCAAGGATTCGAACCATGAAGCACCAGCTTCGTTGGATCGGAGCGCTCTGGGCCCTCGTGGCCGCGGCGCCTCCGCTCGCCGGCCAACAGACTTCGGGAACGGTTTCTGGAACCGTGACGGATCAAGCGACCGGCCAGCCGCTGGCCGACGCGCGGATCAGCGTGGCCGGATCGGTACTCCACAGCACGACCGACACCCGCGGCAGCTACCGAATTGTCAACGTACCGATCGGCCAGGTCACCCTCTCTGTTCGCCGGATCGGCTATCGCGGCGGCGACCAGACGGTGACGCTGGCCGCCGGCCAGACGGCCACTGCCAACTTTGCGCTCACCGCATCGGTGATCACGCTGGATGAAGTGATCGTCTCGGGCACGGCCGGCGACACTCGGCGTAGCGCGCAGGCCGCCGCGGTCGCGGAAATCGGCGTGACGGACATCGCCCGCACCGCGCCGATCCGGACCTTCGCCGAGATCCTGCAAGGGCGTGTGCCTGGTGTGCAGGTGAGCGCGGGCTCCGGCACATCCGGCGTCGCATCGCAGATCCGGATCCGCGGCGGTGCGTCGCTCTCGCTCTCGAACGAGCCGCTCATCATCATCGACGGCGTCATGGTCGCCAACACCAACCCGTCGCAGTACGGGGTAGGTGGGCAGGGCTCCTCGCGACTGAGCGAGCTCGACCCCAAGGAGATCGAGTCGATGGAGGTCGTGAAAGGTCCGGCGGCGAGCGCCCTCTACGGCGCCGATGCCGCGGCCGGCGTGATCCAGATCATCACCAAGCGCGGACGGATTGGCAGCAACCGGTTCTCGCAGGAAGTCGGCCTCGAGTATCACTCCATCGGCGCCAATTTCCGGCCGCTCGACAACTTCGGACTCTGCACCGCAGCGGCCTCGGCGCCGACCAGCCCGAATCCGCTGTGTCGGGGGAAGGCGGTCGGCACGTTGGTGAGCGACAATCCGCTCGAACGCTCCAACGCGCTGCGCACCGGCGATACTAAAGGCATCTCCTGGAGCGGCTCCGGCGGCAACGGCACCAACTTCGGCTACTTCCTGCACGGCGGCTACGAGACGGAACGCGGCACCACGCTCAACAACGCGTTCGACCGCCGCAACGGGCGCGTGAACCTGAACTGGACACCTTCCTCCAAGCTGACGCTCAACGCCAGCGTCGGGATGAACCGGGCCGACATCTTCCTACCGCAGAACGACAACAACGTCTACGGCTGGCTGGGTGGTAGTCACCTCGGCTCGCCGCTCACGCGCGACGATGTCTCGCCCGAAACGTCGGCCGACGGCTGGTTCGGTGCCGCCCGGCATGTCGCGGCCATCGCGGCGATCGAGAATCACCGTCAGACCCACCGGACCATCACCTCGTTTCAGGCCAACTTCGTACCGACCGCATGGTGGAGCAACCGCCTGACCGTGGGTGCCGACTGGATCCGGGATCAGCAGAGCGAATTCTTCCCGAAAAACTCTATCGGCATGTACCAGGGCACTTTGAATACGGGGCAGATCCGCGAGCTGCGCAACGGCGAAGAGCGCTACACGGTCGACTACCTGAGCGATATCCGCCTCAGCACCGGCCGGCACCTTGCGCACAATCTTTCGGCCGGGCTCCAGCTGGTCGACCGCCGTTTCGACCAGATTCTAACTACTGGTCTTGGCCTCACGGTCAACAGCAACAACACGGTAGGATCCGCCGCGAGCCAGAGCGCCGACCAGGACTATATCCGGAGCAAATCGGTAGGCTTCTTCGGTCAGTGGCAGACGACGTTCAATGACCGCCTCACGCTCAACGTCGGCGCCCGGATGGACGCCAATTCCTCGTTCGGTAATACCTCGGAGTGGTTCTTCCTGCCCAAGGCCGGTATCTCGTACGTGATCTCGCAGGAGCCCTGGTGGGATCTCGGATTCGTCAACACGTTGCGGTTGCGGGCTGCGTACGGCGTGTCGGGTCGGGCGCCGAACGCGGGGGCGTCGCTCACGACACTCGATGCCTTGCCGTACGTCACCACGGCGGGCGCGGTGGAGCCCGGCGCCATCCTGCAGAATCCGGGTAACGACAGCCTCAAAGCGGAACGCGGCGAAGAGTTTGAATTCGGCTTCGACGCTGGCTTCCTGAATGATCGGGTCGGGCTCGAGGTCACCTACTACGCCAAGACGTCCAAGGATCTGTTGTTGCAACGCCCGTTGCCTGGCTCGCTCGGGTACACGCAGAACCCCTTCGTCAACATCGGCGCGCTCAAGAACAAAGGACTCGAGGTGGCCTTCACAGCCCAGCCGATCACCTCGCGCAATCTGAGCTGGGATCTCCGCATCGGGTTTTCGACGCTCGACAGCAAGATCACCGACATGGGCGGGGTTGCTCCGTTCGGAACGACCAACCGCTTCATGGAGGGCGAGCAGCCCGGCGTCTTCGTCGGCAACCGGATCCGGACTATCGATGAGGCGAGCGGCGTCGTGATCGTCTCCGACGATCTCGAGCCGATCGGTAACCTGGCCCCGTCGTACGAGGGCAATATCTCGTCCAACCTGACGTTGTTCGGAAACCTTCGACTCTATGCGTCGCTCGACGGGAAGGGCGATTTCTATATCCTCAACCAGACGGCCCATTTCCGCGAGACCCAGTCGCTCCGGAGCGACAATCGGCTCGACCCGACCAAGCTGTCGCGCCTGGAGCGACTCCGCCGGTACGGGAACGACGCCACTGGCCAGCCCGCGTTCGTACGCGAAGGCGTCAAACCCGGCTTCCCCGCTACTGCCACCGTCAACGAAGTGCGTGACGGCTTCATCGAGCAAGGCGACTTCCTCAAACTGCGTGAGGTTTCGCTCACCTACACTCTGCCGACCACCCTGGCATCGGCGATCAGCGCGTCGGGCGCCAGCGTCACGCTGGCCGGGCAGAACCTGGCGCTCTGGACCAAATACTCGGGCTTCGACCCCGAGGTCATCTCGAACGTCATCGGAACGGGCTTCAACTCGTTCTCGCGGACCGACTTCCTGACCATGCCGCCCACCCGGCGGTTCCTGGTTCGTCTCAACCTGCAGTTCTAACCAGGAGATCTCACACTCATGTCTCGTCTTTCGACGATCATCCGCATGCTCGTAATCGCTGCTCTCAGCATCGGCGCGGGCGCGTGTACCGAATATCTTCAGGTCGAGAACCCCACAGTGATCGACATCAACGTCACCAATCCGGCCGAGGATGCGCCGATCCTCGCCAGCTCCGCGGTGCAGTCGTTTGTCGCGTCGTACGGCTGGATGGTCATGTACTCCGGATGGTTCAGCGGCGAATCCGATGTGTCGGAAACCTTTCCGACTCGAAATGAGTTCGGCCGGCGGGCGGTCGATCCGACCAATCTCAGCCATCGCGACGATGTCTGGAACCCGCTCCATCAGGGCATCGCCCAGGCATATTTGGTGCTCGGGCTCGACCTGCCCAACGCTGCGTCCAACATCGCCTACGTGCGCTCTCACCACGCCTTGGCCTGGTCGTACCTGCAGATGGCCGAACACTTCTGCTCGGGCGTGGTGATCAGCGGTCCCGAGCTGTCGACCGCGCAGATGCTGGACTCCGCGATTGCCCACTTCACGGCCGCCAACACGCAGGGCATGGCCGTCGGTGGCGCGGAAGCGACCGGCATCGCGAATGCCGCGATTCTCGGCCGCGCGAGGGCCGGGCTCCAGGCCGGCAACAAAGCCGCGGCCCTGACCGACGCCAACGCGGTCGCGGCAGGGTTCGTCTTCAACGCCACATACTTCGACGACCTGGCCAACCGCACGCGGCTCAGCAATCGGATCTGGCAGTTCATCGCGGATCGCGGGTCCAATGCCGTCCCTCCGGCCTATCGCGTCGATGATCCCCGGCTCCCGTGGCGGGTCGCGCCCTCCAATTTGCTCCCGCAGGACGTCGCGTACGCCACAGATCGCGGCATGCCCTACGCGATCCAGAACAAGTACTCCGGCTTTGCATCGCCGATACGCCTCGCCTCCAGGCTCGAGGCCGACTACATCGCGGCCGAAGCGACGGGCAGCGCCGCGATGCTCGACCTGATCCAGGCTCGCCGAGCCGCCAATGATCAGCCGACATACAGTGGCAACACGGATGACGCCAGCGTGTTAACCGAGTTCGAGGAGCAGCGCGCCGTGGAGTTCTATCTGGAAGGGAAGCGCTTGGGCGACATGCGGCGGAACGGCGCCGCCGTCCGGAACGTTCCTGTTACGGGAAGCACGTATTGGAAGCCCGGCTTCGCGCCCGTCGGCAACCAGACCTGCTACCCCATCCCGAAGACCGAGCGGGACAACAATCCAAATCTCGGAGAGATCTGATCTTCACCTTGCCAAGCTAGTGAGCGACGGGGAGCCTGTCCGGCTCCCCGTCGGCTTTGGTGCACGCAGCCGTTGGCGTCGAGATGCATTGCACAGCTGATACATCGCCGATTGGGCGTGGCAACGCGGCGGCGGCGCGTGACGTTGATGCTGCGCGCCGCAGGGGGCGTTGCGGGCCCTCCTGACCTGACATCATTCGGCCCGGAGCGCTTCGGTCGGTGGGACACGAGCGGCTCGGCGGGCAGGCAGGTAGCCGGCTGCCATGGCGACCCCTGCGATAACCAGGGCAGCCCCGCCAAAGGCCAGCAGGTCGAACGATGCGAGCCCGAACAGCAGTGATTGGGCGGCTCGGCCGATGACAAAAGCTGCAGCCAGACCAAGGACGCTGCCGATTGCCGTCATGATGCCGACCTGGCGGACGATGAGGGCCTGTACTCGTCCGGCGTCGGCACCCAGCGCGATCCGTACCCCGATTTCACGGGTGCGGAGCGTCACGTTGTACGCCAGCACGCCATACAGTCCGACGGCAGCAAGCAGCGTGGCGAGAAAACCGAACGCGGTCGAAAGCGTCGTGATCATCCGGTCGAGATAGACGTTGTCGCGCGCCTGCTGCTCCATCGTCCTGAGTTCGGTGACGGGCAGGTCGGGTGCCAGTTTGGCAACGAGCGGCGGTACGGCACGCAGCACCGGCACCGGAGAGCCGGAACTGCGGGCGTAAAACACCAGCCGGCCGGCGAGTGTATCCTGATGCACCGCCCGGAAAATCAACGGCCGAGGGTCGGCCTTGACGTTGTCGTACGCGGCGTTCTGAACCAGGCCAATGATCTGATACCAGGTTACCTGGGCGTCCGGCGCACGCGAGAGGCGGTTGCCGAAGGAGACACGTCGCCCGATCACCTCGTTGCCGAGTTTGAACTTCCGGGCGAACTCCTCATTGACGACTACCACGCGTGGGGCCCCTGCGTCGTCCGCGGTCGTGAATTCGCGACCCATCAGCACGCTGGTGCCGAGCGTCTTGAAGTAGTCGGGGCCAACCCAGTTGCTGCGGCTGTTGACGTCGGTATCGGGAGTGACTTCGAACCCTTCGATATCGACGTCATTCCCGTTGCTCCACCCGACCAGTATCGGCACCTGGGCCGACGTCACGCCGGTAACCCCGGGGATGCCCGCCAGCGCGGTTTCGACCTGGCGGAACAGGTTGCGACGCTCGACCGGTGTGTAGCCCATCTGGATCGGCGACAGGGCGAATGACACCACGTTTTCGGTGCGGACGCCGAGTTCGACCCGATTGACGTTGATCAGGCTGCGAAGGAAGAGGCCGGCTGCGCAGAGCAGGGCCATCGAAAGGCCGATCTGCGCTGTGACCAGGGCGCCGCGGAAGCGCGTAGCGCGCCGGGTGCCGGCGTTGCGTCCGGAATTGGCTTTGATCACGCCCAGCAGGTCGGCGCGGGTGGCCTGCAGCGCGGGGAGCAATCCGAAGATGAAGGTGGTGCCGAGGGAAAGGGCTCCCGCAAACAGCAGGACCGATCCGTCCATCCCAAGCTCCATGCTGCGGGTCACTTCTGCCGGCAGCAAAGAGATGATCAAACCGAGGGTTGCCTGGGCCACGACGAGACTGGCCCCGCCGGCGACGACAGCCAGGATGGCCGATTCGGTCAGCAGCTGGCCCACCAGTTGCCCTCTTTGCGCGCCAAGCGATGACCGGATCGCCATCTCGGCCGAACGGTTGGCGGCGCGGGCCAGCAGCAGATTGGCCACGTTGGTACAGGCCACCAGCAGGACGATACCGGTCACCACCAGCAGCAGCATCAAGGGGGTGGTGGTCTGGGCGTGGATCGTACTCTGTCCCTGATGGCCCGGTTCGACCTGAACGACTTTGGCTTTGAACCGGTTCATCAGGTCGTCGGAGACGCCCACCAGCTGGGGTGCTTCGATCTCGCGGATGATCGGCTGATAGATGCTGTTGAGGTGTCGCGCCGCTGCCTCCGGCGTGCCGCCGGCTGCGAGTCGACCGAAGACGTAGAGCCAGTAATTGTTCCGTTGCTCGTAGAAGCCGAGCCAGCCGGTCAGAATCCGCGACATCGTGATCGGCGCGAAGATTCGAGGACGGACACTGAGTGTGGTTCCCTCGAACCCTTCGGGCCCGACACCGACGATCGTCATGCTTTCGCCGTTGACCAGGATAGTCTGGTCGAGCACGGAAGGATCCGAGCCAAGTTCGTTGGTCCAATAGCGGTGGCTGAGCACGACGATCGGATGGCCGCCGACGGTACGATCGTCTTCGGGGCCCAGCAGGCGGCCCAAAGCGGGTCGGAGGCCGAGCACCGTGAAGTAGGATCCGGAGACGAGCATGCCGTCTCCGCTGACGGTTTTATTCCGGAACGACAGGTCGGCGCCGATGGTCCGATGCGCGGCTATACCCGCCAGGGCCGTCTGATCCTTCTCCAGATCCCGATACATGGGATAGCTGAAGATGACGGCGCAGCCTCCTGCCTGGCTGCAGCTCTGCGACCCCGGGTTGGGGCCCTGCGCGTGGATGTTGACCAGTTGTGACGGCTGATTGACCGGAAGCGAACGCAGCAGCAGCCGCTGGATCAACGAGAAGATGGCCGTATTCGCGCCGATACCGAGGGCCAGTGACGCGATGGCAACGCCCGTCACGAACGGAGTGCGGATCAGAGTACGGACGGCAAGTTTCAGATCGGGCATGTGGTCTACCAGTCAGCGGAGAACGTCGGACCTGACTCCGCTTAGACTCCATCCTGATCGAAAACGTTGCTTGCTGCCGGAACCTCAGCCCGGCGGCTTGACCGTCACTACCGAAATCTTGCTGATTTGCCGGACCCAGCGTGCCGCACGCTTCTCCTCGGGCACGACCAGACGCCACGGTCCGGCTTCGGAGTCCAGGGGCTTACCGTCCCTCCGGTCGACCAGGAGGACCTGCTTCTCGCGAAAACCGGTGTCGAGTTCGGCGAGGGCAAAGACTGCCCGATAGCCGTCCCGGGCCTCGATCAGCACCACCTGGGCCAGCCGCGGACCCCGAACCGTGTTACCGAGCACCACACCGGCCAGTTTGAGCACGTCGGTCAGATCGACCCCCTCATACCGGGCGGCGCCTCCGTGATCGGTCGCGGTGACGTGGTGGCGGGGCAGGGCAGCCAGTTCTTTCGCCGTGACGGTGATCGGATTCGGAACCTCGCCGCCGATGGTGATGGTGGCGTCCTGGGCGGCGGATGGGGCGGCTGCCAGCAAAAGAACGGCAGTCGTCGTCAACAACCGGGCAATGGTACGTTGCATGGGCGTGTAACCGTGCGATTGAGAGGGTTGGCAGCTTCCGGAGGAGAGTAACCCGCGGTCCGGCTTGACCGCAATGCGCGGTGCCGGCATACTCCGCCCGCCTGCGGGGCCTCTCCTGCCGGGCATGCCATTTCGAGGTAGCGACGTTGTGACTCTTATACCCGCTGATGTCCTGGCCGCTCGCGATCGCCTGCGCGACGCGGTATTGCGTACCCCCTGTGTCGCATCGCCGGCGCTCAGTGCGCTGACGGGAATCGATATCCACCTCAAGCTCGAGTATCTCCAGCGGACCGGCAGCTTCAAAGAGCGGGGCGCCTGCAATGCGCTGCTCCTGCTCGACGAAGCCACTCGGCGCCGCGGCGTGATCGCGGCCTCGGCCGGGAACCACGCGCTGGCCCTGGCCTATCACGGCAAGCGGCTGGGCATCCCGGTGACCGTCGTGATGCCGGTGCATGCGCCGCTCATCAAGCAGACCCGCTGCCGCTCGATGGGGGCGGAAGTCATCCTGCTGGGCGATACCATCGCCGACGCCAAGGTTGAGGCCGAGCGGATCCTGGCGGCGAGGGGTTTGAGCTATGTGCACGGCTTCGACGGCCTGGAGGTGATAGCCGGGCAGGGCACGGTCGGGCTCGAAATTGCCGAGCAGGTGCCCGATGCCGATGCGATCGTCTGTCCGGTCGGCGGCGGGGGGCTGATTGCCGGGATTGCGCTTGGGCTGGATGCGGTCGGCGCCCGGTTCGACCTGATCGGTGTGGAACCGGCCCGAGCCGCCAGCTACGAAGCGGCGTTGGCGGCAGGCGCCCCGGTCCGGATTGCCGTGAGCCCGACCCTGGCGGATGGTCTGGCCGTGCCGGAAGTCGGGCACAACGCGTTCGCGATTGCCAAGGACCGAGTCCGGCGAGTGGTTACGGTCGAAGAACGGAGTCTGGCATTGGCGGTACTCCGATTGGCCGAACTCGAAAAGGGCGTCGTCGAAGGGGCGGGGGCGTCCCCGCTCGCTGCGCTGATCGAGGGCCGGCTGCCGGAACTCCTCGGCAAGCGGGTGGTGCTGGTCTTGTGCGGCGGGAATATCGATCCGGCCGTACTCTGCCGGGTAATCGAGTTCGGACTGGTGGCCGACAGCCGGCTGGTGCAGTTCGTGGCGGTCATCTCGGATCGTCCGGGTGGGATGGCGGAGTTTGCCACCGTGGTGGCGTCGGTCGGGGCGAGCATCAAGCAGGTGGAGCACGACCGTGCTTTTGGCAGTGCGGACGTGTCGCGCGTGCGGGTGCTGTCGACCATCGAGATCCGCGATGCGGAGCACCGGGATCGGCTCTTCGACGCGCTGCGCAAGAAGGGCATCGACGTCGAGCCGACCGCGTTTCAGGCGGAGCACGTCGCCCCGATCGCGACCTAACGCAGCGGTGTCTCGCGCAGGCGAAGGCGCGTGTCATAGCTCCACCGGCGCACCTTGGTGATGCGGAGCGAAGCCGCGTCGGCGTGCTCCGGGTTGATCAGCAGGTTGGCCTCCTCCGGCACGATGACGGACGGTACCTCCGCGATCAGCGAGGCTCTGTCCCGAGCCCACCTGGTGCCCCAGGTGATCGAGACCATTCCCGGTGGCTCGGCATCCCACCCGACGTGGTTGTCAGCCTTGAAGAGGGTACGGGCCGACCAGGCGGCGGCGGGTACCTCGATGGCCACGAGATAGCGGTTGAGCGGCAAATCGTTTGCTTCGAGTTGAGCCAGGGTCTCCAGGCACGCGAGTCCGCGAGAGGTGGAGGCGTAAAGCAGCGGCGTGCCGCGTCGGTTCCAGCGTCCTCCGTAGCGGCGCGCGCCTGCGCCGGAAAGGTCGTCGGCGGTATGTCGCGGGGTATCGGCGCCGATCCGCCAGAGGGTGACGGGAGCCGGAACCGATACCCCCGCCACGATCACCAGTAGGCTCCCGACTGGAACGCATCGACCAGGCCGTAGACGAGTTCGCGCCCGTCGGCCGAGCCCATGAAGGTGCTCGGGCGCCTGCCACCGAGGGCGGGGACCGGGCGCTCCAGCCAGTCGGCCACCCACGTCGCGGCGTCGAAACCCTCTGGGTTGCCCGATTCCTGCACGATCAGCTCGACCTGCCCGATCACACGGGCAATGCCGATGAGGCGCTCGCTCTCGTCCTGACTGAGACGCGCCTTGTTGCGGAGCTTCCGTTCCATGGTTGCGCGCGGGACTCCCAGCGTCTGGTAAAGGTGATTGCGGGTGACTCCCATGGCGCCCGCCAGGTCACTCAGCGCGCCCGAAGGCACCCCTTCCATGACCATGCCGATCCGATGGATCGGGTCCATCGTGTTGAGCACACTGAAGGATCGGCGGTCGCCGACGAGCCGCTCCCAAGCTGTTTCATGTGCCCGGTCGGTCATGAGAGTGCCTGAAGGTTCCGAGGGCGTGGCGACTCGCTTGGTTTTCCGACCCTGGTGCACCGGGCGATCGGACCTCGAGGATCGAGGCATTAGCACCTGCCTGCGGTTCAAGTGAGACAATTATATGTCTCCTTTGATACTCAGGCAAGAGGCAGTCAAAACGATCCAACGCCCGAACACTACGATCCGGACATCAACCGCCGATCAAGAGCCCGACGCCGGCACCGCCGTGAAGGCAAACGTGCGCCGGATTTCCGCCATCGGCTCCCACCAGCAGGCCGTGGGCAATTCCCGCAGTTCGATTGTGGCGAACTGGGTTCCGAACGACGGCGCCTGCGGCCTGACGAGCGCCTACCGCCCGACGAACACGAAGCCGTGCGCACCGGCATACCGCTTTTCCCCGGCGCGGATGGCGATCGGCAGGATGTTCTCCGAGACCGGGAGTGGGCAGGTCGCATAGGCGGTGAAGGCGCACGGCGGATTATAGGCGCGGTTGAAGTCGATCACTGTCACGCCGTGCTCGTCGGGGGCGGGAACCTGGAGGAATCGCGCGGCCTGGTAGGTCTCGGTCTTGCTCGTCGCGTCGCGGAACACCACGAACAGCCCGTCGCTCCGGCCCTGCTGCGTCGCCACCAGGTTCACGATCTGCCCACCGAGTCGGAATCGGAGCACACCAGGCGAGACGTGCTCTTCGATCTGCCCGACGATATTGGCGACCCGCACGGTGCGCGGCTCGTCGTGGCGATCGAGGTACGCCGCAACCCGCGCCGCCGTATCGGCCGGGAAGTAGTCGAGGCCGAGAAAGCCGGTGCGGACAGGGCTCGCGGAGTCTTTGACGCGCACGGCGAGCTTGCCGCCACGTTCGATGATGCGAAAGGTGACCGATCCCGTCTGGAGCACGGTCGGGCGGCCGCCCTTGTCCGTGGCCAGCGTCACGGTATCGACCGGCGTCGTATCACGAAAGACCGCCGCACCCGGCGCCGCCTCGAACCGAATGGTCCCGTCCGCCACGATCAGCGTGCCTAACGATCCGGGGGCATGGCCCTCCGGCAGCACGATGTCGTGCTGCACCTCGGCGCCGATGCTGAACCGGCTCCCCTCGAGCCAGTGGAGCCCGGCGAGCGTAGCCCACCCGTCCGGGCCGGCGATGGCCTCGCGGCGGTCGGCCTTCCACATGGCCAGTTCTTGCGCATAGGCCTCCGGGTCGACCGGCGGCGCCGGTTGCTCCGGAACTGGGGCCGTGCAGGCGAGGCTTGCGGCCGCAAGCGCCGCGAAGGGCAGGCGAAGGGCAGACATGATCGATTCTTTCCTCAGTACTGACGGTTCATGGCAACAATGAAAAAACGCCCGTGAGCCAGGCTCACGGGCGTTGCCGAATACGATGATCCGAATCGAACGCGCTTAGGCCGGGCTCCTCGAAATGGAGGCCCGACAACACGCCATCACGGCGGCGGCAGCGCGAATACGGCTCATCGATTCAAGCTAGTCGCGTTTTTGCGGCATTGGCAAGCCCCGATCCTGGCAGGTTGCGAATCAGCTGAGGCACCATTTTTGGCACAACAGATCCAGATGCCCCTCACATGCTACTTGAATGAGGGGCGGTAACTGGCAGTTGGACTGGTAATTTGGGGGAGTGGGCGGTGAGGGGATCGAACCCCCGACCTCTGGTATGTGAGACCAGCGCTCTAACCGGCTGAGCTAACCGCCCGTGCGGGGGCATAGTCTAATCGCGACGAGGCCGCTCGGGCAAGCAGTATTGCCCGTGACCCCGTCAGATCAGGCCCCCGCGACGCAAGCGGCCGATCGCATCGTGCTCGGCGTCGTAGGTCCGAAGCACTTCGGCCGGCACCACCGTCGCCACGCCCGCCTTCGCCACCTCGAGCCCTGCGGCATAGTTGGCCAGGTACGCGGCTTCGTCGACGGTCGCGCCGGCAGCCAGCGCCACCGCCACCCAAGCGGTCACGGTATCGCCGGCTCCGGAGACGTCGAAGACCTCGCGGGCGCGGCTCGGGATATGGCGGGGCGGAGCATTCGGACTGCTCAGCACCATGCCATCGGCTCCCAGGGTGACGAGCAGGTGATCGACGCCAAGTCGCTCGCGTGCTGCCGCCAGCGCCTCCGGTTCGACGGCGAAGTTGACCTCCGCACCAAGCGCGGCTTCGAGTTCGCGCCGGTTGGGCTTGAAGACCGTGGCCCCGCGATACTCGAAGAAATGGTGGTACTTGGGGTCGACCACGATCGGGATGGCCCGGCGCTCGGCCGCCTCGATCGCCCGGCGGATCAGGCTCGGCGTCAGCGTCCCCTTGTTGTAGTCCTCGAGGACCAGCGCGTCGGCCGAGGCGAGCAGCGCCTCCACGGCAGTCCAGACCTTTTCCGTATCGCCGGCGTCGAGCGGCCGATCCGATTCTTCATCGATGCGTACCACCTGTTGTCCACGGGCCACTACCCGCGTTTTGGTGGTGGTCGGTCGATCGGTCACCTCGACCAGATAGCCGTCCGCCAGGTTGGAGGTAGCCAACTCGGCGCGAATCTGATTGGCGTGGTCGTCGGCGCCGACCACGCCGGTCAGCAGGGCCTGGCTGCCGATGGCGACGATGTTGGCCGCGACGTTGGCGGCGCCTCCCAGCGCCGATCGGCTGCTGCGCACCGTCACCACCGGCACCGGCGCCTCGGGTGAGAGCCGATCGGTATCGCCGATCAGATACCGGTCCAGCATCACGTCGCCGATGACGACGACCCGACGGCCCGCCATGGCGTCGAGCAGGGCGGTGACACGGTCGCGGGGCAGCACGGGAAGGGTCGCGGTCATCGAACGGGTCCTTGGTGCGAGATGCCGATCGTCGCTTTGATCCGGGCCTCGAAGCGGTTGCGATCGAGCCCCGGCGTGTGGTCGGCGTTTCGGGTCATGAAGTACCCTCCGGTGCCGCTCAGCTGCAGGGCCCCGACGCCGCCCGATGCCGTGAGGCCCAACCGAACGGTGGTCGACGGCTGGCCGATAAACAGCTCCGGAGTGACAGGTAGCTCCGCATTGGTCGGGAACTGGGTGGTGATCCGACCCTCGCCCTGCTTGAGGAAAGTGACGTCCGGCTGGACCAGCCAACGCTCCATCACGGGAAACGCCAGGCTGGCGCCGAGAATCAGTTGATCGGGGAAGTTGGGCCCGATCCCTACACCGCGGTCGAGGAAGCTCTGGGCCGAGTCGATGGTGCGGTAGGCCAGACTGTTGACCACGCTGAAGTGAGTCCGCAGCGATGCGGAGCTGCCGACGGCCAGGGTGGCCGCGCCGGTCACCGCCCAGCGTCCGGGATGCTTGGGCTCACCGGTGCCGTCGGGGTCGTCGTGGAGCCGCCAGCGGTCGTCGATCATGGCCTGGCCCTCGAGCAGCAGCCCGTCGACCGGGCGCCAGGCCATGTCGCCCCCGATGATGGTGTTCCGCGTGTCGGGAAGGCCGAACTGGATCGGAAACGAGAGCAGCACGAACGGATTCCGGAAGGTCGGGTCGAACGACTGATTCTCACTGGCCAGAATGCCGGTTTCCCAGATGGCCAGGTTGAGCCGCTTGGTGAGTCGGACGTTGAGCCGGTGGGCCATGAAGTATCGCTTGTATCGCCGGTCGGTGACCGAGACCATCTCGTTGAGTTCGGTTGCCACGACGTTGAGCTGGAAGTCGCGGAACATCAGGTCGAAGCCCAGCTCGGTGCGCGGATAGGCATAGTCCGCAATCGAGAGCCCGAGCGAACCAACCGGCCCCCAGTTCCGGTTCATCTTGCCGAAGTAGAGCCGGGCGTGTTCGAACTGCGCCGAGAGATACCCTTCGATGAACCGGTAGGCCTGGTTCTTCCGGTTCTGGAAGTCTCCACCTGCCCAGTCCGGGTCGAGCTTGAGCCGGTTTTCGGCGGCGGGCCGGCTCCCGATGACTACCGGGCCGAATCGACCCTGGACCGGCAGTTCGGCGTAGAACCGGGCTCCGCCATCGCCGGCCGGGTGCAGCAGGTCGCGCCGGGCTCGACTGAAGGCATCGAAGCCGCCCCGTACCTCGCCGCGCACCCAATTGTCCTCCTCCGGGTCGGCAAATGCCTGGGTCAGTCGCTGAGCGACTCGGCCCGAGGGCGTGGCGGGGTCGAGATCCGCCTGCTCGATCGCGTGGAGCAGATCGGAACGGCGGAACGGGCGGGACATCGGACTCGGGTCCGTAATGTCGCCACGGCCAATCAGATACTCGGCCAGCGGCAACAGGGGGTGATCGAGCGGGATGTACGGAGATGGCCGAGGTTGCGCCATTAGGCCGGGAGCCGCGGCGGCGGCCAGCAGAAAGATCAGGAGTGCGCGCACCTCGGGAATCTACACCGGCGACCCGCTATGTTTCCCGCGCTTATGAATCCACTTCGCGTCGAAGTCACCCGGGGTTCCCTGGTCGAGTCGGTGCATCATGTTTCTGTCGCGGTCGTAACGGCCGACGACCAGTTGGTTGCCGCAGCCGGCAATCCCGATCTGGTCACCTTTTGGCGATCCGCAGCCAAGCCCTTCCAAGCCATACCGCTGATCGAGGATGGCGTCGCCGAGCGGTTCGGTCTGACCGACGACGAACTGGCGCTGGCGTGCGCCTCGCACTCGAGTGAGCCTTTTCATCTCGAGGGGGTCGACCGATTCCTTGCCAAGGTCGGGGTCGAGGAACGGGATCTGGCCTGCGGGCCTCATCCGCCGTTGTCACCGGAGGTGGCCCGCGCGGTTGCCCGGGACGGCATCGTGATGACGCCCCGCTGGAGCAACTGTTCGGGCAAGCACACCGGCATGCTCGCGACGGCCAGGCATCACGACTGGACGCTGACCGGATACGAGCGGGCGGGGCATCCGCTGCAGGACCGGTTGCTCGAGTCGGTCGCGCAATGGTCCGGGGTGGATCGCGACCAGATCGTGCTGGGCGTCGACGGGTGCACCACGGTCTGCTATGCCATGCCGCTTCGGGCCATGGCGCTGGCCTACGCCCGCTTTGCCGTGGCGGAGGATCCGGCGCCGCGCCGCCTCTACCGCGCCATGACGGAGCATCCGGAGCTGGTGGCCGGGACGCATCGGCTCTGTACCGACCTGATGCGGGCCTGGGAAGGCGCCGTGGTGGCCAAGGTCGGGGCCGAAGGTGTCTACAGCGCCGCTCTGCCGAGCTTGCGGATAGGCATCGCGATCAAAGTGATGGATGGCGACCTGCGATCGGTCGGGATCGCGCTGATCTCGGTGCTTCGGCAGGTGCTCGAGCGGAGTCCGCGCTATGGTGCGGCTGAGGAAGCCCGCTTTGCCTCGCTGGCCACGCATGCCGAGCCGGTGGTCCGGCATACCCGCGGGGGCGTCGTGGGCGGGATCCGGGGTGCGGGCGAACTGCAGTTTTTTCGGGCCTGATGAGCGCTGAATTGGTACGCCTTTTCTGGATCGACCGTCTATCATGAGCGCGCTCGATCAGCGGACTCGCGCGTTCGTGGTGTTGTCGGCAGCGGTAGCGGTCGGCAACGAGGCGGCCCTTCGTGTCCGCGCCGAAGAGGCCGTGGCCGCCGGGGTTCCGGTGCTGTGGGGTGACGAGCTGGTGCTGCAGTCGGTCCTGATGGTGGGGTATCCGCGAGCCTTGGTTGCGGCGTCCGTCTGGCGGGCCGTCACGGGGCAACCGGCTGCCTCTCTGGAAGCGGGAGACGACTTCTCCCAGGTTCCCGACTGGGCCGAACGGGGCGAGCGGACCTGCCGGACCATCTATGGCGCCAACTATGACAAGTTGCGCCGCAACGTCCGGGCGCTGCATCCGGCGTTGGATGCGTGGATGGTCATGGAAGGGTACGGCCGGACCTTGTCGCGGCCCGGTCTCGACCTGGCGCAGCGCGAATTGGGCGTGGTGGCGCAGGTGCTGGTGCTTGGTGCGGAGCGGCAGTTGCACTCCCACTTGCGCGGCGCCCGGCATGCCGGAGCCAGCGACGCGATGCTCGACGAGGTAATCGAACTGGCCGGTGCGCAGGCGGCGCCGGAGGCGTATCGGATGGGGCAGGCGCTGTGGCAGCGGATTCGGGGAACGCAGGAGTCGGGACAGGAATGACATGAATTTCGTCGATCGGGTCGAGGTCCAGGTAGCGGGGGGCGCCGGAGGGTCGGGCGTGGCCTCCTTTGCGCGTTTCAAGTTCGTGCCCAAAGGCGGGCCGGACGGCGGCGACGGCGGTCATGGCGGCAACGTCGAGGTGCGCGCCGATGCGAACCTGGCGACGCTGCTCGACTACCGCTACCGGAACCTCTGGAAGGCGCAGAACGGCCAGAACGGCAAGGGCAAGAACATGACCGGTGCTACGGGCGATGACATCGTCCTGCCGGTACCCCCCGGGACGGTCATTCGCGATCACAAGTCGGGCGAGGTGATCGGCGAAGTGCTCCGCCACGGCGAATCGATCCGGGTAGCCCGGGGCGGAAAAGGGGGGCGGGGCAATACCCGATTTGCTACCTCGACGCACCAGGCGCCGCGTGAGTTCGAGCCGGGCCGCCCGGGCGAAGAGCGCCACCTCGAACTCGAACTCAAGCTGATTGCCGATATCGGCCTGGTGGGCGAGCCCAACGCCGGGAAAAGCACGCTGCTGTCCGTCGTGTCGGCCGCGCGTCCCAAGATTGCGGACTATCCGTTCACCACCCTCGAGCCCAATCTTGGCGTCGTCTCGATGGGCGACAGCCGGACCTTCGTGGTCGCCGATATTCCCGGCATCATCGAAGGCGCCCATGTGGGCAAGGGGCTCGGCCTGCAGTTCCTCCGCCACGTCGAACGGACCCGGGTGCTGGCGTTCATGGTTCCGCTCGACGCCGAGGATCCCCAGGCGGTCTATGACCGGCTGCGGCGCGAAATTGCGGCCTACAGCGAACCGCTCTTCCATAAACCGCACGTGGTGGTGCTCTCGAAGAGCGACCTGCATGCTCCCTATGAGCCCATGCCTGTGCTCGAGGCGCCGGACGCCGCCGGCGTCGTGGCAATTTCGGCGGCAGCCGCGCATGGTCTGGACGAACTCAAGCGGCTCCTGTGGCAGTTGATCCAGGTGGCCAAGGCGGCAGATCCCGACCTGCAACTCCAGGTCGGTAACGAGGTGGGCGATGAGGATATCCCCTGAGGAGCGCCGCGCCTATCTGGCGCTCGCGCTCGTGCCCGGGGTTGGTGCGGCACGACTCGATACACTCAGATCCGCCTGCGGATCCTGGATCGGCGCCCTCGAGGCGCCGATTGCGTTTTTACGCACCATCCCGTCGATGTCTCTTGCGGTGGCGACCGCTATTGCGCACCGCGATCGTGACACGGTCGATCGTCTGGAAGCCGCACTCCACACCTTGGGAGCCTTTCACCTGACCCCGTTCGACGCCGACTATCCGGCCTTGTTCCGACACATCGACGAGCCGCCGCCGGTGCTCTTCGGGCGCGGTCGCCGCGAGCGGCTTGCCCAGCCGTCGGTCGCGGTCGTCGGCAGCCGGCATCCCACGTCGTATGGCGTCGAGGTCACGGCCGCGCTGGCTGCCGGTCTGTCGCAGGCCGGGATCGTGGTGGTGAGCGGGATGGCGCGAGGGCTGGACGCGGTGGCCCATTGGGCCGCGGTTCGGAACGACGGTCTCACCGTCGGAATCCTGGGCAATGGGCTTGGCGTGATCTATCCGGCCGCCAATGCGGCGCTGTACCAGCGGGTGGGAGACGAGGGCTTACTCCTGACGGAGTTCCCCCCGGGAGAGCGGCCGCACGCCGGGTCGTTCCCTCGCCGGAATCGCCTGATCAGCGGACTGGCTCGCGTCACGGTCGTGGTGGAGGCCGCCGAGCGGTCCGGCACCCTGCGGACCGCGTCTGCTGCGCTCGATCAGGGACGCGAAGTCCTGGCGGTGCCCGGGCCGATTACCAGCCGCACCAGTGTGGGGACCAATCAGTTGCTGCGCTCTTCCGGGGCTGCTCCCTATCTGCAACTCGACGACGTGCTGGCGTTCTTCCCCGGGGTGGGCGTGTCTGCCTTGCCCGCTGGCGGTGGCGCCTCATTGGCCGGCGCCGCCGCGCTGCGCGACGATCTTCGTCTGGTATTCGACGCGCTCGATGGCGCGGTGCGAACGGTCGACGGCCTGGCTGACGAACTTCGGCTCGAGCCGGCGACGGTGCTCCGCGCGGTGTCGGAACTGGAGATCGTCGGCCTGGCCGAAGGCGGGGCAGGAGGGTTCCGCCGAGCCCGGTAGTGTTGCGGCCCTGAGTCCGACATGTTTCGGCGTGCATCTCTATGTCCACGTGCCCTTTTGTGCCCGCCGCTGCTCGTACTGCGACTTTTCCATCGCGGTTCGGAACCAGGTGCCGTCGAGCCAGTTTGCCGGGCTGATTGGTGCGGAATGGCATCGCTGGCAGGACGCGCCATGGTGGGGTGAGGTCGGGGCCATCGAGACCATCTACTTCGGCGGCGGGACGCCCTCGCTGGTCGATCCCGAAGCGATCGCCGCCATCATCGCGAACATCCGCCAGGATCGCCCGGTGGCGCCCGATGCGGAGCTGACGATCGAGGCCAACCCCGAGGATGTCACCCCGGCCCGGGCCGATGCCTGGGTCTCGGCCGGCATCAATCGGATCTCACTCGGGGTTCAGTCGTTCGATCCGGCGGTGCTGGCCTGGATGCACCGGGTGCATGGGTCGGAACGTCCCGAGGAGGCGGTGCGGACCCTGCAGTCAGCCGGGCTCGCCAACCTCTCGGTCGATCTGATCTACGCCGTGCCCGATGCGCTGGACCGCGACTGGGCCCGTGACCTCGAGCTCGCCATTGCGCTCGAGCCCAAACACATCTCCCTCTACGGGCTGACCGTCGAAGCGCGGACCCCGCTGGCCCGGTGGGTCGAACGCGGCTCGGCGCTGCCGGCGGCGGACACCCGCGCCGAGTCCGAGTATCTGGAAGCCAACCATCGGCTGACTGCGGCGGGGTTCCGGCACTACGAGGTCTCCAACGCCGCCATGCCCGGATTCGAATCGCGCCACAATCGGGCCTATTGGCGGAGGGCGCCCTACCTGGGCCTTGGCCCCTCGGCTCACAGCGCGGTGGGGCATCACCGCTGGTGGAACATCCGGGACTGGGAAGCCTATCGCCAGGCGGGATTGGCTGGGGCCACGCTCGTGGCCGGGGAGGAGCACCTTACGCCGGACCAGGTCCGGCTCGAAGATCTCTACCTGGGACTTCGGACTGACAGCGGCATTCCGGCATCATCCCTGCTTCCCTCTGAGGGGGATGCCTGGGAAACTGCCGGATGGGCCGGCCGAGTTGGCAGTCACCTCGTCTTGAGGCCGTTGGGCTGGCTTCGACTCGACGCCTTGGTAAGTCGGGTCGCTCGCTCCTAAATTATGGTAATGCCGAGACTTGAAGAGCTTTCCGAGCGCGAAGCCCGGATTCTGGACACCATCATCCAGCTGTACGTAGAGCATGCCGAACCGGCCGGAAGTCAGGCCGTAGCGGTTCGCTCGGAGCTCGGTGTCTCGTCTGCGACGGTGCGCAACACGATGAGCGACCTCGAGGCACGGGGTTACCTGTTCCATCCCCATACCTCGAGTGGCCGAGTTCCGACCGATCTGGCCTACCGGGTCTATGTCGACCGGCTGATGCGGCATGCCCCTCCGAGCGAGGCGGCGGTCGAACGGCTCAAGACCGAAGTCGGGGCGGTCAGCGTGGGTGGCGGCCCGATCGAGGAGATTCTGCGACGGGCCGCGCAGGTGCTCGGTGTGCTGACCCAGGAGTTGGGTGTCGCCGTGGCGCCGGCGCTCGACCGGGCCATCCTGGAACGGCTCGAACTGGTGCGGGTGAGTTCCGAGCGTCTGCTGGTAGTCCTGACCCTCGAAAGCGGATTCGTCCGCACCATCTTCGTGGAAGTGCCCACAGCGGTTGCTGCGGAGGTCGTCGAACACGTCACCAGGATTCTCAACGAACGGCTGGCCGGACTGCCGCTCAGGGAAATCCGGGCGTCGGTCCAGGAGCGGCTGCGGGATGCCGACGGCACCGGACGCGCCGCCGGATTACTCAACGTCTTCGTGGCCCAGCGCGAAGGGGTTTTCGATGCCGAACCCAACGACGGCGTGCTGCTCGGCAGTGCCCAGTTGCTGGCTGAGCAGCCGGAGTTTGCTTCCAACGAACGGATGCGCGCGCTGCTGGAACTGACCGAGCGCCGGGATCTGCTGCGCGACGCCTTTGAGAATCATCGCCGCCGCGGCGTGCGGATTACCATCGGCGCCGAGAACGATGATCCCAAGCTGGCGGGGCTCACGGTCGTCACGGCCACCTACCGGCGGGGCGATCTGACCGGGGTGGTCGGCGTTCTGGGCCCGACCCGAATGCCCTACGATAAGATCATCGGCCTGGTGGATCACACCAGCCGATTAGTGGAAGGATTGTTGACGTGAGCGAGTATTACGATCTGCTGGGCGTTGCTCGAGACGCTTCGGACGACGATATCAAGAAGGCCTACCGCAAGGCGGCCATGCAGTATCACCCGGATCGCAACCGGGAATCCGATGCCGAGGCCAGGTTCAAGGAAGTCGCCGAGGCGTATGAAGTGCTGCGCGACCCGCAGAAGCGGGCTGCCTACGATCGCTATGGCAAGGAGGGAGTCAACGGCCGGAGCGGCATGGGTAACGCCGGCTACGGACACATCGACCTCAACGAAGCGCTCAACATCTTCATGCGGGATCTGGGCGGCTTCGGCGGCTTCGAGCAGATGTTCGGGGGGGGGCGGGCCGATCCGTCCGAAGCCAAGCGCGGCCAGGACATGCGGGTCACCGTCCGTCTCACGCTGGTCGAAGTGGCCACCGGCGCCAAGCGGACGGTCAAGCTCAAGACCTACGTCGGCTGCACCAACTGCGCCAACAGCGGCGGTGCCAAGGGCACCCGTCCTTCCCGCTGCAGTACCTGCGGAGGCTCGGGCGAGGTCCGCCGCGCCGCCCGCAGCATGTTCGGCCAGTTCATTTCGGTGGCGCCATGCCCCACCTGTCACGGTGAAGGGTCCGTGATCACCGACCCGTGCGAAGTCTGCCGTGGCGAAGGACGGGTGCGCGGCGAGCGGACCGTCCCGGTCGAGGTGCCCCCCGGAGTCTCGAGCAACAACTACATCACGCTGCGCGGCCAGGGCGCCGTCGGGCCTCGCGGCGGACCGGCGGGCGACCTCCTGGTGCTGATCGAGGTGAAGGACGACGATCGGTTCGAGCGCCAGGGCGATGACCTGTTCTACGACCTGCCTCTCTCATTCTCGCAAGCTGCGCTAGGCGCGTCGGTGGTGGTGCCGACGCCGTACGGTGAGGAAAAAGTCACCGTGCCCTCCGGTGTCCAGTCCGGCACCGTGCTGCGCCTCAAAGGGAAGGGGCTGCCGCGGCTGGGCCAGGGAAGCACTGGGGACCTCAACGTTCGCGTCTCGATCTGGACGCCCGAGAGCTTGAACGACGAGCAGCGGCGTCTCTTCGAAGAACTGGCGGCCATCGAGGGCGACCCGCCCCGCGCCTCCTCCGGCTTCTGGTCCAAGCTCAAAGAAGCACTCGGCGCATGAGCTGGTGGCTGATCGAAGTCGGCGCGCCGGGCGGCAATGCGGAGTCGGTTGCCCGCGCGCTGGTCGAGGTCAGTGGCCAGGCCGTCGAGGAACGGGACGGCCGGGTGCTGGGCTATGCTGCCGACCAGGACGCCGCGCTGGCGGTGGAGCGTTCGATCCGGGATCGGTTCGGCGCGGATGTCGAAATCAAGCTGGGTCCGGTCGGCGACGCGGACTGGGCTACGGCGTGGCGCGAAGGGCTTTCCGTCCGTACCGTCGGGCGACTGCGTCTCGGTCCATCCTGGCTGCTCGAGCCGGCACGGGATGCCATCGTGATCGATCCCGAGACGGCCTTCGGGAGCGGCGAGCACGGTTCGACGCGGGGCGCGCTCAGTCTGCTGGAACGCCATCTGGTTCCCGGCGGCACGGTGCTCGATCTGGGCAGCGGCAGCGGGATTCTCACCATCGCGGCGCGGAAGCTTGGTGCGGAGGCGGCGCTGGGCATTGAAGTCGATGACGAAGCGGTGCCGGTGGCCGAGGTCAATGCCGAGCGGAACGATGTGAGCGACCGGGTTCGCTTCGTCACGGGCGACGCGGCCGCGCTTGCTCCGCTTGCCGGGCCGGCCTCCATCGTGGTCTCGAATATTCTCCGTAACGTCAACGAGACGTTGCTCGAACCGATTGCTGCGGCCCTCGAGCCGGGAGGCCTGGCCATCTTTGCCGGCATGGAAACACCGGAGGCGGAGCTGTTCCGTCCGGTGCTAATCGATGCCGGTTGGACCGTCGTCGATGAGGTGGTCGACGAGGGATGGTGGTCGGTCGCCGCGCGCCGAAGGATCTGATCGGTGCATCGGATCGTCCTGCCCGGGCCGTTTGCGCCCGAGACTCGGCTCGATCTCCCCGCAGAAGAGCGACACCATCTGGAAGTCCGACGGGCCAAGCCGGGGGATCCGGTCGAATTGCTCGACGGCGCCGGCGCCGTCGGGCAGGGGGTTCTGGTCGCGGACGGCCGCAGCTGGCAGGTCGAGCTTTCCGCCGTGGTGCGCCGACCCGAACCGCCCGCGCTGGCACTGCTGGTCGGGGCCGGTGACCGGGACCGTTTTACCTGGCTGGTCGAGAAGGCCGTGGAACTCGGCGTGACCCGACTTACTCCGCTTGATACGGTCCGGAGCCGAAATGTGGCCACTCGGATCCGGGCCAATCATCGTGACAAGCTGGAACGCCGGGCCGTCGAGGCGCTGAAGCAGAGCGGCGGTGCCTGGGCGCTTGGCATTGCCGAGCCGACGCCAGTGGCCGATGCGGCGGAGTCCGCGAGGGAGCCGGTCAGATGGCTGGCGGATCCGGCGGGACAAGTGCCCGGGCCGGTCGGTCCTGATACACCGATTGCCATTGCCGTCGGTCCGGAGGGGGGCTTCGTCGATGAGGAGCGCGAGGTGCTGATCCAGCACGGGTTCCTGCCCGTGCGGCTGGGGCCGCGGGTGCTTCGTTTCGAAACGGCTGCGTTGGCCGCGGCCGTATTGGCGGGCGCGTTCAGAAAGGAAGAGAACGAACCATGACGGATTGCATTTTCTGTCGGATTGCTGCCGGTGAGATCCCGGCCACCATCGTTGCCAGGAACGAACATGCCGTGGCCTTTCGGGATCTCAATCCGCAGGCGCCGGTTCACATCCTGGTCATTCCGAACCAGCATATCGCCAGCCTGACCGACGCGGATTCGGACACCGCCGAACTGGCACTCGGGCGGGCGGTCCGGCTGGCGATCCAGGTGGCGAAAGCCGAGGGACTGGACGACGATGGTTACCGGCTGGTCGTCAATGCGGGGCGGGATGGCGGGCAGTCGGTCGGGCATGTTCATGTCCACCTCCTGGCAGGCCGCCGTCTGGGCTGGCCTCCGGGATGACGCTGCTTGTCCCCTTACCGGCGGTCCGATAAATTGGCTGGTGACAATGAGTTCCCGTGGCGGTCGTGATGCAGGCCCCGCCGCGGCTCGTATCGCGTCGTCAACCCGAGAAACCTGGTGCCAGTCGAAGAGCTCCCCGATACAAAGCGCGATGGTGATGAGCTCCGGGCAGGGTAAGAGCGGGGTGCAGGCGCGAAGCGCCAGCACCCCGCTCCCTTTTCAGGGGGAAGCGGGCGTCGCATCGCTTGCTGCGCTTGAGTTTCCGGCCGTCCTCGATGTGGTGGCAGGTTGGGCCAAAGGGTCGCTTGGTGCGGAGAGTGTGCGGGCGCGTCGACCGGCCACCGACCCGTCGGCCATCGCGGCCGATCTCCGTCCTCTCGATGAACTCCTGATTCTCTGGCGCCGTGGTGAGCGGGTGGACATTCCTCCCGTGCCGGCGCTCGGCGACGTGCTGTCCCGGCTGGGTGTGGCGGGCAGCGTTCTCAACGGTTCTGAACTCCTGCGGGTCCGCCAGACCGTGTCGGCCGCCCGGATTACGGTGACCGAACTGACCCGGGTCGCGTCGGATGCTCCATCGGCAGCTCTGCTGGTGGCGCCGTTGCCGGATCGCGCCGTCGACCGACGATTGCTCGAATCGATCGGTGACGAGGGCGAGGTGCTCGATACGGCCAGCCCGGCCCTCTTCCGCGCTCGCCGGGATATTCACGCCGCGCGGGAACGGCTGGTCAAGAAGCTCGAATCCATTCTGCGCAGCGCCGAGGTGCAGGCGGTTCCCCAAGGTGCGCAGGTTACGATGCGGGAAGACCGCTACGTCATCCCGATTCGCCGGGATGCCCGGCAGCGGCCCGAAGGCATCATTCACGGCGAGTCCGGCAGCGCCGGGACGCTCTTCATCGAACCGACCGCCGCGATCGAGTCGGGCAACGCGCTGCGCAGCGCCATCGCCCGCGCTGAACAGGAGGAGCTGGCGGTACTCCGCGAGTTGACCGAACTGGTGCGGCCGGAGCGTCGAGTGCTCGGTGCCGTACACACCATGTGCGTCGACGGCGATGATTTGTTGGCCCGGGTTCGCTACGCCCACGCGGTCGAGGCCTCGGTTCCGGAGGTCGGGACCGATCAGATCGAGCTGCGGCAGGCCCGTCACCCGCTGCTGCTGGCGCGCGGACTCGAGGTAGTGCCGTTCGACCTGATGCTTGCCCCCGAGGAGCGGACCCTGCTGATCAGCGGACCGAATGCTGGCGGTAAGACGGTCCTGCTCAAGACCAGCGGTCTCGCGATGGTGCTGGCGCAGGCAGGCATTGCTCCGCCGGTCGGCCCGGGCACCAAGCTACCCATCATCGACGGCATTTTCGTCGACATCGGTGATCATCAGTCGATTGCTGCCGACCTGTCGACCTTCAGCGCGCATGTCGTGGCCTTGCGGGAAATCCTGGCGACGGCCGGCTCCGATACGCTGGTGCTGATGGACGAGATCGGGAGCGGCACCGACCCGGCAGAGGGCGGCGCTCTGGCGGCGGCAACCCTTCGCGCCCTGACTGCTCGCGGAGTCCGTACCATCGTGACGACTCACCTGGGCGCCCTCAAGTCGTTGGCGAGCGAAGTGCCCGGCATCGTCAACGGCTCGCTCGAGTTCGATGCCGAAGGGCTCCAGCCGACGTTCCGGTTCCGGAAAGGCGTCCCGGGGCGGAGTTACGGTCTGGCCATTGCCCGCCGCCTGGCCATCGATCCTGAGGTGCTCCGGACCGCCGAAGCGCTGGTACCCAAGCAGGAACGGTTGCTCGACGAGTTGCTGGCCCAGGTGGAGCAACGGACTCGCGATCTGGAACAGCGCGAGACGAGCCTGGCCGATCGGGAGTTCGAGGTCGGCAATCGCGAAGCCGTCGCGGCGGCCACCGCCGAGTCGCAGGGGGTTCGCGAGCGCGAACTCAAGCGGCGTGAAAAGGAAGCCGATCGGCAGGCACGCGAAACTGCGCGGCGGCATCTTCTCGATGCCCGGGCCACCGTCGAGGAGGCACTCCGGCTGGCGCGTGGCGCGGCCGACAGCGCCGAAGCGAAGGAAGCGCGCCGCTTGATCGAAGAGGCGGCCGGTCGTGAACGCGCGGCTCTGGAAGCGGGTCGGGCAGGGGCCGACGTCGGGTCGGGCAGCGGCGGCGAGTTGACCGTCGGCGCTCGGGTCCGGCTTCCGTCGGGCAGTGCCGGCGTCGTTCAGGAGCTGCGCGGCGACGGCAAAGCGGTGGTGACCGTCGGCGCGGTCAAACTCGTCGCGGCAGCTGCGGAGCTGACGCCTGTGGCCGAAGCGCCGGCGCCGCGGCGGCAGACGGCGGTCTACGATGCCCCGTCTGCGCCGTTCGAGGTCGATTTGCGCGGCATGCGTGGCGACGAGGCGGCCGTGGTCGCAACGGCCGCGCTCGATGCGGCCGTGCTGGCCGAAAACCCCTACTTGCGCATCATCCACGGGATCGGAACCGGAGTGGTGCGCGACCGGGTACGCCAGATCCTCAAGTCCGATCGGCGGGTAGCCCACTTTGCCTACGCACCGCCCAACCAGGGCGGATCCGGCGTGACCATTGCCGAATTCGCGGCGGGCTGAGCGATGATACCGGACGAGCTGATCGAACAGGTGCGCGATTCGGCCGATCTGGTCGAGCTGATCGGCGAGGCGGTCAGCTTGAAGCGGACCGGCGCCGATTGGCGGGGGCCCTGTCCCTTCCATGGTGGTACCCATCGCAACTTTGCCGTCGTGCCCAAGAAGGGGCTCTACTACTGCTACGTCTGCCATGCCGCCGGAGACGTCTTCACCTTTCTGATGAAGCGTTTCGGGATGGACTATCCCACGGCGGTTCGTGAGATCGCCCGCCGGGTCGGCATCGCGATTCCCGAGCAGGGGGCGCGCGAGGGACCGGATCCGCGGGAACCGCTCTACGGCGCGATGAGCGTGGCGCAGGAATGGTTTGCCACCCGCCTGCGCGAAGGCCCCGATGCGGAGCAGGCGCGGCAGTATCTCGAGTCGCGCGAATTGCCGCTCACCGTTGCGGCCGAGTGGGGGCTTGGCTTCGCCCCGCGCAATCGGGCCTTTGCCGACGCGATGCGCCAGCTCGGTCTCGACGAACGGGTGATGCTCGACGTCGGTCTGCTGGTCCGGCGAGACGACGGTACGCTGGTGCCGCGGTTTCGCGGCCGGCTGCTCTTTCCCATCCGCGATCAGCGGGGACGGGTGGTAGCGTTCGGCGGGCGGATTCTGGGGTCGGGCGAGCCCAAGTATCTCAACAGTCCGGAGTCGCCGATCTTTCACAAAGGGACTGGGCTCTACAACCTGCACCAGGCCAAGCATGCCATTCGCAAGGATGGGCATGCGATCGTGGTCGAGGGATACTTCGATGTGATCCGCCTGGTCGAAGCCGGGATCGAGTCGGTCGTGGCTCCGCTGGGAACGGCGCTAACTGCGGACCAGGCGGTGCTGCTGCGCCGCTTTGCGCCGACCGTGATCATGCTCTACGACTCCGATGCGGCCGGACTGCGTGCCACGTTCCGGGCCGGCGACGAATGCCTGCGCAACGGACTCCGCGTCCGGGTTGCCACCCTGCCGGAGGGCGAGGATCCGGATACCCTGGTGCGCACCGGGGGCGCGGCGGCACTCGGCCGGATTCTCGAGGATGCGGTCGATGTGGTCGAACGGAAGATCCAGTTGCTCGAACGGCGCGGCTGGTTCGAGGGCGTCGAGCGCCGCCGCGATGCGTTGGATCGCCTGCTGCCCACCATTCGCGCAGCCAGCGACCCGATTGCCCGGGATCTCTATATCGGCCGGGTTGCGGAGCGGGTCGGGCTGACGCGCGCCGTCCTGGAACAGGAGTTGACGGCCGCCCCGAAACCTTCGGCGCAGCGGCCGCCGTCGCGCCCGGTGCCGCCGTCGGTCGATCGCCGGCCGGCGCGTCCGGAGCGGCGCCGGACCGGCTCGCGGGCGGAAGCGGTGCTGCTCCAGCTGATGATCCTTGACGGCGGCTGGCGGGCTCGGGCGGGGCGCGACTTGGCGGTCGACCGTTTCGAAGTCCCGACCTTCCGGGAAATCTACGGCGCCTTGGTGGCGCTGTCGGACGCATCCCCGGCAAGCGATGCACTCGGGGCGGTTTCGGAGTCGGCGGCCGCGGCGTGGCAGCGCCTGGCGGAGCAGGCGGCCGCGCTCGAAGGGCAGGATCTCGACGCCGTCTACGCGGCTGCCGTGACCCGCCTGGATGAACGCGACGCGCTTCAGGCCCTGCCGCCGCCGATCGAAATCGGTCCCCGTTCGATGTCCAAGCAGCAACTCTCTCCAACGGCCAAAGCCCGGTTCGTCTGGGAGAAACAGAAGGCCAATTCCCCATCGCGTCCACCGGACGCTCGACGTGAAAGATGACGTAATCATGCATGCTGAACTGACCAAATTGCTCGATCTGCAAACCCGCGACCTCAGCCTGTTCGAGGTCGATACCCGACTCAAGTCGATCCTGGCGGAAATTGCCAAGCTGGATGCGGAGCTCGATGCGGGCCGGCGGGAAATCCAGGTGGCGGAGAAGCGACTGGCCGACGGAGTGACCAAGCGCGGCGACCTGGAAGGGCGGATCGAGGGATATCGTGCCGTCGAGGCTCGGCGGAAGGAACGGCTCGAGTTGGCCCGCGGTGCCCGTGAGGCGCAGGCGGTCATGACCGAAGTCGAGATGGCGCGAGCCGTGCTGGCGCGCGAGGAGCAGGAATGGGTCAAGGTTGCCGAAGGGGTGACCGATCTCGAGCGCAGCGCCAAGACCAGCCGGGAACGCCTCGCGGAAATCGAAACCAAGCAGGCGGAAGAGCGGGCTCGCCTCGCTACCGAGCAGGCGGCGCTGGAAGGCGAGCGTGATGCCGCGCGCAGCGAGCGCAACGACGTGGCGTCGAAGATCGATCGGGTGCTGCGGGCCCGCTATGACCGGCTCCGTTCGGCCCGGACCGTTGCCGTCGTGGTGCCGCTTCGCGGGGAAGCCTGTGGCGCGTGTTACACTTCGGTGCCGCGCAACCGCCGGACTCAGATCCGGGCCGGGATTCTGCTCGACAATTGCGAGGCGTGCGGCGTGATCCTGTTCGCGGAGGATTTCTCCTCGTGACGCAACCCGTGCTGCGTTGGCGGGTGGCGCCGGCTCCCGATCCCGACACAGCTCGGCAACTGGCCAGTTCGCTCGATCTTCCTCCTGCGCTTGCTCGGCTGCTTGCGCAGCGCGGCTACGGCGATCTGGAGACGGCCAAACGGTTCCTCCGGCCGGAACTTCAGTCGCTCTCGGATCCCTATGCACTGGCCGGAATGGCCGATGCCGTGGAGGTCGTGGTGCGAACCATTCGCGCCGGGCATCGGATCCTGGTGCACGGCGACTACGACGTCGACGGCCAGTGCGCCTCCGCACTGCTGACCCGCGCCCTCCGAGCGGCCGGGGCACATGTCGAAGCATTCGTCCCCCATCGGATGCGGGACGGCTACGACTTCGGCCCGGCGGGGCTGGCGCGCGCCCAGGAAATCGGCGCCCGATTGATCCTGACCTGTGATTGCGGCATCACGGCCGTCGAGACGGTCCGGCAGGCCAGGGAGGCCGGCCTCGATGTCGTCGTGACCGACCATCACTTGCTGGGCCCGACACCGCCACCGGCCAATGCGATCCTCGACCCGCAGCGTCCCGACGACAACTCGGGGCTCGGCACGTTGTGCGGAACTGGCGTCGCTTTCAAGCTGGTGCAAGCCTTGGTCGAACCGCTCGGGCTGCCGCCGTCGTTCCCGATGCATTTTCTCGACTTCGTGGCCGTCGCCACGGTGGCCGACGTGGTGCCATTGATCGGAGAGAATCGGGTTCTGGTCCGCCACGGACTCAAGGTGCTCAATCGATCGCGCTGGCCCGGCTTCCGGGCGCTGATCCAGAGCGCCGGCCTCGGCGCCGGAGAAGTTCGCTCGTCGCACGTGGGGTTCGTGCTCGGCCCCCGACTCAACGCCGCCGGGCGGATCGGTGATGCCAACGACGGATTGCGTCTCCTGCTCACCGACTCCGAGGCCGAAGCCCAGGCGCTGGCCGGCCAGCTCGAAAAGCTCAATACCGAGCGGCAGGACATCGATCAGCGGATTCTGGCGCAAGCGATCGAACGAGTGGAGCGCACCGTCGACCTCGATCGCACGGCCGGATTGGTACTGGCCTCGGACGGATGGCACCCGGGCGTGGTCGGCATCGTCGCGTCGCGGGTGGTCGAGCGATTCGGTCGTCCCGCATTCCTGATTGGCCTGGCCGGCGACATCGGCAAGGGATCGGGGCGGAGCATCTCCCGTTTCGATCTCCACGGCGCCCTGCAGCAGTGCGGCGATCTGCTCGAACGATTCGGCGGGCACCGCATGGCGGCCGGTCTCACGCTGCGGCGCGATCGGGTCGAGCAGTTTGCCGAGCGGTTCGCGGCCGTCTGCGGCGAGCGGTTGCTGCCGAGCGACCTGGGGCCTGAACAACGAGTCGATCTGGAGATCGCACTCGACGAAGCGACGCCCGACCTGGAACGGCTCTGTCGCCACCTCGAACCGTGCGGGATGGGCAATCCGGGACCGGTCTTTCTGACCCGTGATGCCCGGTTGGTCAGCTGGAGCTACATTGGGGCCAAGAGTGAGCACCTGCGCGGCGTGCTCAAGACCGATCGCGGCCGACTCGATGTGATCGGCTTCCAGTTTGCCGACCGGACCGGTTGGTTGGGCAACGATCCCGTCGATGCCGCATTCCGCCTCGAGCGGAACGTTTTTCGGGGGCAGGAACAGCTGCAGGCAAAGCTGGTGGGCATCACGCCGGCAACGGGCCGGGTCGCCGATCTCGAACCGGTGTGACGCGGATCATCAGCGGCGAGTTCGGTGGGCGTCGTCTGGTCACGCCGGCGGATCGCCGGGTGCGGCCGACCGCCGATCGAGTGCGGGAAGCCTGGTTCAGCATCCTGGGCCCTCGGATCGTCGACGCGGTCGTCGCCGACTTGTTCGCCGGCAGCGGGGCGTTAGGCTTAGAGGCTATATCGCGGGGTGCGCGCCATGCCACTCTGGTCGACCTCAACCGGCCGTCGCTCGAGGCCATCCGGGCCAACGTGGAGGCGCTGGGCGTCGGCGACCGGGTCAGTGTCGTGCGTGGCGACGTGTTTCGGTTTCTGGCGGGGATATCCGGCCGCGCCTTTACGGTTGCGCTGGCCGATCCTCCCTACGGACTCGGCCTGGCGGAGCGAGTCGTGGCCCGATTCCGCGACGCGCCGTTTGCGGACCTGCTGGCTATCGAACACCGGACCGATGATATCCTCCCCGAGGGAAGTACCCGGGGCTACGGAGACACCGCAGTAACTTTCTATGAGGCGACATGAGCCGAATCGGCCTGTACGCTGGATCGTTCGACCCGCCGACGCGCGGCCATGAAGACCTGATCCGGCGGGCTGCGCCGTTGGTCGACCGACTGGTCGTGGCTATTGCGGTCAATCCCAACAAGCAGCCGGTGCTTCCGCTCGACGAGCGTCTCTCGCTGTTTCGCCGGATCATCGAGCTGCCCAATGTGACGTTCGAGGCATTCGAGGGTCTGCTGGCCGATCGGGCGCGGGCACTTGGTGCCACCGTGCTGATCCGCGGTGTGCGTAACGCCGCCGACTTGGGTCACGAAGCGCCGATGGCGGTGATGAATCGCCGCTTGCTCCCCGGTCTCGAGACGATTTTCCTGACACCGTCGCCGGAGGTGAGCTTTGTGAGCGGGACGCTGGTGCGCGAAGTGGCTCGCTTCGGCGGCGACGTGACCCCGATGGTCCATCCGGCCGTGGCCGAGGCGCTTGCTGCGCGGATGGCCCGATGACGCCTGTCGAAGCGATCATCGCGCGGGCCGCCGAGCGCCGCGGCCGACTCGTCATGATCGATCAGGAGGACGGATCGATCGAGCGGGCGGCCGAGCTGCTCAGGCAGCAGGGCGTCGATTCGATCACCCTGATCGGGCGCGCCGGCATCGATCCCGCCACCGACCCGCGCCTGGGGGAGGTTGCCGCCGTGCTGCGGGACTGCTGGCCGGAGCGGGTCCGCGATGGCATTCACGCCCTCGATCTGGCCGCGCACCCGTTGCTCTTTGCCGCCGGGCTGACCGCCCTGGGACACGCCGATGTCTGCCTGGCCGGCACCGCCGTACCGATGGACGCTGTCGAAGAGGCTGCTCGCTGGATCCTCGGCCCCGATCGGAACCGGGTCCGCGGCCATCTTGCGTACCTGCTCACAATGGACGATCGTCTTTCGACGTTGGCAATTCCCGATTCGGCTGGGCCGCTGGACGCCCGGGCCATGGCGGAACTGGTCATGACGGCGGCGGGCCACCGGACGCGGGTTGTCGGCGACCAGTCCCGGGTCGGCTTCCTGGTGCCGCCGCCGAGCCAGGACGCCAGCCATGCGGATGCCGAGGTGGCCCTGAACGAACTCCGAACCCTGGCGCCCGGGATTGCGGCCTCGGTCGAATGGGGCTGGACCACCCCGTCGGATGGGACGGAATCGGGCCGATTCCGCTCGGGGCCCAATGTTCTCATATTTCCGGATCCCGTTTCGGGTCACGTGGCCCAATTGGTGCTGCGGGACACGGTCGGGCGCAAAGCATGGGGACCATTGTTTCCGGGAGGACGCTGGACTCTGGCAGGCGTACCCGAAGGTGCGAGTCCCACGGACATCGTCGCGGTCGCGGCCCTCGCGCTCGCTGGCGTGTCCGGGGCCTAACGGGAGAAGATTCATGGGCTTTACCAAGACGGCCAATGGCAGCGGCGTTACCGTGGTGCGGATCGAGGGCCAGCTCATCGTCGGTAATCGGCAAGAGCTCAAGGCATTGATCCAGGATTCGCTCGAGGCCGGTGACCGGAAGTTCCTGATCGACTGCAGCCAGACGGCCTACATCGATTCGTCCGGCCTCGGCGCCCTGGTGACGATCTCCAAGAAGGTCCGCGAAAACGGAGGCGATCTCCGGCTCGCCGGCCTCAACGACGATCTCCGGTCGCTCTTCGAGCTCACCAAGCTCGACGCGCTCTTCACCATCGTGCCGACCGTCGACGACGGTCTGGCCGGGTTCTGACGACATCGCCGTGTCCTTCCGTCTGACCATCCACCGGACCGAGCCCGCGCCGAGCGAGGTGGGGCCGGTGGCTGTCGACCTCGCGATGCCGAGCGATGTCGATAAGGTCGGGACGGTGGTGGAGCTAATGGCGGGGCAGTGTTTTGCGGGGCAGGCGCCCTGCGCGCGGACCGCCTTCCGGCTCAAGGTCACCCTCGCAGAAGCCCTGAGCAATGCCATCCTGCGCGGCAACGGGGCCGATCCGGACAAGCAGGTCTTCGTCCATGCGGAGCTGACCTCGGAGGTCATCCGCCTCTCGGTTCAGGATCAAGGCCCCGGACTCGACCCCGCGCGCTGGGAGGCGGGTCCGATCCTGCCCGAGGAACTCGAGTCCGAAGGTGGCCGCGGGCTTTTCATCATCAAGCATCTCGCCGATCAGGTTGGCTTCAGCGACCAGGGGAACACGATCTGGATGACGCTGCCGCGCAGCTGAGGCGCCTCAGGCCGGCCCTCGACGCGCTCGACGGAACTCTGCTTGCCCCGGAGCGCCTCTGGCGTTTCGGGGAGGAAACGCATGTCCTGATCGGGCGCGTGCCGGAGTGGGTGCCGGCAACCCCCGGTCTGGCCGGTCTGGTCGAAACGCCCGAGGGTCCCAGGTGGTTCGCGCCGATCACGGAGGAGCCGGGGCTCTGGATCGAGGGCGACCCCGCCCCAACCGAGGAGCTGCGGCACGCCTCCGCGGCCGCGATGATCGACCACCTGCTTCGGGTCGAGCGCGAAGTCGGACGCCTCTCGCAGGAACTGGCCAGCCGCTACGAAGAAATCGATCTGCTCTACACCATCAGCGAAATCCTGGGCCAGACGGTTCGCCTGGAACAGGCGTCGCGCACCATCATTCGCGCCGTCAGTAGCGTGGTCGGTGCGCGCCGGGCCTCCATCATGGTCCACGACGACGACCAGGGGATCCTGCGGACGGTCGCTTCGCAGGGGATTCCGCCGGGCCGATCGGGCATCGTATCGGTCGACGATCCGATTTCGGTTGCCGCGCGCGTCTTCCGGACTCAGCGCCCCCTGGTCGGTGACCCCACCGAAGGCATCATCTCCTCGGCGGGCACCGAGGAGCGCGGCTACCAGGGCGTCGCCTTCATGAGCGTGCCGATTACCTATGCCGCGCCGGGGGCGCCGGTCCGCTGCATCGGGGTCGTCAATCTGACCGATCGGGTCGGCGGCGACCGGTTCGGGCTGACCGATCGCAAGCTGGTCGCGGCGGTCGCCAACCAGATCGGCGCGGCGCTGGAGAATGCCCGGCTGGCGGAGCGTGAACGGGAACAGGAACGTCTCGAACGCGAACTCGAACTCGCCTCCACCCTGCAGCAGGGGCTGCTCCCGTCGCCGGACGTACTCTCGGGTGATGCCGCCGTCGGGGTCCAGTGCGTGCCCCTCGAGTCCGTCGGCGGCGACTTCTACGGATTCAATCGGCTGGGCGGCGGTGCGGTCGGCGTCATGGTGGGCGACGTGAGTTCCCACGGTTTCTCCGCAGCCCTCCTGATGGCCTCGGCGGTCGGCACCGCCGGTCTTCACGCAGCTGCCGCGGCCGGCGCTCCCGATGTGGTGCTTTCGGCGCTGCGGGCAACGCTTGCCGGGCAACTGACGTCGACCGAGAGCTTCATCACCATGGTGTATGCCCGGATCGACCCCGCCGCCGGTCGACTCGTTTTTGCCAACGCGGGTCACCCCCATGTCTTTCGGATCGGCGGCTCGGGTGAGTCATGGCGCCTCGAAGCTACCGCGCCGCCGCTCGGCCTGGGCGACGACGCCATCGGCCATCAGACCTCGCCCTGGGTCGCAGGCGAGGATCTGCTCTGCATCTTTACCGACGGCGTCAGCGACAGCACTAACGCCGCTGGCGAACGGTTCGGCGAGCGGCGGGTGCTCGATGCCGTCGTGACTCGGCGCGAACAGCACCCGTCGGATATCGTCGATGCGGTCATGGCGTTGGTGGAGGCGTTCGGTCCCGAAGCCGCCGACGATCGCACCCTGCTGGTGCTCAAGGTCTGATCGGTTCACCTCGACGTGGCCAAGAAGTTTCTCGGGCAACACTTCCTTTCCGACCCGCGGATCCTCAATCGGATCGCGGCAGCGCTGCCCGCCGAGCCGGGAGATGCCGTTCTCGAAATCGGGCCGGGGAAGGGGGCGCTGACTGCGGCCCTGCTGGAGCGCGGACTCCGGGTCACGGCAATCGAGCGCGACCGCGATTTGATCCCGGTGCTCCGGGCCCGCTGGCCCGAACTCGCCTTGGTCGAGGGGGATGCGCTCGAGGTCGACTGGCCGGGGCTGATCGGCGCCACCGAGCGCCCGCGCTGGTTCGTGGCCGGCAATATTCCCTACAACATCACCTCGCCCCTGATCGACCGCGCCCTGATGGCCAGGCCGCTCCCCGCAGCTATCGTGTTCCTGGTCCAGAAGGAAGTCGCGCTCCGTCTGGCGGCAAAGCCGGGCACCTCGGACTACGGTGCGTTATCGGTAGGTGCACAGTCGACCGCGGTGATCGAGCGGCTCTTCAACGTCCCGGCCGGCGCCTTTCACCCGCCGCCCAAGGTCGACAGCGCCGTGGTCCGCCTGGTGCCCAGGCCCGAGCACGAGCGATCGCCCGATCAGGCGGGGTTCCGGAGAATGGTGGTCGGGCTCTTCGCGTCACGACGGAAACAACTCGGTCGAGCGGTCAGGACGTTGCTGGATCTCGATGCGACCCGAGCCGAGGCCCTCCTGACCGACACCGGCCTGGATCCGTCCCACCGGGCCGAGACGCTTACGGTGGCCGAGTTCCGCCGACTTCATGAACGGATGATTGACGAGGGGCTGGGCGACCGACTAACATTGTGAAAACTTTCACATGCTTATGCGGACTGTCGCCGATAATACTGTACGTCGCCTCTCGCTCTACCTCAGGTTCCTGGAGGATTTCCAGCACCAGGGGGCGACTACGGTCAGTTCCGAGGCGCTGGCCGCCCGCGGGGGGACCACGTCCGCCCAGGTCCGCAAAGATCTTTCGTTCTTCGGATCATTCGGCAAGCGGGGGCTGGGGTACTCGGTTCCACAGCTGATCAAGCGACTGCGGGAAATCCTCGGTCTTGGGCGCCAGTATCGGGTGGTCCTGGTCGGTGCCGGCAAAGTGGGCAGCGCCCTGGTCCAGTATCCGGGCTTTCGGGACCGGGGCTTCGAGATCGTCGCGATTTACGACCATGATACCGGGAAGATCGGGCAGTCGTGGGATGGCCTGGTGGTTCGGGATGCCCGCGACCTGGAACGTGATTGTGGAGTGCTGGCCCCCGATATCGGCGTCATCGTAACCCCGGCGGAGGCCGCTCAGGGCATTGCCGATCGTCTTGTTGGGTGCGGCGTCAAGGCGATCCTCAACTTCGCCCCGGTCCAGCTTCAGGTTCCAGACAGTGTCACTGTCAAGACGGTCAACCTGGTCCTCGAACTGGAAGCGTTGAGCTACGCGCTGGCGAGTCGATAGCACGCTTCGGTAGTTTCCTGCCATGCCTTCAATACGTGTTACCTCTGAGATCGGTCCTCTCGAGGCGGTCCTCGTTCATACCCCGGGTCGGGAGCTCGAGGCCGTCACGCCCAGCACCCGGGCGGCGTATCTCTATGATGATCTGATCGGACTGGAAACCTCGGTACGGGAACACCGGCGGCTGGTATCGGTGCTCGAAAAGTCGGCCCAGGTCTTCGAAATCGGCAGCTTGCTCGAAGACGTCCTGGCCCTGGACGAAGCGCGCGAGTTCCTGATCACCAGCACCATGGACGTGGTGCCGTCAGAGCCGCTTGCGCAGCAACTTGCTGCGCTGACGCCGAAGGAGCTGGTCCGGCTGCTGATCGAAGGGAGTGAGGAGCCGGGCGGCCCGATTTCGCGGACCGTCAATGAGGTGGGCTTCGTGCTGCCGCCCTTGCCGAATCTCTTTTTTCCCCGCGATATCGGGATGGTCATCGGTGATCATGCGGTGGTCGGCGCCATGCGGCACGAGATCCGCTGGACCGAAGAACTCCTGATCAAGACCATTTTCCAGTTCCATCCGGAACTTGGCAATGCCGGGATTCTCTACGACGGCTCCGAAGAGCGGCGCAGCAATTACACGCTCGAGGGCGGCGACGTCCATGTCGCGCGCCCCGATTTGCTGGTCCTGGGCTTTTCGCAGCGCTCCTCGCCTGCGGCGCTCGACCGTCTGGTCGACGACCTCTTTGCCACCACCCCGGTGACCGATGCCATCGTCGTGGTGATGCCGCGCGAACCGACCGCGATCCATCTCGACATGCTGTTCACCCAGCTCGATCGGGATCTCTGCGCCGTCTATCCGCCGGCCTTCGTCGGTCCCGAGCGACTCACCATTCTGCATCGCAAGAAGGGGCGGAAGACAGTCAAGGAGCGGAGCGATCTGTTCACCGCCCTGAAGCAGGTCGGCTTGCCGCTTGCTCCGGTATTCACCGGGGGAAAACGGCGCTCGTCCCAGGAGCGGGAGCAGTGGGCCAGCGGCTGTAACTTCCTGGCGGTCCGCCCCGGTCATGTCCTCAGCTATCAGCGGAACGAGGCCACCCTGAGGGAACTCGAAGCCAACGGCTTTGCCATCGTCCCGAATCAGGACTATCTGGCGTTCGACGATTGGGACGATTCGCGCGGCCGCGTGGCCGTCACGATTCCGGGCGGCGAGCTGGTCCGCGGCGGCGGTGGACCGCGCTGCATGACCCTTCCCATTCGTCGTCGCGACATCTGGTGACCGGCCTCGTTGCCGCGCCGAGCGGGCTGCTTGCCGATCGGGCGCTGGATCTTCTGGCCACCGGACCGCAGACGGCCGAGTCGCTGGCGGCTCAGGTCTTTGGCATGCCCAGGACGCCGGAGGTGATCGCCGATCGGATCGCGGTGGCGTTGCTTGGTCCGGACCCGCGGGTCCGCCGGCTGCCCGACGGCCGCTGGAGCCTGGTGGCGCGCGCCGCCGGGTCGCCGCTGGTCGAGGAGGCAGCCTTTGCCGTGGTCGATGTCGAGACTACTGGGGGCCAGGCGCGCGGCCGCGATCGGATCACCGAGGTGGCCGTCGTTGTCGTCCAGGGCACCCGTTGCGAAGTCGTCTATGACTCGCTGATCAATCCGGAGCGGCCGATTCCCCCTCCGGTGGTGGCGGTGACCAGGATCACCGACGCCATGGTCAGGAGCGCGCCGACCTTCGATACGGTGGTCGATGATTTGCTGGCGGCGTTGGCGGGGCGCATCTTTGTCGCCCACAACGTGGGGTTCGACTGGGGCTTCCTGTCGGCCGAAGTGCGCCGGGTCAAGTCATACGGTCTGCACAGCGAGCGGCTGTGTACCGTCCGGCTCGCCCGCGCGCTGGTGCCGGGGCTCCCGTCTTATGGTCTCGATTCCATGGCCGATTACTTCGGCTTCGAGAACCCGGCCCGGCACCGGGCCGGCGGCGATGCCCTGGTGACCGGACGGGTACTGCAACGGCTGCTCGAACTGGCCCGCGGCAGCGAAGTGCGAACGGTGGCAGATTTGGAGCGGCTGCGCGCGGGTCGGCGGAAGCGCCGCGGCAGAAAACGGCGAAGTGCACCGGAGGACATGATCTGATGGCGTACGCCCACCCCTTTACGCTTGGCAATCTCAAGTGCTACGCACTCGAGGCCGGCGGCATCAAACTCGACGGCGGCGCCATGTTCGGCGTGGTGCCCAAGCCGCTCTGGTCCAAACGGATTCCGGCCGATGAGCGGAACCGGATCCAGCTGGGCATGCGATGCCTGCTGATCGAACATCCCGATGGCCTGGTGCTGATCGATACGGGGCTCGGCAACAAGCAGGAGGATCGCTTCCTCGACCTCTACGGCATCGAGAACGCCGGCCCGGATGGACGGACTCGGCTGGAGACGGCGCTGGCCGAAACCGGGCATGCGGCGGCCGACATCAAGTGGGTCATCAATACCCACCTGCATTTCGATCACGCTGGCGGCAACACCTGGGTCGAGCGCGACGAAACCGGGGTGGCCATCGGCGGCGAGCGGCTCACTTTTCCGAACGCTACCTACGTGACGCAGTGGGGCGAACTCGAGTTTGCCCGCAACACCAACGAGCGGACCCGCGCCTCGTACCTGGTCGAGAACTTCGAACCGATCTCGGAAGCGGGGAAGTGGAAGCTGCTCCGCGGCGACGTCGAGATTCTGCCCGGCATCGCCGCTCGGGTCACGCCCGGGCACGTGCCCAACCATCAGAGCATCGTGATCAAGAGCGACGGCGACACGCTGCTCTATCTGGCTGACGTGATGCCCACCAGCCATCACCTGAGCCTGCCCTGGATCATGGGATACGATCTGGAGCCGATGCGCACGCTCGAATCGAAGCGCAAGCTGCTGCGTATCGCAGAGGACGAAGGTTGGTGGTTCTTCTTCGAGCACGACGCCGACGTCATCATGGGTCGGATCGGTGAGGGCAGTAAGGGCGGTCACGCGCTGGGCGATGTGGTTCGGGTCGGCGCCAACGAGGGGCGGGAGGCGTGACCGGACCGGTGCCGGAGTCGCTGGCGGGCGCCCTGACCGATCGCTACCGCGTCGAGCGCGCGATCGGGCAGGGTGGTATGGCCACGGTCTATCAGGCCACCGACATCAAGCACGGCCGGCGCGTGGCGGTCAAGGTTCTGCGTCCGGACCTGGCAGCGAGCGTCGGGAGCGATCGCTTCCTGCGCGAGATCACCATCGCGGCGCAGCTCCAGCATCCGCATATCCTCCTGCTGATCGATTCCGGTGAGGCCGGCGGGCACCTCTACTACGTCATGCCGCTGATCGAAGGCGGGTCGCTCAGGACACGGCTCGATACCGGCGAGGCGATTCCGGTCGAGGAGGTTGTCCGGTTGGCCCGCCAGGTGTCCGACGCGCTCGACTATGCCCACCGGCGCGGCCTGGTCCATCGCGACATCAAGCCCGAAAACATCCTGCTCAACGACGGCCTGGCGGTGGTGGCGGATTTCGGGATTGCCAAGGCCCTCACCGAAGCAAGCGACCGCTCCCTGACCCGGACCGGATTCCCGCTTGGCACGGCGGGGTACATGAGTCCGGAGCAGGCGGCCGGGTTCACCGCGCTCGATGCCCGGTCGGACGTCTTCAGTCTGGCCTGCGTGATCTACGAACTGCTGGTGGGCCGGGTTCCCGGGATGTGGCCGAGTGACGAGTCGCTCCGGGTGCAGCGCTTTCTCGAGGCGCCTGCTGAGCACCGACGCCAACTCGACCTGCTCCCCGCCGCGGCGGAACAGGTGCTGGTGCGGGGGCTGGCACTCCGGCCGGAGCAGCGGTATCCGGGGCCTAAGCTGATGATCGATGAGCTGGTCCAGGCGTTTCGTGAGCGGCCGCGATTTGACGAGAGCCAGGTTCGCAATATCGTGGCGCGCGCCTCCGAACTTGAAGCCACCGCGATGACCGCGGACGGCAGTCTGACGCTGGGGGGAATTCAGCGCCTGGCTGCGGAGGTCGGGATTCCGCCGCAACACGTCGATCGCGCCGCGCGTGAGCTGCGCCCGGAGGCCTCGGCCGGATCGTCCCGCCTGAGCGAGCCGTTCGGCGGCGCGCCGTTGAGCGGCGAGCCGCGCATCGTGGTCCAGCGGTGGCTCGACAGCGATGTGCCGGAGGACGAGTATGCGGCGATCGTCGACGAAGTCCGCATGACGGTCGGCAACGTGGGGCAGGCCTCGACCCTGGGGCGGTCGCTGGCGTGGCGGACGACGACCAATCCAGGCCAGATCGGCCGAGGGGTCAGTCTCCTCGTCACACCGTCGCAGGGCCGTACTCGGCTCCGCATCGAGGAAACGCTGAAGAACCTGATGGGCGGGTATTTCGGTGCGATCATGGGCGGCGGGACCGCGGTGATCGTTCCCGGCAGCATCGGGGTCGCGATCGGGGCGTTGGGCATGCCGCTCCTGGTGCCGGTCTTCCTGCTCGCCGGGTATGGCGCCACCTGGGGGGTCGCGCGGCATTTCTATCTCAAGGCCTATCGGAAGCGACTCGAGGAGCTGGAGGCGCTGGCCGATCGGTTGGTCGATCATCTCGTCGAGAGCCGGGACCGGCAGGACAGGCGGCGCTTGCGACCCTGAACTCGTCTCGATGCCGGGCGAGGCGCCTCCTAGATGTGGCTGACTTGACTGGACTTGTGTAAATACTTATCGTTTAAGGATATCGAAAGTGAGGCCTTGAGTGGCCTCCACCCCAAGCCAGC
>CAZUES010000022.1:0-69939 GCA_964619465.1 uncultured Gemmatimonas sp.
GCCGAGGCCGAGGTGGAAATCGAGGTGGACCCGTGGCGGACGGGCAGCTTCAGCGTGCTCAGCCAGGACGTGAACTGTGTCGTCCCCTACATCATCATCCCGAAGATCCAGGGAGCGACCGGCTACGAGGTGCTCGCCGACCGGTTCAACCACCCGGACATCGGCACCGAGTTCACCAGCAGCTTCAGCGGAGCGAGCGGCGGTACCGGGGTGTTCTCCGTGCAGGACGGCGGCAACTCCTGGCGGATCCGGATGGAGGGCGGCGGATGCGCCATCAGCGACGCGGCCCGCAATGTCATGCGCCAGGCCATGTTCACCCGGTTTGCCGGAATCCGGATTCGCTACAAGGTGACGGGCGGCTCGTAACAAGGCGCCCGCTACGCAGGAAGTAGACAGGTACGCAACGGGGGGCCACGAACGTGTGCCCCCTGTTTGCTATGCGGCCTGGCCTCGAGTCCACTTCCCCCGCCGACGGATAGGATCTGTTCATCTGGAGCACTGCGCGCGGCTGGGACGCCCGTCGTCAGCGTCGATCCAGCATGGATTGGACGCCTTCCAGGAAGAAGTCGCCCATCAACTGGTCTTCGCTCACGCCGGGGTGGCGGTACCGGGAAAAATCACTCACCCCCGCGGCCCGGAGCACTTGCTCGTCGACACAGAACCGGCCCGTGAACTCGGCGCTGCTGCTGGTGAGGATCGCGTGGGCCGCGTCGGCCATGATCTCCGGGGTCCGGCAGAACCGGCGGGAATCCTCGCCGGTAAGGAGCCGGATCGCCTCGGTGTCGATCGCGGTCCGGGGCCAGAGCGCGTTGACCGCGATCCGGTCGCCCCGAAACTCTTCGTGCATTCCCAACACACACATGCTCATCCCGTACTTGGCCATGGTGTAGGCGACGTGGGGCGCGAACCATTTCGCCTGCATGTCGAGCGGCGGCGAGATATTGAGGATGTGCGGGTTGGCCGCTTTGCGGAGCTGAGGGATGCACAGCCGGGAGCAGAGGTAAGTACCCCGGACGTTGACCTGGTGCATCAGGTCGTACCGCTTCATCGGGGTCTCGAGCGTCCCGGTGAGGCTGATGGCGGACGCGTTGTTGACCAGGATGTCGATTCCGCCGAAAGTCTCGACCGTCTTCGCCACCGCGTCGGCTACCGAGGCCTCGTCCCGAACGTCCACCACGCAGGGCAGCGCCTTCCCGCCGGCCGCGATGATCGCCTCGGCGGCGGAGTGAATCGTCCCCGGAAGCTTCGGATGGGGCGAGTCGGTCTTGGCGGCAATGGTGACGTTGGCGCCGTCCCGAGCCGCCCGGAGAGCGATGGCCAGGCCGATGCCGCGGCTCGCGCCGGTGACGAACAGGGTCTTTCCGCGCAGCGTGGTCATGGTCTCGCGCTCGGCAAAGTTCTCGAAGCCCGGAAGGCCACGGCGGTCGGTAGAATCTTTTCCGGATTCAGTTGCCCGCCCATTCGGTCCTCGATTCGGGAGCTCTGGTTTATCGGATCGGCACACCGGAGTCGAGCCACTTCGCGGCAGGCCCGGTGCCCGGCTGGAATGTACCCTGCCGAACACGGTGCTGCCCGGGGCTGTATCTTCGAAGCATCGACGACGGTCGGCGTACGATGAAGTCCTACCGGTGAGAAGGAGCGCCGTGACGAAGCTCATGAGTATCGGGTTGACGCTCCTCCTCGTCGCGGCTGCGTACCTGGCCGGTGTGTTCCTGCTCCAACGGAGCGTGATGTATCCGGCGCCGCCGCCGCTTGCTCGAGGCGGTCTGGTAGCCGGGCAGGCGGCGGCGGTTGTCCCGCTGCACCAGCCCGCCGGAGCGGTCGACGCGCTCTTCCTGCCCGCCACGTCCGGTGGCTCCGGCCCCTGGCCCCTCCTGATCTTCACGCACGGCAACGGCGAACTGGCCGAATACTGGGTCGACGAGTTCACCGAACCGCGGTCCTGGGGCTGGGCGGTGCTCCTGCTCGAGTATCCCGGCTACGGCGGCTCCGCGGGGAAACCGTCGGAAGCGTCGATCCACGCGGTGGCGTCGGCTGCGCATGCGTGGGCCCGTGGCGACGCCCGCATCGACGCGCGGCGGATCGTGGCCTATGGCCGCTCGCTGGGAAGCGGGCCGGCTGCGCGACTGGCAGCCGACGCCGGACTCGCCGGGCTGATCCTGGAATCTGCCTTCACCAGCACTCGGCCGCTGGCGGCGCGGTTCCTCGTGCCTGGCTTTCTGGTCCGCGATCCGTTTGACAACGTGGCAGCACTGCGCCGATACCGCGGACCGCTGCTGGTGCTTCACGGGCGGCAGGACGCGATCATTCCGATCGAGCACGGGCGTACCCTGGCGGCGGCGGTACCGGGCGCGGAATTCCACGAGCTCCCCTGCGGCCACAACGATTGTGAGCGGCCGTGGTCCGTCATCAAAACCTTTCTGACCGGGAGACAGTGAAGGTCACCCCTTCATCCGGGCTGATCCCGCCCCGCCGGAAGTTGCGCGTCTAAGGGACCCGGATTACAGAGGTCGGCAGATGGCTATGGCACGCGGGATCGCGGCGCTCGCCCTGATGTTGGTGCTCGCAAGTTGTGGCAGCGAGCCATCCCCATCCCCTTCCCCACCCCCGGCACCTCCGCCGGCGCCGCCGCCACCCCCACCGCCTCCGCCGCCGCCTCCCCCGCCGAGTTCGGTCGACGTCGTGCTCGACGGCGCCACGGTCGGACCGGGCGGCGGCGTCCTGCGCGTCACCCGGGAGGACAGTCCGCTCCGCGGTTTCACCATCTCGGTACCATCCGGAACCTATCCGGGCTCCACCGCATGGACCGTGAGCGAACTCAAAGAAGTGCGCCCGACCCTGCCGCCCAAGCTGACCCAGATCGGCCCGACCATCCGGATCCGGAACGGCCAGGGCTTCGCAAACCGGACCTTTGCCATCACCCTCCCGGTCCGGGCCGCCCCCGACACCGCGATCGGGGCCGTGATCCGCGATCCCGACAGCGGCCGACTCGAGCTGCTCCCGATTCTGGCCCGGACCGACAGCGTCATCGTCGTCGTCACCAGCCATGTGTCCGCCAGCCAGATGTTCCGGCCGCGCACCGCATCGTTCAGAAGCATGGCTCGAGCTCCAGAGGGCGAGGCGGAGGTGCTGGTCGTTGCCGCCCCGCTGGGCGAGCTCGACGGCGACATCCGAAGCAGCTTCGTGCCCGGGGTGGACGACTGGGAAGCGCCCAATCTCGGCTCGCAGCTCGCACCGGGAGGCGTCTGTCTGGGCATGACGCTGAGCGCGCTCGACTACTTCTATGAGGAGAAGCCGATCCTCGGGCCGCTGGCGCACCGCTTCGGACCCGTCAAGGGAATCTGGGTGGACAACCGGACCGCCCTGCGGCTCAGCACGGTCGTGCAGATGGACTTCGACCGCGATGCCCTCTTTCTCTATCAGGACCTCCAGTCATATGCGGAGCACCTCGCGGCGTTGGGCCAGCCGATCGGGGGCCCGAGCTGGACCCGGGCCCAGATGACCAATCTCGGCCTCGCCCTCCTGGTCGGCGGTCCACAGGTGGTCAACATCTACGCGCAGGACTGGAGTTACGGCCACTCGATCATCGCCTATGGCATGCGATGGGGGTCCGTCTATGTCGCCGACCCCAACGGGCCGGGGGAGGACCACCACCGGATCAACTTCACCAACGAGGCCATCACCCCGTTCGACTTTGCCGACCAGGCGGATTCGGAACCCCAACCCTACGCGCGCGTCTTCATGGCCGGGACCAGCGCCCTGTTTCCGGCCCGTGCCATGGACGATCTGTGGCTCGAAGCCATGATGGATGTCGTGGGCAACGACCGGTTTCCCGAGGCCTTCCTCGAGTACCGCGATCCGGTCGACGAGGTATGGCGCGCCGTCCAAGCCGACAGCATCTACACGGCAAGCGACTCGCTCACCGTTCGCAGCTTGTGCCCGTCTTGCGCGTTCAATAATCCGCCGGCCAGCGGGCTGGCGCAGAACCAGGGCCTCGTGGGCGTGGTGGTCCGGTTGGCGGACGGCACGGGTGACGGCATCGGCAGCGGCGAGACGGTCGATATCCCGCTGACACAAACCCGGCAAGCGTTCGGCTTCGTGCACCTGGGGCATCCCGTCGACGACGACGATGGAGCCAACTTCATCGACTTCGAGTGGAAACCGATCGTCAAGGTCCCGTTCACGATCCAGGCCGACCCCGCCACGCCACAACCCGGCGACGACGTCACCTTCACGATCGAGACCCATAAGCTGGGCACATCTGCTGCGCAGTATCGCTGGACCGCGGGCCGCGATGCGCCCGTGCTGACGCCGTTCTCCACGCCCGAGTTCACCCGCCGGCACACCAGCAACGATCCCTACTGGGTCAAGGTGGAACTGGTGGACGACAAGGGACGCCTGGGTGTCGACTCGATCATGATAGGAGAACAGCCCGGATTTCACGGGCTGGGCTTCCTGGGGCCCTCCCCGTCCCAGCAGCGGATGAGTTACGCACACGGCATCTCTCCCGACGCGACGGTGATCGTCGGCTCGTCCACTTCGCCTCAAGGTACGCAAGCCTTCCGCTGGACTGCGAGCGGAGGGATGCAGGGCCTTGGCTTCGCGGGAAGCGGATCGGGCCCGACCCTGTACAGCTCCGCGAACGCCGCGTCGACGGACGGCAGCACCATCGTCGGCGTCAGCACGGTGAACGGTGGCGGGCAGCAGGCGTTCCGCTGGACCGCGAGCGGCGGCATGCAGGCATTGAGCGGCTTGGGCGGCGCAAGTCAGAGCAGCGCCACGGGGGTTTCGGCCGATGGGAGCGTCGTCGTCGGGCTGAGCCGCACCAACGAGACTCGCAACCGGGCGTTCCGCTGGACCATGAGCGGCGGCCTGCAGACGCTGCCGCTGCTGGGCCAAGCCGGCAACGACCCCACCAACAGTGCCACGGGCGTCTCCGCCGACGGCACCGTGATCTCGGGCAGCAGCGCCGTGTCGAGCAGCACCACTGCTCAGGCAGTGCGCTGGACCGGCTCCACCGTCCAGGGACTCGGGTTTCTGGGCAGCGGTACGCTGAGCGCCGCGAACTCGGTCTCGGGTAACGGCACCTACCTCGTCGGTTACAGCACCATGGTCGGACGGCGCGAGGCATTCCGCTGGTCGGCGGCAGGCGGCATGGAAGGACTCGGCACGCTGCCCGGTCAGCTGGCCGCGACGTCTGCGTTTGCGGCGTCGTACGACGGGTCGGTCATCGTCGGATTCAATACCACCTCAGGTAGCGACCTCCCGTTCATCTGGACCTCGCATCACGGGATCCGCCGGCTCGACGTGGTGCTCGCGAGCTACGGCCTCGACCTCACCGGATGGACGCTGCAGGGCGTGAGCGGTGTCTCAGCCGACGGACGCGTGTTCGTAGGGTACGGCACCAACCCGCAGGGACAGCAGGAAGCCTGGCGGGCGGTGCTCCCGGTGAGCCCGACGATATCGACAGCGCGCACCACGCAGCGCTGATCTCCCCGCCGCGCGGCGGCGCCGTCTCACCCGGGACGGCGCCGAGTGCGCGCCTGTCGCATCCGCAAGCCAGCTTTCTTTCCATTCGGGGTCCATGTCCTACATCGCGGGCCGCCGCACCGTCGAGCTGGGCATTCGCATGGCGCTCGGTGCGGAGCGGCGGCAGGTGGCGGGCATCGTGCTTCGGCAGGGCGTGGTACTCGCCGCCTGGGGGCTGGTGATCCCGATCGCGCTGGGGGCGGCCCGACTGCTCGCCAGCCGGGTCGAAGGCCTCTCCGCGCTCGATCCCGTCATCCTGCTCGGCGTGAGCGCATTGCTGCTCCTGGTGGGCGCGGCGGCAGCGCTGACGCCCGCCAGGCGGGCGGCGTCCCTGCAGCCCAGGGTATCGCTCTTCTCGGAGTAAAGCACCCCGCCGCCGCCTCGACGCAGATACGGCTCCGCCGCCGGGGCTCTACCGGACGCCCGATACATTGACACGAGGAATGCCTACATGTATCATATACATGTAACCATTCCCGTGGAGTCGTCATGACCGACACGCGTAACACCAAGAAGGTCCGCGAGCCGGTGCAAGTCTATCTCGACCCACCCGACGTCTCCCTGCTCGACGACCTGATCACGGCCACCGGCCTCTCGAAGGCGGAGCTGCTTCGGCGCGGGCTTCGCCGGCTCTCGGCCGAGACGTTGGGCGAGCAGGCGCCGGGCTGGTCGCTGGAGCAGCTGATCGGCGCGGTCGACGACCCCAAGGGGCCGACCGACACCGCGGCGCGCCACGACGAGTACCTCTACGGAGAGCCCAAGCGTGGCCGCCGATCGCGTCTTCGCTGACACGAGCGGCCTCCTGGCGCTGGCGCACCGGCGGGACCAGTATCACACGCGGGCCGCCGTGTTCGCCCGAAAGTTCGTCATGAACGGCGGCCGATTCGTGATTACGCCGCTCGTCCTGGCGGAGCTTCAGGGACTCCTCCTGTACCGGCGCAGCGGCGATATCGCCCGGAGCGTAGTCGAGGCCATCCTCGGCGATCCGCTCTACACCTGCGTCCCGGTCGACGCGGAGATCCTGGCTGCGGCCATGGGCGCCTGGCTCGGCAAATTTCGTGATCAGCCCCTCACGCTCTGCGACGGCGTCAGCTTCGAGGTGATGCGGCGGGAACGCATCAAATCCGTGTTCGGGTACGACCGTCATTTCGCCGACGCCGGTTTCCGATTGGCGGGCTGATCCGCAATACCTTGACGTCGATACATGGGCGCTGATGCCCGCCAAGCGGGCTGCATCCCTGCAGTCCATGGTGTCGCTCTTCCCGGAGTGCCGCTCGCGCGTCGCCGGCACAACGACATCGCCCTTGCGCCGGCGGCCGGGAGCAGGGCACAATGCAGGGTCGGCATGGTCGGGCGGCGGTGGATGCCTGCCCCTGCGACTGGAGGCGCCCCTGCAGCAGTACGGCAACCGAAGTGGGACGTCCGGTGTCACCCACTACGAGATCGGGCCCGAGTCCATCCGGGTCCGATTCGGCACGCCGACCGTTTATGTGTACGACTACACGACACCGGGCCGCGATGACGTCGAGCACATGAAGGAACTGGCCCGAGCCGGGAAGGGACTCAGCACCTATATCAGCAGGCAGGTCCGGCAACGGTACGCTCGCACCGAGTAACCCATTCGAAGGGGCAATATCACACACTACGCAACTCGGGATTAGCCTGATTGCTATCCTCCTCCAACTTCGCGCAACCGGCCCAAAGCCGACCGATTCGACATCCATCCACAACGATCACCGCCTCGTGACGGCCTCATAATCACTCAACGCTCCTATCACGCCCCCACCGAGATCTTCCCGGCGCTCAACGATGCCGCCGCAATTGCCGCAGCCGACGTGGGTATCGGCGTGCACGGAGGGGCTGAAGCGTCGCTCTCGAGCGCTGATGCGTACCTGACGACACCGGGGCTGGCCCCGCTCGTCGAGCTGGTCGATGGAAGCGCACGCACCATGCGGGTGATCCGCCGGAACATTGCCTTTGCGCTGGGCTACAACGCGCTTGGCGTCCTGTTTGCGATGACCGGCATTCTGTCTCCGCTCGTCGCGGCGATTCTGATGCCGGCATCGTCGGTCACGGTCATCACCGCGAGCTGGTTCGGCCGCAGCTTCGGCCGGCAGAGGAGGGCCGAGCCTATCGATGCCGCCCCGATCCACTCGACTCTGGCGGAGGCGGCATGAGTATTCTGTTCCTGGTCCTGCCCCTTGCGATCATCATCGCCGGCGCAGCCGTCGCAGCGTACGTCTGGTCCGCGCGCGCCGGACAGTTCGATGACCTTGACACGCCGGCGGTCCGCATGCTGTACGACGACGACATCACGACAGGCTCGGCGACTCCGCCGACCGAGCGCGGCAAGCGACCCGGAGTACCAGCAGGCCGAGGGCGCAGTAGAGCGCCATGACGACGAATCCGGCGCCGTAACCCCCGGTCCGGTCGACGGCCAGCCCGACCAGCGGCTGCGCAAAGAAGCCGAGACTGTAGAGCATCTGGTATAAGCCGTAGACCTGCCCCACCTGGTGCTGCGGGAAAAGGAACCCCGGCAGCGCAAAGAACGCCGGCATACCGAGCGCGAGAGAAACACCAAGCGCACCTGCCGCGATGCGCGGCGAGAGCCCGGGAACGAAGAAGAGCGCCATCGAGGCCAGCCCGAACAACGTGGCCACCACGACGAACCCGGCGGCGTTGCTGTCCCGAAGCCGCGAGGACAGGATCGGCTTCAGCACCAGCGAAACCAGCGCGTACGAGCCGATGATCGCGGACGCGGCCGCGAGCTCGTGGCCCCACTCGACCAGCGCATCCGGTCCGAAGGTCATAATCGCTTCGGTCCCGATGCTATAGCCGAAATACGCGATCGCCAGGAACCACGCGCCTGGGCCGAGCGAGAACGGATTGAACCGGGTCGGCGTCGACTGCTCCGCAGGGGCGGCGACCGCCTTCGGATTCGACATCAACGGGACCAGAAAGGCCGCCATCAGCGAGACGCCTGCCAGGAGTTGCACCGCCGGACGCCAGCCCTGCGCCCCGCCGATCGATCCGAGCAGATTGAGACTCAGATAGACACCCGCCGTGAAGGCCATAGTATAGATGCCCATGACGAAGCCCAGTTCCCGTCGCCCCGCGAACCACAGCGCCAGGAACTTGGGCGCACCGATCATGTGGGCATTCATGCCGACCGAGAAGAGAAACCGTCCGGCACACAGAACCCAGTAGCTGGGCGCCACGGCCATGATGGCCGTCCCCGCCGCGATGAGTACCCAGCAGGCGGTCAAACCCCGCCGGATCGGATAACGATCGAAGATCCAGCCGGCCGGCAGCGAAACCAGAATCCCGGGCAGGTACCAGAGTCCCGAAAGCAGCCCGCCCTGAGCCCGCGAGATGCCGAAGTCCTGGATCCAGAGGGTGAGCAGCGGAAAGACCGCCGCGAACCCCATCATGCCGACGGTCGTAGTCACCAGCGTCAGTCCCAGAGCGGCCCACCGGTTTTGCCCGATCACGTCGACCTCATTCTCGAAGAGCGGCGCGCTCGAGCCCGCCGCGTCAGGTACGGACCGAACAGGAATCGGAGATCCCGTTCGACCACCCGTCGGAGCGACCCGACGGGTGCGTATGCCCACATGGTGTAGGTGCCAACCCAGGTCACCCAAATCGCCCGCGCCAGCGCCCCGCGGTCCAGGCCGGCAACAAGCCACCGGCCTGCCACGGCGCGGTCGATCACGTCACGGAATCGGGCGATGACCAGCTTTTCCCGCGCTTTGGCCGCTCGTGCGCCGTCCGGCGCGGCGAGATGCCCGGGGTCGTACAGATAGGAATTGGAGAGGAGGTAGAGTCGCTCGGCGTTCCTGGCAGCGACTCGAGCCAGCCGATCGATCAGCGCGCCGATCGGCTCGCCGTCGAGGTCCAGGTCTTCGACGATCGAGTCGATCATGCGTCGATCGGCCCGATCTTCCACCAGAGCAAGGAACCGCCCGCGCGACCCGAAGCGCTGGATCAGCCGCGCCGAAGTCAGCCCCACCTCGGCGCCGATCTCCGACAGGGTGACGTGACGCCCGCGGCGCCGGACGACGCGCATCGCCTGGCCCAGAATCTCATCGTCCGTCTTTGTGGGGCGGCGGCTCATAGCGTCCCGCGGAAATCGGTTCGGGCTTGGGCTGCCCATTGACGGGCTGCAGTTCCTTAATTCGATTAAGTATATGCCGGAAAGACAACCGGCTTCAACTGCACCTGTTGCGAGGTAGCTGCATGCGGGCTGTCGTTACCATGGCGCACGGCGGACGGGATCAGCTCGTCTATCGCACCGACTACGCCGATCCAACTCCGGGGCCGACCGATGTGGTCGTCCGAGTCGCGGCCACGGCCATCAACTATCACGACATCTTTACCCGTCGAGGCATGCCCGGGATCCGGATTCCGCTGCCGATCGTGGTCGGCTCGGACATTGCCGGCACCGTGGAGACCGTCGGGCGCGACGTAACCCACTGGACCCGGGGTGACCGGGTGGTGATCGACCCCGTCTACCGCACAGGCGAGCGGTTCGGCATGATCGGCGAGGTGGCCGATGGCGGGCGGGCTGAGTTGGTCTGCGTCCCGGAGGCCCAACTGATCCGGGTACCGGACGCCGTCACGCTGGAACAAGCCGCATCGTTGCCCCTCGCCTATGCCACCGCGCACCGGATGCTGGTCACCCGGGGCCGGGTACGGGCCGGCGAGCGGGTGCTGATCCTGGGCGCCAGCGGTGGAGTCGGCGTGGCATGTGTCCAGCTGGCCAAACTGCTGGGCGCGGAAGTGGTGGCATGCGCCAGCTCCGCATCAAAGATTGCCCGACTCGAGACGATCGGCGCCGACCACTGCATCAACTACGTCGACATCCGATTTCTCGACGGGGTTCGCGAGCTGTACGGCAAGCCGCGGATCACGGGAGAAGGGGGCGTCGACGTCGCCGTGAACTTTACCGGCGGTGATACCTGGACCGATACCCAGAAGTGCGTCAGGCTGAACGGACGGATCCTCACCTGCGGCGCGACGGCCGGGTTCGACCTCAAAACGGACGCCCGCTACCTCTGGACCTTCGAGCATGAGATGATCGGATCGAACGGATGGACCCCGGACGACATCCTCCGGCTGATGGAGATGATTGCCGCGGGGCAGCTCGATCCGGTCATCGATGCGCGGCTGCCGCTCGATCAGACCGCGGAAGGGGAGCGCCTGCTCGAGGATCGCGAAGTGGTCGGCAAGGTGCTGGTCATCCCATGATCGATCGCGTCAACTTGGGAGATGTCGCCTCGGATGAGGCGCCGAACCACCCGGCTATCATCGATATTCGGAATCCCGACCGACCCGAGACCTGGACGACCGCCATGCTCGATGCCACGGCGGATGCCGTGGCCCGAGGACTGGCTCGACGTGGCCACACTCCGGGATCGCGCATCGCCATCCTGGCCGAGAACCGGGCCGAGTTTCTGGCGACGTATTTCGGGATCCTCCGCGCGGGAATGGTGGCGGTTCCGATCAACTTCAAGCTGCCCGCCGAGACGATCGGGTTCATCTTTTCCGACGCTGACGTTGCCGCAGTGATGACCGATCGCGAACGGGCCCGCCTGATTCCCGATGGCGTTCCGACCATCGAGCTGGACGATCCCGGTCCGCGCGGCTATCAGCAGTTCCTCGATCCAGGCCCCTGGGAAACCGTTCGGCCGGGGCCGAGTGACCTGGCCAAGATCCTCTACACCTCGGGCTCGACCGGCCGACCCAAAGGCGTTCCACTGCTTCACGATGGCCAACTGTGGGCACTTCGTAAGTACTTCACGGGATACGAAGCGGGCCGGCGCGATGTCACGCTGGTGGTGGCGCCGACGTATCACAAGAACGGCCTCTTCTTCTCGACCGTGGCCGTGTCGAATCAGATGACCATCGTCTCGCTGCCACGATTCGAGGCGCGGCGGTATCTGGAAGCCGTGGCCGCGTATCGCTGCACCGTGCTGACCGGGATTCCCACCATGTTTGCGCTGATTGCGCGAGAGCGTGATCTGCTGGCGAAGAGCGACTTCGGACATGTCCGACAGGTCACGATCGGCTCGGCGCCGCTGACCGATGCGCTGCTTGCGCAGGTACAAGAGATCTTTCCGAACGCCGCCATCGGCAACGGCTATGGTACCACCGAAGCGGGGCCTTGCCCGTTCGGTCCGCACCCCGCCGGCCTGGCGCGGCCGCCCCTCTCGCTCGGTCATCCGTGGCCGGATGTGGAGTGGCGGCTCAGCGGGGGCGCCTCGACGGATGAAGGGGTCTTCGAGCTGCGCAGCCCGGCCTTGATGCCCGGCTACCTCAACCTCGATCACGTCACGGCCGAGCGCGTCCGGGACGGCTGGTACACCACCGGCGACCTGATGCGCCGCGATGCCGATGGATTCTTCTATTTCGTCGGCCGTTCGGATGACATGTTCGTCTGCGGCGGCGAAAACATCTATCCGGGCGAAGTCGAAAAGCTGCTCGAGCGCCATCCCGATGTCGCCCAGGCCGCCGTCGTGCCGGTGACCGATGAGATCAAAGGGCAGATCCCGGTTGCCTTCGTCGTGACGACACCCGGGCACGTCCCTTCAGAGGACGACATCAAACGATACACGCTGGAGCACGGACCGGCCTACGCCCATCCGCGGGCCATCATTTTTGTCGCCGAGATCCCGGTGGCCGGCACCCACAAGGTCGATCGGCAACGCCTGGTCCACGACGCCACGCAGCTGATGAGGGACCGCGGCCGCCGTTAGTTGCGAAAACCCGGCCGCACTGCCATGGTACGGCCGCATGAAACCGGCCAAGACCGCAGGGCTCACCGCACTCGCGCTCACCGCGTTTGCGGCCAATTCGGTGCTCTGCCGCCTTGCCCTTGCGGATCCCCTGATCGATCCCGGCACCTTTACCACCATTCGCCTCGTGGCCGGCGCCATCACGCTCGGTGCGCTGGTACGAGGCAGGCGTACAACATCGACCCGATCCGGGACTTCGTGGCTCCCCGCCATCCTGCTGTTCCTCTATGCGGTGCCATTTTCGTTTGCGTATGTGAGTCTGAGCACCGGGACGGGCGCGCTGCTGCTGTTCGGCACCGTTCAGGTCACCATGATCCTGATCTCGCTCCGCCGAGAAGGGCGTCCGCACCCGGTCCAGTGGGCGGGACTGGTCGTCGCATTCGGCGGGCTCATCTATCTATTGCTTCCGGGGGTGACTGCACCGTCACTGTCGGGCGCCGCGCTGATGGTGGTTGCCGGCACGGCCTGGGGCTTCTACTCGTTTGCCGGGCGCGGCGTGCCGGATCCGCTGGCGCAAACGGCAACCAACTTCGCCCGGACCGTGCCGATGGCGCTGGTGCTCCTGTTGCTCACCTGGAGCGGTGACAGGATCGCCTGGCAGGGCGCACTGCTTGCCGTGACCTCGGGAGCGCTCGCGTCAGGCGTCGGATACGTAGTGTGGTATCAGGCGCTCCGAGGATTGTCGGGCATGACCGCGGCGATCGTCCAGCTCACCGTGCCGGTGATCGCGACAGCGGGCGGCGCGGTACTCCTCGGCGAATCAGTCACCTTCCGCCTGGGCCTGGCCGGGGTGCTCGTCCTTGGCGGCATCGCGCTCGCACTCCAGGCAGGCCTCCGCCGCACCAGCCCACCGCGATAACCCGCGGCGAATCAGACGAGAGGCACGTAGAAAAAGGACTTCCGGCGCCAGATGGCGCCATCTTTGAACCGATAGCAGTCGGCAAAGGCGATGTCGACCGGGGTTCCATCGGTCTTTGCTCCGACGAAACGGCCCCAGGACGCCCCGGTATCGCCGTCGACCGCAAAGGCTTCGAAGCGGTGTTCACCTCGAATGGCTCGGATCCGGCGATAGAAATCGAGCACGGCCTCACGGCCATCCAGCAACGGGAACCCCGGACGATCGTAGGTCATCTCCGGGTGAAAGAACGGCGGCAGCGCGTCCCAGTCCGAGGCGTCGATGACGCGGAACATCGCTTCCAGATCGGCTCGTGTCATTGTTTTCTCCACAGGGTACGATCGTTCGCGCTACCGGAGTAATCCGTTGAGCACACGATCGGCAAAGGCATCGGCCAGTTCTACCGGGCTCAGGCTACCCGATTCAGAATACCATTGGGGCACGAAGTTGACCGCGCTCAAGATGAAGAGCCGCACCAGGCGCACATCGACGTCGGGTTGTAACCTCCCTGAAGCGACGGCTCGGCGAATCAGGCCATCCCACAGGGCATCGTAGCGGTCACGGAGCCGCGTCATCCGGTCGCGGGCTTCGCCCTCGAGCTGCCGGGTTTCGTAGAGCAGCACATAGGTGCCGTGATCGTTGCCGACCAGACGCGCTACGTGCGCACGCAGGGCCAGGCGGATCGCGTCGATCGGGTCGTCGGTTCCCGCCATCGCCTCCCGGAAGCCCGTTTCCATGATGGCAATGCCGCGCTCCATCAAGGCGAGCAGGACGGCTTCTTTGGTCCGGAAGCGGTAGTGGAGGCTGCCGGGCCAGACCCCCGCCGCTTCGGCAATGTCGCGAATCGTGGTGGCCGAATATCCCTTTCGGCGAAAGAGGCGCCCCGCAGCGTCGAGAACCGCTTCTGATGGATCGGATCCGTCGCGGGGTACCAGCACGGGCTTGGCCATGGGGGCCAATCTCGAAAGGCACGAACATCCTGTCAACAGTACCCCGCACCAGCCACATGATGAACGTGCCGTTACCGCTGGCGAACCTTGCTGGACCCAGCCAAGGGAAGCTCGAGCTGACTCGGGAAACGAGCGTCATGATGGAGTTCGACCCGGGCAGACCTTGCCAAGCGAACGGTACCCTCTATTGATAGGGTACCCGCACGTTAGATTCATCGGTCATAGGAGGCTCTTCCATGACCGCGAATGGCAGTCCTGCCCGCGAGCTACGCGAATCGGCCGTGATCCGATTCGCTGGAGACTCGGGCGACGGTATGCAGCTCACCGGATCACAGTTCACCGTCGAGTCCGCGCTGGCCGGGGTCGACCTGGCCACCTTTCCCGACTTCCCCGCCGAGATTCGCGCGCCGACCGGAACCACGTTCGGGGTCTCCGCCTTCCAGATTCATTTCGGGTCGGTCGACGTCAAGACCGCGGGCGACGAACTCGACGTCCTGGTCGCCATGAATCCGGCCGCGCTGACCACCAACCTGCGCGACGTGAGAATCGGCGGCCTGGTGCTGGCCGACAGTTCGGCCTTTACCGCGCGGAACCTCGAGAAGGCGAACTACACGGCCAATCCGCTCGAGGACGGCAGCCTCGCGCCGTACCAGCTGCTGTCGCTGGACGTGACTCGGTTGACGCAGCTGGCGGTGGCCGACGCCGGGATCTCGTCGAAAGAGGCGCTCCGCTGCCGGAACATGTGGGCGCTGGGCCTGATGCTCTGGATGTACGACCGCGACCGGAGCGCCACTCGCACCTGGCTTAGTCAGAAGTTCGCCAAGCGACCGGACCTGGTGCAGGCCAACATCGCCGCTCTCGACGCCGGACACGCCTACGGCGAAACGGCGGAACTGGGCCACACGGTCGGCGGGTTCACCATCCGGCGGGCCGATCTCGCCCCCGGGCGCTACCGCACCGTAACCGGCACCGACGCCCTGGCCTGGGGCCTGATTGCCGGACTGCGGGCGACCGGGCTGCCTCGGCTCGTCTTCGGATCGTACCCCATCACGCCGGCATCGCCACTGCTCCATGCGCTGGCCAAGCTGCGCAATTTCGGGGTAGTGACTTTCCAGGCCGAGGACGAGATTGCTGCCGTCTGCTCCGCCATCGGGGCGAGTTATGCGGGCGCGCTCGGTGTCACCTCCAGCTCGGGCCCTGGCATCGCCCTCAAAACGGAGGCGATCGGCCTGGCCATCAGTGCGGAGCTACCGCTCGTGGTGGTCAACTCCCAGCGCGGCGGACCGTCGACCGGGCTGCCCACTAAGACCGAACAGAGCGACCTGTTCCAGGCCGTCTATGGCCGCAACGGTGACGCACCGCTCCCGGTCATCGCGACGGCAACGCCCTCGGACTGCTTCGAGGTTGGCATCGAAGCGGTTCGGCTCGCCACCAAGTACATGACACCGGTCATGCTGCTGACCGACGGATATCTCGCCAACGCCGCCGAACCGTGGCGCCTGCCGGACGTCAGCACGCTCCCGTCGTTTCCGGTGGCGCGGCGAACCGATCCGGCCGAGTTCCAGCCCTTTGCCCGCGATCCCGAGACATTGGCCCGTGTCTGGGCGGTTCCGGGTACCCCCGGGCTCGAGCACCGGATCGGCGGGCTCGAAAAGAGCGCCACGACCGGTCACATCTCATACGATGCGGACAATCACCAACGGATGACCGACCTGCGCGCCGGAAAAATCAACGGTATTGCCCGGGACATCCCGCTGCAGGACGTTGCCCAAGGCGAAACCACCGGCGAACTCGCCGTGGTCGGTTGGGGCTCGACCTGGGGGCCGATCAGTCAGGCGGTGGCGGAGGTCAGACGCCGCGGCCTGTCAGTCAGCCACATCCACATCCGCTATCTGCATCCGTTTCCGGCCAACTTGGGCGAGCTGCTGCGCGGCTTCCGGCAGATCCTGGTGCCGGAAATGAACACCGGGCAACTGGTCACCATGCTGCGCAGCACATTCCTGGTACCCGCGGAAGGACTCAACAAGGTGACGGGCAAACCGTTCCTGATCGGCGAACTCACCGCCGCTATTCGTGCCCGCCTGGAGGCAACCGTATGACCACCACGCCGCTGACGGTTAAGGACTATGCCTCAAACCAGGAAGTGCGCTGGTGCCCCGGGTGTGGTGACTACGCCATTCTCAAGGCGGTAACCAAGACGCTGGCGGATCTGCAGCTGCCCCGGGAACAGACCGTTTTCGTCTCGGGCATCGGCTGCGCATCGCGCTTTCCGTATTACGTGTCCACCTATGGGTTTCATACCATTCATGGACGCGCCCCGGCCATTGCCACGGGCATCAAGCTCGCCAACCCGGCGCTCGACATCTGGGTCGTAATGGGCGACGGAGACAGCCTGTCGATCGGCGGCAACCACACCATGCATGTGCTCAGGCGCAACGTCGATCTGACCTTGCTCCTTTTCAACAACGAAATCTACGGCCTGACCAAGGGGCAAGCCTCACCGACTTCGCGGCGCGGCACCCGCTCTCCATCGACACCGCGCGGCTCGATCGACACGCCGATTGCTCCGGGCGCCTTTGCGCTCGGCGTCGGAGCGCGGTTCTTTGCGCGCGGCATCGATGTCCAGCAGGCGCAGCTGGTCGACGTGATGACCCGGGCCCATGCGCACCGCGGGGCCGCACTGGTCGAGATCTTCCAGAACTGCGTCGTCTTTAATGACGGCGTCTTCGATGAGTTCACGGCCCGGCCGGTTGCCGAGGACAATCAGCTCTATGTGCGACACGGGCAGCCGCTCCGCTTCGGCAAGGGAGGCGTCCGCGGGCTCCGGGTGCGTCCCGGAACGCTGGAGCTGGAGGTCATCACACCAGGCGAGGATGGGATTACCGACGACGATGTCCTGGTACACGACGAAAAGGATCTGACCCTGGCCCAGATGCTGGTCCAACTCAAGCCGCCGGTCTTTCCGGTCGCGGTCGGCGTGATCTACGATCACCCGGGCCGCACCTACGAGGCGGATCTCATGACCGAAGTCGAAGCCGAACTGGCCCGGGGCCAGGACTTCGCAGCCCTGCTGTCGAGCGGGCAAACCTGGGAGCGATGAGTCCACCATGAAGCTATACCGCACTGCCCTGCTTCTGTTCGTCCTTCCCGCGGCCCTCCTGGCGCAGCGGCCGGGTGGAGCCGATGCCGCCCGATCGGCCCAGATCAAACCGGGCGAATCCTGCCCACCAGGCATGACGGAGGTCCGGCCGCAGAACTGCCAGGCTCCGACGCTGGCACCGCCCAGTATTCTCGACTACCGACCCCGCTCCACCCTGGTCGCGCCGGCGCATCCGGTTCCACGAGCCAAGTATCCGGTCATCGACTATCACGGCCACCCGGGCGCGTTGCTCAACTCAGCCGAGGGGCTGGAGCAGCTCCGGAGCGCGCTCGACGCGCTCAACATTCGCGTCATCGTCTCCGCCAGCAACGCATCGGGCGACGCGCTGGCTCGGCAGATCGCGCTAGTCAAAGCCAGTCCCACGATGGCCGACCGGGTCCGAATCCTTGCCGGCATCGATTTTCGCAACGTCGGACCGGGGTGGGCCGAACGGGCGGTCAAGCAGCTGGAAGCGGATGTGGCGGCCGGCGCCGTCGGCGTCGGAGAGATCAGCAAGTCGTTGGGTCTGTCGATTCGAAAGGCCGATGGTAGCCGGCTCAAGATCGACGACCCGGATCTCGACCCGGTTTGGGCAGCAGCCGCGCGGCTGGGCTTGCCGGTCTTCATTCACGTCGCTGATCCGCAGGAGTTCTGGCAGCCGCTCGACTACAACAACGAGCGCTGGCTCGAGCTCGCCCTCTTTCCGAATCGGCGTTACCCGGCCGACCAGTTCCCCAGTTTCGAGCAGCTGGCCACCGAGCGCGATAACCTGATCCGGCGCAACCCCAAGACCATCTTCGTGGTCGCCCACCTGGGTTGGCATGCCGCAGAGCTCGGCCACCTTGCCAAGCTGATGGACAGCTTTCCCAATATGTATACGGAAGTGGGCGCCGTTCTGTATGACATCGGGCGGCAGCCGCGCGCAGCGCACGATTTCTTCGTGCGATTCCAGGACCGAATTCTCTTCGGCAAGGACTCCTTCCAGCCGGGGGAATACCCGTACTACTGGCGCGTCTTCGAGACCCGAGACGACTACTTCAGCTACTATCGTGACTATCATGCGACCTGGAAACTCTACGGCATCGATCTGCCGGACGAAGTGCTGAAGAAAGTCTACTTCGCCAACGCGCTCCGCATCACCAGCGGTTTGCCGCAGCGCGGCTGGCCGTGAGCCGAGCGGAGATGTGATGCCGAGCCATACGCACTACCTCTGGTTCACTACCAGGAAGCGCCAGGAGATCATCGACATCACCGGTGAGGTGGAGACACAACTCGAGGTCAGCGGCATCCGGGAGGGGTTCGCGCTGGTATCGGCGATGCATATCAGCGCCTCGGTCTTCGTCAATGATCACGAGTCGGGGCTCTGGCACGATATCCTGCATTGGCTCGAGCATACCGTGGCCCCTTGGGATCCCGAGCGGTATCGCCACAACGAAACCGGCGAAGACAATGCGGCTGCGCATTTACGGAGTCTGACGATGGGACACGAGGTCATCGTCCCGGTAACCGACGGGAAGCTTGACCTGGGACCGTGGCAACGGGTCTTCTACGGTGAATGGGACGGCCAGCGGAAAAAGCGGGTCATCATCAAGATCCTGGGCGAGCGGTAGTCGGGCGCCCGGCCTTTATGCCGGCAGGCGGTGTGACCGCCGCACCGCAATCAGCCTGGGATCTCGGAACAGAAAGACGAGCAGCATTCCCGCTACGAAACCACCGGCATGAGCCCAGAAGGCAACGCCCCCGCCTTCGCGCGCCAACGCCGGTATCCCACCGACCAGCTGTAGCAGGAACCAGTAGCCCAGCATGAAAACGGCCGGTACTGCCACGCGCGTGATGAAGATGCCAAGAAAGATCAGCATGTGGACGCGAACCCGCGGATAGAGAACAATGTAGGCCCCCATGACGCCGCTGATCGCGCCCGACGCTCCGACCATCGGAATGGCGCTAGACGGATTCACCGCCATCTGAGCAGCCGCCGCGGCCACTCCGGTTGCCAGGTAGAACAGCAGGAACCGCGCTCGCCCCATGGAGTCCTCGACGTTGTTCCCGAAGACCCAGAGGAACCACACGTTCCCGAGGAGGTGAAACCAGCCGCCGTGAAGAAACATCGATGAGAGGACGGTGATCCAGCCGACACCATCGGTCTGGCAACCCCACTCTCCCATCGCGATCGGGGAACCCGGCGGTATCCGTCCCAGCACCTCGCCCGGTATCAGACCCAGTTCACAGACCGATCCCGACAAGGCCGGTTCGCTTCCGAGACCCTGCAACAGAAACCACGACGCGAGGTTGAGCCCGATCAGTAGAAAGGTGACGACCGGCGTTCGGAGCGTCGGGTTATCGTCCTTATATGGGAACATGCCCGGAATCTACGAGATTCGGCGTCCGGCGGCGATTGGAGTCGGTATCGTACCGATTCCTCGGCTCCGCTACATTTCGCTCTGTTCGCCCTTCGCCGCTCTTACGACGCGCTGACACGAGGACCCATGTCGCTTGCCCGTTCTCTGCTGCTCAAAGCCGCTGACAGTCCCTGGCTGGCCGCTCAGATGTCCAAGCGCAGCTTTTCCCGGCGCGCCATCAGGAAGTTCATGCCTGGCGAAGAACTGGAAGACGCCCTCCAAGCCGCGGCGTTGCTGGCCACGCAGGGCCAGGGCTCACTGCTGACGCAATTGGGCGAAGCGCTGCCGAGCCTCGATGCGGCGGCGGCCGTTCGCGACCACTACCTGCACGTCTTCGACGAGATCGCAAAACGCGGCCTGCCCGCTTCGGTCTCGATCAAACCGACACAGTTGGGCATCGACCAGTCGATGCCGACCTGTCGGGATCATCTGCTCCGGCTGGCTGACGCGGCGGCGGAAAGCCGGTCGGCGCTCTGGATCGACATGGAAGACCACAGCTACGTCGACCGGACGCTCGAACTCTATGCCGAGGTGAAGCAACGCCACGAGCGAGCGGGGTTGGCCATCCAGGCCTATCTCTATCGAACGCCGAAGGACATCGAGACGCTGCTGCCGCTCAAGCCGTGGATCCGACTGGTCAAAGGCGCCTATCGCGAACCGGCCACCGTCGCCTTTCCCGCCAAGCGAGACGTCGACGCCGCCTACTACGATCTGGCCGTCCGGTTGCTAGAGGCAGCGCAGACACAGCAGGCGCTCGCCGTCTTCGGCACCCATGACGTGCCGCTGGTCGAACGACTGCGCACCAAGGCGCAAGCGTCGGGAGTCGGCCGGTCGGACTACGAGATCCATATGCTCTACGGCATCAAGACCGCCGACCAGGCCCGGCTGACCCGCGAAGGAGAAACGGTGAAGACCCTGGTCAGCTACGGCCACGCCTGGTTCAAGTGGTACATGCGGCGCCTTGCCGAGCGGCCGGCCAATGTTTGGTTTGCCCTCAAGAGCATCGTGGCGTGACGGCTCCCGAGCCCTGGCTCCGCGGCCTGATTCCCGGCATTCCCGCGCTGCTGCAGCCGGCCGGGCATGCGCTGGTGATGGCACGCGAAGACATCGACAAGGCCGTTGCTGGACTAGACCAAAGTTGCACCTGGCTCACACCCGGCGGTACGGCATCGATCGGGTTCCACCTGGCGCACTTAGCCGGCAGCACGGACCGATTACTGACCTACGCACGTGGTGAACAGCTTTCAGACGCCCAGCGTGCTGCTCTTTTGGCCGAGTCGACGCTGGCCAGCTTGCGCCCGACACTCGATCAGTTGCTGGCCCGGTGGCACGCGACCCTCGATGCCGCCCTGCTCCAGCTGGCGGCCACCCCGGAAAACAGCCTCCTCTCCCCGAGGGAAGTCGGCCGCAGCCGGTTGCCGTCGACGGTGATTGGTCTCTTGTTTCATGCAGCAGAACACGCCTCCCGCCATGTGGGCCAGATCGTCACGCTGGCCCGGATCGTCAGGGCCACCAACGCGGAACACGCTTGAGGGCCAACTACTACGCCGGGTGCGAAAGCCGGACACCTTGCGCTCCCCGCAGTAAGGTCCTACGTTTTTCCCCATGTCGATCCAGTCCAGCGTAATGCACTCCTGCCGCCTGCAGAAATTGCCGGGGAAGATGCGTTGCTGTCTACCGTCCCCGATGCGAGACATGACGGCTTAGCACGCTGTACTCAGCTTGAATGCTGCTGATACGCCCGCAAGCCGTGATGCTGCGGGCGTTTTTCGTTCACCGAAGGTCATCTGAAGAAGGGGCGCAATTGGAAGGCGATGTCTTTAACTTTACCCGTGGGTACCCGGCCGCTCGCTCCGCCTTGTGCGGGGTATGGCGGTCGATTCGTCATCATATCGTCATCAACGGACATCCAGGAATGAATCATCACCGACTGGCCGGCCGCGGCGTTCCCGCGTTCCGTGCCCCAGGTCGACCCGGCCGGCTTGCCGCGCTGCTCGTCGGCCTCCTCGCGTTCAGCGGCACGGCCGCTGCGCAATCGACCGGCACGCTTCGGGGTCGCGTCATCGAACGCGGCAACCAGGCACCGATCCCCGGCGTTCAGATCCAGGTCACCGCGGGCACCAGCCGCGTCTCGGCCCTGAGCTCCCAGGACGGCCGCTACTCCCTCTCCACCGTACCCAGCGGACCGGTCTCGGTTCGCGCCGTGCGGATCGGCTACGCACCCGTCACGCAGACCACAACGGTCACGGCTGGCGGCGAAGTCGTGCTCGACTTCACGCTGGAACCGACGGTCGTGCAGCTCGAAGAGGTCGTCACCACGGCCACCGGTGAGCAGTCCCGCCGCGAAGTCGGTAACGTTGTCGCGACGCTCAAGGTCGACTCCCTGGTCAGCCGGTCGCCGATCACCAGCGTGGCCGACGTCCTGAACGCCCGCACCGCCGGCGTCCAGGTGGTACAAGGTGCCGGACAGACCGGTTCTTCGCCGTCGATCCGGATCCGCGGCTCGAGCTCGCTCTCGCTCACCAACGAACCGCTCTTCATCGTCGATGGTGTCCGGATGGACAACTCGCCGCAGCCCGGCGGGTCGACGATTTCTTCGCAGCGCGTCAACCGGCTCGGCACCTTCAATCCGGATGACATCGAGTCGCTCGACGTGATCAAGGGACCGTCGGCCGCGGCGCTGTACGGCACCGCAGCCGCCAACGGCGTGATCGTGATCAAGACCAAGCGCGGTCGGGCCGGGCAGACGCAGTGGTCCGCCTACGCCGAAGCGGGCCGAGTTTCACAGCCGGCCCAGTTCTTCGACAACTACCGCAGCTGGGGTCGGAATATTGTGGGGGGCGTCCCGCAGGCCGCGCCCGTCCAGTGCCGGATCTCACAGCAGGCGCTCGGCAGCTGCATCATCGACAGCTTGACCACGTTCAACCCGTTGATGAATCCGGAAACCACGCCTTTCAAGACCCAGCCACGGAGCATGTTCGGGGTCCAGGCATCGGGCGGCAGCGACCGGTTCCGGTTCTTCGTCAGCGCCGAGCGTGAAGACGAAACCGGTCCGTACGAAATGCCGGAAGCGGAAATCGCGCGGCTCACCACGATCCGGGGCCGAACTCCGATCGACGAGCACATCCATCCGAACAAGCTCGGTCAGACCAGCTTGCGCGGTAACTTCTCGATGGGCCTGACGCCGACGTTGGACCTAACCGTTGCGACCGGTTACCTCAACCGGCAGCTGCGGACTCCGTTCGACGGCGGTTACTTCGCAGGCCTGTCCTTCCAGACCTACTTCGCCCCCGGTTTCCGTACTCCCTTTGGCGGTGCGTCGGCGCAACACATCGGCGACATTCTGTCGGTCGAGCAGTGGATGCGCGATCAGCGCCTCACCACCAGCAGCACGCTCAACTGGACCCCGAACTCCTGGTTCAGCGGCCGTGCCGTCATCGGCATGGACCAGACCCAGGGCTACGGCTACCGGTTCGCCCGCTTCGGTGAAGGCACCATCACGGGCTGGGGTCCGCCGGCCCAGACCGGTGGTAAGGACGTCAACCGGAACACCTACAGCCGGTACTCCGTCGACTTTGGCGGCTCCGCTTCCTGGAACGTCAATTCGTCGATCTCGGCCAAGACGGCGGTTGGTGTGCAGTGGTTCAAGGACACCCAGTACCAGACGCTCGCGCAGGGCTACTCGCTGCCGCCGGGCGCTACCACCCCGAACGCCGCGTCGATCCGGACGTCAGGGGAATTCACCGAAGAGAACGCCACCTACGGCGGCTACGTCGAGCAGACCTTCGGCCTCAAGGAACGCCTCTACCTGACCGGTGGTGTGCGAACCGACCAGAACAGTGCCTTCGGTTCGAACATCGGCAACACGATCTACCCGCGCGCCGCGCTGTCGTACGTGATCAGCGATGAGTCGTGGTTCCCGGAAATCACCCCGGGCGGCAACGTTCGTGTGCGGGCGGCCTTCGGGCGCGCCGGCGTGCAGCCGACCACCATTGCCGCGCTGCAATTCCTCAATGCCTTCACGGTGCCGATCGACGGCGTCGAAACCCCGGGCCTCCGTATCGCGGCCCTTGGTAACGCCGACCTCAAGCCGGAAGTCACCACGGAAATCGAAGCCGGAATCGATGCCGGATTCTTCAATGAACGGATCCTGCTCGAGTTGACGTACTTCACCAAGACCAGCAAGGACGCCCTGGTGCAGCAGCCGCTGCCCCCGTCCTTCGGCGCCGGTGCCACCCAGTGGCAGAACCTGGCCAAGGTCCGCAACCGCGGGTTCGAAGTGTCGGTCAATGCCGATGTGATCCGCGCCAAGCCGGTGTCCTGGAACGTCAACGTGACGGCCTCGTCGATCAAGAACCTGCTGGTCGATGCCGGTGGCGCCGCCCTGGCCGAGACGCAGGGTCAGCGTAACACGGTCGGCTATCCGCTCTTCGGCCTCTGGGATCGTCCGATCACGGGGTGGGCTGACGCCAATGGTGACGGCGTCCTGGTCGACAGCGAAATTCAGGTCGGCGAGACGGCGGTGTACCGCGGTCCGACCCTTCCGACCCGCGAAGGCGCCGTGACCAGCACCATCGGCCTCTTCAACCAGCAGGTCCGGCTGGTCGGTCTGATCGACTATCGGGGCGGCCACTACAACCAGTGGGGCTTCGAGAACCAGCGCTGCGCCGCCGGTAACTGCCGCGGCTCCAACGACCCGACGGCGCCTCTGGCCGATCAGGCCGCAGCGCTCGCTCGCAACAGCGGTGCCTTCGGTAACTCGACCTGGGGTTATCTGGTCGAGAACGACTTCCTCCGCTTCCGCGAACTCTCGATCTCGGTCGACGTGCCGGTTTCGGTAACCCGGAAGATCGGGTTCAACACGGCCAACGTCGTCCTGAGCGGCCGGAACCTCGGCACGCTGTGGACCAAGTACCCGGGCATCGACCCCGAAACCAACGCCATCGCGCAGAACACGGGCGGCGGTAACAACGACTATTACGCGCCGCCGCCGGCTCGCTACTGGCTGCTCCGCGTCAACCTGGGCTTCTAAGCGATGACCAGGCTTGATACGACTCCGAAGACTTCGACCGCGCCAGAGGGGGCCGGTACCATGAGAACCTATCGTAAATTGAGCGTCCGGGCAGCCGGATTGCTGACCGTGGCCGCGCTGGTTACGGGCGGCTGCAGCCGAGAGGATCTGCTCTCGGTCAACACGCCGGATCAGCTTCAGGTAGTCGAGGGCAACAGCCCGGCCGGAGCCGCCGCTCTCCGCGCCGCTGCCGTCGGCAATTTCAATAACTTCTACAGCGGCACCGTACTGATGGGTGTCATCATGTACGTGGGCATCCTGAGCGACGAGCTGATCAACGCGCGTCCGGGCGGTGAGCACCTGGATATCCGGGCGTTCAACCCCAACGTGTTCCCGAACCGCCCCTGGGAAAACTTCTCCAACGCGTACACCCAGATCATCCGGGCCACTGGCGCGCTGCAGCAGTACGGCGCCGAGGGCGCGGCGCGGAACACACAGGTCGGCAACCTGCTCAACCTCCGTGGATTCTCAACCACGCTGGTCGGCGAGTTGTTCTGCAACGGCCTGCCGCTGTCCGACGTGGCCGACGTCAACGGCGAGCAGCCCACCACCACAACCCTGACGACCACGCAGTTGTATGAGCAGTCGATCCGGGCGTTCGACAGCGCGCTCGTCGTGCTGGGCACCACCGGTGCGGACCTGAATCAGCGGCACCTGGCACGGATCGGTAAGGCCCGGGCTCTGGTCAACCTGAACCGTCAGGCCGATGCCGCAACCGTCGTCGGTGCCGGCGGCGACGGTGCCGGGTCGGCGGCAGTTCCGACCAGCTTCGTTTTCCGCAGCAGCCATTCGCAGACCTCGAACGCCAACGGGATCTACGACTGGATGGTCGGCACGGCAAACTTCGGCCCCTCCGATCGTGAAGGTGGCAATGGGCTCGACTTCCGGAGCGCCAACGACCCCCGGGTCGTGGTCGGTTCGACCTTCCGGCTTGGTCAGGATGGCTCGACCCAGGTCTACACCATTGCCGGATACCCGAACGGCAACGCAACGAGCGACATCGCCACGGGCGTCGAGGCTCGGTTGATCGAGGCCGAGGCGGCTCTCAAGGCCGGCCAGGTCGATGCGTACCTGGCTGCGCTCAATGCGCCGCGCGCCGACGCCGCAGTCCGGGCCGGCCGCATCGTACCGATCTCGACGGATCCGGCAGTGCTTCCGCCGCTGACCGACCCGGGAACTCCGGAGGGTCGGATTGACCTGCTCTTCCGCGAGCGGGCCTTCTGGATGTACCTCACCGGTCACCGGGTTGGCGATCTCCGCCGGCTGGTGCGCCAGTATGGTCGCAACTCCGAAACCGTCTGGCCGACCGGCGCCTACTTCAAGGGTGGCGTCTACAGCACCGACCAGAACCTGATCCCGATGGGTACGGAGCTGACCAACGTGAACTGGACGGCCTGCACGGATCGCAATCCCTGATCCGAGCCGGTCCCGTGCAGCGTCGCTCACGCGGCGCTGCACGACCGACGGCCCCGCCTGCGATTCCTATCGCCGGCGGGGCCGCTTCGTTGTACGGGTTGATCGAGCGAGCGGACCTAGGGCGCCACATCGTGGAAGGTGATGGCCTTCTCGTGCTCCAACGCGCCGCGCAAGTTCCATTGATCCTGGAACAGCAGCACCGGCGCGCCTTTGGCGTCATAGACGAGATAGCGACCCCGCTGATGCCCGGCCCGAAGGATGGCATCTTCGGGCCCGGTCACCCACCTGGGGTAGCCTAACGACAGTGGCTCCAAACGACACGGGGCGCTGTATTCATGCTCGAGCCGGTGGACCATGACATCGAACTGCAGCCGACCGACCGCACCGAGGATCGGCGCCGAGCCCGACCGCTCATCGGCATAAAAGACCTGCGCCGCCCCCTCTTCGGACAGATCGCGCAAACCGGCGTCGAGCTGTTTTCGTTTGAGGGGATCGGCGGGAAGCACGCGGGCAAAATGTTCGGGAGCAAAACGCGGGATCCCGTCGTACCGGAGTTTCGGATTCTCCGCCAGCGTATCGCCAATGCGCAGCGATCCGCGATCCAGGATGCCCACCACGTCACCCGACCAGGCCTCCTCGACCTGGCTGCGTTCGCGCGCCAGAAACTGCTGCGGAGCTGCCAGCTTGAGCCGGCGACCCGTGCGCACATGCACCACGTCCTTCCCCGCCTCGAACCGCCCCGAACAGATCCGAATGAACGCCACCCGGTCGCGATGTTTGGGATCCATGTTTGCCTGGATCTTGAACACGAACCCGGAGAAATCGGGGGCATTGGGCGCCACCGACCCCACCGAGGACTCTCGCACCCCCGGCGCCGGCGCCAGAGTCAGAAAGTCGGCCAGAAACGGCTCGACGCCGAAATTGGTGAGGGCGCTCCCGAAGTAGACCGGTGAGAGGTCGCCCGAATGCACCTGATCCAGATCGAACGGATGCCCGGCCTCGTCCAGCAACGAGATCTCATCACAGAGCGCCGCATGAGCACTGGGACCGATCACCTCGACCAGAGCCGGATCGTCGAGGGCCAGGGTCGATGCCTCCGTCCGCGAGGCGCCGTGATCGCCGGCGCGTTCGAACAGGAGCACCAACCCGGACCGCCGCTCGTAAACACCCGCCAGGCCGAACGGCCCGAAGACCGGCCAGGTCATAGGACGGCAGATCAGGCCCAGATCGCGCTCGACATCGCCGATCAGGGTGAGGGGATCGGTCCCGGCTCGATCGCACTTGTTGACGAACGTCACGATCGGCATGCGCCGACGACGGCAGACATCGAACAGCTGGCGGGTCCGCTCTTCGACCCCTTTGCGGTTGTCGAGCAGCATCACCGCACTGTCGGCCGCCATCAGCGTCCGATAGGTATCCTCGGAGAAGTCCTGGTGGCCCGGCGTATCGAGCAGGTTGAGTCGCACCCCCTCGTAGTCGAACTGCATCACACTCGACGTGACCGAAATCCCGCGCTCCCGCTCCAGCTCCATCCAATCCGATGTGGCATGGCGAGACTGGCGCCGCGCCTTGACCGTGCCCGCCAGGTGGATCGCGCCGCCGTAGAGCAGCAGCTTCTCGGTCAGCGTCGTCTTGCCGGCGTCCGGGTGGCTGATGATCGCAAAGGTCCGGCGCCGGGCAACCTCGAAGTCGAGGCGCCGGTCGGCGGGACCGGTTTCAGGGGACGACAGAGGCGGAGCCACGCGCTCCACATCAGGATTTGTCACGACCACTCCAGGGTTCTGGCGCCTGTTTGCGCTGGGGCCCAAGATAACGGGAAGCGCGCTGACCACTGCCGGCGACACGATTCGAAGCGATATTGGGACTGGGGCGAAATTCGGTCAGGTGGTGTGCCCCGTCCGCGCTACCACTCGTCCCCCATGCGCGGGCGACCCCGACGAGGAGGCTCCACTATGCAGCGGTACGCGCTCTATCTCGCGGTTCTCGGGGCGCTCTCGGGGCCGGCCGGCGTACACGCGCAGGCCGTTCTGATCGGGCGGGTGGTGAACGACTCGACCAAGGCGCCGATTGAGGGTGCCGAGGTCATTCTCGAACCCAACGCGCGACGGGTCCAATCCGATTCGCTCGGCCGGTTCGTCCTGGACAAGCTGCCACTCGGCGCGGCAAGTGCCATCGTCCGGAAAATCGGATACCGTGGCGTTCGGGTCCGGACCCTGATCTTCAGCAGCGACACGCTCGACGTCGAGATCCCGCTCGAAGCCACGGTCTACGAACTCGAACCGCTCGAGGTCATTGCATCCGGGGTGCCGCCGGGCATGGCCGCATACGCCGAGCGGCGGCTTCGCGGCACGGGCACTTATATCGATGCCGATGAGCTGCGGCGGTCGGAGTCGCGCGGGCTGAGCGATCTGCTGCGGATGCAGCGCGGCATCCGCATGGCCGTCAACCGATATGGCCGATGGGTCGCTACCGGCTCCCGATCGAGCTGCCCCATGTCGGTGTGGATCGATGGCGTCAAGATCTACAGTCCCCCGTCGCGGATCGGCCCACCCGACATCGACGATTTTTCGATTGTGCAACTCGAAGCGATCGAGATCTACCGCGGCGGAGCGGATACACCTCCCGAGCTGGACCCCGGCCGCAGCGGCTGCGGAACCATCGTACTCTGGACCCGTCGCCGCTGACCCGCCACCCCGCACGTGTGCTGGAATCGGCCAGCCGGGCGTCTCCCGGGATAGAACCTCAAAGGGGGAACGATCATGCTGGAGACCATCGCGGTCGTGCTCTTGGTCCTGTGGGTCCTTGGCCTGGTCAGCAGCTACACCATCGGCGGGTTCATTCACGTCCTGCTGATCCTGGCCATCGTCGTCGTCCTGCTCCGGGTCATCCGGGGACGGAAGCCAATCTAGGGAACAGCCGGCGCCATCAGCCGACCCCAACCAAGCGCGGTAGCTGGGTGGCAACGGTATAGGCGCCCAGCACGGCCATCGCCACGGCAACCCCGACCGCCGCGGCGATGAGCCAGCCGGGCTGGCGCACCAACTGCCGGTACGGGTCCCGCCTCAAAGCCACCAGGATGGTGCCCAGCGCAATCGGCAGAATCAACCCGTTGAGCGCACCAACCGCCACCAGTACCTTGATCGGCTGACCGACCGCGAGGAAGATCAGCGTCCCGGTCAGGATAAACACCGTCGTCATCAGGTTACGGCGCTTACTCCAGCCTTCCAGAAACGTCACCGAGGTATAGGCCGATCCGATCACCGAGGTGAGAGCGGCCGCCCACATCACCAGGCCGAAGATCCGGTATCCCACTTCGCCCGCCGCAATCCGGAAGACCGACGCCGAAGGATTGGACGGATCGATGGCATGCCCCGCTGCAACGACACCGAGTGCACCGAGGAACAGCACCACCCGCATCACGGTCGCGATTCCGATTCCCAACAGCGCACCTTGCGTTGCCAGCCTGACATTGGCCGGCCCGATCACTCCGGCTTCGAGCAGCCGGTGCGCACCCGCAAAGGTGATGTACCCGCCGACCGTCCCCCCGACGATGGTGACTACCGCAAGCGGGTGAATCCGCTCCGGCAGGACGGTCCGGAAGAGCGCCTCGCCCACGGGGGGATTGGCCCAGACCGCCACCGCGAGCGCGAGAACGACCATGACCAGCCCCAGCACTTTGACGACCGCATCCATGACTCGGCCGGCATCCCGCACCAGGAAGACGGCGAGCGCCACCGCCGCGCTCAGCACCGCGCCGATCCGAATGTCGATGCCGGTCAGGACGTGCAGGCCCAGGCCGGCGCCCGCCACGTTGCCGATGTTGAAGGCCAGGCCGCCGAGCGCCACCAGACCGCTCAGCACGCGACCGAGCCCGGGCCAGACCCGATCGGCCACCTTTGGGGCCGACTCCCCCGACCCGATCAGCACCCGCCAGATGAGCACCTGGGCGGCCAGATCGAAGACGACGGATACCAGAATGGCAAACCCGAAGCTCGCGCCCAAGTCCCGGGTAAAGACCGCCGTCTGGGTCAGAAACCCGGGACCGATCGCGGAGGTCGCCATCAGAAAGGCAGCCCCGATGACGACGGAACGTGCTGATACGCTCATCGACCTCTTACCCGTAATTTCCCGGCTGACCAGGTCGATCGACCGCCGTTATATTTGAAGATTGTGACCTCCATGACGCCTTCATCGCCCCTCAGGGTCGCCGTGATCGGCGCCGGCCCCGCCGGATTCTTTCTGGCCGACAAGCTGCTCTCGCAGTCCGAGCTTCCGATCGCCGTCGACATGTTCGAACGCCTGCCGGTTCCCTACGGGCTGGTGCGGTTCGGCGTGGCGCCCGACCACGAAAAGATCAAACTGGTCACCCGCGCCTTCGACAAAGTCTCGGCCCGTCCCGGCTTCCGCTACTACGGCAACGTGGAAATCGGCACCACGGTAACGCTCGACGAACTGCAGCAGCACTATCACGCGGTCGCCTTCACCACCGGCGCCCAGGCCGACCGCCGGATGGGCATCCCGGGCGAGGATCTGGCCGGCAGCCACGCAGCAACCGAACTGGTGGCGTGGTACAACGGGCACCCCGACTATCGGGATCGCCAGTTCGACCTGAGCGCCGAGCGGGTTGCCGTCATCGGAGTCGGCAATGTCGCCGTCGACGTGGCCCGGATTCTCTGCCGTTCGGCGGATGAACTGGGCCGCACCGATATGGCCGATCACGCCGTCGACGCCCTCAGGCAGAGCGGCATCCGCGAAGTCCTGCTGCTGGGTCGGCGCGGACCGGTCCAGGCGGCGTTTACCACGCCGGAGGTCAAGGAGCTGGGCGAGCTCGAACATGCCGACGCGCTGGCCCTTCCGGAAGAGGTGGCCCTCGATCCGCTCAGCGCGACGGCGTTCGCGTCGATCGAAGATCCGAGCGAGCGCCGCAAGATCGAGGTTCTGAACGAGCTGGCAACGCGAAGCCGGACCGGCAAGGCGCGCTGCCTGACGCTGCGCTTCCTGGTGTCGCCGCTCGAGCTGGTCGACGACGGCACCGGGCGGGTCGGAGCCATCCGGGTCGCCCGGAACCGGCTGGTGGAGCGGGACGGGGCGCTGGTGGCCGAACCGACGGGCGAGGTGGAGGAGATCCCGGTCGGGCTGGTCTTTCGCTCGGTGGGCTACCGCGGCAAGCCGATCCCGGGCCTGCCGTTCGACGAGCGTCGAGGCACGGTGCCCAACACCAAGGGTCGGGTAACCGACCCGGAGTCGGGACAATCGGTGCCCGGTCTCTACGTGGCCGGATGGATCAAGCGCGGACCGAGCGGGGTGATCGGCACCAACAAGCCGGACGCCGCCGAGACGGCCGAGGCAATTCTCACCGACGCCAGGACGGGGGCGCTCGCGGCGCCGTCCGGTGACACCGGCGATGCGATCGATCTGCTGATTCGCTCGCGCCAGGACGACCTGGTCACCTGGACCGACTGGCAGCGGATCAACGACGCCGAAACGACCGCGGGGAAGACTGCCGGCCGGCCGCGGGTCAAGTTGACCCGCATTGCCGAGCTGGTGAAGGCCAGCCGCTCGTCCTCGTGATTCGCTTGCTGCGCCGAGCCGGGACTGTGCTGGCGGCAGCGGCCCTGCTCACCGGCTGGCTCGCGCGCGGCGCTAGTGCGCAACAAGCAACGACATTCGACCAGGAGCGGTTGGCCCGGATCGATCGCGCCATGACGGACCTGGTCGATCGGGGCGCCATGGCAGGAGCGGTCACGCTGATCCTGCGTGACGGCGTTCCGGTGCATCGCGGAGCCTACGGCTGGGCAGACAAGCCCGCCGGTCGCCGGCTCGAGCACGATGCCCTGTTCCGAATTGCCTCGCAGACCAAGGCCATTACGGCGGTCGGGGTAATGCTCCTGGTCGAGGAAGGTCGTCTTACGCTCGGCGACCCGGTCTCCCGCTATCTGCCGAGCTTTGCCAGGACCACGGTGGCGGTCGCGACCGACACCGGCCGGGCCGTGCTGCCTGCCCGACGCCCCATCACGATTCGCGACCTGCTGACCCATACGTCCGGCATTTCCTACGGCACCGATCCGCTGGTAGCTCCGCTCTATCAGGCAGCGGGCCTGGGGCCTGCCGCCGGCTTCGGATGGTACACCGCCGATAAAGACGAACCGATCTGTACTACGATGGAGCGGCTCGGCACGCTGCCGTTCGTCCGGCAGCCCGGCGAGGCGTACGTCTACGGATACGGCAACGACATCGCGGGCTGCATCATCGAACGGGTAGCCGGGCAGCCGCTCGACCGCTTCTTCGCAACCCGGATCTTCGAACCGCTCGGCATGGGCGACACCTACTTCTTCGTGCCGCCGGACAAGGCTGCTCGCCTGGCGGCCGTCCATCGGGACAGCGCCGGGTCGATCGTGCTGGCCCCCGACGGGGCGCGCGGGCAGGGCCACTATCTCCAAGGCCCCAGGAAGAGCTTCGCAGGAGGCGCGGGGCTGGTCTCGACGGCGCGCGACTATGGCCGCTTCCTGCGGATGATCGAAAACGGCGGCGAACTGGGCGGCGTGCGCCTCCTGGCCCCGTCGACGGTTCGCCTCCTCACCACCAACTCGGTCGGTACGCTGCACTCCAGCGACGGGTACGGCTACAGCCTGGCCTTTCAGACGACGGAGCGATCGGGCGCCGGAGCCGGGCCGCAATCCGTCGGCAGTTACGGTTGGGGCGGCGCGTACCAGAGCAGCTACCTGGTCGATCCGGACCAGCGTGTGATTGCCATCCTGCTGACTCAGCACCTTCCCAATCTTGCCGTCGACGTTCGCGGCATCTTTCGCAACCTGGTGTATCAGGCCATCGTGCCGGCGCGCTGAGCGGTCGGCACTCCCGTGTCTCTCCTCTTGCTGATCGGGGCCACCGCGGCCATGACCGTCGCTGCATTCCTGCAAGCGACGCTGGGCTTCGGCATGGCGCTCATCGCCGCCCCCCTCATGGTGCTGCTGGACCCGTCGCTGATTCCCGGCCCGATGTTGTTCGCCGCCGCGGTGCTCACCTTGCTGATGACTCGGCGGGAGTGGCATGCGGTTCGGGGCCGCGACCTGGGCTGGTCTCTCGGCGGTCGGGTGATCGGAACCGGCATCGCGCTCGCCGTGATGGACCGGATTTCCGCCGACGGCATGGACCTCCTGTTCGGCGCCATCGTGCTCGGCGCGGTGGCGATGTCCGCCGGCGGTTTTTCGCTTCGTCTCACCCGGGGCACGCTCTGGCATGCGGGGATGGTCTCGGGCCTGATGGGAACCGTCACCTCAATCGGCGGGCCTCCGATGGCCCTGGTCTACCAAAACGAGCGGGGACCGGAGGTTCGGGGCACCCTGTCGGCGTACTTCCTGGTCGGCACGGTCCTTTCCCTGATCGGGCTAGCGTGGATCGGCCGCTTCGGACTCCCCGAGCTGCGTGCCGGTCTGATGCTCAGCCCCGGCGTGGTACTGGGCTATCTGCTGTCGCGCTATTCGCTGGGGTTCGTCGACCGCCGCGGCCTCCGTCCGGCGATCCTCGGTCTGGCTGCCCTGTCCGCCCTGGTCGTGATTCTGCGGCGGTTGCTCTAGACCTTCCTAGGCTCCGCGAGCGACGCCATCTTTACAGGCGTCTATCCCAACTCCCGCACGAGCGTCTCTATGAACATGATCAGACGAACCGAACGAATCGTGGTTGCAGGCGCCAGCGTGCTGGCCCTTCAGGCAGCCGATGCCGTCGCGCAGGATCCGGCCGAGTTGCTGACCCGGGCCCGGGCCATCCATGAGCGCGTCCTGACACTCGATACGCATGTCGATATCAACCCGGCCAACTTCACCCGGGAGCGCAGTTATGCCACCCGGCTGCCGACCCAGGTCAATATCCCGTCGATGGAAGAGGGAGGACTCGACGCGGCCTTCCTGATCGTCTACGTCGGTCAGACACAGGACTTCACGCCGGCCGGGTTTGCCAAGGCCACGGCAGCTGCGATGGAAAAATTCGACGCCATCGACCGCCTGGTGACTCAGCTTGCTCCGGACCGGATTGCCCTGGCCCGAACCGCCGACGAGGTCCGCCGGATCTATGCCTCGGGCAAGAAGGTGGCCCTGATCGGCGTCGAGAACGGCTATCAGCTGGGTACGGACATCGGTAACGTCGAACGATTCGCGGCCCGCGGCGCTCGCTATGTCTCGCTGGCCCACAACGGGCACAGCCATCTGTCGGACTCGAACACCGGCGAGCGCGATGGCGTCTGGCTGCACAACGGGCTCTCCAGCCTGGGCAAGCAGATGGTGGCCGAACTGAACAAGTGGGGCGTCATGATCGACGTCTCCCACCCGTCCAAACAGTCGATGATGCAGACCGTGGCACTGAGCCGCGCGCCGATCATCGCGTCACACTCGGGCGTGCGCGCGCTCTGCGACCACAGCCGCAACATGGACGACGAACAGCTTCGCGCCCTGGCCAGAAACGGCGGCGTGATCCAGATCGTGGCGTTCAACGGCTACGTCAAGTGCCAGCAGGATTCACCCGAGCGCCAGAAGGCGCTTGCTGCGCTCCGTGAGGAGTTCGGGGTGCGCGGCAACCCCAACGCGCTGCCCGAACCCGCGCGAACCCGCTTCCGCGATCGGATGGCTGAACTCAACCGGCGCCTTCCGGCGCCCCCGCGCGCCACGGTCGCTGAATTCGTCGATCATATCGACTATGCCGTCAAACTGATCGGGCTCGACCATGTGGGCATCAGCTCCGATTTCGACGGCGGCGGCGGCGTGGAAGGGTGGAACAACGCGTCCGAAACCCTGAACGTTACCGTCGAACTGGTCCGACGCGGCTACAGCGAGGAGCAGATCGCCAAACTGTGGAGCGGTAATCTCCTTCGCGTGATGGAGCAGGCGGATCAGGTCGGCCGAAAGCTGCGCGGCACGGCGTGACGACCGACCGCGGCTACGTCAATCGGAGCGTCCCGCCCTCGATTGCACGCCGCGGCGGGGCCATCACCCGCCTAGTGGGGAGACTGATCCTCCGCAGCCTGGGCTGGCGGATCGAAGGAAATCTCCCGGATCGCGCCAAGCTGGTTGCGGTGGTGGCCCCGCACTCGTCCAATTGGGACTTCCTGATCGGCATCGGGCTCGTCTTTGCCTGGAACCTCCGGGTTCGCTACATCGGCAAGAAAGAGTTGTTCCGGTTTCCCCTCGGAACCCTGATGTACTGGCTGGGCGGGATTGCCGTGGACCGGAAGGCCCCGGCCGGGTTGATCGATCAGGTCGTCGACGAGTTCGACCGGAGCCCGCAGATCCTGCTCGGAATCACGCCCGAAGGGACCCGAACCAAAGGGGCGAGATGGAAGGCGGGGTTCTACTGGATCGCCCGACGCTCGGGAGCGGCCATCCTCCCCGTCTATCTCGACTGGGGCCGCAAAGTCATCGGCTTCTGGCCCCCCTTCGACCCGACCGAATCTGCCCAGGACGACCTCGCCTATCTCATTGCAAAATATGCCGTTCTCCCCAGGCGAGACGGTACCTTCATCAACCAGGACGGCGCCCGGCCGGATTTTTCCTGACTCTGTAAGCACCCCGTAAGCGGCACCGACCAGATTGGACGGTACCATGACCGACAATTCCAAAGAGCAGCCCACCCGGACCGGGAGCTTTCGCGCTGCCGTCCGAGCCGGCGCCAACGTCACGGAATACACCCGCGCGGGGGCCGGCCGGCCTGTGCTTCTCCTGCTCCAGCGGCAGGGAGACGAACCGGGCTACCCGACCGAGATCCTGACGGCCATTGCGAGCCAGTTCCGTGTCATCGCGCCGGAACGGATTCCGGGCGGTACGGAGTTCGGAGACTGGCTCAGCAGCTTCCTCGACGGACTCGGCCTCGACGCCATCAGCATCGTCACCGAAGACGAGTTCGGGGTCCCGGTCTTCGGCTTTGCCCTGCTCGAACCGGCCCGGGTTCATCGCGTGGTGGTCCTTTCCAGGACCAGTCCCGAGACCGAAGCTGAGGGAGCCGCCGTCGCCAGCCCGGACGCCGCAGCCGGAGCGCATCCCTTCCTGATCATCCGCTACGGTGGGCCGGTCGACGACACGGTTCGAAAAGTGGTCCAGTTTCTGGCCACGCCGTAACATTGGACAGCCGCCAAAACCACCTATGTCACCCGCTGCCCCTGATTCAATCTCCCCAGGCCTGCCAGCCGCGCTGACCCGCTTCGTCGGACGAAGCCGGGAACTGCGCGACCTGGAGGAACTGCTCGCGGGGCATCGCCTGGTGACGCTGACCGGCGCGGGCGGAAGCGGCAAGACCCGATTGGCTCGCGAAGTCGTCTCGGGCAACCGGCCGAGTGGCGCGCGGATCGTCTGGATCGATCTGGCGCCGCTGTCGGAACCCGCCCTGATCGCTCCGCAGCTGGCTCGGGGCCTGGGGCTGGTCGAAACGGTCCATCAGTCGACCGTCGACCTGGTCCGCCGGGCCATCGGCAATCAATCCGTCCTGCTGATCCTGGACAACTGCGAGCATCTGGTCGATGCGGTTGCTGCGCTGGTCGAAGATCTACTGAGCGCCGTCCCCTCGCTCCGCATCCTGGCCACCAGCCGCGAAGCACTCGGCGTCCCCGGAGAAACCGCCTGGCTGGTCCCGGCGCTCGGCGAAGCGGAAGCGGCTCAGCTGTTCGTCGAGCGGGCCAGGAGCGTCCTGCCCGGATTCTCCATGACCGAGGCGACCCGTCCCGCCATCGAAACCATCTGTCGCCGGCTCGATGGCATACCGCTGGCCATCGAGCTGGCCGCCGCCCGGGTTCGCGTGCTCGCTCCCGACCAGATCGCCGAGCGTCTGTCGGATGCGCTCCGCCTGCTCAACGTCGGCAGTCGCACCGCCCTCCCGCGGCAGCGCACCTTACGTGGTACGCTCGACTGGAGCTTTGCCCTGCTGACCGACTTCGAACGGGGCCTGCTCGAACGCCTCGCCGTCTTTCCGAGCACCTTTTCACTCGAGGCCGCCGAGGCGGTGGTATGCGACGAGACGGTGGCGGTGGAAGCGGTCCTCGATGGCGTCGCGGCCCTGGTCGACAAGTCGCTCATCGTACTCGACCTGAACGACTCCGAAACCCGGTATCGCCTGCTGGAAACCGTTCGCCAGTACGGCGAAGAGCGGCTCCGGGCCGGCGGCGGCTGGGAAGCGGCCCGAAACCGTCACGCAACCCATTTCCTGGCCGCTGCTGAGGCGGCGGCACCGTTCGTTTTCGGCGGGGCATCCGACCCGGCCTGGATGACGCGCCTCACCGCGGACATCCCCAACTTCCGGGCCCTCGCCGAGTGGGCGACCGAGCGGGAGGATCGCACCGAACGCGCGCTGCGACTCGGCTGGGCCCTGCACTGGTTCTGGTTTGCCTGCGGGTCGTTCGAAGAAGGACGCAAGCAGCTGCGCAACGCGCTGGCGGCGCCGGGACAGGTTGGCATGCACTGGCAGGCCCGGGCCTCGCTGGCCCTGGCACACGTCGGCATCTGGCAAGGCTGGCGGAGTGGCATCACGTCTCTGATGGCGCGGGCAGCCGAAGGCCTGGAAGCCGAGGGAGACCGCTTCCACCTGGCCTACGCCCTCGTCGGCTGGGGCGCCGGCTTCATCATCGAGGGGTCGCCGTCCGAGGCGGCGCCCCGACTCGACCGGGCGGAGTCGCTCCTGGCGGATCATCCGCCGCACGTGCTCCATTCCCTGCTCCAGTTCTGGCGCGGGCTTGCCGCGCAGCACCTGGGCGACCTGGAATCGGCCCGCATCGCGTTCGTCAAAGCCCGCGACAACGGACGGCGAATCGGCCACAAACCGGCCATTGCGCACCCATCGACACTGCTCGGCAGCATCGACCTTGCCGAAGGCCGGCCGCACGATGCCCTGCGCAACTTCGGCGACAGCCTCTGTATCCACGATACCGTCGACGACCGCTGGGGCATGGTTCGCAGCCTCGAAGGCATCTGCGCGGCCGCCGGACTGCTCGGGAATGCGACCGACGCGGCCGTGCTCCTCGGGGCCGCGGAGCAGCTTCGCGAGCAGTATGCGATTCCCCATGCCGTCGGGGAAGTCGCCGACTACGAGGCTGCCGCCGCGCGGCTGCGCAGCGCGCTGGGAGACGCCGCGTCCGAGTGGTGGCAACGCGGCCATGATCTCAGCTTTCGCGACGCGGTGACGCTCGCCGGTCGCCTCGTTACGACTCACGCTGTCGAGACTTCAGCCCTGAACACGGATCCCGCCGATGCAGGCCCGACCCCTGCCGCGGATCCGGACCTGGTCATCCACACGCTGGGCGCCTTCCGGGCCATCGTCCGCGGCGTCGAGATCGAGCCGTCCGCCTGGGGGTCGGCCCGGCCGCGCGAACTTCTGGTGTTGCTTGCCCTGCATCCGAATGGGGTATCGCGAGAACAGGCGGGCGTCGCGATGTGGCCCGAGGCGTCGGCTGCCCAGGTGCGCAACAACTTCCACGTCACGATGCACCGGCTCCGCAAAGCGCTGGGCGACAGCGACTGGATCACGGTCGACCAGGATCGCTACCGGATTGCCCCCGGAGTGTCCGTCTCGCTCGATGCGCACGAGCTGGAGGCGGGCGTCGCGGCGCTCGCGCCGTCTCTCGACCTCCCGGCCCAGGCCGCCAGCCTGGCTCAGGTACTGGATCGGTATCGGGGTGACTTCCTGGCGGGGGAGCCGACCGGCCCCTGGCGCCAGGCCGTCGGCCAGCGGCTGCTCCGAGCATACCTCGACGGTCAACTGGCGCTGATCGCCTGGTATCACGCCCGGGGTGACATTACGGCCGCGTCCGAGGCCTCACGCCGGGTCATCGCTCAGGATCCGATCAACGAGCAGGCCTGGCGCTGGCGGATCCGTTGCCTGGCCGATCGCGGGGATACCGCGCAGGCGCTCGAGTCGTATCGACAGTTTGCCGACCTGCTCGCGAACGAAATCGGTGCGGCCCCCGACGATGCCACGGTCCGGCTGGCCGACCAGATCCGGGCAGCTGCTCAGCAGCAGGCCGTTACGCGCTGAGCCGCGAGACCACCACGACCTCGAAGATGTCCTCGTTGCAGCGGAATCGTCGGGTGATCGTCTGCGTCGACCCCGGAAGCTGCATCCGATAGTCCGACCCTTCGACCACCACCGGCAAGCCCAGCTGGCACGGTGCCGGTAACAGTCCCTTGAGGTTGCCCCCGACCACGTTGGTCAGCTCGGCCAGGGCATCCTGGAGGTCCTGCGTCGTGACGCCATCGTGGGGCGTTGCGAACATCGAGCTGGCTGCCTGCCGCCCCATACCCTCGGTCACGAAGAGCCCGATCGCTCCCTCCCACTCTCCCGATATCGTCACTACACCGGCATACGGAAGCGCGACATTGCGCGGCGTCTCGATGTCTTCCTCAAACGCCGGGAGTTGCAGCATACTCTCCCAGGTGCCCTGCACGATCGGCAGGATCGATTCCTCGAGCTCAGGCATACTGTGTCCTTGCGCTAGGTGAAGTGTACTGATAGACCACGGCCGAACCGACCGGGGCGCGTACGAACGCATCATCGAGCGCCATGGTCGTCTCGGCGCTGCCGAGCATGAGGTATCCGTCGGGAACCAGCACCTGACGGGTTTTCCGGAAGATCTCCCGCTTCATTGCCGCATCGAAGTAAATCAGGACGTTCCGCATCAGGATCAGATCCATGGGAGGCATTACCGGCCACGGCGTCGCCAGATTCATGACCTGGCAATCGATCATGGCGCGAATGTCCTCGCGCACCAGCCAGTCGGTGCCGACTTTGGTGAAATACTTGAGCAGCATAGGCGCCGGCAATCCGCGATTGACCTCGAGCTGCGAGAACCGGCCGGCTTTGGTCCGCTCGACCATGGCGCTCGAGAGATCGGTGGCAATCAGCGTGACCCGCCAGTTGGCCAGCTGGGGAAAATGCTCCTTGATCATCATCGCGAGCGTTACCGGCTCCTGCCCCGACGAGCAGGCGGCCGACCAGATCGTCAACCGTCGGGTTGCCGCACGCGACTCGATCAATCGAGGCAGCACGACCGTCTTGAGTGCCTCGAACGGATGCAGGTCACGAAAAAAGGTCGTCTCGTTGGTGGTCATCGCCTCGATCACCCTAGTGTGCAGCGGCGTCACCGCCGTTGCCGCAAGGCGCTGCACCAGGTCATCAATGGTTTTGAAGCCCTCTGTGCGCGCCAGCGGGGCCAATCGGGACTCGACCAGGTACTCCTTACCGGGCTCGAGGACGATGGCCGCGCGCTTGTGAACCAGGGAGCGGACAAACTCGAACGTCTGGGTCTGGATCGCCATGAGTGCTACCGCCCCGCCGAGGCAGCCGTGGTGTCGAAGGGTCGCCGGCCTACGGCAACCGTCCTGGTGATCTCGCCGGCGATCCGGTCGAGAGGCAGTACGGCGTCCGCCAGCCCGGCAGACGCGATGAATCCCGGCATACCCCACACCACCGACGACGCCTCGTCCTGAACCATGATGCGTCCGTTTGCCGCACGAATCTGTTCGGCGCCGCGGAGCCCATCCTGTCCCATTCCGGTCAGGACCACTCCCAGCGTTCCGGCGCCATAGATGGCCGCTGCGGAGCGGAACATCGGGTCAACCGCCGGGCGGCAGGAATTCTCCGGTGGGTCCTGCGTCAGCTTGATGCGCACACGGGCGCCGTCTCGGATCAGCAACATGTGCCAATCTCCCGCGGCGATCCAACCCGACCCCGGCGTGAGGACCGCGCCGTCGGTTGCCTCATGAAAAGGAATCCGACACCGCGCCGTGAGTCGCTCCGCCAACAGCCGGGTGAACATCGGCGGCATATGCTGGGTCACCACAATCGGCACCGGAAAGCCCTCAGGCAGTTCCGTCAGAACAGCCTGCAGCGCATTGGGCCCGCCGGTCGATGCGCCGATGGCCAGCAAGTCGATCCGGCGCGCCTCGCGATCCGCCGGCGCCGCGGGGCGCGGCAGCGACGGCAACGGGCGTCCCGCCGGCACCAGATTCGGCGCGGGAATCCCCGCGGCGCGTGCCGCCAGCGCCTTGATCTTCGGAATGACCTCATCCCGAATCCGTTGCTGCGCAATACTCACGCTGCCGACGTTCGCCGGCTTGGTGACATAATCGGAAGCCCCGCGCGCCAGCGCATCGAGCGTGGTGCCTGCACCCCGTTCGGTCAGGGTGCTGAACATGAGCACCGGCAGGCGAGGCCAGGTTTTCCGAATCTCGACCACCGTAGCCAACCCATCCAACTCCGGCATCTCGACGTCGAGGGTGACCAGATCCGGGGTGAGCTGCGGAATCTTCTGCAGACCGATCCGCCCATTGGCTGCCGTGCCGACGACCTCGATTTCCGGATCGGCCGCCAGCACGTCGGTCAGCATGCGGCGAACGACGACCGCATCGTCCACGACGAGAACACGGATTTTTCGCATGGGCCAGGGCGCCTTATGCCTTGGCCATTCCGAGGATACTGAGCTTTTCGTGGAGCGACTCCTTGGTAAATGGCTTCATCAGGTACTCGTTTGCCCCGGCGGTCATCGCATCCTTGACCTGTGACGCCTCCGTCTCGGTCGTTGCCATCACGATCTTGACGTCGGCGTACCGTCCGTCCGCTCTGACCGCCTTGACCAGCTCGAGCCCGTTCATTTCCGGCATGTTCCAGTCACAGAGGATCACGTCGGGAATCGGCCCCTCGCTGAGCCGGGCAAGGGCATCCTTGCCATGCCCGGCTTCGCCACACTCGAACCCCAACTCTCCCATGAACCGCGACAGCATGATTCGCATGGCACGCGAATCGTCGACGATCAGTGCACGCACGCTGTTTCTCCTCGAGGTCAGATCGTGAACCGCTGAACCAGACGCTGCAGCTCGGCCGACATCCGTGACAGTTCGGCCGACGCCTTGAGCGAATCCGTCGCGCCCTGTGAAGTCGAGGATGCCGCCTGCGCAACGCCGGAGATATTCTGCGCGATCTCGGATGATCCCTTGGCCGCCTCACTCACGTTCCGGCTCATCTCGTTGGTGGTCGCCGTCTGCTCTTCGACCGCGCTCGCGATGGTGGCCTGAATCTCGGCAATCCGGTTGATCACGTTCGAGATTTCCTGGATAGCCGTGATCGAACCCGCGGTGTCCTGCTGAATCGCCTCGATCTTCTGGCTGATGTCCTCGGTGGCCTTGGCGGTTTCCTTGGCCAGTTCCTTGACCTCGTTGGCCACGACCGCAAACCCTTTCCCTGCCTCACCGGCCCGGGCCGCTTCGATCGTCGCGTTCAAGGCAAGCAGGTTGGTCTGCTGCGCAATCGAAGTGATAACCTTGATGACTTTGCCGATTTCGGCGCTCGACTCGCCCAGCTTGGCAACGGTCGTGTTGGTAGTTTCGGCGATCTTGACCGCATGCCCCGCGACGCGAGATGCTTCCGACGCATTGGACGCGATTTCCCGAATACTGGCACTCATCTCTTCCGTACCGGTCGCCACCGTCACGACGTTCTTACTGACCTCCTCTGACGCGGCCGACACCACACCCGCCTGCGCCGAGGTCTCCTCGGCGTTGGCGCTCATCTGCTGACTGACCGCATTCAACTCCTCCGCGGCCGCGGCCAGCGCAGTTGCATTCTGGCCGATGGCCTGCATGCTCCCGCGCAGGTCTCCGAGCAGCTTGCCCAGCCCGGTCCCCATCCGGCCGATGGCATCGGCACCGGAAACCGTCACCTCGCGCGTGAGGTCGCCGGTCGAGGCCGCATCGACTACAGCCAGCATCGAGTCGACCTTATCGCGAAGCTCCTGCGCTGCCAGTTGCTCGCGCTCCGCCGCCTCCCGGATCTGCCGCTCCGCCGCCAGTCGCTGGGTGACCACCTCCCAGGTAACCATCGGACCGACGTAGGCGCCGGTAGCATCGTAAATGGCGCTCACCAACAGGTCGAGCGTCTCGGGACCCACACCGATCTCCGCCCGGTGCGGAAGATTCTTCGGGTCGGCCAGCAGGCGGCGCTGATGGGACGGCACCTTATGGAAGATGTCGATGTTCTGACCAAGCATCTCCGCGGCGCGGATCGGCAGGTGCTGCTCCAGGGTCTGCAGCGTCCGGCTGGAGGCCGGGTTGAGGTAGCGGATCCGAAGATCCCGATCCGCCATTATCACGTTGATGGGTGCGTTCTCCAGCATCGTCATAGCCAGCGCAGCCTGCTTGGTCGCCGAGATGTCGGAGGCGAACTTGACGACTTTGATGGGCCGGCCGTTCTCGTCGAAGATCGGGTTGTAGGAAGCCTGAATCCAGACTTCCTTCCCGCCTTTGCCGAATCGCTTGTACTCTGCCACCTGATACTTGCCGGCCCTGAGTTCGTGCCAGAACGCCTGGTACTCATGTGATGCCGCATATTCCGAGTCGACGAACATGCGATGGTGCTGGCCGCGGATCTCATCGAGCTGATAGCCCAGCACACCCAGAAAATTCTCGTTGGCCGTTATGATGGTGCCATCCAACTCGAACTCGATCACTGCCTGCGTTTTGTCGATCGCACCGAGCTTCGATCGAAGTTCGTTCAGTTCGCCAGCTGCGATCTCGACGGTTGCATGTGCGCCGGTAAGTTCGGCGATTCCATTGGAAATGTCCGACACCCGGCGGTTCCGGGCCGGCGCTGCGGCATGCTTCATAACTTCCCCTTTCCCGGTCTGGCCGGCTTTGACGTTGGCAATGCGAGGTTTCATGGTAACGCCGCCCCCGCGACGCTGATTCTGGTTGGTTCGGTCAGCCCTTCGATGCCCCGCTGCTCGGCGTACTCAGGCTTGGGTGCGGAGATCATGTAGCTCGTGGCATAGTTCGCCACCCGAAGTACGACGAAAGCAATACCCAGGTACCGGTGGGCCAGATGCGACGACCTCCCGTGCTTCAGTTTTCGGAGGCCAAGTCCTAGCTGGATGACATAGATGACGAGAACGAGGACCGATGCCACGATATGGAAGGTGAGCACGGGTCCGAGCGGAGCCGTCCGTACCGTCTCGACCGCCGATCGGGTGATTTCGATATACAGCACGAGCCCGAGATCAACGGCGAGCGCCGCAACCATCAATCCCAGATGCACCCGGGGACGCCGCCGGTAATAGAGGCCGACGCCGACCAGTACGAGGACCACCGTCGAGAGCAGATGCAGCATGCTCATATGGACCCGGCCGATTCGAGATTGGTGGCACAGGCCCGGTCGAGCACGAGCATCAGACGTTCGGGCAGCTTATAAACACCCCGGACCAAATCCTTGGCCGTGGCCGGCAATGTCTCCGGAGTGCACTCGAACGACTCATCGGCCGTTTCGATTACGTCGCCGATCTCGTCGACCCAGAGACTGATGGCGCCGTCTTCGGTGCGCACCACCACGTTCATCGGCTCGACCCCGTCCGGCCGGGGGGCAAGTCCGAGCCGGGTTCGCAGGTCGACGGCCGTGACGATCTGGCCGCGCAGATTGATCAGGCCATGGACCGCAGCAGGCGCCAGCGGAACCCGGGTGACCTCGAGGCTCCTGATCACCTCCTGCACCTGGAGCACCTCCACTCCGAAGTAGAGGTCGTCGACGTAAAAGGTGCAGAACTGTTGAGTCGCCATGGTCAGCCCTCCGCCCCGGCGCCCACCAGCGCCAACTCTTCGCCCTGGGCCAGACCTGCCAGGCCCAGCACCGCTCGAATGTCCAGCAGGTCCGTCACCTTGTCCTGGATCACGGCAGAACCCGAGACCGCTCGGCCGTGTGACCGACGCTCGACCTGAACATCCTGCTCCACGATATCGGTGATCTGGTCGACCACGAGCCCGACGCTCTGCCCCAGGTGCGCATAGACCACGACTTGAACCGGATCGCGGACTTCGTCGCTTCGAACCACACCTTCGACCAGTTCATCCAGATGCACCAGCGGCATGATCTCACCGCGGTACTGGACCACGCGCCTGGTACCCGCGACTTCGATCGAGCGCCTGGGGAACTCCTCCAATCGGGCAATCTCCGAGAGCGGTACCGCCAAGCGATGATCTCGACCCGCGCGGAAGAGCAGCAGCGTCTGCCGTTCGCCTGCCCCGGCAATCGCATCCGTAACATTCTCTTTCTGGGCCCGGTCTCGCGCGGCTTGCAGCACCCCTGCCTGCTGCGCCAGCCCGCCGACGTCGAGAATCAAGGCAACCTTGCCGTCGCCCATGATGGTGGCGCCGGCAAACGCCGAGATGCCCTTGAGCTGCTTGGCGAGCGGCTTGACGACGATTTCCTCCGTGTCGTTGATCTCATCGACCACGAGACCGAAGGGCGTGCCGTCGGCCTGCAGCACCACGACGTTGACCGCCTCGCAGTCGGCGCTCCACCGCTCGGGGCTGAACCCGAGCGCATGATTGAGGACGACCAGGGGCAGCAGATTACCGCGCAGGCGATAGACCGGCGCGCCGTAGATCAGCTCGATGTTCTGGGCTACTTCTTCGCCTTCGAGACGGACCAGTTCCAGCAGGCTGACCTGCGGAATGGCATAGCGGTCACCCCGGGACGTGACGACGAGGCCGGGGATGATGGCGAGCGTGAGCGGAATCCGGATCCGCAGTGTGGTGCCTTTGCCCTTCTCGCTGCTGACGTCGACGGTACCGCCGATCTTCTCGATGTTGGTCTTGACGACATCCATCCCGACGCCCCGCCCGGACACGTTGGTGACCTTGGCGGCCGTCGAGAAGCCGGGGGCAAAGATCAGATTGAAGGCTTCGCGGTCGCTGAGCCGTCCCGCTTGCTCCGCCGTCAGAATGCCCTTCTCGACCGCCTTCTGCCGAATGGCTGCCGGATCGATCCCGCCGCCGTCATCGGTAATCTCGATATTGACCTGCCCACCTTCATGGAAGGCTCGCATAAAGATGCGGCCTTCCGCCGGCTTGCCGCGGGCAACACGGATATCCGGCGTCTCGATGCCGTGATCGGCCGAGTTCCTGACGATGTGGGTCAGCGGATCCTTGATCGCCTCGATGATCGTCTTGTCGAGTTCCGTTTCCTTCCCTTCCATTTCGAGACGGATCCTCTTGCCGCACCCGGCGGCCAGGTCACGCACGACGCGAGGGAACTTGCTCCAGACGTTCCCGATCGGCTGCATCCGGGTCTTCATGACCCCCTCCTGCAGTTCCGTCGTGATCAGGTTGAGCCGTTGCGAGGTGGCCGACAGCGTCTGATCGGCGCTGGTAGCGAGATGCTGGAGGATCTGATTCCGCGCCAGCACCAGTTCGCCCACCAGGTTCATCAGCTTGTCGAGCAAGCCCACATCCACCCGGATGGTGCTGTCGGCGACGGAGGCGGCTCCGCGACTCCCCTCGGCGGCCTGGTTCTCGAGCACGTCCGCAATCACCTGGGGCGGAACCTGCGCCTGCTCGACCAGGATCTCACCGATATGGCGGGGATCGCCCTGCTGTTGCTGCTTCGCGGCGTCACGCACCGCCCCCGGCGTGACCAGACCCCGAGCGACCAGATGGTCGCCCATGTTCATCGGAGGCAGCCTGGTGGCCGCGTCCTCATCCTGGAGTACCGTAAGACGATCGATCAGCAGACCGTAATCGGCATCTCCCTCGGCGCCGGTCGATTCGATGTTCGCAAGCATCTGACGTAGCGCATCGACCAGCTGCAGCAGCCCGCTGGTACGCTCCGGGGTCAGCTCGCGGGCGCCATCACGGAGCAGGGTCAGCAAGTTCTCACCCACGTGGCTAACCGCCTCGAGCTTGCCGAGACCGAGAAACCCGCAGGTGCCCTTGATGGTGTGGACGCAACGGAAGATTCGCGCGAGCAACTCGCGATCCTTGGGTCGCTGCTCGAGGGCGACGAGGTCACGATCGAGCTGATCGAGCCCTTCGTTGCTCTCGACGAGAAACTCACGTGTGATGTCATCCAATTCGTGCATGCATCCTCCCTGCAGGTCCGCTCCGCACCAGTGCCGTTGTGCGTACCTTCCACCGGTCTCGACTCGTCGATCGTGGCGAGATGAAGCCATCATGAAGACATCACCATGAAGTTGTCGCGCCCTGCTTAGTGCCTAAGAAATCTTCGTGCCACAGTTTGCATCACTCGCTGCAGCTGAAGCACCGGATGCACACCATTGCGCACCGCGCCGCAAGCTACTTACGTCGGGATACGAAGCCCGACCAGCATCAATTCGCCGGAGACAGACCGGAATGCCGCAACCTGCGGCCATGATGTTGCGGCCGTCGCTGGAACGTCGACACTGCCCACCGGCAACCCCATCTTGAGATCGAGATCCCGGGTCAAGAGCGATGCTCGGATTCGCCCGGCTACCGTATTGGTCAGTTCATTGAGGACGTCGGCGGCGCCTTCGTCCATCGAGACCTCCATCCCGAGCATCTTGGCCGAGAGACGGACCACGGAGGCCTCATCACTGAGCAGCGTCACTTCGAGCCGAACGCCGCTTTCGGCGGTACCGAGCGTGAGCGTCGAGCGGATCGGCAGTTCGAGTGCCGCTGCCTCCTCCGCACCGAGAGGCAGGACATCCTGACCGGTCAGAACCCCGATGGTCTGCTGGATCGCCGACAGGACTTCCGGCATCAGTTCGCCGGCAAGCAGTTCTCCGAGGTGGTCGACCGGTGAAACGAGCTTGAGCACTTCCCGTTCGATCGCGCCGGCAAACTGCTCCGGCACGAAAGTCTTTCTGAGCAGACCGTGAAATCGGGCGGCCTTTTCCGGCGGAATGGGGCCTCCCTGCGCCAGCAGGTAAATCTCCGGAGCATCCGCCTTGTGCCGCGCGGCAATCCGTCGGAGGATAGCCGCCATCTGAAGTTCATCGATCACCGGAAGCCCCTCGGGCAGCAGGACGATCCGAGGCGACGGATTGCGCTCCTGAAAGAGCATCGCTGCCCGGGGCGCCGAAGTCGCTTCGATGACCGAGAAATGGGGCGCGAGCAGCGGTTTGGCAAAGGCCATGAAGTTGGGATCAGGTTCGACGATCAGCAGCTCCGCAGCCGATGAAGCCGGCAGTTGCTGCCGGCGACGGCCGGCATTGCTGAGTACGGCACGGAGGCGCGGAACGGCAAAATCATGGCGGACCGGCTTGAGCAGCAGATCACTGACGCCGATCTCGATGACCTCACGGATCACGCCGCGATCACCCACTGCGGAGGTGCAGACGATCGGGATATTTCGATACTTCTCGGACGCCCGAATCGCGCGCAGCGTTTCGAGGCCGTTCATGATCGGCATGTCGACGTCGACGACCACGAGATCCGCTTTCGCGCTTCCCTCCTCGAGCATACAGAGCAGTTCGAGGCCGTTTTCCGCCTCCAGCGACTCGACATCGAGTTGCTGGAGTACTCTGCGGAGCACGGTGCGCATACCGCGTTCGCCATCTGCAATCAGTGCAATCACGCACCCCCCTATCCCATACGATGGCGCATCCGCCCTGCGGCAACATGCACGGTGCCTGTCATCAACATCATTCGTGAATCATTGCGTCTTCTGCTGCCGCGCGGGTCGTTAGGCGGAACACGGCAAGTTACAGGCTAGGTATCGGAGCAATTGCGATGCGCTTGAATACGGAATGCACCATCACGTTCCGGTCATCAAACCCTCATGAATCGTTCATGAACAACGACGAATATGCACGGCGGTGACGCCTCTCTTCTCAAGCTGCGCATAACATCGACCGGGCGTGTCGATGCGATCGGCACATCCGGGCGGCCGACCTGGCGACCCTGACGTCGAAGCGCCTGGTAGAACACGGACGTGGCGTAAACGGCACGCCCCCTGCACACTGAGCCGGCTGTGTGCCATCTTTCCCGGATGGCCGTGACCGAACCCCCTGCTACCCGGGAGGGATCCATGCCCGAGTTGGCCGAGCCTTCGGCAATGGCGTCCAGCCGTCCCCTTTCGGGTCCGCTCCGGATCGGACTGAAGATCACAGGGCTGGTGTGTGTTGGGCTTGCCGGCTTGGGTGTCCTCCTCCCCGGACTGCCGACGACGCCATTTCTTCTACTTGCCGCTGCAGCCTTCGCGCGCTCGTCGCCTCGCCTTCATCAACGTCTGCTCGACAATCGCATCTTTGGACCGTTGATTCGAAACTGGCAGGCCAACCGCACCATCTCACTGGGTGCCAAGCTCAGCGCCGTTGGATCGATTGCGGTTTTGGGAGGGGCAACGCTGGTGTTTCTGGTGCCGAGCAACACGGGAAGGCTCGGCCTTGGCGCTATCATGCTGACGGTCGTCGTCTGGCTGGTGTCGCGGCCGTCGTCCCGCTGAGGCCGCGCCAGCGAGCGACGCCCTTTACTGTGTGAACTGCCGGGCCCGGTCGCCGATTGCGCCGACTTCGGTCAGGAATGCATCCCGAAGGTTCGAATCCAAGTCCAGTCGGTCGAACACATCGGCCGGCGACACATCACCGCTTCCTTCCTGAGTTAGTTCGAGCCCGGCGGCGGTGCAAAGCGCCTCGGCGCCCCACACGATCGCGGCCAGCGCAGTGGAGTCGGACGGCGCCTCCTCGGGCCGGTGATGGCAGGCGACGGACCACTGCACCACGGACGGCAGCGCCCACCGCTCGAGCATGCGTCCGCCAATAGCCCCGTGGTCCATCCCGAGCAGCTCGAGCTCGACCCGATGACGAGGCGCCATGTCCGCGTCGGTTGCCGACTGCACCTCCGCAAAGTCGCTACTGAAAAACTGATCCTCGATCAGAAGGCCGACGTCATGGAGGAGACCGGCCGTGTACGCTTCGCCGCCGTCGACCGAGCTGAATCGCCGACTCAGCCCGGCCAGCCGCTCGGCCACCAGCCCCACCGCCGCGGAGTGTTCCCAATAGCGCGCATGGTCGAGTCCGCCGCCGTTCTGCCCGAAGGCCCGGACGATCCCCACCGTCAGACACAAAGCCCGGACGTTGGCAAGACCCAGCTGCCCGATCGCCGCTCGCACCGTCGTCACGGCCTCTCCTCGCGCAAACGCGGCGGAGTTGGCCACCCGGAGGACCCGCGCTGTGAGGGCAGGATCGCGTTCGATGATGGACCCGATATCCCGAAGACCGGACATTTCGTTGGCCAGCGCACGTTGCACTTCGAGCACCAGGCTCGGCAATGTCGGCAGCTGCTTTCCGCTCGTGAACAGGCCCTCGAGCCGGGTCGGAAATGTCGTCACGGATCCTCGCATTCTCTCCTGATTGCAGACCTGCCCGAGCGGGCCGGACCGAGCCTCAGCTCGCTGAACGGCGCCGGGCCCGAAAGTCTGGAGCCCTCTCCATTCCGACCTGCTGCACCTGCAGGTTGCGGGCCGCCGCAGGCATTCGGACGGGTTTGGGCCCTCGACCGGCTCGGCTGTAAGTTACTAGTCTACAGCCCTATCGGAGCCCCTCATGTCTGACCTTCGGCCCCGCGCCCTGTGGGTCCTCTTGCTGCTCACAGCGGTTACCGGCCCGGCAGCCGCTCAAACGCCGACCACCGGAAAGCCGACCTCGACCGACGAGGTCATCCGGTCCGAGCTCTTTGTTGCCCCGCCTGACTCCATCAGCGCGGCAGTACTTGCTCCGCGGTACCTCAACGTCTCACCAACCAACCCGAGCCCGAACAAACAGCGGTTCGTTCATGAAGTGGGCGACGGACCGGTCGGAATGGAGACCTTCTCCAAGCCTTACGATGAGTTGGGCGGGCTCTTCATCGACTTTGCCGCCAATCGGAATCGTAACCTGACCATCCGCAACTCGGTGCGGATCGAATTGATCTCGGCGGCCGACGGCAGCGTAACCCGGGTCGAGACCCCCGGCGGAGCCCGGGTATCGAACCCGACCTGGAGTCCGGACGGCCGGCATCTGGCGCTCTACGTTCATACTCCCGACGCGACCCATATCTGGGTGGCCGACGCCGCGACCGGGCGGGCGCGCCAGATAACCCGGAGCCCGGTCCTGGCCACCCTCTATACCGATTTCAGTTGGACGGCCGACAGCCGGCGGATCGCGACAGTGCTGGTCCCGACGGCGCGCGGCCCCCGCCCCACCGAGCCGAAGGTGCCGACCGGACCGCGCATCAAGCTGGCCGAGGAGAAGGACAAGAATCTGCTTCGCACCTACCAGAGCCTGATGGCCACGCCGACCGATCAGGCCGTACTCGCGTGGCATACCACGGGGCAGCTGGCCCTGATCGACGTCGCCAGCCGGGCGGTATCACCGATCGGTGCCCCGACGATGATCCGCACCGTCGAGGCCAATTCCGGAGGGGCCTATCTCCGGGTCATCAGGATGGTCGAGCCGTTCTCGTATGTCGTGCCGGTCTCGAGCTTCGGAACCGTGGATGAGATTTGGAGCACCGATGGCACCGTGCTGGCCACCATCGACCGTCAGCCTCTCAACCTGGGCGTCGATACCACACGCACTCCGTCCGCACCTGGCGTTGGCGGCGGCGACGGCAATATCCGGCGTCGCGAAATCGCCTGGCGTGCCGACGGCAAGGGCCTGTCGTTCCTGGAACAGGAACCGGCGCCCGCGAGTGAGGACAGCGCCAGAAGCGGCGACGACAGCGGCACCCCATCACGGCGACGGGACCGCGTGATGTTGTGGCAGGCGCCGTTCGACAGCACGCAGATCACCGTGGTCTACTCGACCACCGGGCGAATCACCGACCATCGGTTCTCGCCCGATCACACCGTACTGTTCGGCACCGAACGGACCGGCCAGAACGTCCACGAGTATGCCGTGGCGCTGGCAGACCCGGACAAGAAAGTCACGCTCGCCCGCTACCGGATGGATGATGTCTACAGCAGGCCCGGCAACCTGATTCTGGCCCGGAGTACGGTCCAGGCGCCGAGTTCGTTCGGCTTCGGATTCGGCGGCGGACCGCGCGGTGCGCGCGTCGTCGAGGTGTCCGCCGACGGACAGAGCGCCTACTACTATGGCATCGCCAACGACAAGAATCCGTTGGTGGCCGGGCCGCGCAGCTTCATCGACCGCGTCGGCCTTCGCGATGGCAAGAAGACCCGGGTCTTCGAGAGCGACAACGCCAATATCTTCGAGCGGGTGATCGCTACGCACGACATCGAAGCCCGGCGCCTGGTCGTATCGCGCGAATCCCAAACCGCGGTCCCCCAGGCCTTCCTGCGCGACGGCGACCGCCTGACGCAGCTCACGCAAAACATCGACTACACCCCGGATCTGACCAACGCCCCGCGTGAGAGCTTCATCGTCGAGCGGCCGGACGGCTTCAAATTCAAGGTGAATGTCACCCTCCCGCCCGGCTACCAGCCCGGAACTCGACTTCCCGCCATGTTCTGGTTCTATCCGCGCGAGTTCGCCAGCCAGGACGAATACGATCGCGGCGCTCGGACCTTCAACAAGAACGAGTTCCCGAACTTCGGTCCCCGGTCGATCCAGTACATGGTCCGGTTGGGTTATGCCGTCGTCGAACCGGATGCACCGATCGTTGGCTCGGCCGGACAGCAGAACAACAATTACGAGAACGACCTGCGCAACAACCTGGCGGCCGTGATCGACGAGATCGATCGGCGCGGCCTGGTCGACCGCACGCGGATGGGAATCGGTGGGCACAGTTACGGCGCGTTCTCGACCGTGAACGCGATGTCGCATACGCCGTTCTTCAAAGCGGGCATTGCCGGCGACGGCAACTACAACCGGACCCTGACCCCGCTGGCCTTCCAGACCGAGCGCCGAACTCTGTGGGAGTCACGGGACACCTATCTCAGCATGTCACCCATCATGCACGTCAACAATCTGACCGGCGCGCTCTTGATGTATCACGGCATGAGCGATCAGAACGTAGGGACCGAACTGTCCAACTCGCCCCGGCTGTTCCATGCCCTGAATGGACTGGGTAAGGTCACCTCACTCTATCTGTACCCCTTCGAGGATCACGGCCCGGCGACCAAGGAAACGCTGCTCGATCTCTGGGCACGGTGGTCGGCGTGGCTCGACAAGTATGTGCGCACTCCAGCGACGGCGGAAAGCAAGCCGGTTTCCGAATGATCCGACCGTATTCGATGCGCACCGTTCGCTGCTTGATGTCGACCGTTCGCACCCTGATGGTGCTGATCCTGGGCCTGGGAGCCGCGTCATGCGGCTCCGATTCATCCGGCCCCGAGGTTCCGGATATCGCCACGACGACCTTTGCTCCCTCCCTGGGCATCGACCTCGATGCCATGACCATAACGGGGTCTGGCCTCTATTGGCGGGACGTTACCGTCGGTACCGGAACGACGGTGACGGTGGGCAGCCAGGTTGGGGTCTCCTATACCGGCTGGCTGGTCAACGGCAGCCAGTTCGACTCCAATGTGGGCGGCGCCCCATTCGGTTTCCGAGTCGGCCTGGGCCAGGTCGTGCCCGGCTTCGACGAGGGTGTCCGGGGCATGGCCGTCGGGGGTGTGCGCCAGCTCATCATCCCTCCATCACTGGGCTACGGCGCGTCCGGCAGCAGCAGCGGGACCATCCCTCCCAACGCCATTCTGGTCTTCCGGGTTCAGCTCCTTTCGGTGCAGTAACGCCCTCACTCACCAAGCGGCCGATGGATCGCATCGGCCGCCTGATTGGCCCGACTCCTCGCCGACGAATCGCCGAAGATCTTCTCGCCATCGTAGCGGCCGTTCTCGATAAAGACCTCCGAAATGAACTTGCCGGCTGTCAGGCTGCCCGCGAGATAGACTCCCGGAACATTGGTTTCCAGCGTGGCCGGGTCATGCGTCGGCCGACCGGTTTCCGGATCGAGCACGATCCCAATCCGCTGCAGCAGCTCGAAATCGGGCCGATAGCCGGTCAGCAAAAAGACGCGGTCCGCAGCTAGCGCAATCTCGCCATCAGGGCCGTCCACCACGACGTGCTGCGGAGTAATCGACGAGACCGTGGTACTCCACCGCGCAGCGATCTCCCCGGCCTTGACCCGATTCAGGAAGTCGGGCCGGAGCCAGTACTTGACGCTCGGTTTGAGCTCCGGACCACGGTGGACCACGGTCACCCTGGCCCCGACCCGGAAGGCCGCCAGCGCCAGCTCGATGGCCGAGTTCTTGGCACCGACGATGACGACATCGAGCCCCGCAAGCGGGTGCGCTTCTTCGGGGTAATGCGTCACGTGCGGGAGATCCTCACCGGGCACGTCGAGCCGGTTGGGATGGCCGAAGTATCCGGTGGCCAGGACCAGCCGTTCGGTCACCACAAACTCGGGCCGCGTCTCGCCTAACGTCCGTTCGAGAAAGCAGTGGATCCGCCCCTCGCGACGCTCCGCACCGACCAGACGGGTATAGGGATGGACCCGAAGCCCCTCCACCCGGGCCACGCCGCGGTAGTACATCAGCGCATCTTCGCGGGTCGGTTTGGCGCCGGAGGTAACGATCGGATGATTCCCGATCTCCAGGCGCTCCGGAGTCGTGAAGAAGGACATGCCGTTGGGGTAGCGGACGATCGATTCGGCAATCGCCCCCGTATCGATCACGGCCGGGTCGAACCCCCGACGCTTGGCGGCAATGGCAGCGGCGAGCCCGATCGGCCCGGCGCCGACGATGAGGACTGGTTCATGAGGATGCATGGCTGCAAAAGTAGCCACCCGGCAGCCTCAACGGTCGGGCCTCGAGTCGCGTATAATTAAGATGGGCCACATGGCCCGCCCCCTTCAGATTTCAGATTCGCGCGCTGCCCTCATCCGAGGAACCGGTATGTCTCGTTTCATCCCCTGGATTCGCCTTGCCGCCGTGGCGGTCATTGCCGTCGGCGGGGCCGCCAAGGCGTCGGCCCAATCCGTCGATCAGGAATACACCCGCCTCATGCGGGAGTACCTGCGCGACCCCCGCATCACCACCGAACTGGTCGACCCGATGCCCGCATCGTCGACCGTCCCGACCCCGCTCAAGTTCCTGGGGCGGATCGTCGGCACGCCGGGGGAACTGACCTACACCAAGGACATCTACCGGTACTTCCACGCTCTGGCCGCGGCCTCCGATCGGGTCACCGTCTGGAGCATCGGAAAGTCCGAAGAGGGCCGCGACATGATCGTGCTGGCGGTGTCCGACGCCGCCACCATCAAGCAGCTGGAACGGTACCGCGGCATGCTGGCCCAGTTGACCGACCCCCGCACAACCACCGAGGCCGAAGCCCGCAAGCTGATCGGGTCGGCCAAGCCGTTCTACTGGATCACCACCGGGCTGCACTCCCCCGAGACGGGCGGGCCTGAAGTGGTGATGGAACTCGCCTATCGCCTGGCCGTGACGGAAACCCCGTACGTGCGGGCCATTCGCGACAACGTGGTCACCTTCATCACCCCTGTGCTGGAGCCGGACGGCCGCGACAAGCAGGTCGACACCTACTACTACAACAAAGCCCTGCCCGCCGGTGCGCAGCGCCTGCCGCTGATGTACTGGGGCAAGTATGTCGCCCACGACAACAACCGCGACGGGATGGGGCAGTTTCTGGCGCTGACGAAGAACTCGACCAAGTTCCTGCTCAACTGGAAGCCGACCGTGATGCACGATCTCCACGAGTCGGTTCCCTATCTCTACGCATCGACCGGGACCGGCCCCTACAACGAATCGATCGACCCGATCACGATCGACGAGTGGTGGCTGATGTCGAAGACGGAAGTGGTCGAGCTTACCAAGCGCGGCATTCCCGGCGTCTGGACCTACGGCTTCTATGACGGATGGGTTCCGAACTATCTCTTCTTCCTGGCCCACAGCCACAACGCCATCGGGCGATTCTACGAAGTCCAGAGCTACGGCCCGGACACCAACACGGTCCGCAACCCGCCGGCCCGCACCAGCCGCGAATGGTTCCGCGGCAATCCGCCGCTGCCATCGATTGCCTGGGGGCCGCGCAACAACGCCAATATTCAGCAGTCGGCACTGCTCGTCGTGCTCAATCACGTGGCCAAGAACCGTGAGATGTACCTCGAGAACTACTGGATCAAGAACAAGCGGGCGGTGGACAAAGGACGGAACGGCCCCAACTTCGCCTGGGTGGTACCCGCCAATCAGCGTCGCAAAGCCGACGCCGTGGCAGCGGTCAACGAACTCTGGCGACAGGGACTCGAGATCCATCGCGCCACCAGCGCGTTCACGGCCGGCAAGGTATCGGTCCAACCGGGTGACTTCATCATCCGCGGCGACCAGCCGTATCACACGCTGGCCGACATGTACTTCTCGGTCCAGAATTTTCCGCCTGAGAACCCCCGGCCGTACGACGATACCGGCTGGACCTTCCCGTTGATGCGGAACGTGGTGGTCACGGCGGTGGGCGACAAGAGCATTCTGTCCCAGCCGATGGCCCCGATCACCGGCGAGTCGCGCGCTTCCGGCGGCATCGAGGGCAGCGGCAACGTCGTCGTGGTCGACCACACCACCGATAACAATCTGATGACCTTCCGCTACCGGCACGCCGATATCGCCATGGACGCTGCCCAGGAAGGGTTCTCCGCCGGCGGCCGCCAGTTCCGCGCCGGAGCCTTCATCATCCGTAACGCCGACGCCGCCCTGCTCGGCAAGACGCTGACCGAGCTCGGCCTGACCGGCTACGCCATGGCTTCGGCGCCGACGGTCAAGACCCACACCATGGACCTGCCCCGCATCGGCTACGTCCACGCCTGGCAGCGCACCCAGGATGAAGGCTGGATCCGCGCGGCGCTCGACACCTATGAAGTACCCTACACCTATTTCGCCGACCAGAAGCTCCGTGAAGGCAATCTGCGGAGCAAGTACGACGTGATCATCTATCCGCACGTCGGCGGCACGCCGGTCGCCCAGATCAACGGCATTGCCAAGAACGATGACCGGCCGCTACCGTACCGCAAGACGGACAAGACGCCCAACCTGGGCGTCAACGACCAGAGCGACGATATCCGGGGCGGTATGGGTCTGGAAGGGTTGGCCGAACTGGCCAAGTTCGTGCGCGACGGCGGCACCCTGCTCGTCGAAGGATCTACATCGACGATTTTCCCGGCCTTCGGCCTGACCTCGGGAATCACAGTCGAGGAACCGGCCGATCTGTTCGTGCGCGGGTCGATCATGCGGGGCATGGTCTCGGATCGTACCAGCCCGATTGCCTACGGCTTCGATGCGCAGCTGCCGGTCTACTTCAACCAGGCCCCGGTCCTGAATACCGGGGGCGGCGGTGCCGGTGGGCTGGCCGCCGTATTCAGCGGGGCCAACAGCGGCCCCGGTCAGAACGTCACGCCGATGGCGTCACGCCTGACACTCTCACCGTGGAACACCGACTCGTCGGCTGAGACCGGCGCACCCAGAACCGGCCCCGGCCAGGACGAGCAGGTCGCGCAGTTCCGGCAGATGGCGCGCCAGTTCGGACTCAGCACCGAATCGGCCGACCCGCGAGTGGTGATGCGCTTCCCGACCAACCCGAACGATATGCTGCTGTCAGGTACGCTGGCCAACGGCCAGTACCTCTCGAACCGGGCTCAGGTCATCGACGCACCCGTCGGCGCCGGGCACGTGGTAATGTTCGGGATCCGCCCGTTCTGGCGCTGGCAGACGCACGGAACGTTCTTCCTGGGCTTCAATGCGATCCTGCATTGGAACGACCTCAAGGCCGGCCGGACGAACGCAGCCAACGCGGGCGAGTAACCGCGAAAATCACCACAGGCAGCCACGAAGGGTTGGGGCGACACCGGCCCCGCCCTCGTGGTTGCCATCGGAGTAGCCTTTGCACAGGGCCCGCGTGACCTTCTGTTGCGGAGCAGAGCGGGCGCTGATACCGTTCAAGGGAAGCAAACTCCAGGCACATGCCACATGACCGATCAGAGCCGGCTTCTCCGTCCCAACGCCTCACATCCAGGCTGCCAGCGGCAGTTCGGTACGAGTCGGCTGGTCAGCTGCATTGCAGCGACGTTTCTCCTTCTGGCAATTCCCGCGACGGCACAAAATATCACGCTGGAAGACGATGCCGGCCGTACCCGTCGCTGTCAGGAGGTCGTCAATCCCAAACGGCTACCATCGGTTGATGCGCTGATCGACTCGGCGGCCTTTGCCGCGGCAATCGAGGCGGCAAGCCTCGACGAGGAATCCGGCGCGCTGCTGGGACTCCTCTTCGACCCTTCCGGCACGCTAACCAGCATCCGACAGCTCGAACCGGCCGCACCACAGCAGGTTGCGTGGTTCTCCGCGCTCTCACCGCTGGTCCGTTCGCAGCAGGCGGGCAAGACCCCGTGGGCAGTGCGGCTCCGCATTTCCGGCGGCACCCGCCCCACCTCCTCCATCGAACGCTCGGTCTATTGTCCTCCGGAGATAGCAAGTCGCAGCGGACCCGTCCGCTTGACCGGAATGGCCCAGATCAGCAGTGGCGACCGACCGCCGCAACGTGGCCAGCGGATGAAAATCGAGGTCGAACTGACCGTCTCCGCCGACGGCGACGTCACCCGTGTCGACGTGCTGCGTTCTTCAGGAGTCGCGGATCTCGATGCCGAGATCGTGCGGCATCATCAGGCCTTGCGATACCTTCCGGGACTGGTCGACGGCCTGGCCATCCCCCGGCAGATCCGCCCCGGCAAGCCATCCCGCTTCTGACCCGTCTCATCTCCGTTTTCGCGGACTAGGTTCAGCGTCGGAGCCGAGTCCAGAGTACCAGCACACCACACGCCCCGCCATCGGCCTCGAAGATCACTGGTACCTGCGCAGAACCGCGATAGTACTCGATCCCTGCCAGTTGGTGCACCTTGGGCAGGTGCTGCACCAGCATCTCGGTGTTGCGGGTCACCAGTAAGCCGTCGATCAGAATATTCACGGCGCAGGTGGACCCCCGAGACAGGCTCGATGCTCCCCGGCTTTCGACCGCGACGAGTCCCGAGCGCCTCCGGTCAAAGCGGACGCCCATCCGGCGGAGAACGACCTCGAGGCTCTGCCCCTTGCGCTCTTCCAGCGCCCGGTGGTCCATGAATTGACCCAAGCCCAGAGTTCGCCGATCCTCAAAACCTCGCATCATGGGGTTAGGCCAGGTTACATCGTCCGCCTTGACCGTGACGGAATCCAGAACGACGGGGATCTGCTCGAGTTGAAACCCGACCCGAACCTCTTCATCCGGGCCGAAACGGATCCGCCGCTGGAACGGACGATACCCGATCTGTCGCACCAGGACGGTGTGCTCACCTGGCCGAACCCCGGTAATGCGGAAGGCGCCACTGCTGTCGCTCGACGCCCGCAAGTTCAGCCCTCGGATCTCGATGATGGCCCCGACCAGCGGACCTACCGTCGAACCACCGGCCACCCGCCCCGTCAGGACGGCCTGGGCAGCGATGGGAGCGGTGCCGCCCGCGACCAGGAACACGGCGATCCAGACGCCGCGAACGGAGCGGGCAGGCCCTACTTCATTCGTGTCCAGATTACGATCACGCCACATTGCGTCTCATCCGTCTGGAACTGGAGGGGAATCTGCCCCGCGCCCCGGTAATACTCGATGGCGGCGATGGTACGCGCGTTCGGATATTGATGGATGTATATGATGTCGGTTTCGTGACGATAGGGCCGAGTCACGTAGATACCGTCGATCATCACCTTGGTGAGACACTCGTGGTCGCCTTGCAGGGACGACGGCCCTCGGTCCTCAGCGGCATACCGCCCTCGATGTCTACGCTTGAACGGCACCTTGAGTTCGCGCAGCAGGCTTTCGATGTCCCGCCCCTTCCGCTCGGTGAGTTCACGAGAATCGAGGAATCGCCCGAGGCCCTGCTTGCGGCGCTCCGTAAACCCCGCCATCCTCGGGTTGAGCAGCTCGGTGGCCTCGGCCTCCACGGTAATCGAGTCCAGCGCGACCGCCGCGGCCGCAAGCTCCACCAGGAGATAGGTCGTCTCGCCCGAGGTGATGAACACACCCCGTTCCGCCGGCTGGAACCCGATCCGCCGGAAGAGGACGGTGTACTGACCGGGCGCAATCCCATCGATCCGATAATCGCCGGCGGAATCGGTCGTCGCCTTCCAGGGCGATGCTCCTCGGACCTCGACCTCCACCCCGACCAGCGGAGCGACCGGACTGCCGCCGACGACGCGCCCAGTCAGCACACCCTGCGCAGACACCGGTCCTGCCACTACCAGAAAGGAGATCACGGTCGCCCGCGTCCGACCCGACCCGTTCATCGACCCTCCTAGCGCAATCCCACCGTGCCCTTCACCGATTCGATCAGTTTAGCCGAGTCATAGCCGACCCCTTCGCGGAAGACCAGGGTCACGTTCCGAATCTCCGCCGGCCGGGCAATCGGATCACCGTTCATCACCACCAGGTCCGCATACTTCCCCGGCGTGATGGTGCCATACTCGGCGTCGGCGCCGAGGATCTTGGCACCGTTGGCCGTCATAACCTGAATAGCCTCGACCGGCGTGAAGCCGCCCTCGAGGAATAACTCGTAGTTCCGCTGATTCCCGAACCCCGCGAGGATGCCGCCGATCCCGGTCGGGTCGACGCCGGCGCCCAGCAAGCCGCCCGCCCGCACGAAGGCGAGTTCGTACTCGAGCAACTTCTTGAAGCCTGCGTCCGTCACCGCGCTGGCCCGGCCTTCGGGCGTTCCCAGCGCGGTGCGGGCCTCGAGATACGCCTCCCGAGCCGGCGGATAGAGCGCCTCGAGGGTGCGATCCTCGAGCGGAGGCCGTCCCACCATCAGACCCTCGAAAATCACCAGGGTCGATGTCATCGCGACCTTGTTGGCGACCATGTCGCGGAAGGTGGCGCGCACCGCCTCTCCGTTGACATCGAGCGACTCGAAAACGCTCATCTTGACGCCAGGGCACTGATCGGGACGCTTGGCCGGATCGTACTCCTGGTTGGCGTAGAGGCCGTGCTCCACCGCGTCCATCCCGGCCGCCACTGCTTCACGATAGCCGATCGAGCACAGGTGTCCCGTCACTTTGACACCGTGCCTGTGGGCTTCCTGCACCAGCGCCTTGAGCTCTGCCCGAGAGATCCGGTCGTAGACCTTGAGCCAGCTGGCCCCCTCGGCCGCCCAGTACGCAGCAATGCGTCGCGCAGCTTCCGGCGTGCTGACCTCATGCATGATGCCGTGATTGCCGCCGGGACCGGTGATATATGGTCCCGTCAGGTACATTCGCGGCCCGGCTTCCACGCCGCTTTCGATTGCGCGCTTGAGGATCAGATCCTGATACGGCGCATTGGTGCCGGTGGTCCGAATGGTGGTGACACCCGACGCGAGGTAGAGGCGCGGCGCGCTGACCGGCTGATGCACGAAGGGCCAGGGGCCACCACCGTAGAAGGTGTGGTCATGGAGACCGACCATGCCGGGAATGACCGTATGTCCGCGCAACGCAAGCACGCGGGCGCCGGCTGGAACCTTGGCCGACCCGCTCGGCCCGACCCAGCTGATCCTGCCTCGTTCGATCAGGATGGTCTGATCGTCGCGCGGCGCCGCCCCGGTCCCGTCGATCACCTTGACGTTGGTCAGGGCCACGACGGAATCATCGACCGAAACGAAATCCCGCGCCGATTGTTGCGCATGGAGCGTCAGTGGAGCCAGCGCCAGCAGGGAGAGCAAGCACCAGGCTCCACGAACCGAAAAGGTCACGTCACACACTCCATCCCGATGAGGTTCGGTGTTCGGCTATGGCCGGCGCGGCAGTCCGGGAATCCGAACGGGTAAGCCGCCCATATCCATCTTCGTGTACCCGGCCGGCACTTCGAACATGGCCGCATCGATTGTCTTTTTCTCGATCGACTTGACCTCCATCACCGCCTCGCGCGTCGAGCCCTTGACCTGCTCGACCTTGAGCGGCTGAAAGCCGTCCTTGAACTGCTCGGCCAGCTGGCGATACTCGAGTGGAATCGAAGGGCCGGCGCGCCGCCCCATCGGCCCCGAGCCGCCACCTCCCGAGCCGAAGAAGCCAAGCCCCTTGGCCGCGCAAATATCCATCACCCCGTCATCGGAGGTGACCAGGTAATGGTCGCACTGATGCCCGGCAATCGTTTCGCTCTTCCCGGTCGCTTCGATCTTGGGCAGCTTGACCGGCTCATCCTTGCCGGCCGCGGCGCCTTGAAAGGACATCACCATGAACATCTTCTGGGACGGCATCACCATGATCATCGACTCCTTCTCCAAGTCGAGAATCGAGAAAGTCGACTCGCGTCCCATCTGGATTTCGACGCGAGACTTCCCGTCCTTATGACTGCTGACCATTTCCATCGCGGGTTTGCCACGGTCGAACATCTGGGTCACGATGGTCCCCTCGAACTGCTGCGCGGTAAGGGGAACCGGCCCGAAGGCAGCGAACCCAACCGCACCCACCAAAATCGCTCGCAACATGATGCGTCCTCGGAAAAAGGAGATCCATTTAAAGTACGGGCAGGCGTCCGATTCGCCTAGAGCGGCGGCCACCGCCCCGCCCTGGACCGCCGCAGCCCCCCCGGGGCGATCGGGCGACGGGCCCGAGGCCAGGAACCGGCCGCCCCCAGCAGAGCCTGGTCACCCATTACCACCCCGCACGCCGTAGAGGAACCTGGCATAGCCGAGCTCGGCGGCGTTCTTGGTCAATTCGACGGTTGCCCACGCCACGACGTCCCCGAACGGCTGGGCCGGAAACGGCCACTTGGTCCGCTCGGCCGAGGCAACTTCGGCCTCGGTGAGTGCCTCGACCCTGTCACGCCAGGTCCGATGCAAGTCCGTCAACTGGCTGCGCAACTCCTCGGCGCTGCCAGGCCAGACCACATCTTCCCGAGCAAGCGTGGCATTCCCGAACGAATGATCGAGCACCATCGACCACCAGAACAGCATGTGCCAGGTGACCCAGCCGGCACTCGGCGGCCCAATGTCATAGGCCTCCCGATCAGGCCAATCCGCCAGCCAACGTCCCGATTCGTCTTGCCGGAGGTGCAGTCCTCGCGATGCCGGCTGCCAAAGACATTCCTCCGTCGTCAGCGTCTCGAGATGATAGCTGGCGAGCATCCAGGCGATATCGAACTGACGCAGCAGGTACTGCCGGGGGGTGTCACCCATGGCAAGCGGTCCGTTTCTTGGAGGAGAGTTGCCGAGACCGCTCGGCAGGAGACACCAGGCGGCCACAGATTCAGGGAGCGGCGGTCAAAGTCCGGTGATGTTCCCCGGTGCGAGCAGGCCGTCAGGATCCAGTTCGCGTTTGATGGCGCGAAGCATCCGTTGTTGCGTGCCGTCGAACTGCAGTGACAGCCACTTCGCTTTGATCTTGCCGATGCCGTGCTCGGCCGCCACGGTACCGCCGGCTGCGACCACGTCACGCAAGGTCCGCTCGACCACCGCTTCGATCCGAGCCACCTCCGCAGCGTTCCGACCGATGTAGTTGCAATGCGGATGGCCGTTGCCGGCGTGCCCGAAGATGACCGGCGGCAGCAGCTCCGCCTCCGCACCGAGCTGTCGTACCTGAGCCACCGTCGCCGCCAGCTGGCGATACGGCACCGCCCAGTCCGTAGAAATCCGGCGGCCGCCCTCCGCCCGAAAGACCGTGGCCCGCTCGTGCATATGCGCCGGTATGGCGTGCCGAAGCCGACGGGCCACGGCAAGCGCCGCGTCGCCCTCGAACGCATTGACCAGGTCGACGTTGGCGCCATGCAGTTCGGCCAGCGCGAGCCATGCTTCGAGCGGGGGCTCATCGTCCCGCGCCTCCTCGACATAGACCACGGCGCCGACTTCAGCCGGCCAAACGGCGTCGCCACCGTCGTGTCGCGCAATGGCCGAGGCCTCCCGGTCGAGAAACTCGAGGCAACGCGGCGAGACCTGATCCGACTCCCGCGCCGCCGCGATGAAGGCGAAGGCATCTTCTTCCGCAGCAAACGGGATTGCCAGGCCCAGCTCCACCCGAGGCCGCGGCAGCAGCGCAAGCTCAGCCGAGAGGATCACGCCGAGCGTGCCCTCACTGCCCACGAACCACGAGACCAGATCCTGCAGGGGCGGATACCCGACCGTGTTCTTCTCGAGCGCCGGACGGCGCAACTCCAGCACCTGGCCGGACGCGAGCGCCACGGTCAAACCGCGCACGTGCGCCCCGGTCGCACCATAACGCAATGTTCTCGGCCCGGAGGCGTTGCAGGCAATCGCGCCGCCCACCGTACATTCCTGTTCACTGGTCGGATCCGGAGCAAAGAAGAGTCCATCCGAAGCGAGCGCACGCTGCAGATCGCCAATCAGCACGCCGGCCTCGACCCGCGCCGTCCGGCCGGCCGGATCGATATCGATGATCCGATCCAATCGCCGGGTCGAGAGCAGGATGCCCCGGTCGGTGATGCTGGCCGCAGTGGTGCTCGTCTGCCCACCTGCCGGGGTGACGCAGGTCCGATCGGCCGTGGCCTGACGCAGCAGCTCGACCACCTGCGCCACGCTGTCCGGTCTGGCCACTGCCTCGGGAACCAGTGTCAGGCCCGATGCGTCAGCCGCATACCCCTCCCGGATGTCCCGGTCGACGACGACCCTGCTCACGATTCGGCCTTGAAGTGGATCACCGAGGCCGACTGCACATCGGGCAGGGTAATCAGCATCTCACGCAGGCCCTCCCCGCCCGGCCCGTCGACCGAGATCACCGCCAGCGCTTCGCCACCCTCCGCGAGACGGGCTTGGTGATACTCGGCGATATTGACCCCCGCGCTGCCGAGCGCAGTGCCGACGTGGCCGATGACACCGGGAACGTCCAGATTGGTCAGCACGATCAGGGTCTCACGCGGCGCCACGTCGACATGGAACGGACCGACCCGGGTCAGACGCACCGGCGCATCGAGTGGCGCTACCCCGCCGATCCGCATCTCCTGGCCATCGGCCACCACGACGACTTCGACCGCGCGGGGATGGACCGGTGCGGCATCCTCCGCCAGACCGAGAGTAATACCGCGCGAGGCGGCCAGGGCGCGGGCATTGATCAGATTGAGGCGGGACTCGTCGATGATGCCCTCGAGCGCACCAAGTGCCGCCGCCGAAAGCAGCGTGCTGCCCGCGGCACTCAGATCGGCCCCGCGGCGGACCGTGATCGACGCCACGGCGCGGGCGCCGCGGTCGGCTAGTAGCGTCCGGGCCACGTCGGCCGATCGCCGCGCCAGGTCGACCACCGGGCGAAGCTGGACCCAGTCGCCCGCCGGCATCGTGACATTGAGCGAGCGGGAGAGATCGCCGCGCAGCAGCGCATTCCGCACCCCTTCGCAAGCATCGACCGCGACGTTGCGCTGCGCTTCCATGGTCGAGGCGCCGATGTGGGGCGTCAACACCACGCCATCCATTACCTGCCACGGATGGTCTCCCTGAACCGGCTCGGCCACGAAGACATCGAGCACCGCTCCGCTCAAATGTCCCCGGGCAATCGCGCCGCGCAGCGCGTCGTCATCGACGATGCCACCCCGGGCCAGATTGGCGACGATCGCCCCGGGCCGGAGACGTGCAAGATCGGCCGCCCCGATCATCCCCTTGGTTTCGGCCGTCAAGGGCGTGTGCACGGTGAGAATGTCGGCTGCTTCGCACAGCGCGCCAAGCGTAGCTGCCCGCGTCACACCAAGCACGCCGAACCGATCGTCGGGAATGTAGGGATCGTAGGCCAACACCTTCATGCCGAACGCCAGCGCCCGGGTAGCGATTGCCCCCCCGATCCGCCCCAGGCCGACGATGCCGAGGGTCCGCCCATTGAGTTCACTGCCGAGCAGCGCCGATCGATCCCAGCGCCCCTCATGCATCGATTGATTGGCCCGGGTCAGGTGCCGCAGCAGCGTCAGCATCGAGCCGAACCACAGCTCGGCCACGGCCACGGTGTTGCCCGCCGGGGCGTTGATGACGGCAATGCCCAGCTGCGTGGCCACCTCGAGCGCTACGTTGTCGACTCCGACGCCAGCGCGCCCCACCACTTTGAGGCGGTGACCGCTTCGCAGCAATTGTTCGGAGATCTTGGTTGCGCTGCGCCCGACGATGGCGTCGTACTCGGGAATGCGGCGGAGCAACTCGTCTGGAGATAGCGTGGGGAGTTCGTCGACTTCGAACTGATCGACCGCGCGGAGCAGCTCGACTCCCTCGCGGTCGACATCATCGGTAACCAGGATACGGAATGGCATCCCGGAATCTAACGAAGGGCCGCCCTTGGACCGGGCAGCCCGGAAGCCCGTTTTCGCTCGTCGCGAAGCCGGAGCCTGGCGACCCCGCCTATCGGAGCGTTCGGCCGATGATGGTTGGCACGGCCTGGAGCCGGCCGGCTACCGGAGGCGTCCCGTCGACCGAGAGACGCACCGTCGACGCACCGTCCGCGAAAGGATCCGCGCCATCGACGATCAGCACGAAACCCCGTTCGTCGGGGGAACCGGCTCGCCGACCGATCCCGGTAATCGAGGCCCAGCCCGTGGTCGTCTGAAGCGTGCCCAGCACGGTGCCCTCGAACTGGACGCCGTCCGGCCCGGTCACCCGCATGGTGCCGGTTGCCCGCTGACTCCCGCGACCCTGGCGCAGGTCGATCGCCAGCTGACCACGTGCTCCGCTGGCAAGATCGGTCCAGGCGCCCGAAACCCCGACGCGCATCGCGAGATCGAGGTCCATCGGCCGGCTCGGCATGGAGCTCTGGCGCCGCAGCACTCGGCCGCCCCGTTCGCCCGTGGCCTTGCCGTCGCGAAGCGCCACGACCCCGTTGACCAGTACATGGCGAATTCCCTCGGAGGGCGCGGCCGGGTTTTCGAAGGTGGCGTGGTCGATCACGGAAGCGGAGTCGAACACGACGATGTCGGCCGCCATACCGGGGGCGAGCAGGCCGCGATCGACCAGGCCCATCAGCGCCGCCGGCAACCCGCTCATCTTCCGAATCGCGTCCTCCCAGGTCATGATCTGCTGCTCGCGCACGTAGCGACCGAGCACCCGCGGATAGGTTCCAAAGGTGCGCGGGTGCCCGCGTTCGTTGGTGGTTGCTCCGCAGTCGCAGGCCACCGCCGTGGAGTGGTACTGGAACAACTTGACCAGGTCGGCCTCGATCCCGAAGCCGAGAATGGCCCAAGGGCTCTCGGTCTCGAGCACCTTGACCACCGCTTCGCCGGGTGTGGCAACGCCCTGCTCCCGCATGATATCCGACAGCTTGCGGGTCCCAAGCACCAGGATCGTTTCCGGACCGTTGAAACGGGCCTTGATCGCCTCGTTGGCCTCGTCGATGATCCTGGCGCGCAATGCCGGATCACGGAACCGGGCTCGCATCGAGTCGGTTCCGCCGTCGGCGGCCCAGCCCGGAATGATCAGCGCACCAAGCCCCGTCTGACCCGCCAGGTACGGATACACGTCGGTGGCGATCCAGCGACCTTCCGCCGAATGCCGATTCATCATCTCGAGCACGATATCGCCGCTGCCCTGCTCGTGCCCCTGCACCTTCATATGGGTAAAGGTCGGCACGATACCGGCACGGAAGCCGATATCGCGCGTCTCTTCCACTCCGGCCCGCGCGCTGAACCCGGTTTCCGGGATGACGCGGTCGTGATTGGGAAAGAAGGTCCGCCAGCGGCGGGCCGGCTCCAGCACCGCGACGACCTCGTCGGTCTTGGCATAGTAGGCCGGCTTGTAGTCGAGACCGGACGAAACCCCGAAGGCGCCGCGAGCCAGATTGGCTGCGACCAGACTCCGCATCGTTTCAATCTCCGCAGCTGTCGGACGGCGATCCGACAAACCGACGACCTCGCGCCAGATCGAGTTGAAGCCGATGCTGGCCGCGACGTTGACGGCGAGCCCGTTCGGCTCGATGGCCGCGAACTGTTGATCGAGGTTGGTTGGCCCGCCTCCGTCGGCGTTCATCAGCTCGGTCGTCACGCCCTGGGTCAGCATGTTGACCGCGGTCGGCAAGGCCGATGGCTGGGCATGGCTGTGAACGTTGAGGAATCCCGGTGCAACGACCAGCCCCCGAACATCGATTTCGGTAGCGGCCGCCGCCGCGCCGAGCCGGCCTACCTGAACGATTCGGCCATCCCGGATCGCGACATCGGCCGGAAATCGGGAGGCGCCAGTGCCGTCGATGACGAGACCGCCACGGAGAATGATGTCGTAGCGCGGGGGTTGTACGGTGGGGGCGGCAACCAGCAGCGCCGCCGCGGCCACGAGACCAGAGCGAACCTTTGCCATGATGACTCTCGAAACAGATGTGGTAAGACGGCGGCGACTGCGGCCGTTGGACTCAGAGAATATGCCCCCCACCCGCCGGGGACGGCAGCCCCGACTAACGGGCGGTCAGCACGCCGGAGTGGGGGACAGCCAGTTCTCCACCGTGAGCCCGGGCACCCGCTCGAACTCGCGGACGTTGCCCGTTGCCACGATGAACCCGTTGGCGCGGGCGACGCTGGCGATGACGAGATCCCGTTCGCCGATGGGCGCGGCCCGGAGCGCCAGCCGGATGGCGGCGTGATGGGACGCCGCCGAACGGTCGAAGTCCAGCAGGAGGATGCCGCTCGCCAGGATCGAATCGACCTGATCGAGGTTGGCATCCGGGTCACGGCTCCGGAGCGCGCCGTAACGCAACTCGGCTTCGGTCATGGCCGTGATCGCCAGATCCGAGGGTGAGAACTGTCGGAGCCGTTCCGGAATCCCCCGCCGGCGACGGAGCCATTCGATACAGACATCCGTATCAAGCACCCAGGGTCCGCCACCGGCCACGATCTCAGGCTTCATCGTTCCAGCGCTCGATCACCTGATCCCGATGGGGTGTGGGCGGCAACGGATCGGGCGCCACGAAATCGTCGGTGACGGGACCGGTCTTATCGAACCAGGTCCAGAACGATGCGGGCCACTTGGGCTTTTCCATGGGCTCGAGGATCACGCGATTACCCTCCCTCCTGATACGGACGTAACGTCCCGGAAATCGATACGCGGCCGGCAAGCGAACCGCCTGACTGCCTCCGGTCATGAACAGGGCAGCTCGGTGCTCCTCAGACATCACGACCCCCTGCTTGAGTGTATCTACAGTAGATACAAACAAGACTGGTGTCAAGCAGCGGGCGCGAGCGGGTTCGAGCGTGGATATTGTCATAGCGGCAACGTATGACCGCGGCCGGTAGGTCAAGTAACCCAAAAACCGCAGGATATCATCGTCTTAGCGCACTGGGAGGCTGCCATTTTGGCGCGTTTGGCAGGTACGATGATTGCCCTCCGTGTTGCTAACGAAAACAGGAGCCGGGGCACCGGCTCGAAATACCCCTTTGGAACGAGAGCGATATGGCCTCCAAAATCATCGGTATAGACCTCGGGACCACCAATTCAGTGGTGTCCGTGATGGAGGGCGGCGACCCGGTCGTCATCCCCAACGCGGAAGGTGGCCGTACCACCCCATCGGTCGTCGCGTTCACGAAGGACGGCGAGCGGCTGGTCGGCCAGGTGGCCAAGCGCCAGGCGGTCACCAACCCCAAGCAGACCATCTTTTCGATCAAGCGGTTCATGGGCCGCCGGATTGCCGAAATCGAGACGGAGTCGGGTCGGGTTCCCTACAAGATCAGCGCCGGCGCCAACGGCCTGGCTGCCGTGGAAATCGCGGGAAAGACCTATACCCCGCCCGAAATTTCGGCCATGATCCTCCAGAAGATGAAGCAGACCGCCGAGGACTATCTCGGTCACTCGGTCGACAAGGCTGTCATTACGGTGCCGGCCTACTTCAATGATGCCCAGCGGCAGGCCACTAAAGATGCCGGCAAGATCGCCGGCCTCGAAGTGCTCCGCATCATCAACGAGCCGACGGCAGCTGCGCTTGCCTACGGCACCGAGAAGAAGAAGGACGAGAAGATCGCCGTCTTCGACTTGGGCGGCGGCACCTACGACATCTCGGTACTCGACCTGGCCGACGGCGTTTTCGAAGTGAAGAGCACCAACGGCGACACCCACCTGGGCGGCGACGACTTCGACCAGGTGCTGA
>CAZUES010000023.1:0-69541 GCA_964619465.1 uncultured Gemmatimonas sp.
GGCAGTGGGTGATGAGCCGCTACACGTCCGCAGTCGTTGCGGAGCGGACGCTGGCGTTCTGGCAGGCGGTCGTAGAACACGCCACGCCGGCAGCGACGTCAGCCAGCGTCCCGGGCAGTGCGGCTATCTTTGGTGAGATGTGACCTGATCGAGAGGATTGCCGATGCGCAGTTTGTGGTTGATCGCGCTGTCGCTCGCTTCGCTTGCCCCCGCGGCAGTGGCGCAGCGCCCAACACCAGAGCAAGCAGAGGCGCTCCTGCGCGCCCGGCCGGACCTCCAAAGCAGGGTTCGGAGTCAGATTGCCGGCTCGGGGCTGACGCCAGATCAGGTTCGCGCACGTCTGGTTGCCGCTGGCTACCCGGCGAATCTGCTCGACAGCTATTTGGGCGATCAGTTCGACCCCTCGAGTGGCGAACCCTCGGCCAGTACGCTGAGTGCCATTCGCGCGCTCGGCCTTTCCGAATACAACGCGACCGACTCGGTAAGCGGCACCCCCGGAATGCCTCGCCAGGATCTGGCTGGGGTAGGAGTGGACACCTCCTCCCGACGGATCTTCGGCCTCGACGTGTTTCGCCGTGTCACCACCCAGTTCCAAGCCTCGGCATCGGGTCCGGTTGATCCGTCGTACCGCCTGGGCCCTGGCGATGGCCTCGTGCTGATTCTGACCGGAGATGTCGAGCTGGCACACACGCTCGACGTAACCCGGGAGGGATTCATCGTGATTCCGCAGGTCGGTCAGTTGCATGTGGCCGGCCTCACCATGGAAGGGCTCGAGAATCTGCTTTTTTCGCGGCTCGGCCGCGTCTATAGCGGTGTCAATCGAAGTCCGGATGCGCGGACCCGCTTTCAGGTCACGGTATCACGGCTCCGCACCAATCAGATCTTCGTGGTCGGCGATGTCGCGCTCCCGGGCTCCTATCAGGTCTCGAGCGCCGGCACCGTCCTGACGGCGCTCTACCAGGCTGGCGGCCCGACGGCGCAAGGCAGCTTCCGCCGTATCGAGATCCGGCGCGCCGGACAGCTGATCGACAGCCTCGACATTTACGACTACCTGCTCCGCGGCGCGAATACCCACGACATCAGGCTCGAATCGGGTGACGTCATCTTTATCCCGGTACGAGGACCGCAGGTCAGTGTCGGCGGCGCCGTGACGCGGCCGGCCATCTATGAGCTGGCACCCGGTGAAACGCTCCGCGACGTGATTGTTGCGGCAGGCGGGTTCGAACCTACCGCCCTCCGTCGTCGGATCCAGATCGAACGAATCCTGCCTCCGACCGAGCGCGAACCGGGGGGGCGCGACCGGGTGCTCCTCGATATCGCCGAGGACCAGGTCAGCGGCGACTTCGCTCCGGGATTCACGCTGATTGCCGGGGATGTGATCCGGGTCTTTTCCATCGCCGAGCGACGGCGCAATGTCGTGACCGTCACTGGCAATGTCTGGAACGAAGGTCCGGTCGGGTTCCGCCCTGGCATGCGCCTGAGCCAAGCCATCGAGTTGGCTGGCGGACCGAAACCGGACGTCTATCTCGATCAGATTCTGATATCTCGGCTGGAGCGCGACTCGACCCGATTCCAGCTCCGCTCGTCCTTTGCCGACACGACCGGGCAGATCGTCAATGACCTGACCCTGCAGGAAGACGATCACATCACGGTGTATTCGCGGACCTCGTTCCGCCCGACCCGCTACGTCATCGTGACCGGTGCTGTCAATCAATCGGGGCGGGTACCATACCGGGTCGGCATGACACTCCGCGATGCCATCCTCGACGCAGGTGGTATTACTCAGGAGGCATGGCTCCAGGAAGCCGAGATTGCGCGGCTGCCGGAAGATCGTTCCGCCGGGGCCATCGCAGCGACGTTCCGCACGCCGCTCGACTCGACCTACCTCTTTGATCGTGGTCCCGATGGATCCTATCAGGGCCCCCCTGGCCTGCCGGGGCGGGCTCGGGGCGCTCCCGAGGTCGTGCTCGAACCGTACGACAACGTGCTGATTTTTCGGCAGCCAGACTGGGAGTTGCAGCGACGCATCGTGCTGACCGGCCAAGTCCGGTTCCCGGGCGTCTACTCGCTGCAAAGCCGGACGGATCGATTGACTGACCTGATCGATCGGGCGGGCGGACTGACCCGCGAAGCCTATCCGCTTGGCGCGGCACTCTTCCGTCGTTCGTCAGCGCTCAGGTCACAGGAAGAACTTATCAAACGCCTGACCCTCACGGATACATCGGGCCTGGCCGATACGAGCGCGAGCACCCTGGGAATCCACCTGGCGGAACGGGTTGGTCTCGACCTGCCTCGAGCGTTGGGAAATCGCGCGGATCGGGAAAACGTGATCCTGGCTGCGGGAGATTCGCTACACATTCCGGAATTCGATCCAACCGTTCGTATTCTTGGCGCCGTCAACGCACCGACCACTCTGGTGCACAGGCAAGGGTGGGATGTAGACGACTACGTCGATGCGGCAGGGGGCTATTCCCGACAAGCCGACCGAGGCCGCGCCTATCTGGTCCAGCCGAGCGGCTCTGTCGAAAGCGTCAAGCGGCGATTCCTGCTCCCCGACTCGAAGCCAACGCCGAGCCCGGGGGCTGTCGTCTTCGTTCCGGAGCGGGATCCGGCGGAGCGGCGGGATTGGGCAGGGTTGTTGGGGTCGATCGCGCAGATCCTTGCGAGCACAGTAGCTATCGTGGTCGTCGCGACTCGCTAGGCGCGACGACCCACCCTGTTAATTCACATCGGCATCGCGCTTCGGGTCGCTCGCAAACGCGTCCGAGCGGCCGCGGAGACCCGAAATGTTGTGAGCGCTCCCTTCGGGACGGTAGTCGGGAACGAGGCGCTGCAGGCTTCTGAGCAGGTCCTGGTGCGGTCGCCCCCGCGTGGCATCAGCCACGATCTCGTCGACCGCCTCGCGAAATCCGGCCGGCAGCGCCGCATGCTTCGCGCACAAGACCTTGGCATGATCGGTTACCTCCGCCTGTTCCCGCCCGAAGAAAAGCTCTTCGTATAATTTTTCGCCGGGCCGGACGCCGGTGAACTGGATGTCGATGTCCTTCCCTTCTTCGAGTCCGGACAGTCGGATCAGATCCCGGGCCAAATCGACGATCCGTACCGGCTCGCCCATGTCCAGCACGAAAACCTCTCCACCACGCCCAAGCACGGCCGCCTGCAGCACCAGCTGGACCGACTCCGGGATGGTCATGAAGTACCGCCGCATTTCCGGATGCGTAACGGTAACCGGCCCGCCTGCTTCGATCTGACGCAGGAAGATCGGCACCACACTGCCACGGCTTCCCAGCACGTTGCCGAAGCGCACTGAGATGAAGTTCGTGCCATGCACCAGGGCCAGGTTCTGCACAACTTGTTCGGCGGCCCGCTTGGTCGCCCCCATGACATTCGTGGCGCGGACGGCTTTGTCCGTCGAGATCATCACGAACCGCTCGACGCCGTACTCGACGGCGGCTTCGGCCATGTTGCGGGAACCGCCGATGTTGTTAGTGATCGCTTCGTCGACGTTGATTTCCATCAGTGGCACATGCTTATGTGCCGCGGCATGCAGCACGACGGCGGGCCGATAGGTGGCAAAGGTATGATCGACGCGGATCCGGTCGCGAACGTCTGCCACAACGGGAACGATCGAGACCCCGGGGAATCGTTCGGTCAATTCCTGAGTGACATTGAAGATCGAGTTCTCACCATGCCCGAGCAGGACGAGTTCACCGGGACCTAGTGAGGCAACCTGACGGGCGATTTCACTGCCGATCGAGCCGCCCGCACCGGAAACCAGAACAGTGCGGCCTTCGACGAGTTGGCCCACGCGGTCGAGTTCGATCCGAATTGGATCGCGACGCAAAAGATCTTCGATCTGGACGGGACGGAGACTGTTGACGCTGAACCTGCCCGACAGGATTTCGAACATTCCCGGGATCGTCCGCGTCTCGAGCCCGGCAGCCTCGGCCAACTGCATCAGGCGCCGAATGGCGCTGCCCGACGATGACGGCATAGCAATAATGACTTCCTCGGCGCCGAACCGCTCACGGAAGTCGATCAGCTGCTCGGGCGCCCCCACAATCGGAAACCCGCAGAGCTCCAGACCGTGCTTCGCAGGGTCGTCATCGACGAACGCCACGGGCACCAGGCCCAGCTCTCTCTTGCGCACCAGCTCCTTGGCAATCAGCTCGCCTGCCGCACCTGCTCCGGCAATAATGACCCGGCGCTCCTCTTCCGGCGCCGGATGCACCGCTCGCGTAGCGACCAGGCGGATGAGGAAGCGCGGAAGCGCGACGACGACAGTCGTCAGGATCGCATCGAAAGCCGCTACCGATATCGGCACTCGAACGGGGAGGTAGCCGATGGCCGGCAGAATCCAGACGCCCGCAAGAAACGTGAGACCGCCGGCGACCGCGGTGGCGAGGCTGATTCGCTCGAGTTCCACGACGCCGGCGTGGCGCCAGAGACGCCGATAGAGCCCGGCGTAGAAGAGCAACGGAATCTTGATCAGCAGGGCGATCGGGAGGAAACGAACGAAAGTCTGAGCCTGCTCCGGCGGCCAGCGTAGTGACTCGAACCGGACGAGATAGGCAAAAACGAGCACAAGTGTCAGCGTTAGCAGATCGAACCAGATGAGATACCGGTTCCTGACCCGTCGTCGCTCGAAGGAATGAACCACTTGGACCCCTTGGTGACTGATTTCCCTCCCACGAGGCGCAGCGGGAAGCCTAATGGGTGGTGACTGACCTCGCTACTCCCATTTGCACACCTAACTGGTCCGACGATTAAGACATGATCGAATATGACAAAAATCGCGGTGTCGAGCCCTGACAGAGCTCGGCACCGCGATTTTGACTGCTCCAAATGACTTCTTTACCGCACGCTCGATTCGAGCGGGCAACCGTCAAGCTGACGGTTGAGCCCCCTCAGCAGCCTTTTGCGCACGCCGACGGCGCACGGCCGTGGCAACTCCCAAGCCCAGCATGCCCGTCGCCATCAGAACCATCGAGGCAGGCTCCGGCGTCGCGGTCGTCGGCATTCCAGCGAACGCGGGGTCGACATAGCCATCGAGCAGGAAGGACGGGTTGTACACCATCGTGACGTTCTGCAGCGTTGCGTAGGTTCCGAGATTCGGATCGCCCGACGAATGGTAGAGATACCCGGTCGACGAAGAGCCGAGATCTTCGCTACTGTTCCGTCCCAACCCGGCGACATTGCGGAACCCGATGAAGTAGGTCGTCCCGGCCTCCAGCCAGAGCGCATCGAACATCCCACCACCGAACTGGTCTGTCGCCGAGCTGGATGCAAACGTCGCGTTTCGCAGCAGTGAGCCACCGACCGCCTGTCGATCGGACCAGAGCTCGACCGTTACGTCCCGATCCTCTGCCACGACCGCGCCATTGAATCGCGTCGAAACCGAGGTGAGGAAGAACGAGCTGGTCGGGGTGAAGTACCAACCAATCGACGACGCACCAAACGCCTTGTTCGTCAGGGTGGCGAACTCGTTGAACGACACCATCGGCCCTTGTGCCGCGGCCGTTCCGCCAGCAAGGACGACCAGAGTCAGAGCAACGGATGACACTCTCATGTTAATCTCGAATGTTGAAGTCGTCAGGGTTCAAAACCATCCACCGTCGACTTCTCAAATAGAGAGAAGCATGCCGCGGCGCATCCGCAGGGGCCACTGAGCGTAAACCGTTACAGAGAAGGAACTTACGAATTGCGGCATGTACAAAAATTGCACTGTGCAAATTTTGTGCGTGTGGCTGTCTCAACAAATCGTTGCGTACCAGCAACAACATCTTGATTTTGCCACCCGGCTATCGTGAGGCGAGGACGCGAATCGAGCTGAACATGGTGGCCTGAGCTGTTCGTGCCTCGCCCAGATACCGACCCAACCGCTCGACGACCGCTCTCGACCAGGCCGGATCCCGAAGACACGCATCAACCCGCCCCATCAGGTAATGGGGGGTGACGGTTCCGGAATCCAGTATCAGGTCGGACAACCCCATATCCGCCGCCATCGCCTCGACCTTGTGACTATTCGACCGAAGGGCGAGGAACGGCCGCGCCCCCAGAACAGCAAGGCACACGCCGTGGTACCTTCCAGTCACGACCAGCGGTGCTTGCCGAAGCAAGCCCATGTCCTTCTCGCTCAACGAGCGGACTCGCCAGTTCGATGCCGAGGCGACGCGCATAGCCCGAAAAGGATGCCGGACAAAAACGCCTCGGTCCCACCTGCGCATCGGCCGGAAAGCCCACCCCTGGGCCGCAGCCAGCTCGCCCAGGGCAAGTGAGGCGGGATACCCGACGCCATCGGTCACGAGTACGCTAGCGGCGGCCGGCTCCTCTTTTGCCTGGGCCAGATCGACTGCGAGTGAGAGATCCGGAACAACCACGGCTTGATACCCCGCCTGTTCCAGGTCCGCGGCACTAGCTGATTCGCGTACAAAGATCAGGTCGACATTCCGGAGGGAGTGTACCAGCCCGGGATTGGCCTGCCAGACCGCATTGAGGAGGACGACCGGCAGCCCCTTTTGGTGGGCTCGAGCTGCGCCTGCGAAAAAGCGTGCCGCATCGGGGGCATCGTGATGGCAGGTGCCTTCTCCGTTGATGAGGACGATCTGAACCTGCTCGAGAACGCGATCGAACGCTGCATCCCAGCGATCGTAACCGCGTGTATAGGTGCGGAGGATCTCGATCCCGATACGCCGGGCACCGACCCGGAGGTTGTTCATGACCAGACGGGTACCCCAATGTGATTGCGTGCTGCAATCGTTGAGCACGACGGCCCGTATCATTCGACTGCGACAGCCTCGGAAGAGACGTCGAGGGATTCGAGCATTCGAATCCGATCGACCAGGGTTTCCCAGAACACTCCGGTAACGCCAGGTGCGTAGCCGCCGACCAGATGCCGGTGGTTGGCCGTGGCAACGAACCGTCTGACAGCGTCAGCGTCCGGCTGGAAGCGCACCGGTGCGCTGGCGAATTCGGCGACGGTCATCTCCGATACGAGCCCAGTCGCCAACCCGGGACGAGTAAAGGCGGCGTCCGGCAAGGCAAGCGTCGGGATCCCTCGCACCAGACTCTCAATCCCAATAGCCGATGTCAGCGTAATCAGGCCACGAGCGTGGTCGAGCAGCGTCCAGGCGGGTCGACCGGGAACGAATGTCGTATTAGGACGCCGCATGAGTTTCGCTTCCAGTTCCTGCGGAAAGCCAAGATATCGGTCGGCCGGATGCGGACAGATCACGAGCGGACAGTCCGGGGGAACATGGTCCAGACATATCTCCAGGATATGATTGGGATCGGTCCAGGCTCCGGCCATCGGCGGGGTATTGAGGGCCAGGAGGATATAGTCGTCGGGAATCGGAGCCGACGAACCTGCCGGCCGCGGAAACCGGAGTCGGGTTCCAAGGAAGCCGGCCCAGTACGAGGCAGGAATGAGAGCCGGGAATCCCATCACCACGCTGCCGAAATGCTCGACATAGTCGACCCACAGTCCCAACGTGGCCAGCCGTCGAAACGAGGCCGAGCCGGTCGGGATCCACCCGGGACGACGCCAGTCGATTCTGATCGGTTCGTCCGCCTCCTCCAGCGGCCACGTCGTGAGGCCCGTCCTTCCTCCGGGCACGACACAATCGACCAGCATGGTATCGCCGGAAAACCCGTTCTGAAGGACGATGACCGGCACCTGTTTCTGCAGGGCGCGGTGCGTCACCAGGGATCCAAGCGCCCGACGCCGCTCCCAGATCAACACTCGCTTGGGGGGATACTCGTCCCATTGCCGGCTCAGCTGTTGCGCGATCAGGTGCAGCGCCTGGCGAATGCTTTCATCGTTTTTCGAGAATCGGCGGGCCCGCGCCAATTCGACCCGGCCACAATCGGTGAGGTCGACATCAGGCTGTCCCCGGTCGTCCGACAATGCTGACCACGCTGAGATCCAAGTCGAGGCATACCCCCGCGACCGTGCAAGGACATGCGAACTCAGCGATGTCGTGATCATCCGGCACGTCCCTCGGCCGATGACCTCGCCGACCGCAAGCAAGACCTGCGAACCAACCGGTCCGTGCTCAGTTACGAGCCAGGTGCTCATACGGAGCCCTGCGACATACCTGTTCGAGCCTGACACCCGGCGTTCACAACGCCACACGGCGGACTCGACCGGATGTGGGGCAGAACTGGGCGCAGGAACAGCATGGGGGTACTACACGCTCGAATCGGCACGACCTTCGAATGGAGCGACGCGCTCAACCAGCAGGTAACCTGCAATGACTACAGTAAACGACGATATCAATGCGGCCAGCATCCATTCCGGCCGGCGCGTCGCCGCCAGTACGGCAATACCCAGCAGGCCGGTGAGCAGAAGGGCCAGCGCACTGACTCCCGCGTGGCTCCATCCGGCTCGGCTCAGCCGCTGATAAGCGTGCTGGCGGTGCGCAGCAGCCCAACGTTCTCCACGACGCATCCGTCGAACCAGCGTTACCGTGGCATCGACGACGAAAACGGCCAGCAGGATCATCCACCCCACAATGCCCGGCCCGCCACCCTGCTCGCCTGCGATGGCAATGACCGCAAACCAGTATCCAAGCAGGCCGCTTCCGATATCGCCCATGAAGATCCGCGCCGGGTGCCAGTTCCAGACCAGAAAGCCTAGGCTCGCCGCCGCCGCAACCAGGGCCGCGAGCGAAGCCCCGTTCGTCGCTGTCATGCCAAGCCCCACGGCGCCAGCCAGCCCGGCTACGACGGCGATACCGCCAGCGAGTCCGTCAATACCGTCCATGAAGTTGTACAGGTTGAGCAGCCAGACGACTCCTACCACAGCGATGATCCCACCAATCGGCCCCAACGACAGCGTGTGGTGCCCGATCCTGATCTCAGGAAGGCCCCCCAACAACCAGACCGCCCAAGTGGCCGCCGCGAAATGTACTACCAGACGCACGCCACTGCTCAGGTGATAGCGGTCATCGAGCCAGCCCACCCCGGCAACGAGCGCCCCCCCACCAACCAAGGCGAGACCAAGTGGTTGGTCCTGGCGATCCGCCAGCAGAAACCAGCCTGTTGCCGGGAGCATCACGGCGACCATAGCCAGTCCCCCGCCCCGTGGCGTAGGCCGCAGGTGGGAACTACGCTCGTTCGGCCGGTCCAACATCCCGAGTCGCGCCGTGATGCGCCGGACCACGTCCGTCAGCACAGCAGCGAGCAGGGCAAGGCCCGCGAAAACAGCGACCGCTTGTCCCGGCGTCATTCGACTGGAGTCCGGTACCACCGTGCCGTACGCAGCATCCCCTCCTCGGCCGATACCGGGGCCGCGAAACCTGCATCTCGCAACTTCGCGGCATCGATCCGCAAGCTCGACGTGAGCCGCTGCACAACCGATTCATTGATAACGGCCAACCCGAGACGACTGCCCGCCCATCCGGCCGCGCCGAGCACCCAGGCGGGAACCCGTATTATCCGGGCGCGGCGTCCCAGGGCAACCGCGATATCGGCCACCAGGGCTTCGGTCGACCACGGCGACGACTCGGCATAGAGATAGACCTGCCCGGCTACGTTGGGCGCAACCACGAGAAAACCAAGCGCCGCGGCGACATTTTCGACATAGGCGAGGCTCCGCTCGTTGCGCGCGGAAGGCACCGGAATCCATCGTCCTCGTTCGACCGCTGCGAACAGGCGAAGCATATTGCCCTTCATCCGGGGCCCGTAGACGAGCGGCAGCCGCAACACGACGCCCTCCGGTCCACCCGATTCGAGAACGACGCCTTCGGCGGCCAATTTGCTCTCTCCGTAGGGATCGACCGGCCGAGGTACCGCCAACTCCGTCCACACCTCGTCGCCGACCGTCAGCTCCCCCATCGCTTTTACGGAGCTTACGAACACGAATCGTTTCACCTGGGCCTGGGTTGCCGCGTCTCGCAGGCGAGCAGTCAAATCGGTATTGGCCGCGCGAAATGCCAGTCGAGGATCCGCAGCGCGATCCTGCATGACATGAACCCGGGCCGCGAGATGCACCACGGCATCCGCACCGGCAAGCAGGTCCGCCAGACGGTTGCCTGCGCCGTCGTCGAGCGCAGACCGATCGATCCGGCGCACCTCACACCCCGCCTGCTCAAGCGCAGTCACGGTAGGGAGACCGACGAAACCGCTCGTTCCCGTCACGGCAACGATCATGACTGCTCCCGTCGGGCGACCCGTTGCATCAGCTCGAAGTATCGAGCTGCGAGCACCTCCCGCGAATAGTGCTCCTGGACATACGCTCGAGCGCGCCTGCCCATCGCAACGAGCTCCGCGTCGCCCTGCCCTGCGAGACCCCGAATGGCGGAAGCCAGGGCCGCGGCATTGCCAGGCGGGCTCACGATCCCGGCACCAGCACGCGTTACGATCGTGGCCGCCTCGCCTTCCACCGACGCGATCAGCGGCCTCCCGCAGGCCATGACTTCAAAGATCTTCGACGGAATCGTCTCCTGAAAAACGGGAACGTCCGCCAACGGGACCAGGCAGATGTCGCATGCGTTATAGAATGCCCGCGTTTGGTCTTTTGCTATCGGAGGGTGCAACGAGACGCTGCGGACCCCCGCGGCACGGCATGCATCCTCCAGCCGACCACGCTCAGGACCGTCGCCAGCCAAGACGAACCGCGCCGGAAATCCCTCGCGTTCGAGGCGCGCCGCCGCATCGACAACCATGGTCAGGCCTTGTCCACGACCGAAATTGCCCAGGTATCCGATTCGCAAGGTGCCGCCTGGCGCAAGGGCCTCGAACGGCGGCGCTTCCTCGGCAGGAAAATACAGTTCCGTATCCACTCCATTGGGGACCACGGAGATTCGATCGAGGTCAACGCCTTTTTCGTGAACTCGTCGCCGAAACGAGTCGGTCACGACGACCACATGATCGGCTCGCTTGAGCAGCGCCCGCTCGAGAGCAAACAACCCGCCGGCAATGGCTCCCGGTCGGAGGACGCCCAGCCCGATGAGATAGTCCGGCCAGAGATCCCGAAGTTCCAGAACCAGTGGCGTCCCGTTCCAGAACCGGTGAGCAACCCCGGCAATGTGGGGAAAGAACGGAGGAGAACTCGCGATCAGCACGTCGAAGCCGAGCGCCCGCGCCTCGAGGTTTGCCATTGCCGTGGCGAGAAAGCTGGTGTTGTTGCTCAACGTCGCGCCGATCCCTCCACCATTAGTGGCGAACAGCCAGCTTCGCAGCACCCGAATCCCCTGCCACTGTTCATCGATGAACAGGTGACCTCGGTAGTCTGGATGAATCCGGCCGACGGGGCGGTTAGGCATCGCGGTCACGATGGTGACATCACTTCCGGCGTCGCGCCATCGGAGCGCCATCTCCGCGGCTCGCGCCGGTCCGGCTCCGACTTCCGGAACGAACTGCTGAATCAAGTACCCGATTCGAAGCTTTCGCGCCACGCTACGTATCCCGTCGAGTCAGCCGGTATCCCCGCCACGCGCTATCGGCGGCGGGCTCCGTAAGGACAAGCGTCGATGCCGGGACGGCCGTCCCGAAGGCCGGACAGTACCAGCCTTGCATCGGGTCGCGCACTCCATGCACGACCTCAACTCCACGGAAACCGTCGGCATCGAACGATAAGCGGCCGAGTGACGTCGTGATGAACCAATGCCCTTCTTCCTGCGCAACCTGGCAGTCGGGATGGAGGTGGATGAAGCTCTCCAGCCGTCCCTGCCCCCCCTCGATCCGGTCGCTGACATGGAGGCGGCCAGGCGTCAGCTGGAGTCGGCGGTGATGGACCCGACCACCGACTGTGACACCGCGGCAGCGCCCTTCGAATGAAAGTCCCTCCGATTCGGGCGTCCACACCACCGGCCCAACCTGCGCCCGGCGCGCGACCCGGAAAGTGCCCCACATTTCCGATTGATCCTCGCCGTCGATCGACACCGTATTATGTGCGCGGGTACTGCGGACATATTCACGCCAGGGATCGCCATCATACCCGCACGTTCCGCTGTCGACGACTACCGGCACGCCGTCGAGATCATAGTCGAACGACAGCGCCCCGGCATGCGCGTGCCCCGGTTGGTACGTCGGCGACGGCCGCCCGGCATCGATGATGACGCTCTCTCCGTGACGGCGGCGCCAGCCGCCGTACCCCGAGGCATCGAGAACGAACGGGCCGTCGCCTTCGGGCGTAGCGCAGCGATCGAGGAGTGCGGGCAGATCGAGCTCGGGATCGTCCGCCGCGTCCTGAAACAGATGTAGCGAGCCGTCCGGCCGAACGAACCACCGAAGCCACCGACTCATCGCTGCGACATGCCCATCGAACCCATCTCCGAAGGAAAGGCTCGAGGCGCGGGCGGCGGACTGCAGCTCCAGCAAGTCGGAGAGAATTCGCGCGTGGTACATGGGCGATCGCTCGACGTGTCCGCCGTCATCCAGCACCTGGTCGGCAACCAGATCCGCCAACCAGCGACCGGCGCGGGCCTCTGCGTTACGCGCCTCTCGGCCCTCAAGCAGCCAGGACGCGAGCCACAATGCGCACGCGTTGGCGAGAAGATGATTGCCCTGCAGATGATACTCGCGTCGCCGCCACAACCATGCGGCGCCGGTTGCGATCCCATCGGCCAAGCGCTCGCGAAATGCCGGCGTCAGGTAGGCAGAACCAATCCCTGCAAATCGGATCCAGTTCAGCAACCGGAGTGACGTCGGGTACGGATCCCATCCGGGGCCGTGGCCGCCGGCGGTGTCGTCGAGCCAGCCGGCGATCAGCTCCTCGGCACGTGCGACGTAGCGCGCGTCTCCCGTCTCGGCCGTCGCACGGGCAAGGTCCACAGCAAACTGGAAATAGTGGAAGTGATACGTCCATAGCGGCGACGCGATGTCATGGCGGCGCCACGGGATCTCATCGCGAAAGGTACGACCGACCCCGAGCCACTCAAACTCGCCGTCCATAACCCGCTCCGCCGCGCGAAGGTGCCGATCGCCGCGGACGGCGAGATCGGTCGCGCACACCCGCTCCCACGCGCCCAGCCGAGTCGCATCGAAGCATCCTCGGTACTGGCGAGGACGGGGTGACAGTACACCCTCGATGCGTCGCCAAGGCCAGTAGAGCCATTGGGCCGGTCGCAGATGCCGGGCCGTGCGCAACAACCGCATCATGACCGTGAGCCGCTGCCTAGCTCGCCCCGGAACCGGCGCGCGCGAGACGCGCCGCCTCGATCGACCATCGAGACACTTCCAGGACTTCCGCCAGCGGGACCGGCGGCGGTCCATCGACGCGAACGGCGTCCGCAAAAGCGGCGAGCAGCGCAGCATGTCCCTTATCCTGAGCGCGACGCCAGACAAGACCTGTCGACCCGTCGAACCGCTGCAGATGGCGCCAGTTGTCGATCACCATCGTTTTGCCGTCGGCAAAGACATCGACTCGCTCCTTGGGGAACCGGTTGTGGCCGTTGGCGTAGTAGTGGATCGTCGCCAGCGATCCATCCTCGAAGCGCAGCGTGATCGTCGCAATATCGTCGATGGCATTCCCTGCGATATCCGCCGCCGCCATGACGGCGAGCTCCGCAATCGGGCGCCCGACGATCGCTCGGGCAAGATCAATGAAGTGACATGCCTCCCCGACGATGCGTCCCCCTCCCAGTCGCTCATCCTGAGTCCAGTGATCCCGTGGAATCACCCCTGCATTGACCGTCATCGTAATGGCTGCCGGGCCGCGGCGCCCCGCAAGATGACGCTGGAGCTCGCGTGTAAGGGGCGCGAACCGGCGATTGAACCCGACCATTACCATCCGGCCGCTCGTCTCCGCGGCGGATGCAACCGCTGCCAGCTCGTCGGCGGTCAACGCCAGAGGCTTCTCGACAAAGACGTGTTTTCCCGCCGCAAGTGCCCGGCAAGCGAGATCGGCATGACTGTCGTGTCGCGTGAGGACGAACACGGTCGTCACGCTCGAGTCGGCGAGGACGACCGATGCGTCCGCAGCCATCTGCTCGAACCCGAAGCGCTTCGCGGCGATACTCGCGCTCATCCCACCGGACGACGCGATCACCCGCATCCGCGCCTTGGTCGTCGTCAGTGCCGGCAGCAGCGTCCGAACAGCAAAGTTTCCTGCACCAATTACACCGACCGACCACACCGCGGGCGCACCTGCCGGCTTGAGCTCTACACTGCCAGGCGAAGCCGTCACGAGGCTCGAGACGTCCGAGACCTCATAGTCGAGAACGATGCCGAGACTCGATTCCCGCCCACCGAGCACCGCGTACGCACGCTCGGCCTCCGAGAAGGGAATCCGATGAGTGATCAACGGAGCCGTCTGCAGTTTCCCGTCGGCCATGAGTTCCAGCGCCGCCCGGAAGTTGCGCTGCGCCGTCCAGCGAACGAAACCGATCGGATAGTCGTTGCCGCCCGCCTCATACGCGGGGTCGTAGCGTCCGGGACCGTAACTGCACGACACCGAGAAACGCAGTTCTTTCCGGTAGAAGTCGTCCCGATTGAGGTTGAGGCCAGTTACGCCGACGAGCACGATCCGCCCGCGCTTCCGACTCATCGCTGCCGCGGCACGTACCGGACCGTCGTCCGACGATGCCAGTGTCAGCAGGACGGCATCGGCACCAATACCGGCCGTGGCATGCAGGACTTTCTCGGCGATCCCGTCCTGGCCCGCATCGATCACGTCGGCACCAAAGGCCTGCGCCAGGGCAAGCCGCGCCGCGTCTCGGTCGATCCCGATGACCCGGCAACCGTTGGCCCGCAGCAATTGGACGGTGAGTAACCCAATCAGACCAAGGCCATAGACGACCACGGTCTCGCCTAGTGTGGGCTCTGCCAGCCGAATCCCTTGCAGCCCGATAGCTGCGATCGGCGCAAAAGCCGCGAGCTCGAAAGGGACCGCGTCGGGGATGCGGGCGGCAAGCAAATGGGGAACCCGCACGACCTCCGCATGCGGGCCGTTCGTGACGACACGGTCTCCGACCGAGAACCCCGGGCAATCCGGACCCACTGCGACGACGACACCGGCCTGACAGTAGCCCAGCGGAATCGGGGTCGAGAGCTTTGATCGTACCGCATCGAGCGTCGGCATCAGGCCGTCGGTCCGAACCTTGGCAAGGACTTGCCGAACCCGCTCGGGCTGGCTTCGCGCCTTCGCGAGCAAGCTGGCTTTCCCGAACTGGACCAGCATCCGCTCCGTTCCGGCCGAAATCATCGAAGCGTGAGTCGCAACGACCAGATGCCCGTCTCCTGCGATCGGAATGGGCACTTCGGCAACATTGAGTTGCCCGGAATCCAACTGCTGCAGCAGCTGTTTCACATCACTCCCTTTTCACCAACGATAGCAAGTAGTATCCGGTTGAGTGGCCGCAGCGCGGCCTCTCGCCTGATAGGACGCATTTTGTGCGCTCCCATTACACACCGTCATCAGCTGGCATTACCGCGCTTCCAGAAGAGGATTCGTCCTTTGGCCTGACCCCACGCATCTGCCAGCAACCGCGCATGTTCTCCCCCAGCCCCCATCCGACTTACCACATCGCGCGCCACCACATACGCGGAGCTCAATAGGGTACCGACGACAAAGGCAAGAATCGACAACGCGATGAGTCCGCGCGAATCCGGTTTTGCCGGAAGACTCGGCGCTTCGATCGTTGTAATGACGGGAGTATCTCGCACCTCTTCGATGCGAGCTTGCTCCAACGACTGGACGAGGGACGTTACGATTTCCTGCTCCATCGCAACCGTCCGCTGCAAGCGCTCCGCCTCGAACTGCAGCTGGGGTGAACTTCTAAGATCCCGATTTCGCTGCAAAAATCTCTGCAACTCATCTTCAGAAGTCCGTAGCTTGTGCGAGGCCTCCGTATATCGTCGCTCCGTAAATAGCCGCTCTGCATTCGCTTGAGATTGTCGCGTTTCCTGATTAAAGCGATTGAGCAAGTCAAGTAGCTCTCGGTTCAGCTCCTGGGCTGCCTCCGGAGATTGCAGGCGCGTTACAAGGCGAACCACTCCCGTCCGGACGTTCGCCGCAGCCTCGACCTGCTTGGAGAGCTTCTCAAGGACTGCGTCCTCTGTGAGCTCGGGCGTTGCCTTATCGATCGAGTACATTGCGGCGATCGTCCGATCGCCATCCGTTGTTCGATAGGCTCTCGAAGCAGCGGCAGCGAGCACCGGCCGACTTCTGACGTAGTCTGCATAAAACTGTGGGCTCTGGCTTGCCTCAGTTCCCGGTACATTGAGACCGAACTGCGCCGCCAGACCGGTCAACGACGACTGCATTCGGCGCGACTGGGCGACAAACGCGGACTGTGACGAATAGGAGCGCGGCAAGATCAAGAGAACAATCGCCACAGCAAGCGCACTTACCCCGCCCCAGCCAATGATCCAATACGCACGCCGAAGCATCGCAGCCAGAATGGGCAGCAACGAGCTGGACTCCATTTCGCTCGAAACATCCGTTGGACTTTCTGGCGCAGTCATACCCCCCCCATCCAGGTCAGCATCAAGCGGTACCCCCGATCAGTTCGCGTTCTCGCTCCATTAGGATGCCCGCGGTTACTCTCTGCGAGTCGGCGTCGCTACATCTCGAATGACCTCAACAAATCGATCGGCAGCCACCTCTACCCTGAACTCTCGCCATGCGACATCGGTGGCAGCCTGTCCAAGGCGGTGCCGCTCGGCCTCACTCACAGAAAGGTCGGAGATTGCACTCGCCAGCGCAGCAACGTCCCTCGGAGGGACCAGCCGTCCATGCTCGCGATCCACGACGAAGTCGGCAATACATCCAACGGGTGTCACCACGACTGGAAGCCCGGCAGCCATCGCTTCAACCATGGCATTGGGGAGTCCTTCTGCGTGGCTGGGTAACACAAAGATGGTCGCATTGGCGAAGAGCGACCGCTTCTGTTCGCCTGTAACCCACCCATGGAAACGAACAGGCAGCTGGTGTCGAGCGGCGAACTCTCGCGTTTCTTGCGAGGCAGCCCCTTCCCCGCATACGTCGAGGACAAGATCCATATTCCCCTTGTCCTGAGTCAGCCGCCGCACTGCCTCCAACAGCTCAAATATGCCCTTGCCTTCGGACAACCACCCCACGAACAGTAAGCGAATAGGCCCGTCAACCGCATACGAACGAGATGCGCCAAGTTCGAGATAGGCTTGATCAGCCGCCCAATTGGGAATAATCGGGCACCGACTAGCTTCGTAACCACAAACGTTCACAAAAAAAGACCGCCAACTTGGACCTTGGCAAAGTAGACGGGTCACACCACCCACCAGTGAATGAAAGATCAGCCGTCGGACACGGGAGCGCTGAACCTGCGACATGACGTTGCCAGTACGAATGAACAACAAAGCCGGGACACCGCACAGCCGTGCATACCATGCGTACATGCCTTTTTCAGCGAGACTCAACCCCCCCGAAGAGAAGAGAAGCAGAGCATCAGGCTTCGAACCGAGTAGACGAAGTATTCGTCCGGCTCGCCGGAGCGCATCGCCCAATCTTACATACAGCGGAGGAGGCGGAACGTCTCGCTGTGTGGAGTCGACGAGAGTGAGCCGAAGGCGGCGGGGGAAGCTGGATGCAAGCAAGATCCGACAATCGGTAACATTCCCACCTTGAACGCTCGACCCGACTGGCGGAAAAGCACCAACGAACACAACAGATAGAAGCTCCATCGACCTAGCCACCATTCGACGCCACAAGGCCCATGGGCAATGACCTGTCCCCCGTCACATTTCCACTGACATCACGATCCGCACTCCGCATTCCCTCGTTACCCCTTTGACCCCGAGCCGGTTTCCTGCGTGCCATCTCCACTCGAGGTAATGCTTTCTTGAACTCGGCGCCCATGCATCAATAGGTAGCCGGCAAACAGCCCGTATGCGGCTAGAGTTGCCAAGGCAGCGCCGTTGACACCAAACCGCGGTGTAAGGACCATGACCCCCACGAGAATACCCACAAGCGTCAGCAGCTGCGCCTTTGAAGCAGCCTCCGGAACCCCGAGACCTAACAGGTGATGAAGGCGAAGTAGGCCAATCGCATGGACGGTCATTGCCGCGCACATCAATACCAACGCGATATCGCCCGATGCGTATTCCTGGCCGAACATCAGCACCAACAGTTGCCGTCCCGCAATAGCTGAAGCAATTGTAAGTACGGTGCCGACACCAGCGACCAGCAAGTAAGCTGGTACGAATGATGGTGCTGCCTTGTGATGGCGGGAAGCGCTACCGAGAATCACCTGGCCAAGCGCACTCGGAAGGTAAAGGAGGGACTCGGTCAAAGACAGCACTACTGAATAGACGCCGACGACACTAGCATTCGAGTATAGCGAGAGACTGTATAGCCCAGCACGCATATTGATCGCTCGAGATATACTACCCGGAAGCGTCCGGAGACCATAGCCCAGTTGCTGGCGAGCAAGCTCTCGGCTCGGTCTCCAGTCAATGATAGACCATCCCGACTGGCTTAGGTAATAGACTATCAATCCTATTTGGAGTCCGATCCACGTTCCCAACACGACAACATAGGATATATGCGTAGCCAGCAAGGCGCCGCAAAGCCATGCAACCCCAAGAGCTGTATTCGCGCGAGCGATACCACCGATATCCTGCCGCCCAACCAACACGGCCTGGAGGCTCTGCACCAGGAACGACACACATGTTCCTGCGACCAGAAGGGCGCCCAAAACGACCCGGGAGCTACCAGTGGGATACATCACCGGCATCCTTAGGCCAACACTCCAGATCCAGACGGGAGCGAGCGCTAACACAACGGCGGCAAGCAGAGCAGTATTAGTTATGACGCCTGCTAATTTCGATTCGGACTTGCCCGTCCAATAGGCATTGGCATACTCAAACCCGCCACCGAATAGAATCCCTCCCAACGTCATTACAGCCAAGGACACTGCAAAGGCTCCTTGCGCTTCTGCTCCCAACCATCGGGCAATTGCCCATACCGCAACCAGCTTGCATACGCCCAACGTAAGAAGACCGATCAGAGCCTGCCCACCTTTTCGAAGGATGCTCACACTACCCCCTCCTTCGAAGATCTACCCAGCAAACGTGCGATTTGCCTGACAAGACCGGCACCAGCCCAGATGATAGCGACCTGGCCCAACGTGATTACAACCACCGTCTTGAGAAACGTCGCGGCATCTAGGCGAGAGAACAGAACGACCCAGACCGCGACTACGCCGTAGAGCGAGGCAAGCTGCATAGACATCGCTCTTTGCGATCGCAACAGCCAGTCAAAGAGACCGAATACGGCACCGATGACAAGGAAAACTGTTACAACGCCGAACCTACCGAAATTAAGATAGGCTTCAGCGACCGGGGAGAATGCGAAGCCGCCGCCATCATCCGCGATCATTGGGTAGAATCGATCAACATACCATTCACTCGCCCCGCGAGGACGATCGGGCCACATAAACTTCGGTACGAGGAGGCCAATGGCATCCAAGTATGTACGCCCATACCGGAATGGTTCTTCGGCAGGGACTGCAGCAACTACATCGCCGATCGTCGTCAGTGTCGCACCGAACTCGGAGTTCGCCGGGTTCGCGATTGACAGGAGTTGTCCTACCTCGAGTTGGCTAACATTTCCTATCCCCGCCCGGAAAACGCCAACAATGACGCCAGTGACAACGAGGGCAGCCGTGAGCGCAACGAGGGTAGCGGTCCTGAGCCGGCGTCCGAGAGCTTGCCGAACCGCGAACAGACCAATAACGGCTTGGATAAACGCAGACCGGGCACCCATGAGCCCCATCCACCATACCTGAAACCCCAGCCCGGCCAAGGCAATGCCAACTCCACGTCTCACATTGCCAAGATCAATCGCGATGGCGTACAGCACGATCGTAGCAACGACGACGGACCGGACCCCCAGGATGAGGAAACCCTGTCCCGCCATAAGCTGATAGCGCTCGCCATAACTAGCTCCGCGGATCGCACCGATGCCCGCAATACCAAAGACGAAGACTCCTACGGCAGCCATTCCGACGACAAAGACGAGGCCAGCGACGAGTGTGGCCGCGGGTCCAAGACCGGAAGCGGAGCGCCGCTGAATTTCAGGGCGAGCCCCCGGGAGAGCAGAGCCGACGACCATCGACCCCAGCGCGGCGACGCTGAACGCGAGCAGCGAGTACGAAGCGCCAGACATGGTCGCAGCTGCATCGAAGAGCCTGACATTCACGAGCACACCGGTGCCCCAAACCGTTAGCACCGTTGGGAGGATGTAGAGAATGCCTCCAAGCAGCAGCAGGCGTGTGGGAGCAAAGACCCCGAGCGGGTGGCCTGCCGAGATCAGTCCCGAAACACAGAGCAACAACACCGCCCCCACAACAGCTGTGGCCGGAGTCATCTGCATGGCAGCTATAGCAATGATGATCAGCGCGATCACAAACGCGGCAATCGAACGAAAGAACCTCGACGCACCGCGGGACGCTACATCTACCACCAAGCGCGCATATCCTTCCTAATCCTCGAGCACATGAGGCAATCAGTTGACATCCGACCCTGGGGAGAACTGCCGCGCCTTCCACTCGTCCATCCGCACCGTCAACGCCACCCCCTCCGGCGTATCCTCCCTCGACACCACTTCCCCGGCCCGATAGACCTCCGCCAGCCGCTTGCCATCCGTCGCCGGCACCACCAGCCGCACCGTCGGCCGAAGCCGCCGCGAGCGCTCCGTCAACGCCTCCCGCAGCCGGTCCAGTCCATGCGGATCAACCGTGTTCACCACCACCGACCCCGGATACAGCTCCGCCACCCGCGCCTCGAAACTCGCCGGGTCCGCCAACTGATCGCTCTTATTGAACACCAGCAACGTCGGCTGATCCGCCATCTCCAGTTCGCTCAATACCTGTTCCACCACCTGCACGTGTTCTTCCCACTCCGCATCGCTCGCATCCACCACATGGAGCAGCACGTCCGCCTCCCGCACTTCCTCGAGCGTCGCGCGGAAGCTCGCCACCAGATGGTGCGGCAGCTTGCGAATGAATCCGACCGTATCCGTTATCCGCGTCCGGAGCCCCGGACCGAGTTCCACCTCACGCGTCAGCGTATCCAGCGTCGCAAAGAGCCGATCCTCGACGAAGATCTCCTTCTCACCCGTCAGGCCGCGCAGGATGCTCGACTTGCCCGCGTTGGTGTAACCCACCAGCGCCGTGCTCAGCATCTGCTGCCGACCCGACCGCACCGTCTCACGATGCCGAGCCACATCCCGCAACTTTTCCTGATGGTGCTGGATCTTCTTCCGGATCATCCGACGGTCGGTTTCGATCTGGGTTTCACCCGGACCTCTGAGACCGATACCGCCTCGAATCCGTGAAAGGTGGGTCCACATCCGGGCCAGGCGCGGCAGCATGTACTGCAGCTGCGCAAGTTCCACCTGCAGCCTGGCCTCGGCCGACCGCGCCCGGGTCGAGAAGATGTCGAGAATCACCTCGGCACGGTCCATTACCCGGACCTCGAGTTCCTTCTCGAGATTCGCTCCCTGCACCGGCGTCAACTCTTCGTCGAACACCACCAGCGTCGCCCCCAGGTCGGCCACCATGGCCTTGACCTCGGCGACCTTCCCTTCGCCGATCAGCGTGGCTGCGCTGACGGTCGCGAGATTCTGCCAGGTCCGGCCCACGATTTCCGCCCCGGCCGTGTCCACCAGCTCGGCCAGCTCCTCGAGATGCTCAGCCAGCTGCTCGGCATCCCGGCTCCCCTTCCGGGGCGCACCGACCAGAAGAGCCCGCTCGATCGGGGGCGCAACTTCGATCATCTGACGACTGATACGACTACCCGTTCCTTTCCTGCTCGGGCCCGGCATTGCCCGCAATGGTGCGCCAATGCGCAATCCGCTCGACCACCTTCTTTTCGAACCCCAGTTGACCAGGCTGATACAGGCTCCGGCCCTTCAAGACGTCCGGGAGGTACGTTTGTGCCACATAATGCTCCGGCGCATCGTGCGCATACCGATATTCGGCTCCATACCCCAGCTCCTTCATGAGCTTGGTCGGCGCATTCCGGAGGTGAACCGGCACCGGCGCCGAGGGCGTTTCCCGGGCTGCGGCAAGCGCGGCATGCAGCGCCCGGATCGTGCTGTTCGATTTCGGCGCCGTAGCCAGGTAGATCGTCATCTCCGCCAGCGGCAGGTACCCCTCGGGTGGACCCAGAACCTCGTAGGCATTCCGCGCAGCGACCGCCAGGAGGAGCGCGTTCGGATCGGCCAGCCCGACATCCTCGGCCGCCATGGCTATAGCCCGCCGGAAGATGATCCGCGGGTCCTCGCCCCCCTCGATCATCCGCGCCATCCAGTAGAGCGCCCCATCCGGATCACTGCCACGGAGCGACTTGTGGTAGGCCGAGAGGTGATTGAAGTGCTCCTCGCCACCGGCATCGTAGCGGGGGATCCGCCGCGCCAACGCTACCTCGAGCGCGTCACGGCTCAGCTCACCCTTGAGCCCCACATGCCGCGCCGCCGCCTCCAGAGTGGTAAGCGCCGCCCGCGCATCGCCGTCGGCCTGCGCAGCAATGACTTCGAGCACCTCGTCGGCGGCCTCGACTCCCTGCGCACCCAGCCCCCGTTCGACATCCCGCAAGGCTCGCCCCAGGAGCCCGACCAGATCCTGCACGGCCAGCGGCTCCAGCACGAAAACCCGACAGCGGCTCAACAGGGCGCCGTTGAGGCTGAAGCTGGGGTTCTCGGTCGTGGCTCCGATCAGGGTGACAGTACCCCGCTCGACATGCGGCAGAAAAGCATCCTGCTGAGCCCGGTTGAACCGGTGGATCTCGTCGCAGAACAGGATCGTCCCCCGCCCCATCATCAGCCGCTGTTCGGCTTCTCTGATGATTTCCCGGACCCGCGGGACTCCTTCGGTCACGGCGCTGAACGCCACGAACTCACGCCCAGTATGCTGCGCAATCAGCCGGGCCAGCGTAGTCTTCCCGACCCCGGGAGGGCCCCAGAAGATGGTGCTCCCCAAGTCGCCCCGGCGGATCGCCTCGCCCAGCGCCTGACCGGGACCGAGCAGTTGCCGCTGCCCCACGAACTCATCGAGGCTCCGCGGCCGCATCCGCTCGGGCAGCGGGAGGCTCTCCGACTCGAACAGCGAAGGACCGCTCATCGTAACTCGAGCGCCCGGACCAGCAGCCGGTCGCGCTGGTTACGCGCCGGCTCGTCGAGCACTTCCTCCATCAAAGCCCCGAGAATCCGGCCCAGATCGGGGCCCGGGGGGATCCCGGCGGTTCGGAGGTCGTCTCCGGTCACTGCCAGCTGCGAACGGGTCGTCGCCTCGCCGCGCTCCCGAATCCCGTCCACGGCCCGCGCCCAGGGAGCGTCGGTCCCGGTCCTGAGCCGATGCGCGGCAAGCAGGTCGTCGGCTGCCGGCTCGACCTGCGCCAGCCAGCGGCGGACCCTGACCGGGGAGATATCGTGCGGCTCCGAGGGCCCCCGCTCGATCCTGAGCGCCCGATCGATCTCGGCTCGCGACGCCTTGAGTTGCTCCAGGAGCCGCCCGACATCGCGGACCAGCAAGGCGCTGAGCAGCACCGGATCCCGCGGCGAGGGATCGTCCGCGGCCAGCGGATACTCCTCGCTCAACCCGGGAAGGCAGATGCCAGCCGCGCCGACATCACGCCAAAGATCAACCGCTCGGCGCACCGACCGGGCCGTCTCCAACGTCCGGAACCATTCGTCCCGAATCCGCTCCGCCGAGAGCCGTCGCAATCCGTCGATACCGTCGAGCGCAGCTTGCCAGGTATCGGCATCGATCGCAAAATCGAAGCGTGCCGCAAACCGAAGTGCACGGAGAATGCGCAGGTAGTCTTCATGAAACCGCTCGCCGGGCACTCCAACCGCTCGCACTACCCGCGCCGAGATGTCTGCCGCACCGCCGAACGGATCACGCCACTCGTGACGGAGCGGATGGTAGGCAATCGCATTCATGGTGAAATCGCGGCGGCCGAGATCTTCGTCGATCGTCTGCGCAAAGACCACCTCGGCGTGGCGGCCGTCGGTCGTCACGTCGCGCCGGAAGGTCGTCACTTCATGCAGCTCGCGATGCCGGTCCAGCACACCGACCGTGCCGAACTTGATCCCGACCGGAACGGTCCTGGGGAAAAGCGCCTGGACCTGCTCGGGGGTCGCCGCGGTGGCAAGGTCGATGTCGTCACGCGGCCCGCCCATCACGGCGTCCCGCACCGACCCGCCGACGCACCACGTCTCATGCCCCGCCTGCTCCAGTGTCGCGGCAATCTCCAGAATCTCGGCAGGCAAATCCAACTGGCGCGGCCGGGCGGCCAGGCCGTCGACAGGCCGCCCGGTTTCGTGGGGCTTCACGCCGCCACTATCCGCAGAGAACGCTGCCACCGTTCACGTTGAGAACCTCCCCCGTGATATGCCGGGACAGGCCGCTGAGCAGGAACAGAATGGGCCCGGCAATGTCTTCGGCCGGCGGGATCCGCTTGAGCGGAATCATCTCGGCAATCCGACCTTTCCCGCCATCGGCGTACGGCACGGCACTCATCTCGGTATCGACCCACCCCGGCGCCACACAGTTGACCCGTACCTGCGGAGCAACCTCGATGCAGAGCGATTTGGTGAGCGAAATGAGGGCGCCTTTGGTCGCGGCATAGTCGCCATGAAACGCTTCACCCCGCTGCCCCGCGGTGCTGGAGACGATCACCACCGAGCCACCGGGACGCATCATGTTGAGCGCCGCACGCGTGGTGAGAAAGACCGAATCGAGGTTCTGCGCCAGGGTCTCACGCCACCGCGTCTCGGCCATCTTCGCAATCGGAGTCTCCTCGGCTGGCCACACACCGGCGTTGGCGACAAACCCATCGAGCCCGCCGAACGCAGCCTTGAGTTCGCGAAAGACCCGGTTCACGACCGCAGGATCGGCCAGATCGCCGCCGCCCACGAACGCACGCCGTCCCATGCTGCGAACCTGCTTGGCTACCGCCTCCGCCTCCGCTGCACGGCGGTGGTAGGTAATGCCGACATCCGCACCGGCTTCCGCGGCCATCAGCGCCGCCGCTCGCCCGATGCCCCGGGATCCGCCCGTGACCAACACTGCTTTACCTGCCAACGAAATCATCCCATCAGCTCCTGCTCCACCCATTCCACGATCAGATGTTCGATCGCCAGGTGCAGCTCTTGAATTCGACTCGTTTCATGAGACGGAACGATCAGGGCCTCATCCACCGCCGCCGCGAGTTCTCCCCCGTCGCGCCCGAGCAGGGCCACCGTCTGCACACCAACCGGACGCGCCGCCGCTACGGCCGCGAGGAGATTGGCGCTTCGGCCGCTGGTGCTGTGCAGCACCAGTAGATCGCCCGGCCGACCCAATGCCTCGACCTGCCGCGCAAAAACCTGTTCGAAGCCCAGATCATTGCCTGCGGCCGTGAGCAGCGAGGTGTCGGTCGTCAGCGCCACGGCACGCAACGCACGCCGATCCCGCCGAAAGCGAACCACGTACTCCGTCGCCACATGCTGCGCATCGGCCGCGCTGCCGCCATTGCCGGCGAAAAAAAGCGTTCCACCGTGGCGCAACGTAGCGGCATACCGGCGCGCCAACCCCTCGATCCGGTCCGCCTGCGCAACCAGCGCCTGTGCCGACGCGGCAAGGTCGGCGAGACCGGCGGCAATCCGGCTCATTCGGACCCTCCGAACCAACCCCGGACCCGGTCGAACAGCGGGAGATTGAGTTCCGCCGCCCCCGGCTCGGCCATCGCCACGTCCCGGAGCACCGCGTCGGGATTGCTCACCATCGTCAGCCTCGCCACCTCTTCCGCCCCGGCCGCTTCGAGCTGCCGGAGCGGTTCCACCAGGGAGCGTGAATCGCCGTGATTGTCCGCAGCAAGGACATCGACCAGCCCGGCGGCCAGCAGCGCCCGGGCGCGGCGCCCGCGCCCCGAGGGCCGGAATACCGTATTGGCATCGACCTGGATCCGGGCGCCGAGTGCGCGCCAGTGGGTCACCATCGCGACGGAACAGGCGGCATACCGCTCGGGATGCGCCAGCAGCGGAACCAGGCCGCTCTTGACCACCTGCTCGAGCGCGCTCGACGCCGCCCGCGCCGCCACCATGCCGGTAAACTCGACCAACACGTACCGGCTTCCCGCCAGCGTGATCCGGCGCGTTTCCACGGCCCGCGGTGTGAGCGCCCGGTCCAGCATGACCTCGGCACCGCGATGCAGCCTGATCGCCGCCGGCGCCACCTGGGTCAACGCCGCAAAGGCCTCATCATGTGCAGGAGGCGGACCTTCCAGCACCCGACTGGCTTCGAGATGCGGCGTGAGCACGACGTCGGTGACGCCGCCCGCCGCCATCCGGCTGAGCACCTGAACCGACTGCGCCACCGAACGCGATCCGTCGTCGACACCCGGCAGCAGGTGGCAATGCAGGTCGATCATGGCGGCGCCCCCCCTTCCGCGCGCAACCGAACGGCAAAGGCCCGAAGCCCCTCGGGGTCGGCTTCGGTCTGCGCAGCGAGTGCAAGGGTGACCAGCGCGTCCGCCGCCAGCAGATCGAGAGCCGCCGTCCGATCGGGCGACTCGGCCACGGCCGTTGCCAGCGCCGCCCGACCCGCCCGTGCCAGCGCCTCGGGCGAGATCACGTCACCTTCACGCCGGACGAACTCCCGGGTCCGGGCCACCAGCTCGTCGGGCGCGCCGGCAAGCTGGGCATCGAGCCAGGCCTGGCTCAGTTGCTCAGCCATTCCGCCACGACGGCGGGAACGGCCTGCCGCGCCGCGCCCAACCGACTCACATCGCCCGCGCTGGCCGAGGCAAAGGTGGGGCGACCGCCGCCCTTGCCACCGCTCAGGGCGGCGATCCGGTTGACCAGGTCGCCGGCCTTCTTGCCCCGCGCCGCCAGGTCGTCGGTCACGGCAACGTGTACCGCCCCCTTGCCGCCATCGGCAAAGAGCACCAGCACCCCGCTGGTGGTCTCGCCGCGATACCGGTCGGCCACCGCCGCCAGCTCGCCCCGATCCTCCAACGTCGTGGCGCCGATCGATACCGGTACGCCGGCCACGTCGATGGTTTCGCGGGCGCCGTCGGCGGAGGCACCGCCCCGAGCCACCGCGTCCGCCAGCCGCGCTTCGAGCTTCTCCTTGTCGGCCAGCAGCTGGTCGATCCGGCGAAGCACCTGGTCGGGCTGCGCCTTGAGCCTGGTTGCCACTTCCGAAAGCTGCGCTTTGAGCTTGCCCAGCGCATCGAACGCCGCCGGCCCGGTCACCGCCTCGATTCGTCGCACCCCGGCTGCCACACCACCTTGCGCGCCAACCCGGAAGACGCCGACCGCTCCGGTGCTGCCCACGTGGGTGCCGCCGCAGAGTTCGATCGAAGGCCCCATCCGGACCACGCGGACCAGGTCACCGTACTTGTCGGCAAAGAACGCCATCGCACCGAGCGCGAGGGCGTCGGGATACGCCATTTCCTCGATTACGACCGGGAGGTTCTCCCAGGCCAGTTCATTGACCTCACGCTCGATGGCGTCGAGCGTCGCCGGGTCGATCGGCCCGCCATGCGAGAAGTCGAACCGCAGCCGATCGGGCTCGACCAGCGAGCCCTGCTGGCGGACGTGGGTGCCCAGCCGACGGCGCAGCACCCAGTGCATCAGATGAGTGGCGCTGTGATTCCGTTCGATGTTGCGGCGCCGACCTGTATCCACCTGCGCAGCAACCTCGCCGGGCTCGAAGGCCCCGCCGGTCCAGGCACCGCTCAGTACCGCACCCCGCGGCCCCTTGCGCACCTGGTCGACATCCAGCTGCCACCCCGCCCCGATCAGCCGGCCGATGTCACTGACCTGACCACCGGACTCGAGGTAGAAGGGATTGTCCTCGAGCACGACCTCCACCCGGTCGCCCAGCTGCCGGAACGCCAGCATCCGCGTCTCGGCTTCCGTGGTATCGTAGCCGACGAACCTGGACGAACCCGGCCGAAGCTCCTGCCACCCCGCATCGTCTCCAGCCTCCGCCGCAACACGCGCACCGGCGCCGAGCCCCTGCGCCGCGCGCGACCGTTCCCGCTGCGCATCGAGCGCCTTCTCGAATCCGGCGAAATCGACCTGGACACCCCGTTCGCCCGCAATCAGCTCGGTCAGATCGATGGGAAACCCGAAGGTGTCATAGAGTCGGAACGCCTCTTCGCCCGGAATGACCGTGAGACCTGAGGCAAAGAGTTCATCCAGCCGCGCCAGACCCCCTTCGATCGTTTCCAGGAAACGCGACTCCTCCCGCTCGGTGGTTTCGCGGATGAAGGCCCGCTTGGCCTCGAGATCGGGATAGGCCTGGCCCAGCCCATCGATGACCAACTCGGTGAGCGGCGCCAGAGTAGGTTCGCGACGGCCCAGTAGCCACGCATGGCGCACCGCGCGGCGCAGGATCCGGCGCAGCACGTAGCCGCGCCCTTCGTTGCTCGGATAGACGCCGTCAGCCAGCAGAAATGCCACGGCCCGGGCGTGATCGGCCAGCACCCGATACGAGGCCCCCGTCCCCGCCATGCTCTTCGGATACGGCGCCCCGATCAGTCGGCCAGCCTCGGCGAAAATCGCCTCGAAGAGATCGGTGTGAAAATTGTCGTCGGTGCCCTGCATCACCGCCGCAATTCGTTCGAGCCCCGCCCCGGTATCGACCGACGGCTTGGGCAGCGGCGTCAAGGTACCATCCGCCGAGCGATCGTACTGCATGAACACCAGATTCCAGATCTCGAGGAACCGGCCGGACTCGGCCATCTCCTCGAACTCCGCCTGGCTGAAAACTCTGGGCGGCTGGCCCGGATGCCATTCGAGATCGACATAGATCTCCGAACACGGTCCGCACGGCCCCGTGTCGCCCATCTGCCAAAAATTGTCCTTGTCGCCCAAGCCATAGACCGACGTGGCGGGCACGCCGGCGGTGCTGATCCACAGCTGGCGCGCTTCGTCGTCGGTGTGGTGCACCGTGACCCGGAGCCGATCGGCCGGAATGCCCAGGTACTCGGGAGAGGTCACGAACTCCCAGGCATAGGCAATTGCCTCCTTCTTGAAATAATCCCCGAAGGAGAAGTTGCCCAGCATCTCGAAGAAGGTGTGGTGCCGCTTGGTCAGCCCGACCTGCTCCAGGTCGTTGTGCTTTCCGCCCGCGCGGACGCACTTCTGACAGGTCACGGCGCGGCGGTAGTCGCGGTGCTCCTGGCCCAGAAAGGTGCGCTTGAACTGGACCATGCCGGCATTAGTGAATAGCAGCGTCGGATCGTCGGCCGGAACCAGCGAGGATGAGGGGACTTCCTGGTGGCCGCGAGCGGCGAAATAATCGAGAAAGAGACGGCGAATCGTACGTGCATGCATACCCGCAATATACGGGTATGGCGACACCGGACGGCAGTCGCTTCCTAGCAGATTCGGCGAACCAGTTCTTGCACCTCGGACCCGGTATATCCCCGGCGCGCCAGCACGGCGAGCAGCCGGCGCCGGACCTGGTACGGGGGCAGTCCCTCGAGCTGGGGCCGCTTCCGGGCGATGATCGTCTCGATCTGCTCCCGCTGGACCTCCGGGTCGCTGAGCGACAGTTCGGTCAGGGCCGCGTCGATCAGTTCGCGGGCAACCCCGGCATGGGCCAGTTCCCGACGCAGTCGTGCCGGCCCCCGCCCCCGCGCCGACCGGCTGGCGACGTACTGCCGGGCAAATTTCGCGTCGTCCAGGTACCCGGCCGCCTCGGCGCGTTCGACCGCCGCCGCCGCCAGCTCAGGAAGATGCCCCTTGAGCACCAGGCGACGATGAAGATCGCGCTTGGCAAACGAACGACGCTCCAGCGCCCTGAGCGCCGTCCGATAGGCTGCCTCACGGTCGACCGCCCCGACCAGGCGTTCCAGCCGCTCGGGGGTGATTTCCGCGCCGACCGTGAGCTGCTCCCGCAGTACCAGGTCGTCCGGCAGCGAGAGGATGGTCCGGCCGTCGATGACGACGCGGACGACCCCCTTCTGCCGACGATCGGGCTCGATGGCCTCGATCGTTTTACTCGTCGTCGTCGTCATCCGCCTCGAGTTCCGGAGCGGCCTTCACACCCAGCCACTCTTTGACCTTCTGCTCTACGTCGACCTGCAGGGCCGGGTTGTCCTTGAGGAAGAGCTTGGCGTTTTCACGCCCCTGTCCGATTCGCTGATCGCCGTAGGAGTACCAGGCGCCGGACTTCTGGATGATGTTGGCTTCGGACGCGAGGTCGACCAGGAGACCGTTGTGGCTGATGCCCTCATCGAACAGAACGTCGAACTCCGCCTGTTTGAACGGGGGCGCAACCTTGTTCTTGACGATTTTGACCCGGACCCGGTTGCCAATGATGTTCTCGCGCTCTTTGACCGGCCCGATCCGCCGGATGTCGAGCCGAAGCGACGCGTAGAACTTGAGGGCCTTGCCGCCCGTCGTGGTTTCCGGGTTGCCGAACATGACGCCGATCTTTTCGCGCAGCTGGTTGATGAAGACCACCGCGGCGTTGGACCGGTTGATGGCGCCCGCCAGCTTGCGGAGCGCCTGACTCATCAGCCGGGCCTGCAGACCGACGTGGCTGTCGCCCATTTCGCCTTCGATTTCGGCCTTCGGCACCAGGGCCGCGACCGAGTCGATCACGATCAGATCGACCGCGCCGGAACGGACCAGGATCTCGACGATCTCGAGGGCCTGCTCTCCCGTATCCGGCTGCGACACCAGGAGCCCGTCGACGTCGACACCCAGCTTCCGGGCATACTCGACATCGAGCGCATGCTCGGCGTCGACATACGCCGCCACCCCACCGCTCCGCTGGATATTGGCCACCAGATGGAGACAGAGCGTGGTCTTACCGGACGACTCCGGCCCGTAGATCTCGGTAATCCGCCCCTTCGGAACGCCCCCGACACCGGTGGCCGCGTCGAGATTGACGGCACCGGTCGAGATGACCCCGATCTTTTCACGCGGGGTATCCGTCCCCATCCGCATGATGGATCCCTTACCGAGCTGCTTTTCGATCTGAGCAATGGCGAGATTGAGCGCTTTCTTGCGCTCGGCGCCCTGCCGGACTTCGTCGACGGGTGGCATGATCAGCAAACTCCCCAAATGAAGCGTGAAATGATGACCAATCGCGGCTCAAAAACAGCCATGTATTTTTGTGGAGCAATTTGCTCCATCAACTTGCTTCATTCAATCTAAGTCCGAACATTAGCCGAAACAAGTGGGCATTTTTTCATTTTCCCACATGCCTCCAGGCGTCCTCGATGTGGACAATCTGTGGAAAACCACCCTTTGAGAGGTCGACCACTATCAGGTCAAAGCGGTAGCAGTCACTCGGCCGGCCGAACCGGGCGACCCAGATCGCGGCCCCGACCGCGATGCTCTGGCGCTTCTTCCAGCCCACGGCATTGAGCCCGCCGCCGAACAGGTCGGACTGTCGGGTTTTGACTTCCAGGAACGCAACCAGGCCACCCTGACGGGCTACCAGGTCCAGATCGGAATGGCCGAAGCGGAAACGATGGGCTTCGATCCTCCACCCCCGCGCTTCCAGATAACGGGCGGCCGCGAGTTCTCCGGCGAGGCCCCGCCGATGGCGAGGGTCTCGCCACTCCGTGACGGGACGAACGATGTTGGGCGCTTGCATGGCCCAAGAATGCCCATCTGCTGGCGAGGGGAGTAACCGAAACAACGCAAACCGGTGCAAGAAATCGTAACCCTGCTCCGCTTGGCGTTGCGGACGAAATCATCTGGCAGGACACCAGTAACTGGGTTATACTATTGGTATGAAAACAGCGATCTCCCTTCCCGACGATCTGTTCGAGGCCGCCGAGCGCCACGCCAAGCGCACCCGCAAGTCGCGCAGTCAGCTATTCGCGGACGCCCTGGCCGAGTACCTGACACGGCATGCACCGGACGAAGTCACGGTGGCCATGAACACGGTACTGGATCGACTTCGTGAGCCCGAGCCGGATCCCTTCGTGACCGGGGCGGCCCGGCGGGTGCTCGAGCGCACCGAATGGTAGCCATTACTCAAGGCGATATCTGGTGGGCTGATCTTCCTGAACCCTCCGGCTCCGGACCCGGCTTCCGGCGACCGGTCGTGGTGGTCCAAGGCAACTCGCTGAACCGGAGCCGGCTTGCGACCGCCGTCTGCGTGCCGCTCACCAGCAACCTGGCCTGGGCCGACGCGCCGGGTAACACGCTGCTTCCTGCAAAAGTCACCGGTCTACCCAAGGATTCCGTCGCGAACGCATCCCAACTCGTCACCGTCAGTCGGGAGTTCCTCGACGAACGGGTCGGGCGGCTTGGACCGAAGCATGTGCTGCAGCTCCTGCATGGCATCGACGTAGTGCTCGGTCGCTAACAGGGCGGCGGTCGTCATCGGATCGAGACTTCCGCAGACTGCACATCGTCCAGCTCAGAAGATCGAGGCAACCGACGGCAGCGTCACTCGTTGCGAATGGCTTCCACCGGATCGATGGCGCCCGCCCGTCTGGCCGGGAGCCAGCAGGCGCCCAGAGCAATCAGGCCCAGCAGGAGCGCCACCCCACCCAGTGTCACCGGGTCGGAGGGCGACACCCCGAATACCAGCGAGCGCAGGAACCGGCTCAGCAGCACCGCCGCCACGCCGCCGACCAGAAGCGCCGGGACGACCACCTGGGCCCCTTCGCGCACCACCATCCGGACCACGCCGGCTCGATCCGCACCGAGCGCCAGGCGGACTCCGATTTCGCGAGTGCGGAGTTGGGTGGCGTATGCCATGACGCCGTACACGCCAAGCGCCGCGAGGGCCAGCGCCAACCCGGCAAACATCGCCAGCGCCACCGCCGTGAAGCGGGCGCGCGCCACTGCGCTGCCCAGCAGCGTCTCCATGGTGCGAACGTTGTAGAGCGGCAGTACGGGGTCGAGTTTGGCCACCTCCGCCCGAATGGCCGGCAGCACGGCTTCGCCCTGCCGAGTCCGGACCACCGCGACCATCCGATTCGGTAAGCCCAGCTGGCGATAGTCCCAGTAGAGCGTCGAGCGGCTGACCGGCTGGTCGGGGGCCTCGAGTCGGACGTCCGCGACCACGCCCGCCACCTCGGCGGTCAGCGTCTCGTTCCAGTCCATGGTGATCCGCTTCCCGACGGCCGACTCGCCGGGCCAGAGCTGTCGAGCCCCGGTTTCGTTGATCAGGACGCGTACCGGCGCTCCCCTGCGGTCCCGGCCGTCGAGATACTCCCCGGCGAGCAGCGGGATCCGCATCGTCTCGTGATAGGCGTGATGGACGAACCGAACGTCGGCGACGGGTTCCTGACCCGGCTCCGGCGGCGGCGCGTCGACGATCCGAAAGCCCGTCGCCTGCCCGTTACCGCTCATCGGCACGATGCTGGCGAGGCTGGCGCGCTCGACGCCGGGAATGGCGCCGAGCCGCTCGGCGAGCTGCTCGTAGAACAGCTCTCGAAGCTCGGGTGTACCGTATTTCGAACTCGGCAGCGAGAGTTCACCGGTCACCAGGTCCGCAGCATCGAGCCCTAAGCTGACGTCGAGCCGGTTGGCCAGGCTGCGGAGCAACAGGCCGGCGCCGACCAGCAGCGTGAACGAGAGGGCAATCTGCGTGGCAACCAGCAGGTTCCGCATCTTGCGCGCCTGGCGCCGACCGGTCACGTCGCCCCGCTGCGTGAGCCAGCGGGCCGAGCCGCTGCCCGAAAGCTCGAGTGCCGGCGCCAGGCCGACCATGACTGCGATGACCACCGCCACGCCGAGCCCGAAGCCGATCACCCGCGCGTCGAGCCGAATTGCATCGAGTCGCGGCAAATCGGGCGCGGCGGCCACCAGGGCGCCGATACCCCACGACGCGAGCACCAGCCCGACCACCGCACCGGCCGCCACCAGCACCGCGCTCTCGGAGAGCAGCTGGCGGAAGAGGTCCGCCCGGCTGCCGCCCAATGCCGATCGCACCGCCATTTCCTGCTGCCGCTCGGCGGCCCGGCCAAGCAGCAGGTTGGCTACGTTGGCGCAGGCAATCAGCAGCACGAAGCTCACGGCACCGAAGATGATCCAGACGGGCGTACGCACGTCGCCCACCTGCTCGTCGTGCAGGCTCGCGACCGTCACGTCCCAGCCCGCCTGGCGGTCGGGGAATCGGGTTCGCAGATCCGCCGCCAGCGCGGACGCGTCCCGTCGCAGCGACTCGACCGTGGCGCCGGGCGTCAGGCGGCCGATGATCTGGAGATAACGCCCGCCCCAGGTCCGGGCGCTCTCGGCGAAGCGAGGCGGAGTCCAGAGGTCGCGGCTCCCGACACTCGCGAACTCGTATCGGGGCTTGAAGTCGAACGCAGTCGGCAGGATGCCGATCACTGTGTTGGCACTGCCGTTGAGCTGGATGGTCTTGCCCACGATCGACGGATCGGCCCCGAAGCGCCTGCGCCAGAGTCCCTCGGACATCACCACGATGTTGGGGGCTCCGTCCACGTCGTCGGCCGGGCCGTAGAGCCGGCCCACGAGCGGCACCGCGCCGACGAGCGAGAAGTAGTTGCCCCCCGCGAAAATCAGTCCGACCTGCTCGGGCTCGCCGTCGCCGGAGAGCGCCCCGCTCATCTGGAAGAGCGGCGTCAGATGGCTGACCGACCGGAGTTCGTCCTGCCAGGTGAAGTAGTTGGCGGGCGAGACCACGTTGCGGGGCGCGTCGCGCACCAGCGACCGCTCCCAGAGCACCACCAGGCGATCCGGCTCGGCGTAAGGAAGCGGCCGGAGGAGAACCCCGTTGACGACGGCAAAGGCCACCGTGGTGGCCGCGAGGGCGCCGCCGATCGTCAGGGCGATGACGGCGGACAGCACCGGCCGGCGGCGGATGACACGCCAGGCCAGACGAAGTTGGTTTCGCATAAAAAGTCAGACCCCGTCCGGAGACAAAACGTTGCCGGACTCCGCCGACCTCAGTCGGCGTACTCGTCCAGCTGACTCAGGCTGATCAGAACTTCGCGCGGTTTGCTGCCATCCGAAGGCCCCAGGATGCCCGCGGCGTGCAGCTGATCGATGATCCGGGCGGCCCGGCCGTAGCCGATCCGAAGCTTCCGCTGCAGCAGCGACGTGGAGCCGCCCTGGTTCTGGACGCAGGCTTCGGCGGCCTCCCGGAAGAGAGCGTCCCGGTCGGCGTCATCGTCGCCGTCGGGGCCACCGTTGTCTTCGGCTTCCTGCGCCCGCATCAGTTCGATGATGTTCTCCTCGCGCCGCTCGGCCTGCTGATCGGCCTCGCGCTTCTCGCGGCGTTTGGTAAACCAGTCCATCACCGTTTCGGTTTCCTCGGTGCCGATGAAGGCGCCCTGCAACCGCATCGGTTCGCTCCGCCCCGGAGGGAGGAAGAGCATGTCGCCGTTGCCAAGCAGTGACTCCGCCCCGTTCTGATCGAGAATGGTCCGGCTGTCGACCTTGGAGGCGACCCGGAAGGCAATCCGGCTCGGGAAGTTGGCCTTGATCAGGCCGGTGAGCACGTTCACCGACGGGCGCTGGGTCGCCAGAATCAGGTGAATCCCGATGGCGCGCGCCTTCTGGGCCAGCATGGCAAGCGGCGTTTCCACTTCGGAGGCAACCGTCATCATCAGATCGGCCAGCTCATCGACGATGATGACGATGTACGGCAGCGGCCCCTCGCCGTAGATCTCGGGAAGCGACGCTTCGGGCGGCGTGGTCCCTTCCTGCGCAGCGAGTTCCTTGAGCGTCGGCTGCGGACGGATCGGGTTCCGCAGCGACTTGCCGTCGGTCAGCTTCCGATTGAAATCGGCAATGTTACGCGCGTCGTTGGCGCTCAGCAGTTCGTAGCGGCGGTTCATCTCGAAGACCGCCCACTTGAGCACCCGCGCGGCGTCGTTGTTGTTGGTTACCACCTTGTGCCGCAGATGCGGCAAGGCGTTGTACATCGAGAGTTCGACCATCTTCGGGTCGACCATCAGGAAGCGGAGATCCTTGGCAGTGTAGCGATAGACCAGGCAGCTGATGATGCTGTTGATCCCGACCGATTTGCCGGTGCCGGTGGCGCCGGCAATCAGCAGATGCGGCATCTTGGCCAGATCGGTAATGACCGGCTTGCCCTCGAGGTCCAGGCCAAGCGCAATCGGCAGGATGGCCTTGGACTTTTCCCACTCCGGCGTTTCCAGCATTTCCCGGAGGGTAACCATCTTGGCCTTGGGGTTGGGCACTTCGACGCCGACCGCGCCCCGCCCCGGAATCGGAGCCACCCGAACGCTCGACGCCCGCATGGCAATGGCCAGATCGTCGGCCAGGCCGATGATCCGGCCCGCTTTGACGCCAGGCGCCGGTTTGACCTCGAACTGGGTCACCACCGGGCCGCTGGTAAACCCTTCGATACTGCCGTCGACCTTGAAGGTGCGCAGCGTCTCGAGCAGCGATTGGCCAAGCCGGTCGAGCTGGGCCTGGTCGGCAACCACGTCACCCTGAACCGGCTCGTTGAGCAGGTTCATCGGAGGCAGCTCATTCTCGTCGCCGGTTGGGGGCGGCGGACTGCTCTTGATCGGCTTGGCAGCCTTCCCGGCCTTCGAAGCAAGCAGCTTGGCCGGCTTGGGTTCCGCCACGGCCGCAACGGCCGGTTTGAGCCTCGGCGCCTCTTCCTCGTCGTCCTCATCGTCGTCCGCAGCCGGCAGCATGACCTTGGGCGGGCGGCGCGTTACGAGCGGTTTGGTCGGGGCGGGTTCCGCCACGGCAGGCCCCTTTTCAAACCGGCGCAGCGGGTGCCATGCGATGGTAAAGATGGTGAGCGCCGACAGGGCGAGAAAGGCGAGCAGCAGCGCACCGGGTTTGGCGATCAGTCCGGTCACCGCATAGGCGGCAATGCCCGGCAGCATGCCGCTGCCGCGGGCCGAGCCGCTCCACTCCTCGAGCCGCGGATCGAACGACATCGGGGTCACGCCGGCCAGCACGCCGACCGTGAACGGGACGATTACCGCCAGGCCGCCGACCAGAACGGCCGTACGCTTCATGTCGAGTCCGGGCAGGCGGTCGAAGCCGGCCAGCGCCAGCATCCCGCCCAACAGCGGCAGGCCGACCGCGCCGACGCCCAAAGTCCGCCAGAGCACCGTGCCCAGCGTATTGCCTAACGCTCCGGTCGGAATGAAGGGTATCAGGCAGAGGCCGACGAAGACCCCGATCACGAGCGCGGCAATCGCGCCGAGCTGCCGTCGCGCTTCGGGCGTCATCACGGGGCGCTCAGCTGCACCCGCCGATCATGGAAGACCGGCAAGACCGGATAGCGGTCGGGCAGCGCCGCGTCGGCAACGTCGTCCGCCATCTCGATCGAGACGAGGTGCCGCCCGGCGGCCGAGCGGCGAAAGGGGCGTCCCCAGCTGGTGCCATAGCGGCGAACCAGATCCAGCGACGCAACCGCGGCGTCGTTGAGCCCGTCGAGGCGGCGCCGTTCGCCGACGACCGGCGCGATCAGGCGTCCGGCGGTATAGGCATCGTCCAACCCGAATCGGCCATCGCGCCCGGCGCACAGCACCAGTACCGAGATGCCATCGGTAACCAGCTGGCGCACCTTGTCCGTGGCAACCGACAGATTGGCCGCGGCCGCCACGAAGACCTGGGCGGCGCCGGCGGCGGCCAGCAGCGCTTCGGTGCCGTTGGTGGTGGTCATGACCAGAGTTTTGCCGCGCACCCGCGCCTCCGTCATCTCCAAAGGGCTGTTGCCGAGCGCAAAGCCTTCGATGGCACGACCGTTCCGCTCGCCGATCAGCATGACGTCCGGACCAAGCGTCTGGCCCATCGTCATGGCGTCGGCAATGGACGAAACCGGCACGATGCTTCGGGCCCCGTGATGGAGCGCTGCGCACATCGTAGTGGTGGCGCGCAGTACGTCGATCACGAATACCCCGCGTCCCGCGACCTCGTCTTTCGAGAGGCCCGCGGGCGAGAATGCCACGTCGATTCTCATACGTCGGGCCTGAGCAGGTGCTTTTCGCGCTCCAGAAACCTGGTATCGATCTTACCGGCTACGAAATCGGGATGCCGGATGACCCGCGCCAGGAACGGAATGGTGGTGGTGACGCCTTCGAGGATGAAGCTGTCGAGCGCCTGCCCCATTCGCGCCAGCGCCTCGGCACGATCCCGTCCATGCACGATAACCTTGGCGAGGAGCGAGTCGTAGTGGGGCGGGACGCGATACCCTGCGTAGACATGAGTGTCGACTCGAACCCCGGGACCGCCCGGCGGGTGGTAGGCCGTAATCAGCCCCGGCGAGGGCTGAAAGTTGCGATACGGGTCTTCGGCGTTGACCCGGCACTCGATGGCATGACCACGCAAGCCGCGCAGATCGACCGGAAAGGTCAGCGGCTCGCCGGCAGCTGCCCGAATCTGCTCCTTGACCAGATCGAATCCGGTCACCATTTCCGTGACCGGATGCTCGACCTGAATCCGGGTGTTCATTTCCATGAAGTAGAAGCTGCCGTCGGAATCGAGCAGGAACTCGATCGTCCCCGCCCCGACATACCCGATGGCCTCGGCCAGGGCCACGGCAGCCGCCCCCATCCGCTCGCGCAACTCCGCCGTGAGCGCGGGGCTCGGGCTCTCTTCGATCAGCTTCTGGTGACGCCGCTGGACCGAGCAGTCGCGCTCGCCGAGATGGACGACTCGTCCATGGGTGTCGCCCATGACCTGGATTTCGACGTGACGCGGATGCTCCAGATACTTCTCGACATAGACGTCACCGTTGCCGAAGGCGGAAAGCGCCTCGTTCTGGGCCAGATTGAAGAGCTGGCCGAACTGCTCCGCATCGGTGGCGATCCGCATTCCCTTCCCGCCTCCGCCAGCGGTGGCCTTGATGATGACCGGAAAGCCGATTTCCTCGGCCACGGTCAGCGCTTCCTCCGCATCACTCAAGATCCCCGGCGACCCCGGTACCGTCGGCACTCCGGCTTCCTTGGCCAGGCGGCGCGCCGAGGCCTTGTCACCCATCTGGCGGATCTGCTCGCCGGTCGGTCCGATGAAGGTGATGTTGGACGCCTTGCAGATCTCGGCAAACTCGGCATTCTCGGCCAGAAAGCCGTAGCCAGGATGCAGCGCATCGGCGCCGGTAATTTCCGCCGCCGCGATCAGCCGCGGAATATTGAGGTACGACTGCCGGCTCGGCGCCGGGCCGATGCAGACATCGTCGTCGGCAAAGCGGACGTGCAGCGACTCCCGATCGGCCTCGCTGAAAACGGCCACGGTGTGAATACCGAGTTCACGGCAGGCGCGAATGACCCGGAGGGCAATCTCGCCGCGATTGGCAATGAGAACTTTATTGAACATGCGAGTTGAGCATGAAACCGTTCTGGTTGACGGAACACGGACGCCCCGAACGGCACTCTCGTGCCGAGCGGAAACGGAGCCCGTACCGGGTGACGCGCGGTTCGGCCGTTAAGTCGGCGTTACGTCGCGTGTGAGGTCGGTCGGCTCGTCCTCTGCCGAGGCGATCTCCGCAAAGGTCCGATCGGACGCGGCCGTAACACCGGCTGCGCGCAATGCGAACTCGCTGGGATTGCTGGAATAGAACAGGGCGCTCTCGTACGTGATCATCCCCTTCTTGTACCACATCATCAGGGACTGATCGAACGACTGCATACCGTAGCTGATCGACCCGTCCGCAATCAGATCGGGAATATTGAGTGACTTCTCGAGACTGCGGATGTTCTCCGCCACGGCCGCGGTGTTGATCAGCACTTCGGCCGCGGGCACCCGACCCCGTCCATCTGCCCGAGGCACCAGGCGGAGACAGACGATCCCGGCCAGCGCGGTCGACAGCAGCGAGCGAATTTCCTGTTGCTGGTGCGGCGGATAGAACGACAGGATTCGGCTGATCGACTGGGTGGCATCCGTGGTGTGCAGCGTCGAGAACACCAGGTGGCCGGTGTCGGCCGCCTTGAGCGCCGTGTCCAGAGTTTCCTGGTCGCGGATCTCGCCGATCAGGATGACGTCGGGATCCTGGCGCAGCACGTGGCGAAGGGCCGCTCCGAACGTCAGCGTGTCGCTGCCCACCTCGCGCTGCGAGATGTTGGACATCTGATCGCGATGGAGAAACTCGATCGGATCCTCGATCGTGATGACGTTGACACGCCGATTCCGATTGATGTGATGGATCATGGCCGCGAGCGCGGTCGATTTGCCGGAGCCGGTGATCCCGGTGACCAGCACGACGCCGCGCGGCTTGAGGGAGAGCTGCTCGAGTACATCGGGCAGCATCAGTTCCTTCAAGGTTCGCACTTCGTAGGGAATGGCTCGAAGCGCAAACGCCAGCGTGCCGCGCTGCTGATAGATGTTGGTGCGGAAGCGACCGACGCCCGGAACACCGATGGCAAAGTCCGCTTCCTTCTTCTCGGCAAACTCCTTGACCTGCCGCGGCGTCATGATCTGCTCGGCCAGGTGCTTGAGTTCTTCCGGACGGATCGGCTGCATCGGCAGCGCCTGCAACTCGCCGTTGACGCGTACGGTCGGCGGACGTCCCACCTTGAGCAGCAGGTCGGATGCCTGCCGCTGCACCATCTGGGAGATGGCCTGTTTGAAGTTGAACGGTGGCGGGCCGCTGATTTCGCCGCCTAACGACTCACCCATTGGGGTCGACTCGGAAGAGCACCTGGCCGAACTCGACCGGCTGCGAATCCTCGACGCAGACTTCCTTGATCACACCGCCGAACTCGGCTTCGATTTCGTTCATGATCTTCATCGCCTCGATGATGCAGACCGTACGTCCCGGGGCCACCCGTGCGCCAACCTTCACGTAGGACTCCGCCCCCGGTTCAGGGGCTGCATAAAAGGTGCCCACCATGGGCGACTTGATCTCTTTCAGCGTCACCGCCGGCTTCGCCGGCTCGGCAGCCGGAGCGGCGGGAGCCGGATTTGCCGGGGCGACCGGCGCGGCAGGCTGATATTGCGCCACTGCGGGCGCAATCGAGCCGCCAGTCCGGGTCACGATCACGCCGGTCCCGAACCACCCCTTGAGCTCGATCGAGCCGATTTCGGGGGATTCGCGGAGCAGTTCGACCAGCCGACGGACATCCTTCATGTCGATCGCCTTGGCTCCCGGCACTTTGTCGATGACCTCGGCCAACGCTTTGATTTTTTCCGGATTCATCTCGTCTTCCGACGGCGTAGGTGCGTAAGTTAGGAAAGTTCGATCAGTTCGGTCCGGCCGTCGGACAGGCACTCCGCTCCGCTGGCCGTCACCACGACGTCGTCCTCGATCCGGACGCCGCCCCATCCCTCAAAATAGACTCCCGGTTCGACTGTGACCACCGCGCCCCGTGGCACCACCGTTTCGCTGGTCTTGGCGAGCCGTGGTTCCTCATGGACGTCGAGCCCTACCCCATGGCCCAGGGAATGCCCGAAGGCGTCCCCCATCCCCGCCGCGTCGATCAGGTCGCGCGCCAGGGCGTCGATTTCCCGGCCGGTCATTCCCGCCCGCATCAGGCTCCGGGCCCGGTGCTGGGCCCGCTCAACGATACCGTAAATCTCCCGCTGCCGCGCATCGGCGGCCGATCCGACCACGAATGTCCTGGTGATGTCGGAGCAGTACCCGTCGAGCTGAGCCCCGAAATCGACGACCAGCAGGTCGCCCGCCGCGATCTCGCGGCCGGTCGATTGGGCGTGCGGCAGGGCGCTTCTAGGCCCCGACGCCACGATGGTATGAAAGGGGTGCCACTCGCTTCCCCGGATGCGCAAGGCCGCCTCGAGATCGGCCGCGACATCGATTTCCCGTCGGCCCGGCCGGATTCCGCCGAGCACGGCCTCGAGCGCCTCGGTGGCGAGTCGAGCCGCCTCCCGGATCCGGTCAATCTCGCCCTGGTCCTTGACCATGCGGAGCGCCTCGACCCGCCCCGTTCCCGGCACCAGCTCGACGCCCTCGATCTGCCGGAGTTCGTCGTGGTCTGCCAGGCTGACTCGTTGCCGATCGATCCCGACCCGGCGAAGCCCACTCCCGCCAACCAGGGCCCGAAGGCCTTTCCAGAGGCTGGCCCGCTCGATCCGGACCGACACGCCGGAGCCGACTTCGGCCGGCCCCTGCACGGCGTAGCGGAAGTCCGTCAGCAGGGTTGCCCCGCCGGCCGTCACGATCAGCTGTCCGGCACTTCCCGTAAATCCGGTCAGGTAACGCAGATTGGTGGCGCCCGCGACAATCAGGCCATCGAGGCCTTCCGCCTGCGCCGACGCAGCCAGGCGCACCCGGCGATCTGCATAGCAATCGACCACGGCGGTCAGCCGTCGGCGAGCCGCGCGTGGAGCGCCCGCAAGCCGAGCAGGTAGCTCTGCGGGCCAAAGCCGGCAATCACTCCGAGGGCCAGATCGGCCATCAGCGAACGATGGCGTTCGCCTTCCCGCGCAAAGACGTTGGAGAGGTGCACTTCGACGAACGGCACCCGGACGGCGAGCAAGGCATCACGAATCGCCAGGCTGGTGTGCGTGTAGGCGCCGGCATTCAGGATGAGGCCATCGGCCGCGCCAGGCAGCTGCTGAATCGCGTCGATCAAGGCCCCTTCATGGTTGCTCTGCTGCCAGGTCAGCGCCATCCCGAGCTGCCCAGCTTCCACCCGAACCAGCGACTCCACTTCGGCCAGCGTGGCCCGCCCGTACACGGCAGGCTCCCGCTGTCCCAGCAGGTTGAGATTCGGGCCGTTGAGAACGGTAACCCGCATTCAGCGCTTGAGCCCCTTGAGCCAGGAGGTGAAGTGCTCGAGATCCTCGGCGGCCGCATCGACCGCGGCCCCCTCGCGGTCGGGCCGCTTGGGCAGCTCGGCCGGCGGCTGTTCTTCGGCAAAGAACTCGTCGTAGCTCGGGCCCCGGTCGTCGACCGGCGCGGGAGCCGCAGCCGCGCTTGGTTCCTCTCCGAAGACCGCGCCAAGCGAAAGCCCCGCCTCCTGACGGTCCGGAGCAGCCGGTCGAGTGGCGGCCAGCAGATGCTCGAAGAAGGCGCGCACCGACTGTCCCCCGGTCAGCACTGCGGCAAACGCCGGAATGCCGACGCTCGACCCCGGCCGCAGCTCGGCTTGCAGCTGCTCGATCGCGCCGCGGATCCTCGGATTGTCCTGCTCTCGTTCCGACAGCTGCGTATACACCGCGAGCGCCAGCGCCCGGTGTCCCTGCCGCAGGAAGAGTTCGGCCATCGTCTCCGTCACCACCAGATCCGGCTCGGCCTCGAACCCGGCAACCGCCTCGGCATCGTCCTGCTCCGGATCGAGCGGGTCGACATCGAAGGCCACATCGTTGTCGCCGTCCTCAGCAGCACTTTCGACAGCAGAAGCTTCGACGGCAGGAATCTCGGCAGCAGAAACCTCAGCCGCGGAAATCTCGGTCGCGAGAGTTTCGGCAACATGGTCTTCGCCAACAACGGCCTCGACCACAGGAGCTTCGACCGCAGGAGCTTCGGCAGCAGGAGCTTCGGCAGCAGGAGCCTCGGCAACAGGAGCCTCGGCAACAGGAGCCTCGACGGCAGGAATCTCGACAGCAGGCGCTTCAGCAAGCTGCTCAGCTTGCAGCGGTTCGGACGTCCCTGCCTCGGGCTCGTCCGCTACCGGCTCGGCAGCTGTCGACTCGACCGCAGCCTCATCGGACACGACCGCCAGCTCCGCGACCGCCGGCTCCGACACTGCGGGCTCCGGTACTGCGGCATCCGGTACCTGGGCAACTTCCGGCACAGTCGGCACAGTCGGCACGGAGGCTTCGACAATGGCGGGCTCAGCGATGGCCGGTTCGACCACTTGGGGCTCGGCAGCGACCTCGGTCGGCGCTTCGGCGGCATCGTCACCGCCATCGACCACCGCATCTGCCCCGACTGCGACCGGCTCGGTCACTGACGACTCCGCCGATACCGCCGGCTCCGCAAGCCCCGGATCCGCCTGCTCCGCATCGGGAACCGGCTCGGCCGGCTGGGCCCCCAGTGCGGCGGCATCGTCCGCCAGCTGGTACTCGGAGTCGGCAGCTGCCACCAGTTCGAGCGGACGATAGGTGACGACTTCCACCTCCCCCGCACTGATATCGACGACCGCCGCACGCCCTTCCTCGGCAGGCTGATCCAATCCGTCCGCCTCCGCCGACGCAGCTGGCAGCGCCTCGACCTCGACCGGCGGTTCTTCCACCGCGGCCGGCGCTTCGATGGACGGCGCCTCGGCTGCGACCGGGTCCACAACAGCGGCGGCCTCCTCAGCTGCCGCCTGCACCTGTGCTTGTGCCTGCGCGACCCGAAGCCGCTCGAACTGACTGCGTGCGTCGTCGTTATTGCGATCGAACTCGAGCAACCGCTCCAGGCGGGCAATCGCTTCGTCGACCCGGCCACTCTTTTCCGCCAGGTCGGCGAGCCCCTTGAGCGCGATCACATTCTCGGGATCCAGCTCGGTCACCCGCTGGAAGGACGCCTCGGCCGCCGCATCGGTGTGGCTGTCCACATAGCAGCGGCCGCGGACGATGTGCGCCGGGACGTAGTTGGGATGCTGAGCCAGTCCGATGCTCAGCAATTCCAACGCATCCTCGTACATCCCCTCCTTGCGGTACGCCTCCGCCAGGGGCGCAAAGGTCAGCCCCAATGGGTTTTCCTGCCATCGACGCTGCAGTTTCTCGATTTCGCGGGACGGCGCCATGGCAGGACTCTACGTGCTAAGTTGTTGTGGCATTTGAGCTAAGATTACCAGCCGGGAAGCGGCCCTGTCAATCGGCGGCCTCCCCGGGTCGCTTGAGCAAGCCCCGTTCCCCCGTTACGTTTATCCTCTTCCCTTTGCCTGGTCCCTCGGAGCGTATCGTCCGCGTATGATGCAAGCGTTCAGAAATGCGGCTAAGCCGGTCATGGTCGTCGTGGCCATCACGTTTATGATCTGGCTCGTGTGGGACTTGAGCGGGCTCGGCAGCGGTACCGGGAGCATCTTTGCCTCCCGCTCCGTCGGCAAGGTCAACGGCGAGTCGATCGATATCCGCGTCTTCGACCAGCAGGTCCAGAATGCCAGCGCCGAGTATCAGCAGCGCGGCGTGACGCTGGGCCTCGATCAGATGCACAATGTCCGCGACCAGGTCTGGGATCAGACCGTCCAGAGCATCCTGTTGCGCAAAGAGTACGAGCGCCGCGGACTCCGAGTCTCGGACGCCGAGATCGTCGACGCGATCCGGAACCTGCCGCTGCCCGACCTGCGGCAGGTCCCGACCTTCCAGACCAGCGGCCAGTTCGATCTCGAGAAGTACCAGCGCTGGCTCGCCTCGGCTGAAGGTCAGCAGTATATCCCGGTCCTCGAGTCTCAGTACCGGGAGCAGTTGCTGCAGGCCAAGCTGTTCCGCTCCGTCGTTGCCGATGTCTTCATTTCGGATGCTGCGCTCTGGGAGCGCTACCGTGACGAGCGCGAACAGGTCCGGATCGGTCTGGTCAGGATCGACCCGGGGAGCGCCGTTTCGGCTCCGGCCACGCCGATTTCCGACGCCGAAGCCACCGCCTACTACAACGCAAACAAGGAACAGTTCCGCCGCACTAAGGGCGCGTTCCTGAGCTACCTCTACGTGCCCCGGATTGCCAATGCGGACGACACCGCAGCCGCCCGGGCGCGGGCCGTCTCGATCCGCAATGAGATCGCCTCCGGCACCAGCTTCGACGAGGTCGCGGCCCGTGAATCCGCCGACAGCGTCAGCGCCCGCCGCGGTGGCGAGCTGGGTGAGATGGACCGGAATTCGGTGGTCCCCGAGTTCGGTAACGCGGCCATGAGCCTGCCACTCAACACCCTCTCCGAGCCGGTGCTGAGCCCCTTCGGGTATCACATCATCCGGGTCGAGAGCCGCTCGGGCAACAGCTTCCAGGCCCGTCACATCCTGGTGCCGATCGAGATCGTCGGCGATCACCGTGACCAGATGGACGCCATTGCCGACTCGCTCGAGACCCTTGCAGCCGAGCAGTTCGAAGTCACCGCGCTCGATACCGCAGCCGCGGCGCTCAAGCTGAGGGTGCGTCAGGTCGGCCCGGTGGCGGTCGGGGCACGCGTGGTCGTCCCGGAGGCCGGTCAGGTCCCCGATGCCGGTGTCTGGGCATTCCAGGCCGAGCCGGGTGAGCACAGCCAGGTGATCGAGAGCCCGTCGGCCTTCTACCTGTTCCGCCTGGACAGCCTGCGTCGCGAAGGGATCCCGCCGCTGGCCGCCGTTCGGACCGAAGTCGAAGCCGCGATCCGCACCAGCAAGCAGGTGGCCGAGGCCAAGCAGATGGCCGAGCGGATCGCACAGCAGGTGGCCGGCGGAGCCAAGCTGGCAGCCGCAGCCGCGACCATCGGGCTCGAGTACCAAGCCCTGGGCCCCTTTGCACGGTTGACAGCGCCGGTCGGCTCTCCCGGCCTGATCGGGACGGCGTTCGCGCTCAAGCCCGGACAGCTGAGCCGTCCGACGCAGGCGGACACGGTGTCGGGTGACTACGCGGTCTACCTGGTCGAGGGGATCGAACGGATCCCGGCCGACTCCGCCGACTTCGCGTCGAACCTGGCCATGATCCGCCAGCAGGCACTTCAGTCGGCCCAGCGGAGTCGGGTGCAGGCCTATCTGACCACCCTGCGCGAGTCAGCCACCATCGTCGACCGACGGGGCGAGATCTATCGCACGCCGGCCCAGCAGGCCGCCGCGACGTCCGCGCTCCCGACGATGCAGTAACCCACCAGACGACCGGACAACGCAAACGGGGCGACCAGCGATGGTCGCCCCGTTCGTCATGGGGACTGCTGCATTCGGCCCCGGGCTGGAGCCTCCGCGCCGTTACTGCGAAAGCCGCTTCGGCTCGCTCGACGTGGGGGCCTGCGAGGAGTGCGCCGCGTCGATCTGACGGTTGGTGGACGACGGCGGCTCATTCAGACCGCTGGTGACATTGTCGCCGATTTCCGAGAAGCTCTTCTTGAACTCCCGAATGCCCTTCCCCAACGACTGGCCGATTTCCGGAAGCCGCTTCGCGCCAAAAACCAGCAGCACGATGACGGCCAGTACCATAATTTCGCCAAAACCGAGATTCCCGATCATACCAGGGCTCCTGCTAAAAGAGCGATCGCGCAATCATGTACGCAATCAAGACCCCGAACAGACTCAGTACGGACACCTCAATACCAAGCGGGCCCAGAGTAAAGTCTACCACCATCAGATCGACTTTGACAGGTCCGAATTCACCCCGCCAGGCGCTGGTAAAGACGTCCTTGGCAGGACTGTCCGGCAGGAACTTCGACAGAAAACCCTGCAGGAAGCCGCCTAACAAGAACCCCGTGGCAAGTACGGCGGCATAGAATCGGGGCCGGCGAGGACCACGTGCTCCAGCCATGGTTACCTCCGCCGCTCGGTGACAAAGGCCACGGCTGCCTCGAGGCGGTCGCGGTCGGGGCCGGCCGGCAGCGAGTCGAGTTCCCGAAGCGCATTGGAGGCCAGGGAGTGGGCCCGGGCCCGGGCGTAGTCGATGCCGCCCGCCGCCGCGATATGGGCTACGACTCCCGAGACCTGTTCTGCAGTGGGCTCAGGCGTGGCCATCAAGGCGTTGACGTCGTTTCGCTGCGCTGGAGAGAGGCGTGGCAAGGCGTAGATCAGTGGCAAAGTGACTTTGTGCTCCCGAAGGTCATGCCCGGTGGGTTTCCCGGTCACCGACTCGACTTCCGTGACGTCGATGATGTCGTCGATGATCTGAAAGGCCATGCCCAGGCCGTTGCCGAACCGCGCCATGGCGGCTCGCACCTCCGGGGACGCCCGAAGCGCGCCGCATTCGCACGCGCCGGATATCAGCGAGGCGGTCTTGCCCCGGATCAGGAGATCGTAGTCCTCTTCGCTGAAGGTCAGCGGATCGTGCGCCAGCAGCTGGCGCATTTCGCCGATCGTCATCTCGTTGGTGACGCGGCTCATCACTTCGAGCGGCTTCAAGTCGCCCAGGTTGACGAGTTCGATCATGGCCCGGGAGTAGAGATAATCTCCCATGATGACCGACACCTGGTGGCTGAAGATCGAGTTGATGGTGGGCATGCCGCGCCGAAGCACGGAGTGGTCGACCGAATCGTCGTGAATCAGCGTAGCGAGATGCGTCAGTTCGACCACCGCGGCCAATCGGACCGCCCGCTCGTCGGGCGCACCCGACGCACGATTGACGAGCAGGAGCAGCGTGGGGCGAAACATCTTGCCCTGCATCCGCAGCAAGTGGGAATTGACGTCGGCAATCAACGCAAAATCGGCGGCGATGGTCTGGCCGATCTGCTCCCGCACGGAAGCCAGCGGCTCTTCCAGGCCGGCCTGCAAATCTGCGAGGGAAACGGGCGTGGTATCGGAAGTCGTCATGAGGCGCCCGAAGTCAGGCGGTGGACCCGATCGCCCACATCCAGGAAGCGGATGTCGACGGCCAGGGCCCGTTCGTAGAATCGCAGCGCCTCTTCGAAGCGCCGCTGCGCTTCGAGCGCACGCGCCAGCCAGTAGATCGAGCCGATTTTTTCCTCGTCGCCGCCGGTCAGGCTTTCGATGGCCCTGCGCAGCACGGCTTCGGCGATTGCAAAGCGGGATTTGTCGTAAAAAGCGATGCCCAGCTGTTCCGAGGTTTTGAGCCGCCCCTCCGGCGAACGCAGCGCCTTCTGGAACTGCGCGATTGCCTCATCGAGCAGGCCCATCTCCTTGAACGCGATGCCTAGGTCGTAGTGCGCCTGGAAATCCTCGGCGTCGATATTTTCCTCGATGCCGCGCTTGAACTGGGTCAGCGCCTCATGGAAGGCCTCGTCTTCGTTCTCGATCGGCGCCCCTTGATCGACCCGCATCCGGGTGTCCCGCACGGCGGGTTCGTCGAGGATCAGACTGCCCAGATCGATAAATGAAGATGCAGGCGGCGGCGGAGGCGGAGGTGCCAACGCAGCCTCGAGACGGACCAATGCAGCCCGGGCGGCGGCGTTGTCGGAGTCGTGTTCGAGCACCCGGCGGTAGACCGTGACCGCGTGCTCGAGTCCCCCGCCCCGCGCCAGCGCGTCGGCCAGGCCGAGATAGGAGTCGAGCATGGCACTGCGGTCGCCGGCCCGATAGGCGATTTCGACCCGCTTCTGATAGCGGTAGATGGCATCCGGCTCGAACCGAATCAGCTCATCCGCAACCTGCAATGCCTCGATCAGTCGCCCCGAACCTTCGTACTGCCGGAGCGCTTCCTCCAGGGCGGCCAGCCCCGCGGCACGGTCGCCGATGGTGAGCAGAACCCGGGCCCGCTCCTCGGCAAACCGGGCCAGATCAGGCGCCTCCTGGGCATCCGCTTCCTCGGCAGACTCACCGGCCTCACCGGCTTCCGCGGTGAGGTCATGCTCCGAGATCGCGGGCTCGAGGGCGGGCTCTTGCGTAGCCGACGTCTCGGTTTCGTCGCCCTCCACCAGGAAGACGAGGTCGGTCGGTGCCACGGGGGGGGCGTCGGCATCGACGTCCAGATCCAGGCCCGCATCGACCAGCGTCGTCTCCTCCAGCGGCAGCTCGACTTCCGGTGTCGTTTCCAGCTCGATCGGTTCGAGCGCCTCGAGCCCGGCTGCCGACACGAGCGCGACGTCGGCCAGTGATTCGACCTCCGGATCGCTGCTGACAGCGGCAAGCGCCTCGTCCAGCTCGACACTCGGGTAGGAATCGATGTCGAGCGGATCCGGATCGTCTCCGTCCAGGTCGAGCGGTTCACCGACTTCGAAGGTGGACTCGGTGACGAACTCGACCGACGCCCCGATTTCGGCGTCGACCGGGTCGAGACCGGTAAACTCGAACCCTTCGACCCGATCCGTGTCCTGCCGCCACGGCTCCTCAGGTTCTGGGTCATGATGGATGACTTCGAGTCCCTCGACCGGGCTGAAGTCGGACGTAGCCCCCCCCTGCCCGCCTTCCAGGTCGAGAAACACGAGCCCCGACGCCATATCGATCCTGCGAGCCGCCGCCGCGTCGTTGTCGACCGGCTGCTCCCCTGGCCCGCTTTCGTCCTCGTCGGGCGCGTCCTGCTCCTCGAGATCGCGCACCAGCTGGTCGAACGGTTCGCGCATCGACGGGTCGAACGACGTGCCGCGCAACAACTCCACCAGCATCGACCGGATGTCGGGATTCTCGGCGCACTGCGCCACGAAGATCTTGACGGCCGCTACCGCCTCACCGGAGTGATGCAGCTGCGTCATTCGCTCGATGTATTCGGTCAGGTTTTTCCGCGCATCCCCGACGAAATTCTTGCGGGCGTTGAGCTGGGCCAGCCGGAGGTAGGTTGCCGTGCGCCCCGGGTTGACCCGGAGGATTTTACTGCAGAGCGCGATGGCGTTGTTGAAAAAGCCCTGCTCGGTATAGAGATCGGAGGCCTGCTCATAGGCGCGGATGGCCGCGCTGGTGTCGTTGACCCGCATCTCGAGGTCGCCGATGCGGTTGTACAGCGACGGGTCCAGTACCCCTTCGCCCGACTCCTCGAATTCGCGCAACGCCTTCTTGTAAACGTCAATGGCTTGGCGCCACTGGCCGTTCTGTTCGTACTTCCGCGCGGATTCTTTGAGCTTGTCGAGGTTCATCCGGCTCGCGGGTGAGGGGCACCAAGCGAAGCAACGCCTTGCCAGCGCTTAAGATAGGCCACCCGGAAGGACCAGGGCAAGCCGGCCCTGGCCAGAGCCACCCAGGCCATGAGGCTACCGATCCTCTTTCACGATCGGCACGGGAGCGGCCGGACTTGACCATGGCGCCCGGCAGGCGGCCTGTCGCGGCGAATCATCAGGGCTGAATCGAGCTCTGCCGGTAGTCGAACTTGAGGTCGGGCAGGTCGATCAGGGTAATCAGGAACGAGAACGAGAAGTTCCCGTTGGGCGACCGCAGGAACGAGAAGGTGGCCCGCCAGTCGTGCAGGTCCCGGGTCAGATTGACCTGTTGGGCCTCGAAGGTCCGTTTGGTCATGTCGTACTGCGTGTTCCAACTGACCTGCCAGAACTGGGTCGGGGCAAACGAGGTATTGAGGGACAGATTGCTGTTGCTCGGCAAGCGGGCAACACCCGGAATCGGCCGAGTCCGGTTCAAGGTATAGTTGACGCTGGCGTTGAAGCCGCGCTGTCCGCGCACAAAGTTCTGATTGCTGGTAAAGGCCGTCCCGCGCCGCATGTCATCCATCATGCCGAACTGCTGCTGACCGAGCTGCCCCGGCGCCCTGGGCGACCCTCCGGGGACGGTCGGCTGACCCTGCTGGGGCGGCGGATCGTCGTCCGAGACCAAGCCCAGCAAGCGACCGATCGACCGGAAGGTTCCGTCCGTCAGCGAAAAGCTCGCCGTGACGCCGGACAGGTACGGACTGAACTTTGCCGTGCTGCTGTCGAAGGCGCCGATGCGACCCGTTTCCGGATCGAACGAGCCGGCAAAGAGGTCGTGCGTCAGGGACAGGTTGAGCCCGGGCACCATGTCGCTCAACACCGCATTGGTCAACGTGGGCGACGACCAGCCGGTCCGGCCGGGCAGCTTGGCTTTTTCGAGATCGTAGGCAATGCCGCTGGTACTAATGCTCAGCAAGCGGATTTTCCGGCCAGGCGTGTCGCTGGTGTCGCCGGCGGGGCGCTTGAACTTGGCCTCGAAGTTCTGGTTCAGCGTCAGGCTGATCGACTGGGTCGGAATGCTGCGCAGCACCAGCGGCTGCCCGACCGGTGTGATGGCGCGGGCAAATTCGATCGGAATGTCGGCCGCCGGACTGTAGTTGTAGCTGATCGACGGCGAGATGGTGTGACGAATCCGGTCGAGCGGTCCGAGACCCGGGAAGAACCCGTAGAAGGTTGGTGCAGCGGACAAGCCGAACTGGAACCGCTTGCCCTGCCGGACATACTCGCCTCCGGTGCGTGAGTTGCGCACCATGAACGGCGCCTGCGAGGTCGTGTTCGTGATGCCGACCGAGGGGGTGATCTTCCATGAGGTCCGGAAGAGAATCGGCAGATTGATCCCGGTGTTCCAATCGAACTCGCTGCCATAGCCGCCGGATCGGACCCGTCGGAAACTGACCGAATCGGTCGGATCCTCGGTGCTTTCGTTCGGTACCGTAATGATCTCTTCCCGAAGCCCGGTCGAGTCTGCATCGATCAGGCTGACCGTGTTGGTCCACTGAAATCCGCCGATCCTGAGCGGCGTGTCCATGTTGAACCGGCTCAACCGACTCCCACCGGTCACCGTCAGCGTATCGATGATTCCACCAGGCCCTCGCGGGACCAGCACCGACGGCAAGCCCTGTTTGAAGGCAAGATCGTTCGTAAAGCTGAGGTTGGGAGACCACGTGACCGCGGAGCCAAAGTCGATCGGCTTGGGCGATAGCGTCAGAGCGGGCAGCGTCATTCGACCACTGCCATCGGTGACATTCTGCGCCCGTGTACCGCCAAGGGAAAGGTTACCCCAACTGAACTGGCGTGTCAGCGTGGCGGAGCTTCGAATCTGTTGTGTGGTCAACCGCGGATCGATCGAGTTGCGGCGGATGATCGACGAATTGGTCGAGTAGTCGAGACTGACATTGAGCTTGGTGGTGACATTGAACGTCTGGTTGTGATTCCAGACCACTCGCGAGTTGGTCGAGCCACCGATTTCTTGCGCCCGCGAAAAGCTGACTGCCCCGCGCATGAACTGATCGATCCAGCGATACTGCCCCTCAACTCCGACTTCGATGTACCGATTCGAGTACCAGTCGAAGCGGGCCAGGAAATCGAACTTTTCGCTTGCTGCCCAGTAGTAGCCGAGATTCTTTACCGTCCGGTTGTAGTTCCGGCTCGGTCGCACGATGTCGTTGAACCCGAGTTCGGGAATCAGAATCCCCGACCGCCGCCCCCGCTTGGTGTCCTGAAAGAGGAACGGCACCCACGCAATCGGCACGTCCCGGATGTACAGCACCGCCGGCCGCGCCACCATGGTGCCGCCACCGACCCAGCGCAGTTCCTTCGAGCGGAAATGGTAGTGCGAATCGGGCAGATCGCAGCTGGTAATTTCCCGTGCGCTGGCAAAGACCCGTTTCGCCGTCGAGTCCATGGCGATATGGCCGCTGACGATCCAGTTGGCGCCTTGCTGCGGGAAGCTGGTCCGCCCGTCCTGCACCAGGCCGCGCTCGATGCAGGTGTTGTAGAGCACGGTGCGGCCCACTACCACGGTGCCCTGCTGAAAAAGATGTGGCTCGCCCTGCGCCTCGAAGCGGCAATCGCCCTCGCGATAGTAGATCCGATTGGCCTCGAGCACGGCGTCGGCCCGCTCCGTCATTGCCTGGCCGTTGAGTTGCACCGCCTGATCGCGGGGACTGACCTGCACCGTATCGGCGCGGTAGCGGGTGATTTCGTATCCCTCGAGATCCTGGAGATCCAATAGCAGCGAATCCGCCGACGGGAACGAACGCCTCGGCGCCGTCGGCAGGCCCAATCGCTTGGCGCTGGCCGAATCGATCGGCTGCTGCCGCGTGGTGTCCTGTTCCTGCCGCGGAGGAGGCGGCGGCGGTTGCTGCGCTGACAAAGGTGCCGGCAGCAGCAACCAGGCAATCACGACCGCCGACGCAGCTGCCGCTGCTGCCTTGGTACGACGCTTGTGGACGATCCACGCGCCCAGATAGCCGACTTCGTACAGCAGGATCAGCGGTGCGGTCATCAGCACCATCGTGAAGACGTCTCCGCCGGGCGAGAGAATCGCCCCTCCCGCAAAGGAGAGCACGATGGCAAAGCGACGGAACCGGCTCAGCATGGTCGGGGTCACTACCCCGAGCACCGCGAGCATGATGATGAGCAGGGGCAGTTCCGTCGAGAGCCCCATTGCCAGCACCACCTGCATCACGAAGGCGAAGTAGGAGCGCCAGGTGATCAGCATTTCGAAGGTGCCGGGGCCCATCCCGAGCAGGACGCGGAGAGCCTGCGGGACGATATAGATGAAGCTCAGTGTGGCACCGGTAATGAACAGCGCGACCCCGACGAAGAGGGCCGGCACGATGGCCTTCTTTTCCCGCGAGTAGAGCGCCGGCGACAGGAAGGCCCAGACCTGCCAGATGATGACGGGAGACGCCAGTACCAGCCCGACGATGAAGCCGAGCTTGAGCAGGATCATGAACTGCTCGGTCGGGCTTTGAATGACGAGATGACGACCCTCGAGCAACGGAAGGATGGGACGCTGCAGGATGTCGACCAATTGGAAGTGATCGACGAACCATATGCCGATTCCGATCGCGACGACCAGGGCGAGAACCGCCTTGAGCAATCGCGATCGGAGTTCCTCGAGGTGATCGAGGAACGGCATTTCTCCACTGGACCGCGCCATCCGACCAACCCGGAACTAGGGTTTGAGGCTCTCGAGTCGCGCCCTGGCCAGATCGGCATCTTCCGAACGAGGATACTCGGTCACCAGCCGCTGGTACGCCGCCCGAGCCTGAGCGGGCGATTTCTTCACTGTCTCGTGGACGTACCCGATCTTGTACAACGCGGTCGGGGCGCGTCGAGACTGAGGAAACTTCGCGTGGATTTCCTGGAAGCGCGCGATGGCCGTATCAGGCAACTCGGCCTCGAACGATTCCGCCACCCAGTACATCGCATCCGGAACGTTGGGATGCGTGGGATACTGCTGCAGGAACTCCAGGAAGGCCCGGCGGGCTACGCCGGTGCTTCCCCGCTGGTACTGCTGCAACGCACCGACGTACATTTGCTCGGCAGACGCGGCCGACGGCACCGCCACGGCCGCCGAATCCATCGGACGGGCCGAATCAGCCGGCAGCATCATCGACGTTTGGTCTCGAGCGTCCAACTGCGCCTTGAGCACCGACAGTTGCCGCTGGCTCTGCCCCGACAGTTCCTGGATCTGCAGCAACTGGCGCTGCACATCGGTCAGGTCGGATCCGACCCGGGCCTCGAGTACCCTGAGAGCCTGGCGCGAAGCCGAGAGCGAATCGATGGCCTGTTGCTGGAGGCGAATGATACGCGCCAGTTCCGCAGCGCGCACCGAGTCCTGGCGTGCCGTCTCGGCACGCAGAACCAGAACCTGCGTCTCGACCTGCCGCACTGAGCCTTTGGTAGCGCATCCCGCGGTCAGACCGGCCGCGAGGGCCACCAGCAACAGTCGGGTCACCGCGGTCTCACCAGGCGGGCGGCGCCGCTGGTGATCTCGAACTCATCGCGACGGTTCTGCGCCCAGGCAGCCTCGTTCGACCCAGTGTCCGCCGGCCGCTCTTCACCATACGAGATGATATCGATCCGGCTGCCATCGATACCCCGCGTCTCCAGGTACCGCTTGGCCGAGGTCGCGCGGCGGGTGCCGAGGACGAGATTGTACTCGTCAGAACCCCGCTCGTCGGCATGGCCCGCGACCCGGATCCGCAGCGACGGATTGGCTTGCAGGATAGCCGCCTTCTGCTCGAGCACCGGTCGGTCCTGGGCCCGAATCTCGTCCTTGTCGAGATCGAAGTAGATCGCCTGCTGGAGAAGGCGGGTCACTTCCGCATGCTCAGCAGCCGCAGCCGCATCGGGATCGGTGGCTGGCGGCGGCGGCGGAGGCGGCGTCGGGGCCGGTGCCGGGCTCGCAGGCGGGGGCGTCGGGGTCGGAATGACCTCCGGCTCCTTTTTACCGCAGGCAGCCGTGACGACGACACCGAGCGCCAGAGCGAAAGTCCGAATTCGCATTGAGGTGTACCTCGGATAATTGGTGAGTAGCTACCTAACGCCCGCGACCGAGCGAGCGTGACCACGACGGCAACCGCGCGACGCCTGGCGTCATGATCTGACGAACCCGCGCCGTCTCCAGATCGAGGACATGAAGCTGCCCCCGCCCGGTTCGGTTGGAGATAAATACGACATGACGACCATCCGGCGCAAAACTGGGATCTTCGTTCCGCCCGGACGACGTCTGCTGCTTGAGCCGCCGGCTTCCCAGATCATACGTGACGATCTGCGGCGCCCCCTGATACTCGCGATGGAACACGACCGTCGTCCCATCGGCGGACCAATCAGGAGCAAAACTGCCGCCAGAACCGTAGTCGAACGGGACCAGAAGCTCCTGGTTCGTACCGTCAGACGTCATGCCGTAAATCTGCGGCGAGCCCGCTCGATTCGAGACGAACGCAACCCGCCGACCGTCGGGAGAATAGACAGGCGAGAGGTTTTCTGCAAACCGAACGGCGGTAATCCGTTCCGCGCAGCAGAGGTCTGCCACATTGACCGTATAGAGATTGGCCGCCTGCTCGGTAATCTTCGAGAAGATGAGGCGCCGCCCATCGGCAGTGAACGAGGGTGTGATGTTCTGTCCCGACGTCGTCGTCGGTACGACGACACGGGTTCCGGTCGAGGTCGACTGGAGGATCAAGGTACCAGGTCCCTCCCCGCCGATTTGCGTATACGCAAACCGACTGCCGTCAGGCGCCCAGGTCGGCGAGATGGCCAGCACATTCGCGGGACTCATCGGCGCAAGACCATAGCCATCGCTGTCGATCCGATAGATCCGCTTATCCCCGTTGTTGACGAAGAGAATCCGGGTGGCCGCGATGCCCTGTTTCCCGGTCGTTACCTGCACGATTTCGTCGGCGACCCGATGGACCGCCATCCGAGCTTCACCCACGCCGGACGGGTCGAGAGGCTGGGTAAGCTCGTGACGAACAGACTCCGTGTTCAGGTCATGGATTTTGACTGTAACATTTCCACTTACACCTGTGACCTCGACTGCGAGGCCAGCCTTCAACGATCGATACAATGGATAGTTGATCGTAGCCAGCGCCTGCTCAGATACCGGCCCGACCGCCGGCAGCGTGATCACATCGAACACATCGCTGTAGTCGAGATCCCGCGCCAGGATGGCCCGGATCGAATCCAAAGACGGACTCGTCGGAAGCACGACCAGGCCTAGCCGGGTGCCCGGATCGTAGACGCCTCGAACTCGGACGGTATCCTGGGCCGAGAGTGTACTCACCCCAAGCAATACCATCATCAGTAGCAACCAACGCCGCATCACCGCCTCCTCGGCGTGAAGATAAAGGCCACCTGGAGGATGTCAGATCCCCAGCCGGCGGGCAATGGACCAAAGGCCCGATCCTCACCAGCCTGTTCGACAGCCCCTTGAGCCTCGAGATCGAACGTGTAGTTGCGCGAGGACTTGTTGACCCGGATATCTCGCACCGAGCCGTCCCGCATGACCGTAAAGCTGATTTCGGCCTCGAGCGCACCGGCTCCAACCGGCCGCGCCCAGCGACGCAGAATCTCGTTGACGATCCGATTGAGATAGTCCGGATACGGAAACGCGACCCCCTGCACCCGGACGTTGTCGACATCGGTCCCGGTACTCGGGGTGGCTCCCGGAACCGGCTGGTTCTGGGTCCGCGTCGGAGGAGCCGGCGTCGCCTTGGGATCGACCGTCGGCGGCGTGGTCCGTGGCGGCGTCGGCCGCGGCACCGACGACGGCGCCGGTGAGACCTTGGGAGGCGCCGGCGGCGGTGGAGGTACCGATGGCGGCACCACCCGAGCGGTCGGGGTCGTCGGCGCCGGCGCGGCCACCAGGTTCACGGAATAGACGATCGGCGCCGGACCGCTTGGTCCGCGCGACGACACCAGCAACGCCACGACCAGTAGCGCGTGCACGGCCAGCGTCCCCCCCACCCCGGCCAGGACACTTTCCCGAGACCACGCCGTCGCGCGCCGAAAGATCATCGCCGGATGTCTTCCTCTTCCGTCACCAGACCGGCGGACGTGATTCCCGCCTGGTGCAGCGCCGCAATGACCCGAACCACATTGCCGTACGGCGTTGCACGGTCACCCCGGACATAGACGCTGGTGGCGTTACGCTGGTCCATCAGCCGGCGGACCGTGGCCTGCAGTTCGGCCGCCGTGACCGGGATGTCATCGACGAAGACCTGCCCCGCCCGATCCACCGTGATGACGACACCGTCCTTGGCCGCCAGCGGGGTCGCCGAAGCCTGCGGCAGCTGCACATCGACGCCACCCATCATGATCGGCGCCGTGATCATGAAAATGATCAGCAGCACCAGCGCCACGTCGACCAGCGGCGTCATGTTGACTTCGGTGTTGACCGCGAGGCGTTTGCGACCGACGCCGGATCCGCTAATCCCGCCCGCCATCGGCTACAACCACCCTTCCCGCGCCATCCAGCCGACCAGTCCGTTGGCAAATCCTTCGAGTTCCGATTCGAACTGCGCGATCCGGTTGGCGAAGTAGTTGTACGCCATCAACGCCGGGATGGCAGCCCCGATGCCGCCCGCGGTGGCAATCAGAGCGTCCGCAATACCCGGCGCCACCGCCGCGATGTTGCCGCTGCCTTTGGAGCCGAGCCCCACGAAGGTGTGCATCACGCCGAGCACCGTGCCGAGGAGACCGAGCAGCGGACTCACCGTCCCGACCGTAGCCAGCGACGACACGTTTCGAGTCGCGGCATCGCGCTCGGTCCCGACCTCCTTGGTCAGCGTCATCTTGAACGCTTCGAGCTGAGTCAGCGTCAGGCCGACCTTCTCGGTCGGTCCTTCCCGCGTGAACCCGGGAACCAGCTCACCATAGAAGTTCATGGCTTCGCGAAACAGGCGGTTGAAGGGCGATGGAGGCAGCTTCATCACGACGCGATAGGCGTCAGGCAGCTTGGGCGCCCCCTCGATTGCGGTGAAGAACCGGTCCGCCTGCCGGCGAATCTTGCGGAACTGCCACCACTTGACCCCCATCACGAACCAGGAATAGACCGAGAGGATGGCGATGACGACGAGCACGACCAGGGTGATGGGCGTGGCAATCGCGAGCAGCTCTCGCACGGAAGCCGGAGCGACGTCGGGCACCTGCACGGCGAAAAGCATCCACTCTCCTCAATTGAAGGTCTGAACCACCGTCCCCCCGCTCGGGAACCGAGGCCGTCCTGAGCACCTGGCGAGGGGAGACGCCCGAGGCCCATCGACGTTGACAGACAACAAGATAAAAGCACGCGGGGCCGTTATGGACGGCCCCGCGTGATCCAACTTGGCTGATGTCGTCGATCGGTCAGGTCGGAAGCTTGCCAACCTGCCTGACCGGGGTACCCAGCGGAACGTCGGGCGAGATCACATTGACGATTCGGACCGTGGCACTGCGGTCCCGAACATGGACCACCTGGACCACGGCCATCAGCTCGTCGATGGTACCAGCCCCGTCGCTACGGACCTCGGGTGCCCGACGGATCTCGAAGATATCGCCGCGGGCCACGCCATCTCTGCTGCCACGATCGATGAAGAGGAATTGCTGGGGTTGGGCGAGTTCACGCAGTTCACGCCGAGCCAGCACCGTTCCGGCGACTCCGTCCGCCACAGGCTGCGCTCGGGTACTGCCCCCATCCGTAAACGGCTCGACCGGCAAGAGCCGCTGTTCATTCCGAATCGGTCCGTACACCGCAACTACGGTTCCGATCAACTGCGAACCGGTCATTCCGGTAACCCGGACCATGCCCGTGGGAAGCACGATTTCCCCGTACCCGTGCGGTCCGGGATGGAGTTGGACCACGAGCAGTGAGTCGCCAACCGAGTACGTCGCTCCTTCGGGGGCGCGAATCGACACCGTCGTATTCAGCGTAGCCGAAGTCCGATTACTGAGATTGCGAATCTGCGGCGGGGTAACGGTCCCGAGCAAAGCCCCGTAAGGCAGCTCCGCATCTTCCGTCAGGAAGCCGGCCGAATAGAACTCGCCCGAGCGAAGCGCACGGTAGGGTTGATCCCGGTAGGTCCGAAGCGCGGAGACCGCATCCACCCCGCGACGCCGCTTGAAGGTCGTGTCCTGCTGCTCACCGGCCGGCTCGCTCGGGAATTCCACCACCCCTCGGGGCGGCCGTTGCGGGGTCGGCAGCTTGATGTCCGGATTGGCCGGGAGCGCGTCCGCCGGAGCGGGCTCCGGCTCGACGGGGCGAACCTGCTCACCCTCGAGCGGCAATCGGAGCACCTGCCCCGGTTCAATCCGATTCGGGTTTCCGAGCACATCCCGATTCAGCTCGAAGATCCGACTCCACTGCTGCTGGTCGCCCAGCAGTTGCCGGGCAATCGAAAAGAGGGTGTCGCCCGGCCGGACCGTGTAGGTCGCAGCGGGCCGGCCCGCCGCCTGGGACACCGCGGCCGAAAACGGAACGGCCGCGGCGCCCAGCAGAACCAGGCTCGCGAACAGCTTAGAACGGCAAATCGTCTTCCTCGGCATCGAGCGCCTCCGGGAAATCATCGAACGATTCCTTCTTGCCAGCCGCCGGCGCCGCAGCTGCCGCCCGGGCCGGGGAGAAGGACTCGCCGTCGGAACCACCACGACCGGACAACAGGATCAATTCGCGAGCAGTGATCTCGGTGGTGTACCGGGTCTGCCCCTCTTTGTCCTGCCAGCTTCGGTACTCGATGGATCCTTCGACGTAAATTTTGTCGCCCTTCTTACAATACCGTTCGGCGATGTCAGCAAGGTTCGAGCCCTTGTTGTTCCAGAGCACCACCCGGTGCCATTCCGTCTTTTCCTGCATGTCGCCGCTTTGCCCCTTCCACCGACGGCTCGTGGCCACCGACAACGTGGCAACCCGGCCTCCGTTTGCGGTGCTCCGAACTTCCGGATCCGAACCGAGATTCCCGATCAGGGTGACTTTGTTGAGACTGCGGCTCATGGCAAACTCTCCTAACGATTCAGGGCATGACCACCGGGGACACGACCACTATGGCGCATTCCAAGTAGTTGCAGTAACCAAACTTACGCACAATGTATCAAATCAACACCATTTCGAGATCGAGCCTGAGAACCAACGCATGTTCACGTGGTTTCCGATAATAGTCGGCCCGAAAACCGACGGGACGGAAACCCAGGGCCCCGTAGAGACGCTTGGCCGCCTCATTCGACTCCCTGACCTCGAGAAAGACCGACTCGGCGCCGGCCGACTGAACCGATTTCAGGACCGTTTCCAGCAACCGCCGACCGAGCCCGTCGCGCCGAGCCTCCGGCACGACTGCAATGTTCAGGATCTCGGCCTCACCCGCAACGACCCGGGCAAAGACGTATCCTGCAAGGCGCATTTCCGGACCACCATCGACGGCAACATAGCCGTGAACCGTTTCATTTTCGAACAGCTCGGCAATCCCGGCCCGGCTCCAGGGATCAGAGAACGAACGCTTCTCTGCCCCGGCCAGGGCATCGACGTCAGCCGGCTCGGCTGGTCGAATCCGATAGCGGTCGGCCATGGGCCCGCTCCCACTTGGCTTGTGCCTCGGCCGGCCGGCCGTATTCCGGCTCCCACTCCGACGGCGTCTCGACTAACCGAGCCCCACCGGGGACTCCCACCAGGTCGATCAGTGTCCTGGCATCGGGCTGCCCCTCCGCCCCTGCCACCACCCGTCGGGCCAGACCCCACGAAACCATTTCAGCTTCGGGAAGATCGCCGACCAGAAGGTCTACCGTCAGGTCTGCGAGATTCCCCTGCCCGGGGATGGCCACGGACGGCGCGAACAGGGTTTCGATCCCGTGTTCCGAAAAGCGGTAGCCTGCGGCATACACCTCACCACGCAACGCCGAACCCACCCCAATGACCCGGTTTCCCGGCACGGCAGGCCGGGCCGCGCGGACCAGCAGCGTCGACGCCACCCAGAACGGCAGCGACCGGACCCGCCAAACACCTTTGGCCCAGGACGAGGCAACCCGGAGCCCGGTAAAACTCCCCGGACCGTCGCTCACCGCAAGCGCCTCGACATCGGCCAGACCGGCTCCCAGGTCGGCAAGGGCGTCGAGCACCAGCCCGGGGAGCGCCCCGGCGTGCCGACGCGCCCCGCTCAATTCGCGAACGGCCTGACGCCCTTGCGGATGTCCCGCAGCAACCGAGAGACGATCCGTCGCCGCATCCAGAGCTAACACCATCATGAAACGGTAATCCAGCGATCGTCAGGATCGTCGGCGTACTCGAGCAGGACGCGATGGGTCGGTTCGGGAATCCACCCGGCCGCCCGCTCGGGCCACTCGACCAGCAGCGCCTGTCCTTGCATCAGCGAATCCCAGTCGACATCCCGGCTCTCCTCCGGACGTGACAGTCGATAGCAGTCCACATGATAGACCGGTCCGCCCGACCCCTCATAGCGATGCACCAGCCCGTAGGTCGGACTGGTGACGTCGCCGGTCACACCGAGCCCCTGCACCAGGCTCCGCACCAAGGTGGTCTTGCCGGCCCCCATTTCGCCGGCGAGCCAGACCACCGCACCCGGCGCCAGACTGCGCCCCAAGTCCTCGCCCAGCTGGGCCAGTTGGGCTTCGCTGACGAGCCGGCGCATCCGCCTAACGACGCCCGCGCCGAGCCATCCGACGGGGCGGTGACGACCCGGCCGACGAGCGGGAGACGTTCCCCGCGTCGAGCGCCCTCAGGTCGTTGAGCTGATCCCGCAGCATGGCCGCCATTTCGAACTCGAGGTTGGCCGCCGCTTCCCGCATCTGATGCTCGAGCGCCTGCATGGCCTTGGCGCGCGAGGCGGGATCCCGGAGATCGGGCATGAGGGGCGTTTCCCGCTTGTCCTTCCCCGTCGGCCGCTCGGTCCGGGCGTCTGCTACGTAGGTCGAGAGGCGGACCTCGTCGAACGACTTGGTGATCGACCGAGGCGTGACACCATGTTCCTCGTTGTACGCCAGCTGTCGAACCCGACGCCGATCCATCTCATCCAGCGCCCGCCGCATCGAGCCGGTCATCTTGTCGGCGTACAGGATGCCGATCCCGTTGAGGTTCCGGGCCGCCCGGCCGACCGTCTGAATCAGCGAACGGTCGCTCCGCAGGAATCCTTCCTGGTCGGCATCCAGAATTGCCACCAGCGATACCTCGGGCAGGTCGAGCCCTTCCCGCAGCAGGTTGATCCCGACCAGCACGTCGAAATCGCCCAGGCGGAGCCCCCGGAGAATTTCCATCCGCTCGATGGCGTCGATATCGGAATGCAGGTACCGCACCCGGACGTCCACCTGTTGCAGATAATCCGCCAGATCCTCGGCCATCCGCTTGGTGAGCGTCGTCACCAGCACCCGTTCCCGCAGCCGAACCCGCTCCCGGATCTCGCCCAGCAGATCGTCGACCTGGCCCCGGACCGGACGGATCTCGACCCGCGGATCGACCAGGAAGGTGGGCCGGATGATCTGCTCGACCACATGTCCGCTCGAAAGGCCCAGCTCCAACTCGCCCGGCGTGGCGGACACCGCCAGCATCTGCGGAGCGAGCGCCATGAACTCGTCGAAGTGCAGCGGGCGGTTGTCCAGCGCCGACGGCAGCCGGAAGCCGTACTCGACCAGGGTCTGCTTGCGAGCCCGGTCGCCGTTAAACATCCCGCCGATCTGCGGCAGGCTGACGTGCGACTCGTCGACCACCACCAGGAAATCGGCCGGGAAGTAGTCGATCAGACAGGCCGGGCGTTCGCCCGCCTGGCGCCCCGAGATCAGCCGGGAATAGTTCTCGATGCCGGGACAGGTGCCGATCTCGAGCAGCATGTCGATGTCGAAATTGGTACGCGATTCGAGCCGCTGCGCTTCCAGCAGTTTCCCCGCCACCCGCAGCTCCATCAGCCGTTCCGCCAGCTCGGCACGGATCAGCACCACCGCCCGCTCGATGGCGGGCCGTTCCGTGACGAAATGCTTGGCCGGGAAGATGGCGCAGTGCTCGAGCTGCGCGATGGTCTTTCCCGACACCGGATGGATCTTGGTAATCCGCTCGATGGTGTCGCCCCAGAGCTCGACCCGAACCGCCTGCTCCGCATAGGCGGGGAAGATCTCGACCGTATCGCCCCGGACCCGAAAGGAGCCCGGTTCGAACGAGACGTCGTTCCGGTGATACTGGATGGCCACCAGATCGGACAGAATGGCATCCCGCCCGCGCTCCTGGCCGACCCGGAGATTGAACATCATGCTCCGGTAGGTCGCGGGATCTCCCAAGCCGTAGATGGCGCTGACCGTGGCCACGATAACCACGTCCTCGCGCTCCATCAGACTCGAGGTGGCGCGCAGCCGGAGCGATTCGATGTCCTCGTTGATCGAGGCATCCTTCTCGATGTAGAGATCGCTCGAGGGAACGTACGCCTCGGGCTGATAGTAGTCGTAGTAGGAGACGAAGTACTCGACGGCGTTGTTGGGCAGGAACTGCTTCAGTTCACCGTACAGCTGCGCGGCCAGCGTCTTGTTGTGCGACAACACCAGCGTCGGTTTGCCGTAGTTGGCAATTGTGTGCGCCAGCGTCAGCGTTTTGCCGGATCCGGTCACGCCCAGGAGGGTCTGGTACCGCTGCCCCGCCAGCAGCCCCTGCGTCAGGGCGTCGATGGCGGCGGGCTGATCGCCGGCGGGGGAAAACGGCGCAATGACTTCGAACGGCGGGCTCGACATGGGGCACCCAATATAACATGGGTATCGGTTTTTATTCGCCCCTCGGCTACGGCTTGGTTTTGCTCGCGGCTTCGACCCACCCCCAGCGCTCGGTCGTCACGGGCATGACCGAAAGTCGGGCCTGACGAACCAGCTCCCAGTCGGCATACCGGGGGTCCGCTTTGACCTCGGCCAGCGTCACCGGGCGGGCGAGCTTCCGGACCGGCGCCAGGTCGATCACGACCATCCGCGGGCTGTCGCCCTTCGGATCGGGATAGGCCGCCTTGGTGACCTTGGCGATCCCGACGATCTGCTTCTCGGCACCGGTATGGTAGATGAAGCAGAGATCACCCTCCGCCATGGCGCGCATGTTCCGCAAGGCGACCGCATTGGCCACGCCGTCCCAAACGGCCCGCCCTTCGCGCTCGAGATCGGCATACGAATAGGTGGAGGGTTCGGTCTTGAGCAACCAACGATTTGCCACGGCAACCTCTGTCGTTCGGTTCGAGTATCCTGGTCCTGCCGATCACCACACCTGTACCTGCCCCTGCCCCTCAGTGCGTCGTCACTTCTCGCCGATCGATCGACACGACGCCTTTGACCCGCCGGATCACCCGCAACACCTTGGCAAGGTGCGCAAGATTGTCCACCTCGATGAAGATGGTTCCGAAGGCGGTTCCATCCTTGGTGTGCAGGTCGGCCCGGCGAATGTTGGTGCCCGACGCGCTCACCGCCTGCAGGATGTCGGCATACAGTCCTCGACGATCTTCGGCGCTCAGTACGAGGCGGACCGCAAAGGACTCCCCTTCCTGCTCCTGCCAATCGATTTCGACCCGGCGGTCGCCTTCCTGGATCGACAGGAGGTTGGGACAGTCCGCCCGATGAATCGAGATCCCGCGTCCCTGCGTGACATAGCCCACCACGGTATCGCCCGGCACCGGTTGGCAACACTGCGCATAACGGACCAGCAGGCCATCGACCCCCTGGATCTTGATGCCGCGGCCGAGTCGGATCCGATTGAGCATGCGACCAAAGACGGTCGGCTTGGGCTCACGCAGGTCTTCCTCGGTCAAATCGGGATAGAGCGCTCGCATCACCCCGCCGATCGCCAGGTCGCCCCGACCGATGGCCGCCTCGAGGGCGCGGGCGTCGGCCAGGTTCGCCGTCTTGGCCGCCCGCTCGAGGGTTGCCTGGTCCGGCGGATCGAGCCGGCGGCGTTTCAGCTCCCGGCTCAGGATGTCGCGACCGAGCGTCACGCTCATCATCTCTTCTTCCTGGCGGACCCAGGACTTGATCCGCTGCCGCGCGCGGGCCGTTCTGACGTGATTGAGCCAGTCGCGACTCGGCTTGGCATTGGGCGACGTCAGGATCTCGACGGTATCGCCGTTCTTGAGTTCACGGTGGAGCGGCGCAATGCGCCCGTTGATCTTGGCGCCCTGGCACCGCAACCCAACCTGGCTGTGAACGTGAAAGGCAAAGTCGATGGCAGTGGCCCCCTTGGGGAGCTGTTTGACGTCTCCCTCGGGCGTGAACACGAAGATCTCGTCCTGATAGAGGTCGAGCTTCAGGAACTCGAGAAACTCCTCCTGGCCGTGCGCATCCTGCTGCAGCTCGAGCAGCTGGCGGAACCATTCGAAATGCTGGTCGAGTTCGTCGCGGCCACCCCGGTCCGCCTTGTACAGCCAGTGCGCCGCGATGCCGAACTCCGCCGTCCGATGCATTTCCGGCGTCCGGATCTGCACTTCGTAGAGCTGGCCGTTAGGTCCGAAGATCGTGGTGTGCAGCGACTGGTACCCGTTCGACTTGGGAGACGCGATGTAATCTTTGATCCGCTCCTGAATCGGGGTCCAGGTGTGGTGGATGATGCCCAGCACGTGGTAGCAGGCCGGCACCGAATCGACCAGGATCCGCAGCGCCATCATGTCGTAGACCTGCTCGAACGGCATGCCCCGCTTACGCATCTTCTGGTAGATCGACCAGAGATGCTTGGGCCGGCCGGTCACCTCCGCAGCCGTCAGGCCCGCACGCGTCAGCTCGTCCTGCAGCGGCCGGCGCAGCGACTCGATCATATCTTCCCGCTCGGCGCGCTTGGCGGCCACCTGGCGCGCCAGCCCGACATACTCCTCGGGCTCCAGAAACTTGAACGCCAGATCCTCCAGTTCGGCCTTGACCTTGGCCATGCCGAAGCGGTGCGCCAGCGGCGCGTAGATTTCGCGGGTCTCGAGCGCAATCCGCTCCTGGCGCTCGGGCGGCAAGTGCTCCAGCGTGCGCATGTTGTGGAGCCGGTCGGCCAGCTTGATGATGATGACCCGGGCATCCTTGGCAATCGAGAGCAGCAGCTTACGATAGTTCTCGACCTGCTCTTCGGCCCGTGAGCGGAAGGTCAGGTGCGAAATCTTGGTGAGACCGTCGACCAGTCCGGCCACTTCCGGCCCGAACTCGGTCGCGATATCCGCAACCGTCACCTCCGAGTCTTCCACCACATCATGAAGCAGCGCCGCCGCGATCGAGGTGGTGTCGAGCAGCTGGCTGACCAGGATCGTGGCCACGGCCACGCTGTGCGAAACGAAGTCCTCGCCCGACATCCGCTTCTGTCCGCGATGCGCCGACGCGCTGAACTGATGGGCGCGATCGATCAGGCCGAGATCGAGACGATCTGCGTGCCGCTCGAGCGCTGCCCTGAATTCGGTATTGCTGCCCACCACTGCGTCGGTCACAACAATCCTTGCGTCGCGAAACTGACCCACCGGTCGCCGCCCACGATGACGTGGTCGAGCACCGGGATCCCCACGATGGCCCCCGCCGCCACCAGCTGATTGGTGACCGCCCGATCCTCCGGCGATGGGGTCGGATCGCCACTCGGATGGTTATGCACCACAATGATCCCCGCGGCCGCCTCAGCGATGGCCAGCCGAAAAACCTCGCGGGGGTGAACCAATGCCCCAGTCAGCACGCCGCGCGACACCAGCACGTCACGAAGCACGTCCCGCTGCGCCGAGAGCGCCAGGACGTGGAACTCCTCGACCTCGAGATCCCTGAGCCGGTCCCCGATCAGTCGCGCCACATCCTCGGGAGACCGGATCCGCGGTTGAACCGGCCGCTCCTCCCGAACCAGCCGCCGACCCAATTCGAGTGCCGCCGACAGCCGCGCCGCCTTGGCGACCCCCACACCCGCAATCCGCCGCAACTCCCCTTCGGGGGCGCGGGCCAGCCGCCGGAGTGAACCCCCAACCGACCGGTGGACGTCCTGCGCCACCGCGACCACGTCGGCACCGACCTGGCCTGTGCCTATCAGAATCGCAAGCAACTCGACGGTCGTCAATGCGGCTGGTCCGTTGCGGATCAGCCGTTCGCGGGGGAGGTCGCCAGACTGGGCGGCAGAGGGCAGCAATAGCACCCGGACAAGATGGGCCGGCCCTGCCGCGGACCGGTAACCGAAAAAACGATATTTATCCCACTCGGGGGCGACCCGGCAGCCCAGGTCGCCCCCGCCCCGCCGCTCAGGCCCCGTGGCACTTCTTATACTTTTTCCCGGAGCCACACGGACAGGGATCGTTCCGACCAACCACCGGCACATTCCCCACCGGTCCACCGATCCGGCCCACGCTGCTCTGCACCACCGGGGCAGCAGCCGGGGGTGTCGGCCCCGACACGGTCCGCGCCGACCCGGCAAACAGGTCGTCGGTCGACGCCGGACGCGGCGGCGGCGGCGGCGCCTGACGCTGGGGCGGCGGCGCATCAGCCGTCACCTGGACCTTGAGGTACCGGTCGGCAAAGGAAGCGCGAAGATCCCGCATCAGATCCTGGAACATCTCGAACGCTTCCTTCTTGTACTCGACCAGCGGATCCTTCTGACCGTAGGCCCGATACTGAATCGCGTTGCGCAGCTGGTCGAGATCGTAGAGATGATCCTTCCACTTCTCGTCGATCACACCGAGCATGACCTGCGAGAGCACCTGCTGGTCGACATCCGCAATCCCGATTGCCGCGCCGAACTCCTTCAGGTAATCGACCTTGCGCAGGAAGGTCGCCTCACCCTCCGCCAGGACCGCCGCGAGCAATGCCTCGCGCGTCGGCGTTGCCTTGGCATCCGACACGGCATCGACCGAAACCAGATACTGCATCGTGAGCGCGGTTTTGAGCCCTTCACGATCCCACTGCTCGGGGTTCTCGTCGCCTTCGTCGAGGAACTTGGCCACCGCATGCTCCAGCGCGCCCGCGATCATCCGGCGCGCCTCGGCCTTGAGTTCTTCGCCTTTCTCCAGCGCAAACAGCCGCAGCGAGTAGACCACTTCGCGCTGCTGATTCATCACATCATCGTACTCGAGCAAGCGTTTCCGCTGCTGGAAGTTCTGCAGCTCGACCCGCTTCTGCGCCGACTCGATGGCCGCCGTGACCAACCGACCGGTAATGACCTCGCCTTCCTCGGCGCCGGTCTTGTCCATGTACCGCGCAATCCGATCGGTACCGAACAACCGCATCAAGTCGTCTTCCAGCGAGAGGAAGAAGACCGACGCGCCGGGATCGCCCTGCCGTCCCGAGCGTCCGCGCAGCTGCCGGTCGATCCGGCGCGACTCGTGCCGCTCGGTGCCGACGATCTGCAGGCCCGCCTCGTCCGACTCGAGGTTGAGTTCCTTGCTCAGCTTGATGTCGGTACCGCGGCCGGCCATGTTGGTCGCGATGGTAATGGCCCCGATCTGACCCGCCTGCGTCACGATTTCCGCTTCACGCTCGTGATACTTGGCGTTGAGGACTTCGTGCTTGAGGCCCCGCCGCTTGAGCATCTTGCTCAGCGTCTCGGAGACGTCGACCGTGGTGGTACCGATCAGCACCGGAAGGCCGAGCCCGTGGAGGCGCTCGACCTCATCGGTCACGGCGTTGTATTTCTCGCGCCGAGTCTTGTAAATCCGATCGGGAGAATCCTTGCGACGGATCGGCCGATTGGTCGGCACTACCAGCACCTCGAGCCCGTAGATCGAGTAGAACTCCGACTCCTCCGTCTCGGCGGTACCGGTCATCCCGGCGAGCTTGTCGAACATCCGGAAGTAGTTCTGGATCGTGATGGTGGCTAGCGTCTGCGTTTCGCCTTTGACCTGAACCCGTTCCTTCGCCTCGACCGCCTGATGCAGGCCGTCGGACCACCGGCGTCCGGCCAGTACGCGGCCGGTGAACTCGTCGACGATCAGCACCTGGTTGTCCTGCACGATGTACTCGACATCCTTCTCGTAGAGCGAATGCGCCTGCAACAGCTTGTGGATGATGTGCAGGGTTTCGCTCTTCCGCGCATACGCCATCTCGACTTCCTGGCGGGTGGCGCGGCGTTCGGCAGGATCGAGCGAGGGGTCGCGCTCGATCTGATGGATCTCTTCCGAAATGTCGGGCACCACGAACAGCATCGGGTCGTCCGGCGAGAGCGTCG
>CAZUES010000024.1:0-62259 GCA_964619465.1 uncultured Gemmatimonas sp.
TCCACGGCTGGTCGAAGCTGTCATTGAAGGCCACGTTGTCGATGGCGACAGTCGGCCCCTTGTTGTCAACGTAGACCGGACCGGGGTTCGGACCAACCGTCGGCGGAACCACGTTCCAGCGCTGTTCACCAGCGAGGTTGAACGCAGAGGCCGTGGTCGAGATGCCGGCAGCCGGAACCAGCGACGTGCCGTCCGGGCCAACCGCGCCCGCCGGGTAGTTCACGGCAGGAGCGCCGCCGATCGAGTTCGGACCCTCGACGCCGTCGCAGTCAAACGTACCGGACAGCGGAATGCCACCCGCAGCCGACGCATCCGCCGGGACGAGGTCGGACGAGCCACCGCAGAGGCTGCTGCCCAGTGCCACCGTTGCCGGAGCAACCGTGCCGAAGGCGACGTAGTCGAAGCCGTCGACATCCTGCGTGCCCTTGTAGTACGTGTTACCGTCGATGAGCGACACCGCGCTGGGATTGCCAGCAGTCGGGGCCAGGCTCGCCGGACGGTCGGTCTCAGTGTACGAACGACGGACCAGCTGGTCCGGGTTGTTCATCACGACCGGCACCGCGTTGGACGCGATCGGCGTGCTGGAACTGGAGACATACAGGTTGGCCGTGATCTCGGAGTTACCGTTGAAGATCACCGGAACCAGTGCACCCGTGCTGCCGCCAGCCTTACGCACCTGCTGCGTGTTGGTGCTCAGGACGACGACCGTCGGAGCGCCCTCGGCCACAACCAGCGGGGCCGCAGACGAGAAGGTCTGGGTCGCCACCACGCGGCCGCCGATCAGGGCGTCCACGCGGGTGATCGCGCGCGAGCCGGGCTCGACGTTGAGCGCGATTTCGATCTGACCGTGGACATCGTTCAGGTTGACCGGGGTGGTCAGACCACCGGTGGTCACCGACTGCACCTGCACCGACGCCGGGTCCGGAACGACGACTACGAGAGCCATCGTGCCGCACTTCGAGAGATCGGCCTCCGCACAAGCGCGGATGACGACATTGCCCGGCTTGGCCGCGTTGTTGGCCGTGACGACGCCGTCGTTGTCGACCGTCGCGATGGTCGGATCAAGCGAAGTCCAGCGCACGGCCTGGTCCGGGTTGTTGGTCCCGATGACGGTCGCAATCGCCTGGGTGCTCTGCGCATCCGAGATCGACGTACCCGCATTGAGCGTCGCCGTCGGCGGGGTGATCGAAACCGAGGTCACCGTGGTTCCGACGACATTGAGCGTCGCCGTATTCTGAACCGACGCGCCACCACCCGTCGCCGTCGCGCGGACGACGATCGGACCAGTGGTTGCATCCGTCAGAACGGTAAGAAGACCGGCCGCGCTGATCGTGGCCCGGCCCGCTTCACTCACCTGCCAGGTGACAGTCGCCGTAACACCGGGGTCGGCCGAAACGGCCGCCGTCATCTGGACGGTCTGGCCCGGGTTGACCGTGATCTGATCCGGTGCAACCGTGACCGACCGGACCACTGCCGGCGGCGGCGGCGGCGGCGGCGGCGGATCGATGACAGTTACGTCATCGCCGCAAGCAGCCAGTCCCGCGGCCAATGCGCCGGAGAACAGCATGGAACGGTAGAACTTGTTCATTAACTCCCCCTATGAACGTTTTTTAGACCTGCGCTATTCGACCAACTTGTCCTGTTTACCTCAACATCACTTCATTTCCGTCCGGCGACTTCTCGTCCTACCTGTTTCCTGCTGTGACCTCGGCCTACGCCAGCCTCGATCGTACCCCGCACCCGGATACTTGAGAACTCCGGAGTGCGAGTCTCGGAACGCGGCCGGGCCGCGAGCCGAACACCTCACCTGCTTTTCGAACAGCCGAACACAGCTTGCCGGTCTGATTTACCCTGTATCAGACCCATGATAGCGATAACGCCGATCGCGCGCTGTGAGCCAGCGCACAAAACGCTGACCAAAGTCGCCCGATCACCCGCCATCCCATCACTTCCCGCACCCATCCGCCCCAAACGCCCGGACACACGGCGGTACCAACCCACCACGGCCTCACGCAAAGTCAGAACTGACGAGCAGGGACTACCGGACTGAAAACAACACGCCAAGATAACCCTCGGCCGGAAGGGGGTCAATATCCTAACCCCAATCAGCACCACATCTTGGCGATCGATTAACCTGCCCTACACGCCCCGGGACGCAATTTCTTTCACATCACCCCGGCAGACGCCCACTTCCTGGTCAGTCCACCCCCCAGCAGCAGCAACGCCCGTGCCGGAACTCGAACGGGCGTCGCAAGTTGCTGATTATTGCACGGTTGCGTATCCCGCTGCGGGCAACGGCCAATTACCGGCCGGCCCCGGAGATGTCGAACTGCACGACCCAACCGCCCCTTGAACCCGAACAAACCCCGCAAAAAGACCCACAAGCAGACCCGGGACCATCAGGGGGCGGTGCGGCCCTTCCTGACTCCCGCCTCGACCCCCGCGCGCCACTCGGGGCGCGCCGGATTGGCTCGCACGATGGCCGCGATCCGCCCGTCATCGGCAATCACGAAGGTGGCCCAGCTCCGGTCCCGCGTTCCCACGCCGTAGGCCCGATGGACCTGGCCATCGCCGTCGGCAAGGAGTTTGGTCGGGACAGGACTGCCAGCGTCCGGCTCAACCGTCCGAAGCCCCGCCGCCAGCGCGGCAACCTGCGACGGCGTTCCCCGGGCTGCGCCGACCAGGATGACCCGCCCCGACAGGAGCCCAGCCACCTGCTCTTCGACCTGGCGCCACGCCGGCCCCGCAGCGGAGTCCGCCGCGCCGCCCAGGACCAGAATCACGACCCTGCCAAGCTCGGCCGCCAGACGAAACGGCTGGTCCACCGGCCCCGGACCCGCCTGGGTCAGATAGGGAGCGACCACTGCCGGCGCGGGACGCCCCTCACGAGGGCTGCCCAGCACCCCAAGCCGGGGACGCTGCTCCTGCGCCTCGAGCCCGGTTGCCGCCATCACCATCAGCAGACCAGCCGTAAGCCAGCTGCGCATCATGGCACCGCCTTTCGAACCGCCGCCACCAGGTCCTGGTCACCGCCGGTTCCGGTATACACCACCGTTCCCCCCGCATCGACCACCACGACGTAGGAGGTACCCGGCACATCGTACGCCCGGGTGCTCTCCCCGGATTCATCATACAGGACGAGGAATCCCGGACTCACCGTCGTCAGGTAGCGGCGCACCCGCTCCCGCGACTCGTTGACGGTCACGTTGATACCGATCAGCTGCACCCGATCTCCGAACGTTTGGCGGACCTTGGCCAGTTCGGGCAACAGCGATTTGCACGAGGAGCACCAGGTGGCCCAGAACTCGATCAGCACCGGCGTCTTGCCCAGATAAGCGCCGAGATCGACCGGCTTGCCGTCGAGGTCGTTGATCACGAGGACCGGCGCTTTGGTGCCAACCGGAATGCCGCTGTCGAATTGCGCAGCCAGTGGAGCGACACCGAAACCGGCACCGATCAGCCCCACCACCGCGACGTGTCGTACCCATCGCATCAGTACCATACCTGCCCCATCTTTACGAAGTAATACTGGGCCATCGCCAACATGAGGACGCCGGCGCCCCGCTTGATCCACACGGTCCAGCGCCCCGGCCTGGGAAGCGCAGCCAGCGTCCCGGAAAAGATCCCGATCGCCACCAGCAGCGCGGTCATGCCCAGACTGAAGACAAATAAATAGAGGAAGCCGAGCCCGGCGCTCTGGGTCGCCCCGACGAAGGTGAGCACGGCGGCAAAGGCCGGCGCTCCGCAGGGCGCCGCGACCAGCCCCGAGGTCGCCCCCATCAGGAAGACCGAGCCCAGCGACCGCGAACCGAACCGCCCGGCCCAGGAGAGGACCCGCTCGGGCACCAGAATCGGAATCGCATCCAGCATGGCAAGCCCCGCCAGGAGCAGCAGGTTGCCCATCACGAAATAGGCCCACGGATTGGAACTGATGCTGCCGAAGAGACTGCCCGTAACCCCCGCGATCACGCCAAGCGTGGCGTACACCGACGCCAGACCAATCGCATAGACGAGACTGAGCGCCACCGTGCGCCCGCGCGAACGGCCCACGGCCCCCGCCCCGCCCAGAACCCCCGCCGTAATCGGGATCATCGGATAGACGCAGGGCGTCAGGCTGGTGACGAGTCCGGCCCCGAAGAGGAGCGGGATGGCCGCCAGAGGCCGTTCGAAGAGTGAGCCGTCGATCGGTCAGGACTCCACTTGGGCAACGGCGGGATACCGCGTCGCCACGTACTGGTCGAGAATCTCCAGAAACTCCGCCACGATGCGATCGCCCTTGAGCGTGGTGACCAGGCGGCCATCGACATAGACCGGCGCCTTGGGTTCTTCGAAGGTACCGGGCAGCGAGATGCCGAGGTTGGCATGTTTGGATTCGCCCGGCCCGTTCACCACGCACCCCATCACCGCAACCTTCATGGTTTCCACCCCGGGATGCACCCCGCGCCAGTCGGGCATCTTGTCGCGCAGGTAGCCCTGGATTTCTTCGGCCATGGCCTGGAAGAAGGTGCTGGTGGTCCGTCCGCAGCCGGGGCAGCTGGTCACCTGCGGCTGGAAGCTGCGCAGCTCGAGCGATTGCAGGATCTGCTGCGCCACCCGCACTTCCTCGGCCCGGTCGCCACCCGGCGATGGGGTGAGCGACACGCGGATGGTGTCGCCGAGCCCTTCCTGCAGCAGGATGGCCAGCCCCGCCGTGCTCGCCACGATGCCCTTCATCCCGAGCCCGGCCTCCGTCAGACCGAGATGCAGCGGATAGTCGCCCCGCAAGGCAAGCTTGCGATAGACGGCCACCAGATCCTGCACGCCGGAGACCTTGGCCGAGAGTACGATCCGATCATGTCCCAGTCCGATGGCCTCCGCCTGCGCTGCGGAGCCGACGGCGCTCTCGACCATCGCCTCGAGCATCACCTCGCGCGCATCGAGCGGCTCGGCCAAAGCGGCGTTCTCGTTCATCATCCGGGTCAGCAGCTGCTGATCGAGCGAGCCCCAGTTGACCCCGATCCGCACCGGCTTGCCGTGGGCCAGCGCGACCTCGATGATGGCCCGGAAATGTTCGTCATGGCGTTTGCCGCCGACGTTGCCCGGGTTGATGCGATACTTGGCAAGCGCCCTGGCGCACTCGGGGTGGCGGGTCAACAGCAGATGGCCGTTGTAGTGGAAGTCGCCCACGATCGGCACCGCCAGCCCGCGCCGATCCAGCGCGTCGACGATGGCCGGAACCGCGGCGGCAGCGTCATCGGTGTTGACGGTGACCCGGACGATTTCGCTGCCGGCCCGAGCCAACGCCGCGATCTGCCGAGCCGTTCCTTCGACGTCGGCCGTGTCGGTATTGGTCATCGATTGCACCACGACCGGATGGCACGAACCGACCAAAACGGAGCCGATGGCGACGGTGGTCGTCGGACGACGAGGAATCATGGCCATCCCTGAAGAATAACCAGGTCTCCAAACGCCGAGAGGCGGGTCGTCAGACCCGCCTCTCGAAAGTTCCAGCGCCAGACAGCGGTCAGCCGAGGCCCAGCTGTTTGATCAGGCGCTCCCAGTCCGTTGCCGACACGGTCCCGTCGACCTGGAGGGGCGTCAGTGCAGCCATGATCTCGGCACGGGTTCCGCCGATCCGGCGATCCCGAAGCTCCGAAATCATCCGCGAGAACCGGTGCTCGTACTCGTCCTTATCGTACTTGCCCGACTGGCGGCCATCCGACAACGCTTTGAGTTCCTGCGCAACGCGTCCAGGGGCGATCGGGGTCAACTGCTCATCAGCCATCGTTCGTCCGCTCCATCGAGTCGAAGGGGTGAGATCACGCCATCCCTGCAGCGGATACTACGCTCGCCCCATCGGGCCCATTACACAAGGGGCAATGCCGCCGAATCCGGCACAGCTGGAGGTTGCCCCGCATCCACCACGACGCGCTGTACCAGCGCCTCCACAATCATGTCACTGAAGGCCGTCACCATATCGGGGTCCAGTTCCCGTCCCGCCTGCTCCTGCAGATAGGTCAGCGCCTCCGCCGGCTCCCACGCCTGCCGATAGGGCCGCTCGGTACAGAGCGCATCGTAGATGTCGCAGACGTGAACGATCCGGCTGGCATAGTGGGCCGCGCGGGGAAAGCGGAGTTCAGGATACCCCTCGCCGTTGAGATAGATATGGTGCTCGTAGGCGACCACGGCCGCCAGACCGACCCCACGTTCTTTCTTGAGGATCAGCTTGGCGCCCTCGACCGGGTGCCTCTGAATCACCTGCCGCTCCGCATCGGTATAGCGCCCCGGCTTGACCAGGAGATCATGGGGAATCGTGACCTTGCCGATGTCGTGCAGCAACCCGGCAATGCCGACCGCGCGAACCTCGGTCGGTCCGAGCCCCAGCCGCTCCGCCAGTCCCATGGCAAGCACCGAGACGTTGCAGGCATGGGTCGTGGTATACTGGTCGTACTGCTTGAGCGTAAGCAGCGGCATCAGCATCCGGTCTTCCTGATGCATGGTTGCCGCCAGCGAACAGACGACGCTCTCCACTTCCGCCATCGGCACGACGCCGGTTCGCCCGACAGCTTCGTGGATCCAGCTCGTGGCTGCCACTTCCTCGGCCAGGTTGACCACCACAGCATCCGCAGCTTGCGCGGACTGCGACTGTGCGGCCAAGCCATCGGCGGCCTCGCGCACCTTGAGCCGGCCGAACCGAATCGGCGACCGTACCATCTGGCGCATCAGCGCGGTGTCGACACACCGGCCGCCCATCTGGTCGAACAGCTCCTCGATGAAGCCGACAAAGGCCTCACGGGTGACGTCGGAATCGATCTCGATCCGTTCGATCCGCGCCTCCGCAAGCTTGGCAGCCCAGTCCCAGCGCGCCAGCTCGTCGATAACCCGGTTGCCGACCAGCGTGTCGCTGCCCAGAAAGGAGTACTCCACGCAGGGATAATGGCGCACCACTTCGAGCAGGCGATCGAACGATTTGTCGAGCGCGCGAACCCGGGCCGGATGTCCCTCGTGATAGAGGGACATGGCAGCCAGCGCCTGACCGAGCGAAATCAGAAAGCCGGATTCGGCGCTCATGGCCGCGCGGCCTCTCCCGCCGCGGCCACCAGATCGGGATCGCCCGAGCGGCGGGCCAGCCGGAGGACGCGAGCGGCCGCGGCCGTGGTGCCGGCAAACCCGGCCAGCACCCGCACCTGGGCAACGACCACCGGTGATTTTGGCGCCAGGCGGAGCAAGCGAAACCACCCGCGCCGGGTCGCGACGCTGCTCAGCAACCAGTCACGAACCAGCGGCAGGTCGAACTGCGCCAGGATGGAAACGGCCGCGGCGCGCAAATCGTCGCTGCGCGCGGTGCCGTTGAGCAGCACGAAAAGGCGCGTCAGCGAGGCGCGGGGAAAACGCTCCTGTCCCGCCTCCAGAACGGCAGACACGATGCGCTCATCCGGGTCGGCCAGCGCCGCGTGAATCCCGTCATCACGCTCGCTCGGCAGACGGAAAGCCAGTCGGTAGGCGTCGAGGCGGAGCAGCGGATCCGTCGATTCGGCGTAGCGAAGCACCGAAAGCCCCACCGGCAACTCCGGCAAGCTGAGCAGCCCGGCCAGGGTCGCCCGTCGCTCCGGATCGTCCGCTGCCGCCAGCCGGCGGCCGACTTCCCGGCCCAGATCGCCGCCCACGGCCAGCACCCGATTGCCGATCAGCCGGCGGACGGCCGGGGAGAAACTCGCCATCTGGTCAACCAGCTCAGCCAGCGAGGTCACGCCGGCGTGACTCAGCACTCGGCGGACGCCCTCGTGCTCCCGGTCCGGCAGCGCCAGCAAGCGCGACAAGGCCTCAGGCGCCGTGAGCACCCCCCAAAGCTGCTCCGCCAGCGGGTCGGCAGCGGCCTCGATCAGCGCAACGACCGAATCGAGCGAGCCCGTCGATGCCGCGCGGACGACGGCTTCGGTCACCGTATCGCCGAAGGTATCCGTCTCGACCGCCATCTGAACGATGCGCAGCGCGTCATCGGCCGGCGCGCCATCGTCCGCACCGACCAGATCGTAGTGGGACAGCGACTCCAGCACCCGGCTGTGTTCCGCCGAGCTGGGATCCTCGAGCGTCCACCCGTCGAGCAGGCCGCGGACGATCTCGCGGACATCCTGCTCCCCACGCTGGCGGGCGGTCGGCCCGGCGGACGGGTGGCGCGCCATCTTGCGCAGCATCCGGAGCAGCAGGGCCGAAATGGGCTGATCGCGCGCTGCCGCAGCCTGTTCGATCAGGTCGAGCAGCGCCATGGTCGGCAGCCATTCCGTCACCTGCGCAATGGCCTCGCCGGCGTTGGGCAGGGCCGGATCGATCCCGAGGACGCGGGCCAGTTCCTGCGAAGGCACCGCTGCCAGCAACTCGCGTAGCTGCACCTCAGCGACCGCCTGCCCCGGACTGCCCTGATCGGCGGCCATTCGGCCCAGTCGCTCCATCGTCTGCCGGACCGCGGCCGATACCTCGGGAACATCGAGCCGGCGCGCCAGGACGGTGCCGAGCGAGCGGGTGGTGTCGCCGCCGGACACCACCGTCACCAACTCGCGCCAGAGGGCGTCGATCTCACGGTCTCCCCCGCCCTCTTCGTCGAGGACCAGGGCATCGAAAGCGAGCTGTGCCAGCTCCACATGATCCGATCGCCACGATTCGATCGGCTCGGTATCGTCTCCATCGACTCGTTCCAACAGCGTGGCGAGGTCGCCGCTCGTGATCCCGCGGCGGAGCACCATGCTGCCCACCCGGCGGCGATGGAGCCGAGTCGAGAGGTCTCGCAAGGCAAAGTACGCCGGATCGGTGGCCGTCTCATCGAACAAAAGCTGGGTTCGGGTCACCCCGACCTGAAGCGAGGCTCGTCCCTGCCAGACCAGCTGCAGGGCGTCCATGGCCAGTTGCAGGGCCGACTGGCGCATCGGATGGCCGGACGGGTAGACCCGGCGTTTCTGGAGGGCGCGGCCGAACAATGTCAGGAAACGGACGACGACCGCCCCGCGCTCGTCGGGGGCGGGCGGAAGATCTCGCCGAGGCGGGATCGGCGTCGGATCGGTCGCGATTGCGGCAAAAGTCGCCATCGGTCGACCTGATGGCAGGAACCACGCCATCCTAGCCAGCTATATGCCAACTTGTTTTCAAACAACGAGATAACTACCGGACGCCGGGCCAGCCGACGACCGATACCCTGCAGGTTTTACCGGTCCTTCGGGTTACTACTCGGCGCCACGGTGTACTCGAAGACCCGCCACGCCCCTTCGGCCATTGCCAGGGTGATGGTCTCCCCGCCGAAGGTGCCGCCCCGGAACTCGACCCTGGTATCGAAGACGACCAGCTCCGGCTGGTCCGGCGGATTGGGCGCCACGTATCGGACGGCGGCAATGCGCCGCGCCACGACAGGTTGCAACCGCCCGTAGTGCGGAGACCAGGTCCGTTCGAAGGTCTCCCGGTTCATCCGTTGCTTGAAATGGGCCGCGGTCCGGGCCCAGGCGTCGCGAGCCCGGTCGTCCCGCAGCATGCCAAGCCACAAGGTTGCTTCGCGGTCTGCCGCTGCCACGGCGCCGCTCATCGCCGCGGAAGTCGCAGAACTCACGAGCTGCGCAGCAACGGCAGGCGCACCTGCCATGCACGCAAGCACGCCTAATACGAGCGACCGTTTCATCGGCTCTCCACGCTCCCTCCGCCATCGCCGCGCCTGACTCTGGGGGATGTCACTGCGGAGGACACCGTCCGTAGTCAGGCTGCCGTTACCCGGAGCCGACCGCGTCGGCGGGAGCGGGGCGGGATGGTCACGATGATCTCGACGTCCCGCCCGAGCGCCGTAAGAAAACCCAGCAACCGCTCGGTGGAGAAACCGGCCAAACGGCCATGCAGGAGATGCGAAACCTTGGGCTGATCGATGCCGAGTTGCTCGGCCACGGTCTTCTGGGTCAGGCCGCGCGCACGAATCAGCCGGCTCAGTGCGAGCGCCAGCGCAGCCTTGGCCAGGCGCTTCTCAGGCTGGGGCAGTCCCAGATCAGCGAAGACGTTCCCGCTCCCGCGGGCCACTTTCTCCTGGGGCCGGGGACGCCTGTCCTCGGACGCTTTGCGCATGCGCTTACTCCTTCCCTCCATAGTGCCGGCGATGGTGTTCCTGAGCTCGCCGGTAGCGGTCTTTGATCAGCTCGATCACGTGACGCGGCGTCGCAATGCCCCTCGTGGCCTTCTTCTGAAAAACATGCAGAACGTAGACCACCCCGGCCAGCTTCGCGGTGTAGACCGCCCGGTAGGTGTTGCCGTCCCAGTCGTCCACGATCTCCACCACCCCGCGGAGCTCGCCTTTGAGCGACTTCGCTGCCGGATGGCTGGCCCCGTTCTGCGCCTGGAACAGCGCGTAGCCGACGACGTCTTGGACTTCCTCCGGGCAGTCCCGGAGATCGTCCAGACTGGAGCCGACCCACTCGACCGGCTTGAGCGACGGCGCAGGCATAGACGAATATGCCTATTATAGCATACTCCGTCAAGCCAGCGACACGCGCGGGCCGCCCCAAAAGGGCACCGCGTGATCGCGTATCATAAAGTGGAGAGTCTAGCGAATTACTACGAGAGGAACCACCGTGTTTCGTGAGAAACGAGCCGCGCTCAGATGTAGGGTCTGAGGCGGCTCGATGATTCCTTTGCAGTAACATCCTTCCTGCCACCAACTTAGCAAACAGCTTTCGTTCGCGCCAGAGTCCAGCAAGCCACGCAGTAAGCCAAGTCCCGGATTTTGCCTGGCCGAGAAGGCTTTGCCCGTATACGTTCAGGGGATGCGACCTTGCGATCCGGCCGTAGGACTGTTGGAGAAAATACTCGCCCGACAGCGAGCAGCTACCGCCTCGTCCACTTCAGCCCAGAAAAGCTCAAAGAAATCGACCCGGCCTTCGCAGGCACCGGCCCGGTCAAAGGCGACGAGCGTGCGCGGGGCGGCGTCCCCAAGGCGAACGACCCGGAAGTAGAGAGGCGAGCCCCGACCCCACCACCCCCACCACCCCCCACACTCCGGTCGCGTTGCACACCCCTACGGGGACCCCTTCTCTCGCACGGCACAATTTTTCGATCAGACCCAGGGGGCCAAAGGTGGCGTTGCACACCGAAACACGCACCCGTATTGACTCCGACTTACAGCGGCCTTATATTGTGCCGGCCAATTTCTGGCCATTTTCGCCCGACTCTCGCAGCATCCTACTCGTAGCGCTCGCGTCACCCCTAGGGCCACCGCCTGGCATTCGGTCTGGCGCAACCCAGGGGATACCTACGCCGAGGGTGCTATATGAGTGCTGTCACCTCCCCCACCGCCCCGTCCTATCTGGCTCCGAAGGAAGCCGCCCGGCATCTGGGCGTCTCGCTGTCCTTTCTGGCCAAGCTCCGATGTTGTGGTGAGGGCCGAGGGCCGGTCTATGTGAAGCTCGGCCATGCCGTGCGATACCAACGAGAGGCGCTTGACCTGTGGGCCAGGAGCCAAGCCCGAACGACCGTCAAGGCCGCCGCATGAGGGGCAAGCCGACGACCCGCCTTCCGCTTCCGCTCTCCGAACGAGACGCGGCCTGCTACCTAGGCATGGAGTCGAGGGAGTTGGGACGCCTTCGACGCCTAGGCCTCGGGCCGACGACGTTGCGGTCAGCGGGTGGCGTGCGCTATGAGGTACACGACCTTGACCGCTGGGCGATCGAAGGGAAACCCCTGCCCCCGCCAGTGCCGGCCCTCGTGGATGAGTGGCTCACCGCCTTGGTGGTGGCGGGGTATGGGCAGGCACTTCGAGAAACGGTGCACGAGGCGGGCAGAATTCAAGGCATCGAGCCGAGGGACATTCATGCGAGTGCACGGCGGCTCGGTCTCGTTCTCCGTCCGATCAGCGCACGCGGCCCCTGGTCCTATCGCTGGCCCCGCAAGGGTGAGGTCCACCTTCCACCGTTCGCGGCTCATGGCTCACGGCCTGGCCGCACAGGGTGGGAGCTTACCCCGAAGGGTGTCCGGGAGTTGACAAAGGCTGGTGTAGTCCAAACGAGCCCCCAGAAAGGGAGACCTTGAGCGCCACCCTGCTAGCACCCTCTCCCGTAGCACCAACCAACCCGTACGACGACATCGCGAAGGAACGCACGAAGCTCGCTCCCCTCATTGGCATTGCTGAGGAGATGCGGCAGACGGGCAGTACTGAGGCAGAGATTCTCACCGCGCTCGAAGGGGTGAACCTCGGCACATCAAAGCCGGTTCCGCCTTCAGTACTGGCATGGATCGCGGGGCACGTCATCCGTCAGGCCGCGTTTGAGGATGAGCAGCAGCAACGACTCTGGCGTGAGACCCTCGGCTTGCGGGAAATGCTCGTGTCCGCCAAGGCAACACGGCCCGATGCACCCGACCGACCAGGCCCCAACGGTATGACAACTCGCATTATCGACCTTGCCGCACTCCTCAGTAACCGGGGCTGGTCGCCGGGACGGATTGTAAAGGCCGCTCTCGCACTGAACGCAGCGCCCCAGCGGGGCGAGTGGTCGCTTTCCCGTGCGGGGGTGCGACGTTTGGCCAAGGCGGGTGCGGTACTATGACACCGCCAAACCTGGGCGTGCCTAGCACGCTCCCTGAGGCTGCCGCCTTCTATGCTGAACAGGGATGGCCAGTCTTTCCCGTTGCTCCGAAGAGCAAGCGCCCACTGACGCCTAATGGTTTCAAGAATGCCAGCGCTGACCGCCAGGTTGTTGCGGATTGGTGGACACAATACCCGGATGCCAACATCGGCTTTGTTCCCGGCAATGCCGGCCTCGTGGTGATCGACGTTGACGGTCCCGAGGGAAGGGCCACCGCTCAAGCCCTCGGGCTCTATGCGGAGCCAACGCCCTACGTGGTCACTGGCCGCGACGACGGGGGCGAGCATCTCTACTTCGCGCTCCCGACAGGCGTGGTCGCGATCGGCAACGTTACGCTCGGCCCTGGGCTCGATGTCCGGGCTCACTCGGGCTATGTGCTTCTCCCGCCTTCGGTGCATCCGTCTGGCCGGCTCTACCGTTGGGCAGGAGACAGCGAGGCGTTCGCCCCTGCCTCGCTTCCGCCTCAACGGGAGGACAAACGCACCCGGTCCAGTACCAGAGTACGGGGGCCGGCACGCACGACACATGAGCCGATACCCGAAGGCCAGCGTAACACGGCGCTAACTAGCTTCGCGGGCCAGCTTCGGCGGCAAGGCTATTCCCGCTCGGACATGCTGCGAGCCCTGAAGCACAGAAACCGTAGACCCTGGCTCGCAGAGCCGCTTCCGGCCGAGGAGCTAGAAGGAATCGCGGCTTCGGTTGCACGCTACCCCAAGGGAAAGCGCCGCCGTCGTTGGGGCTTCGCAAGGGTGCTACCGTGAGCGAAGCGGCGAGACACTGGGCAACCTCTGGTCAGCCCGACGAAGAAGAAGTGCCGCTCCTTGAATGGCTGAGCCCGAGCGCAATGCTAGACCGTACTGGAGTGCCTACCTACCTCGTTCAGGGGCTAGTGCGAGCGGACGGAATCACAATCTGGTCGGCCCCTCCCAGCACTGGGAAGACATACGCTCTGGTCGATTTGGCCTGTCATATCGCAGCAGGCTTGGACGAATGGCACGGACTGGCCCTTTCACCCAGAGGCCGTCAGGTCGCGTTCCTCGTTGGTGAAGATGCGGCCTCGTGGGCCGGGCGGGTTGCGTCTTGGTGCGCTCACCATCCCGAACATGCCTCAGAGGTAGAGAAGAACATTTTAGGTCTGTTTCCTACGCTTCTCCACATGGGAGGGGAGACCACGCCGGATGTCTTGTTAGAAAGCCTACCTAGCGGGTGGGTGAGCCCCGCCCTCTGGATAGTTGATCCGTTGACGGCCTTCCTCTTGGACTTGGATGAAAACGACGCTCGCCAAGCCAGGGCTGTCATGCACAATTTGGGGGCCCTGGCCTCAAGGTCGCGGGCCCCTGTGCTGGTTGCCGCCCACAAGGCTAGGCGCGGGCTGAAAGGGGCTGGGCCGAAGGGTGCCGTAGAGTTCTCTGGGATGGCTTCGCACCTTGCGGAGCTGACCATGTCTAAGACTGGCTTCGTGACAATAGCGGCAACGAAAGACCGTCTCGGGCTGGACACACCTACCAGCCTCAGTCTTCGCCTTACGGGGCTGGGGGTCTTGGGGCTAGTACCCCAAGTAGGGATCAAGGCTGCCCCGCGACCGGGCAAGACCAAGAAACTAAGCGCGAAGAGCAAAGCCCTTGCGTACCTCAAGGCTAACCCAGGGCTTGAGGCCGAAAAGATAGCTTCCGCCATTGGGGTAAAGTCTCGAACGGTTAGCAATGAGCTTTCTAAGCTCAAGGGGGAGAAGGCGGCACATAATATCGGGACCAAGTGGTTTCCTGGGCCTGTCGTTGCGACGTGAGCCATTCACACTCGAGGCTCTTCCTTCAACCGCCTCGCCAAAAGGAGGCTGAGAGCCTTGGCTTGAGCCATTCACATTTCACACTTCACACACACCCCTTTAGGGGTGTGAATGTGTGAATGACAAGAGGCGCTCACCAGGCGGGTAGAAGAGCAACGTGAGAGATGAAGAGGCTAAGTCTCTAGCGGGGGCCGTAGACGAGGTACAGGGCCCAGTTCCGGTAGAGCATTCATCAAGCATAGAGAACCGGAGCCCATGCCGCTAGAAGGCCCGAGGCGAAGCCCACCCGCTGGGGCTTTTCGTGACCCTCTCCCGTCCATCGTTAGGCATCGCTGGGAACAACCACCAAGCGCCAATTAAAGCGTCTAACGCTATGGAACGCGGGACGTTGCAGCGCTTCGAAGGGCATTTTTCCGGGAGCTTCCCATTGGGGTAAGAGAATCGGCCCTCTAGCGCTCTACGTGACACGCTGAGGGCCGATCGTATCGGCTGTGGCTTCGGGTTAGGCCCTACGTTTTGAGGGCTTAGACGGGCTCGGGTGGGCTCATGTCTGAGCGCTTTGGCGAAACAGATGGGGGGCTACCCACCTTGAGCCGGGCGAAAGGCGAGATGCCGCAAACTGGGGCTAGCCGTGATGCCCTCCGCGCATGTCTCACAGACAATTCCCCGATACTCTTCGCCAAAAACATACGACTTGCCCAGCCGACAGGTCTGCTCGCCCTCCCAGCAAAAGAAGCAAACCCCTTCGGGGCAGCCCTCTTGAGCTGGCACCCAAGGGAGGAGGCCGTCTTCCAGCGGCAGGATGACGCCCTCCCGTATAACAGGGAACGTCTCAGTTGCGTGTGCCTGGCAAAAGTGGGTCACGAAAGGTTCAACGACACCCAGCCCGTCGAACGCATAGAGCCTGCCCGGCACTTCGGCCCCGGAGGCATGCCAGCAGTCAATACAGCACCCCTCGGGGGCTTTCGTCCGTCCGTCGTAGCACCGGCCATCGGGAAGACGTTTGTTGAGAGCGCGGGACTTTCGGGCCATTACGCAACCTCCTGCGTGGGTGAGGGAAACGGCAGAACGACAGTCTTCGAGACAGTGAGCGAAGCCGCAAGGCTGTGACCGATGGCATCGGCGGCCTGTCTAGCGACCTCCTCCCCAGTCAGGTTGATATAGCGTTGAGTGGTACTCACGTTCCGTTGCCCGGCAACCTGACCGAGCAGCGGAGCGGCAAAGCCAAGGGCGGCCCCCGTGGTGATAACGCCATGCCGTAGGGTGTAGAGCCGGTAATGCTTCGGTAGGCCAATGCGGTCCCGGAGCTTGGCCCAGAGCCATTTGACGCTACCCTTGACCCCACTCCCGTCAAGACGGGCGAAGACCAACGCCTCAGGCTCCCCGCGTCCTATTGCCTCGAGAATCCCTTGGGCTTGCGTACTGAGCGGTCGCACACTCGGGCCGGTCTTCGTGTCAGGGAAGTGCAGAAAGCGAAGATCGGCGGCCACCATACCCCACGTCAGCCCGAATGCTTCGCCGGGACGAAGCCCAGTAAAGAACAGGAACCGAATGGCCTGCACCGCTGCCGGCTCGGCCCCTTCCCTCTCTGCCACCTCGAGGGCAGCCCACAGGTCAGCCCGGTGCTCCGGCGTCAACTTGTCCTGTCGAGGGCGCTCGGTGTTACGCGGGACAGCCTCACATGGATTCGGACCTTCCCGGTGCCCCATCTGAATCGCCCAGGTAAGGAAGGCCGAGAGCGTAGCTAGGACGCGGTTCGCGTTAGTGGGCGTTCGCTTGAGAGAGGCATGCAGTTTCCCCGCATCGGCTCGAGTGACAGCCCGCACTCGCAAACTGGACAGGGACGCCGGGAACTTCTTGGCAAGCCACTCGTAGCTAGCAAGCGTCCGGGGCTTGAGCTTCCCCCGTGCCCATTCGACATAGACGGGGAACAACTCCCCAACTGTCTGAGCCTCTCGAGCCTCCCGTGCCTCAGCGGCAGGGTCTTCGCCGAGCGCAACCCGTCCCGCTAGCTCCTTCGCCTTCGTCCGGGCTTGCAAGGCATTCCCTGGTAGGTATTCCCCGATGGTGACCCGTCGAGAGAGGCGAGAACCTCGAGCCCGATACTGGAAGATGAACACCTTCCTTCCACTCGCCCGGACCTTCAGCCCGAGCTTCGGCTCCTTGGTGTCCCAATAGAGTGCCTCCCCGTCTGCTGGGGGCTTCACGGCTGCTACAAACGTCTCGTTCAAGAACTGCTTCGCCATCTCGCACACTCCCCGGTGTGGCCTTCGGGCTCGCCGGTAAGCCACCCGGTAAGCCACAAGGCCCGTATTCATTGGGAATCGTTGTGTACTGCGAGAAGGTGCTAGGAACCGATTTGCCTGGGACGTACGAGGCAAACGTCTAGCGCATTACTACGGGAGGAATCACTGTACTACTCTGTGAGTGAGCCGCGCTCAGATGTAGGGTCTGAGGCGGCTCGACGAAGGGGCGGCTTTCGCACCGATTCGGACGGCTTCCGTCGCCGCCCCCGCATCTATTCTCGCGTCAACCGCACTCGCTGAAGCCGCAGACGTGGCACTTGGCGCAGCCCTCGGCGTACTCCAGCTGCGAACTGCAATCCGGGCACGAACCGGCCAGCGTCTGGGCCATGCCTCCCAGCATCTGCTGTTCATTGCCATGCACGACCGATACCGGCGCCGACTCCACCGGAGCCGCCGCCGAGGTTCCGGCGAGCAGATCCTGCTGGATGCCCTGCTTTTCATGCATCCAGCGCTCGAGCGCGATCCCGACGGCATCCGGCACCGACATCACCTTGTTGGCGCCGAGCCCCATGGTCCGGTCGGAACTGATCCCGCGCAGCTGGCGATGCAGTTCCTTGATCGGAATACCGGAGCGCAGGCCGAGCGAAATGAGACGGCCCAGCGCTTCGACATCCGCCATCAGCGCGCCACCGGCCTTGCCCAGGCTCATGAAGACTTCGAACGGCTGTCCCTTGTCGTCTTCGGTGATGGTGATGTAGAGCGTACCGAGTGGCGTTTCGATCCGGCGGACCGAGCCCTTGAGCAGCTCCGGCCGAGACCGCTTCTGCCGCCGCTGCAGGTTCTCCGACTCGAGTTCGTGCACCAGCCGGCGGAGCCGTTCGTTCTCGGAGCGCATTTCCGCGATTTCACCCAGCAGGTCGGCGCTTTCTTCACGCACCTTGGCGCCGAGATTGACGACCGCGGTGGCCGCCGGCTGCTCCGCAGTAACCAGGACGTCGGCCAGATCCCCGCGCGCTTCCGCCTTGCCGCTCTTGGCCGCGTCCTCCTGCACCTTCTTGGCGGTCGACCCGGACGAGAGCACCTGCATGTCCCGGCTGCCGTCGCGGTACACCGTGACACCCTTGCAACCCAGCTCGAACGCCATCCGATAGATCTGCGCGACGTCTTCTTCGGTGGCCGTGTTGGCAAAGTTCACGGTCTTCGAAATGGCGCTGTCGTTGGCCTCCTGAAAGGCGGCCTGCATCCGGACGTGCCACTCCGCGCCGATGTCGTTGGCCGTGATGAAGACGCGCTGCCACTTCTCGGGCACTTCGGGATGCCGCGCATGGCCGGTTTCGGCCACCCGCTTGATCAGCTCCTCCGAATACCATCCTTCGCGCCTGGCAATGGCAACGAAATCCTCGTTGACATCGGGCATCAGCACGCCGGCCTGATTCCGCATGAAGGCCACCGCAAAGAGCGGCTCGATGCCGGAGCTGCACCCGGCAATGATCGAGATCGTGCCGGTCGGCGCCACCGTGGTGACGTTGCAGTTGCGCAGCCGGCGCATCGGGCGGACCCGCTTGCCGTTGACGTCGCGGGCGGCCGTGGCATCGGGCCCCCAGATGCTCCGCTCCCACTCGGCAAAGGCGCCGCGCTGTCCGGCCAGCCGCTCGGACTCGATCTTCGCTTCGTTGTCGATGAACCGCTGCACCTTGCGCCCCAACTCGACCGCATCGGCCGAGTCGTAGGGGATCCCGAGCCGCACGAAGACGTCGGCCAGCCCCATCACGCCGAGCCCGATCCGGCGGATCTTCTGCGCCAGCTCGGTGATCTCGGGCAACGGATAGTGGTTGGCGTCGATCACGTTCTCGAGGAAGTGGGTGCAGAGATGCACCACCCGGCGCAACTGAGCCCAGTCGAGATCGTTCTCGACCACGAACTCGGCCAGGTTGATCGAGCCGAGATTGCAGACGTCGTACGGCAAAAGCGGCTGCTCACCGCACGGATTGGTCGCCTCGTAAGCGCCCAGGTGCGGAACCGGGTTGTAATGGTTGGCCCGGTCGATGAAGAACACGCCCGGCTCACCGGTCTTCCACGCCCCGTGGATGATCCGCTCCCAGACGGTCCGGGCATCCAGTCGACCAACCACCGCGCGGGTCTTGGGATGGAGCAGGTCGTACGACTCGCCCTTTTCCAGCGCCGCCATGAAGGCGTCGGTGACCGCGACCGAAATATTGAAGTTGGTGATCTTGGAGGTGTCGTCCTTGCACGTGACGAAGTCCATCACGTCGGGATGATCGACCCGAAGGATCCCCATGTTGGCGCCGCGCCGCGTGCCGCCCTGCTTGACCACATCGGTCGACGCATCGAACAGGGTCATGAAGGAGACCGGACCGGACGCCACGCCCATGGTCGAGCGGACGATATCGTTCTTGGGCCGCAGCTTGGAGAAGCTGAACCCGGTGCCGCCACCCGACTGATGGACCAGCGCCATGGCCGTCAGCGTGTCATAGATGCCGCTCTTACCGTTGGAGAGCGCATCCTCGACCGGCAATACGAAGCAAGCGGACAGCTGTCCCAGCGGACGGCCCGCGTTCATCAGCGTGGGCGAGTTCGGCATGAAGTGCCGCTTGGCCATCAACTCATAGAACGCCTCGGCCAGCGCTTCGATCGCCCCTTCGGACGCGCCGTAGCCGCGGTCGGCGCTCGCGATGGTTGTGGCGACTCGCCAGAACAGGTCTTCAGCCTGCTCACAGGGTACCCCCGACTCGTCTCGAACCAGATAACGTTTTTCGAGAACGGTGATCGCATTGGGCGACAGTTGCAACGGGACCCGTGGCGAGGCAGAACCCATGGGCGTTTCCTCAAAGATTCGAATTGTTGATCGTTAACGGACGAGGTGACCGCCAGGCGACATACTCGGGCAGGGCGCCTTCGAGCACATCACTACTTCGAAATCGACACACCGCAAACCACTGCGGCGTGGGAGGGACAAGCTAGGTGGATCGTCCGCTCAACACAACAGGGACGCAACCGTAAGTGAGATTAGCACTAAGGGTATCAACATCACAAATCTGGCAGGGCTACCGCGCTGCCTCGACGACCGCAAATGCGCCTCGGCGCCGCAGTACCGTCTCACCCTGCTCCACCAGCAGCTCCACTTCATATCGGCCGGCCCTGAGACCACGCAGCGGCAAGGCCAGCCGAGCCCGCGATCCGACCGATTGCCGCTCGCCAACCGGCTGCCAGTCACCGGCATGGGGCCAGTTACGCCAGCGCTCTTCTTTGCCGTCCTGCCGGATCGGACGAACCATCGCGCGGGCGCGCGCGCCCTGTCCCGGCGCCAAGCCGATCAGATCGGCCGAGAGTTCGAGCGCGGCCCGGCGATCGAAGACCGGATCCGGCTCGGCAGCTACGGGACCTGCCGCGCCAGCGAGCGACCAGGTCAAACCGGAACCGACGGTACCAAGGGCCAGTTCCGACAACGTCGCGCCACCGTCCGGACTCCCGATCGACAGCCCTTCACGGCTGACGATGACGCCCCGGCCGCCCGATTCGATGGCAATCCGCGCATTGAACCGACCCGCCGGCAGCGACAGCCCCACATGGCCCCGGAGGACTTGGCCACCGGCACCGGCCTCGCGGACCAGCGACAGGGTCGAATCGAGCGCGCGAACCGCCAGGTTGCGACTGTCCCACGCCACCACCCGGATCCGGACCGGCACCGGCGCAGCCAGGTCGGCAACGGAGTCGAAGACAAAGGCCGGAATCACGAAGAGCGCGTCGACCTCACCCCCGGCAGCGCTGCCGGTCAGCGCGGCGATCTGAACCCGGGCCGGCAGGTCGCCCTCGAAGCGCAGCGGATAGCGGTCGGTGGTCAACGCCAGGTTCCGGCCCGCCGTGCCAAGATCCCGCTCCTGGCGCTTGAACGCCTCCAGCTGATCCCGCCGCCCCGCCACGGCCGCCTGATAAAAGGGCGCGAGCTGCGCCCGCGACCGCAGCAACTGATCGGCCCGGGCCGAGTCGCTGTCGCCCACGTCGTCACCGGCCGGCGACCCCGCCGGAAGCCCGCCGGCGACATCGAAGACACTTTCGACGATACGGTAATTGGTGGTGTCGGCGCCGGCTGCGAAATGAACGAAGAGGTCGCCCTCGGGACGCCGATAGCGCCAGGACTCGTTGGGCGTTACCCCCGCCACGCGAAGAGTGGCTCGGCTGTCCGGCGCTCCGTGACGGACGAAGACCGCGACCCGCTGATCATACAGGTTGCGATACTCGCGCCGTGCCTGGGCCAGCCGGCGGTAGTGCTCCGGGAGGCGCTGTCCGGTGTTGCGGAGGTCTTCCCGATCGCGATGAGTCCAGAAGCGCTCGAGAAAGCTCGCTCGCTCCGCAACGGGCACCGCGTCGAACAGCGCCAGTTCGTCCGCCGACGCGATCCAGGCGAGATCCTCCCGTAGCTGCGCAAACACAGCCGTATCGTCGACCGCCGCCACTGCATAGTAGGTCCGCAGCGCCTCGGGCTCGGCCCGGGTCAGGCGAAGGCGCGCCCCTTCGAGCAGGCCGCGATTCTTGCCACCCGGTACCTCGGCAGCCGCGGCAAACGCCGTCAGGGCGGCCGTGGTATCACCCAGCAGCGCCTCGACCCGGCCGAGCCCGAGGACGCTCTCGGCGTTGTGATTGCGCTGCTGCACCGCGCGCCGAAACCCGTCGCGCACCACCAGCGCCGACGGCCGCTGGTCGCGCCGAAGCCGATCGCGCGCAATCGCCTCCATCGACCCGGCCACCGACGTGTCCGCCAGCAGAGCCCGGCCGAATGCCACGATGGCGCGATCCCAGGCATCGCGCGACAGAAAGGCCCGCCGACCGACCCGGGTGGTATCCGCTCCTTCGCCGAGTGCCAACTCCGCCTGGGCCAACCCGAACCACGCGACACCCCACTGCGGAGCCAGCTGGGTGGCCCATTTGAACTCGGATACCGCGCCCGAACTCTCGCCGAGCCGGAGCGCGATCATCCCCATCCGAACATGCACGGCCGGGTTGGAACGATTGCGACGCGCCATGGCAATCAGCGGCTGCTCCAACGCGCGCAACGCCTCATTACCGGACGCGGCCGCCAGCGAATCCTGAAAAGCCCGGAGGTCGCGATCGCGCGCGGATTGCGACGTGGCCGGACCGGCCGCGGTCAGCAGCCCGAGACCCGACAGCAACGCGGCGTACCGCCACCGAAAGCGCGCGCCAATCAAACGAGTGTGCCTGGAAGAAGCCATAACTAAGTGGAGACGCTCGACCGACCGAAAAAGACACACCCGATCAATCGTTCCTCTGCTGCCGGAAAAAGTCCTCGAGCCCCGCCTTGAGCGCCCGGGCATAGCGCCGGCGCCCCTCCGGCGCGCGGAGCCAGGCTTCGTGTTCGGGCCACATCATGAAAAGACCCTCCGCCAGCACGGCAGGCATCCAGGTCGGCCGCACCACCGCCAGATCGCCGCGGGCAATACCGAGGTCGCGCGTCCCCAATTCGTCGACCAGCCTGACCTGGATGCGGCGCGCCAGGTCCGCACTGCGGGGATGAAAGTAGAAGACGCTCGACCCATGGTTGGGCTCGGGCGGCACGCCGTCGGGCAACGCATTGCCATGGATCGAGAGCATCAGGTCGGCATCGAGACTGTCGGCCAGCCGGATTCGATCGATCAGACTGACCGCGCCGGGCCCCTTCCGGGTCATCACCACCCGGGCGCCGGCCTCGGTCAGCATAGGTTCGAGCAGCGCAGCGACAGCGAGTGTCGCCTCGGGCTCGCGCAGTCCGGTCGGTCCGGTACTGCCGCCCGGCGGATGCCCGGGGTCGATCACGATCAGCCGCCCAGCCAGCGGACGAGCCCGGTCGACCACCGGCGGCCGCCGGATCTCGAGCAGCAAGTCGTCGCGCACCCAGCGCGCCCGGTACCCGAACGCCGGCTGGCCCAGCTGAAAGATCAGCTCCACATCGCTGCCCACCTGGCGCCAGTCCGCGGCCGCCACGAACAGGTCGCCGGGTCCGTGCCGGATCCAGCCCGGATCTCCGCTTGCTCCGTAGATGCGGAGCGTCAGCCGGCGTTCATCTTCTTCGACCCGGTACGGCGCGCGATAGCCGACGGGGATCCGGATCGTAACCCGATCGGACAACGCCGTGATGGTGATGGCATCGACCCGGGCCCGCGCCGCCACCACGCCCGCCGGACGCGCCGCGGCTTCGGCCACCGGCACCCATGCCTCGGTCCCGACCCCGAGCCGAAGCCGGAGATCGTCGTTGATCCGTCCGGCCACCTGGGCCAGCGTACCTGCCGGAAAGAACCAGTGGTAGGTCGCCCCGGGATGAGCCCGCCCGGTCGTGATCCCGTCACGCGAGGCGGAACTGGCGCCGCTGTCGTCGAGCCGGACCGCGGGCGGAAGGGAGTCGAGCAATGCCACGGCCAGCGGCCAGTCGACCCGCACGGTATCACGGCCGCGAACGGCCTCAACCCGGAGCGGGCGCACCGTCGCCGCCGCTCGTTCCGCATTCAGCACCCCCGGCAGCGACCCGATGGCCAAGCCGCGCACCACGCCGGCATAGCGATCACCCCAAGTCGGCCGACGCAGCCGGGCCGTGTCTCGATCGAAGGCCCGAAGTCCGGCCGGTACCGGCGGGGCCGACCCGGTCGGGGCCAGCGCCACCCGCCGGCCGCCGGGCAGCACCAGACTGACCGTGGTCCCTTCACTGGCCCGGACCGAGAGCGGGAGTGATTCATCGGCAGGCCACCAGACCCGGCCCCGCGGGGAAAACGACTGGGGGTCGATCCAGGGCCCGGACGCGGGCGGAGAAAATCGCTCCGCCCGCTGGACCGTCACGACCGCGGAGGCTCGCTCGCTGCCCCGACGCGCTTCCACCACCAGCCGGGCCGATGATTCGGCCGGGTAGCGGATCCACGCGATGAAGGCGCCATTCCGGGTGACCCGGGCGGGCTGGCCGTTGATGGTTACGGTGGCGCGCCCGTCGCCGACCGAGCCGAACACGAAGCTCGAGTCCTCGACCTCGACGCGACTACCCTGGCTCGGATAGATGACGCGAATGGCCAGCGGTCCGTCGACGGCAGGCATGGCGGCCCGCTGCCACGCCGCTTCCTGCGCCTGCGCCGCAACGACCGGCCCGGCAAGCATCAGAAAGGCCCCGAAACAGGCGGCGCGGTAACAACCCGGGGTCATCGCTGCAAGGTACATAGTGGCTATGACTTACACCATTCCGCGGTTGACGCTCGACCGCGTCGCGGCCTAGATTGCCGGGCGCGCTGTCGTGCGACCTGGTTCGGTGGCCCAGGTGCCAATCGGTACTAGCCCAGTTCAAGGACATCCCATGAGCGGTCCCAATGCCATCGTGCTCGAGGTAGCCGCCCTCACCGACTTGGGCCGTACCCGCGACCATAACGAGGACACCTTCCTCGTTGCCGACCTGACCAAGGGAACGACCGACTTCCTGGAGCGCGGCCGGGCCGAACTGGGTCCGCGCGGGTCGCTCTTCCTCGTCGCCGACGGGATGGGCGGCGCGGCCGCCGGGGAACTGGCGAGCGCGCTCGCTGCGGATGCGATCTTCGAAGCGCTGCGCCTCTCGTGGACGGCCGACCAGTCCGCCGAGCCGGAGGCGTTTGCCAGGCAGCTCAAATCCGCCGTCGAGGCGGCCAACGACCGGATCCATCGCTACGCCGCCGAGCATCAGGAATCCCGCGGGATGGGCACCACGGCCACGGTCGTCGGCGTGCTGGGCACCCGGCTCCACCTTGCCCAGGTGGGAGACAGCCGGGCCTATCTGGTCCGAAACGGCGCCGCCGTCCAGCTTACTAAAGACCAGTCCCTGATCCAGCGGCTGATCGACGCCGGGGAGTTGACCGAGGACCAGGCTGCGCAGAGCGAACGGCGCAACATCATTCTCCAGGCGCTAGGCCCCGATGCCCGCATCCGGGTCGATCTGACCTATCAGGACATCGCCCACGGCGACACGCTGATCCTCTGCTCCGACGGGCTGTCCGGCCAAGTAACCCGCGACGAGATCGGCCAACTCGCGGCCGAGACACCCGACATTACCGAGCTGCCGGCCCGGCTGGTCGCGCTGGCCAACGATCGCGGCGGACCGGACAACATCACGGTGGTGGCCGTCCGCTTCGTGGGCACCGGCCTCCCGGCCCCGGCCCCGGACGACGACCTCGGCTATCATGCGCACCCATCGATCGAAACCTCCGACGAACAGCCGGTGGAGCCGGTGACGGCGCCGATCGCGGTCCCGGTCACCTCGTCGGTGGAGTCGCAGCCCCAGACCAAGATCCGACGGACGCGCACCGGGTCACCGGTCGTGATGGCCGCCATCGGGGTCGCCATCCTGCTGGCCCTGCTCGCCGTTTTCCTGCTCGTCGGCTGACGCCATTCTCACAGCCATGTACGCCCAATTCCGGTTTCGCGGCGGCCCCCGAACCGGCGAGTTCAAAGTCGTCGGCAATGACTTCGTGACCATCGGGCGCCATCCGGCGTCAGACCTCGCATTCGACCCCGAACGGGATCTCGAGGTGTCGATCCGCCACGCCGCCGTCTTCCGGCAGGGCGGCTCCTTCATGATTCGGGATCTCGCCTCGAGCAACGGCACCTTCCGAAACGGCAAGCGGATCCGCGGCGATCAACCGCTCGAAGCCGGCGACCTGCTGCGCTTCGGCCCCGGCGGACCGGAAGTCGAGTTCTCCATCGCGGCTTCCTTTACACCGGCTCGGCCCAACGCCCCCGCCGTCGGACCCGCGCCAACCGAGATCTTCGGCCCCAGAACCCGGCCGACCGAGCCGGTACAGCGCCAAGCGGCGCGGCAGACCAAGCCGTGGAAGGGCCTCGCCCTGGTCGTCGTGCTGCTTGCGCTGGCTGGCGGCGTCGCCGGTGGCTGGCAACGCTACCGCACTCGTGCGGAGCTTGCGAAGCAGCAGACCGAGATGCTGGGCCGGATCGACCAGCTGCTCACCCGGCTCGAGCAACCCCGCCCGACCGATCCCGGACTGAGGCAGGCTCTGATCGGCGCCCGGCGGGACGTCAGCGAACTCAGGACCGCGATTGCTGCGAATCCGGTGAGCGCGGCGCAGCTCGACACCTTGGCCCAAGCCGTGGACCAAACCGCTGCCCGGCCGGAACAGGTGCTTGCCGCCGCGAGCCTCGATCCGCGCGCCGCGAGCGGGCCGCACCGGACCGCCGTGGCCGTGATCGCCACCGAATCGCCCGCCGGCCGCGCAGCGTCGGGCACCGGCTTTACCGTCCGGAGTGCCGGCGATACCGTCTGGCTGGCGACCGCGCGCCATCTGGTGCGCGACTCCGCCGGTACGGCCGCAGCGCGCATCGCGGTGATCTTTGATGGATCAGGACAGGCCTACCGGGCGGTGATCGCCCAAGTCCATGACAGTGCGGATGTCGCGATCGTCCGCGCGGTGATTCGGGGCAGCGCGGCGGCGGCGGTGATTCTTGCCGATCGAGTGGCGGTGGGCGATGCCGTGGCGCTCTACGGCTATCCGTTTGGACTCGACTCCCTGGGTGACTGGCGTCGTTCAGGTGTGACAGGCAGCGGCTCGGTGGGCACCGTGGTGGCCACCCGCTCGGCCGGCTTCGACATCGACGGCTACGGAAGCTACGGTTCGAGCGGCAGTCCGGTGTTCACGTCCGGCGGACAGGTGGCCGGCCTGGTTGCCGGTCGTGCGGAGGAAGCGGGGCGACTGGCCATCGTTCCCGCCGCAACCATCCGACAGGCGCTGGATCGGATCCGCCCCTGAACGCCGACCGGCTCGGCGCCTGATTCAACTGCCAAGCCGATCGATCAGCCAGGCGGCAACCGCTTCCTGCATCAGGCGCTGGCGATGCCACGCCTGGATCACCGGCACGCCATCCGGAATGGCCTCCCGAAGCCTCGGGTGACCGAATAACACCACCAGATCAGCCCCTGGCACCGCCTGGGCCAGCAAGGCACGGCTCCGCTCACCGAACCCACCCCTTCCTTTCGACGCCCGCGGTTCGGCAAACGCAAGTACGATGCGGCTCCCTCCTCCACTGAGCGGCACCCCTTGCCGAGCCAGCGCACGCTGGAGGTAGTCGCTGGGCGACGGAGGAAAGGCGCCATCCGTGTCATCGTCCACCACCACGAGGTCGATGGGAGCCCGAAGCGCCACCCCGGGCGCCGATCGGTTGACCAGGTTCCGAGCCAGTTGCTCCGCAAACGCCGCGTCATCGCTATTCGACCCCTCCGAGTACGGCACCGCCTCGGCCTCGAAGCGGCTGGTCGCCCGGTCGAGCGCGTAGGCATACCGGGCCAGGGCCGCCTCGATCCGCGCCGCAATGGCGCGATCGGTCACGGCCGCCGACTCGAGCGCAGCAATCGTGGCCGGCACGTCGGCCGGATAGAGCAGCACATCGATCCCGGCCGAGACCGCCTCGACCGCCGCCCGCCCCGGGCCGAGCCCGCCGGCAAAGCCCTCCATGATGAGCGCGTCGGTCACCACCAGTCGATCGAATCCCATCTCGCCGCGGAGGCGGTCGAGAATAGGACGCGAGCGGGTGGCCGGCGTGCCGGACGGATCGAGCGCCGGATAGGCCACGTGCGCCGTCATCACGGCATCGACCCCGGCGGCGATGGCGGCCCGGAAGGGTACCAGATCGACTTCAGCAAGCTCCGCATCGGTGGCGTCGACCACCGGCATGCGCTGGTGAGAGTCCTGCACGGTCCGTCCGTGGCCGGGAAAGTGCTTGACGGCGGTCAGCGCGCCACCGGCCTGAGCCCCTTCGATCCAGGCCGCGACCAGTCGCCCCACCTGATTCGGGACAGCCCCGAAGGAACGGGTCTGCACGATCGGATTGGCGGCTTCGAGATCGAGATCGGCCACCGGTGCCAGCACCCAGTTGATGCCGACCGATCGGGCCGAGCGCGCGGTTACCAGCCCCGCCCGGCGAACCGCCTCCAGATCGTCCAAAGCAGCCAGCGCAGCAGGCGGCGGCAGTTCGGCCAGCCCTTGAACCTGCTGCCCGGCGCCGCGCTCCAGATCGGCCGCGATCAAGAGCGGGCGGCCGGCCAGCCGAGTCAGCCGGTCGACCAGGGACAATACCTGCGATGCGGTGCCCCCGAAGAGGATGAAGCCCCCCACTCCGGCGGCAATGGCCTCGTCGATGGCTGAGGCCTCGTGCTCGAAGCCGGTTTCCGCGTGCCAGCGGAGGGCGGGGATCACCAATCGGGCAGCCTTCATGCGGGCGTCACCATTCCCAGAACGCGAGGGCCGCGAGCCCCGGTGGCCCGCGGGATGTTGCCGGGCTGGCCGTGAACGGTCAGGTAGCCCAGCAGCGCAAAGGCGACCGCTTCCTTGGCATCTCCCGAGAAGAAGAGCGAATCGAACCGGAGCAGTTGCCGATTTTCCGCAGCAAGCGCATGCTCCAGTGCCGCGAACAGGCCGGGATGGTGGCATCCGCCGCCCGAGGCCACCACCTCCCGGGCCGCCGGAACCCAGCGAGCCACCGCGTCCGCAATGCTCCGGGCCGTGAGCGCCACCGCCGTTGCTACACCGTCCGGACCGGGGCGAGCCTGATGGATTCGCTGGGCATAGTCGTTGCCGAACAGCTCCCGACCGGTGCTCTTGGGCGGCGGCGCCGCGAAGAAGGGATCGGCCAGCAGCGAGGCAAGCAGCTCCTCGTCGACCGTTCCACTCGCAGCCAAGCGGCCATCGACATCGTACGGCAGACTGGGATCGACCAGGCGTGCCACCGCATCGATCAGGGCCACTCCCGGCCCGGTATCGAAGGCAAACGCCCCCTCCTCGACGGCACGATGGGCCACGTAGGTGAGGTTGGCCATGCCGCCGAGGTTGAGCAGCACCCTCGGCTGATCGGCCCCGAAGAGCAGCACGTCGGCCATCGGCACCAGAGGCGCTCCCTGCCCACCTGCCGCGACATCGCGGGTCCGGAAGTTACTGACCACCCGGACGCCGAAGGCTTCCGCAAGCAACGCCGGCTCGCCCAGCTGCCAGGTGACCGCCGGTGGCTCGTGCCAGATAGTCTGGCCATGGAAGGCAATCAGATCGAGTTCGCTTGCTTTGCAGTGGCCGAGCGCCAGCACCTGCTGGACCGCCTCGACGGCCCAGGCGCCGATGGCGGCGTGGAGCAGCGCCAGTTCGCGCGTGGTGCCGGCCAAGATGCCATGTTCGAGCTGGCCCCGATAGTCGGCCGTATAGGGCAGGTGCGCAAACGCCACCAGCTCGGCACGGGTCGGGCCGTTCAAGCGGACCAGCGCGGCATCCATCCCGTCGAGCGAGGTGCCCGACATGAGTCCTACGGCAAGGATCGGTCGTTCCGTCATGCATCCCTCACAGGTGGCGGTGGTCCGATCAGCGCGCGGACTCGATTGTCGACTTGCCCCAGCCGGACCAATGCCTCGGCGTGCGTCACACCGGTCCGGACCATCACGATCGCGGCACGCACGCTGCCGTCGGCGGCATCGATGGCTCGGCGGGCCTCGTCGCGGGGTACTCCGGTCACTTCCATCACGATCCGCTCGCTCCGGTCCACCAGCTTGCTGTTCCAGGCCTGCAGATCGACCATCAGGTTGCCGTACGTCTTGCCCAGCCGGATCATCGCGGCGGTGGTCAGGGTGTTGAGGATCAGCTTGGTGGCGGTGCCGGCCTTCATTCTGGTGGACCCCGTCACCACCTCCGGACCGGTCCGCACCACGACGGTCACATCGCAGACCGCGACCACCGACTCCGGCAGGTCCGCACAGGCGACCATGGCCGTCCGCGCGCCAAGCGCCCGAGCGCGGGTCAGCGCCCCGCGGACATACGGGGTGCCGCCGCTTGCCGCGATCCCGACCACCGTATCCGCAGGCCCGACGCTATGCTCATCGATGATCCGGGCACCGGCATCGACGTCGTCTTCGGCCCCCTCGGCGGATCGGATCAGGGCGGGCAGGCCGCCGGCGATGATGCCGACCACCATCTCGGGCCGGACCCCGAAGGTCGGCGGGCATTCGGACGCATCCAGTACGCCAAGTCGGCCACTGGTGCCCGCCCCGACGTACAGCAACCGTCCGCCGGCGCGAAAGGAGGCTTCGATCAGGCCGACCACCTGCGCAATCTCCTGACGCGCGCCGGCCACCAGCGCCGGGATGGTGGCGTCTTCCGCGTTGATCAGGTCGACCAGCGTGAGCGGGTCGGCCGTATCGATATCGATCGAGCGCGGGTTCCGTCTTTCAGTCAACCGCAGCTGCTGGCCATCGGCCATGAGGATTCCCAAGTGAAGTCAGGTTAATTTTGTCGGGTTGAGCCGGACTTAGGCAACTCTCGAAAGGGCCCCCCGTGACGCGTTTCCTGACGACTCTCATCGCCGCCGCGCTGGTTCAGGCATGCCAGCTTCCCGGGCAATCCGCGACTCCGGCGGCTCCCGCGATCGATTCCACCTGGGCACTCCGCGACAGCGCACGGGTCACCGAGGGCAGCCGTGCCGTGGTCGTCTCGGGCAATCCGATTGCCAGCGAAGTCGGCAAGGCCATCCTGCAGCAAGGCGGCAACGCCATCGATGCCTCCGTCGCGGTCGGATTTGCGCTCCAGGTGGTGCATCCGGAGGCCGGCAACATCGGCGGCGGCGGCTTCATGGTGATCCGGCTCGCCGACGGCAGCGTCCACTCGATCGACTACCGGGAAAAGGCTCCAGCCAAGGCCACCCGCGACATGTACGTCGGGCCGGACGGGAATCCGACCCGGGCCAGTTGGACCGGTCACCTCGCCGCGGGCGTACCCGGTGCGGTTGCCGGCCTGGCAGAGGCGCACAAGCGTTTCGGCAAGCTGTCCTGGGCCGATGTCATCGCTCCGGCTATCCGACTTGCCAGCGAGGGGTTTCTGGTGGACGAGTATCGCTCGCGCACCATCGGCAGCGACTCGAGCCGCTTGGTTCGCTTCAAAGCCTCGGCTGCGCAGTACCTGCCCGGCGGCCGGCCGCCGCAGCCCGGAACGACCTGGAAGCAGCCCGACCTGGCCAAAACACTGAGCGCCATTCAGAGTGGCGGTCCCGCCGGCTTTTATACCGGTCCGGTGGCCGATCTGATCGTGGCCGAGATGCGTCGAGGCGGCGGGTTGATCACCAAGGAAGATCTGGCTGCCTATGAGGCCAAGTGGCGCGATCCGCTTTCGTTCCAGTATCGGGGACACACCATCTATTCGATGCCTCCCGCCTCGTCGGGCGGTGTGACGCTGGCGCTGATGTTCAATATCATCGAAGGCTTCGATCCGCTGCCGCCGTTCGGCACTCCGGCACTGCTGCATCGCCAGGCCGAAGCCATGCGGCGGGCCTTTGCCGAGCGCAATGCGTCGCTGGGCGACCCCGAGTTCATCCAGAACCCGATTGCCCGGATGACCAGCAAGGACCACGCGGCGAGCCGTCGCGCGGAAATCAACCTGGAGCGGGCCACGCCGACGACCGATTTGACGCCCATTGCCGATGAGTCGACCGAGACGACGCACTACTCGGTGGTCGACCAGGACGGCAACGCGGTCAGCACTACCACCACGCTCAACGGCAGCTTCGGCAGCGCCGTCACCGTGACGGGCGCCGGGTTCCTGCTCAACAATGAGATGGACGACTTCACCACCGCCCCGGGCAAGCCCAACAGCTACGGCCTGGTACAGGGCGAGGCCAACGCCATCGTGCCCGGCAAGCGAATGCTGTCGGCCATGACGCCGAGCATCGTGCTCGACCGCGAGGGCAAGCTGCTGATGGTGGTCGGCACCCCGGGCGGCCCAACCATCATTACCCAGGTCTTCCACGTCATTTCCAATGTGATCGACCACAAGATGGACCTGCCGACCGCGCTCGCGATGCCGCGCCTGCATCACCAGTCGCTTCCGGACCAGATTGCGCTCGAGCGCGGCGGGTTCCGGGCCGAGACGATTGCTGAACTCGAGCGGATGGGTCATAAAATCGCCTTCCGCAGCTACATGGGCGACGTCGAAGCGATCATCCGGACGCCAACCGGCTGGCTCGGCGCCAGCGATCCGCGACGCGGCGGAGGCGGCGCCGGGTACTGAGCTGCTTAGCAAACGAAACGGGGCAGGCGCTGATTCCGCGCCTGCCCCGCTCCGTTTCCTGGAATCAAGCCGTCAGGACGTGGCTTTGACCTCGAAGGCGCTGCGCAGCCGGAGCGCAATTCGCGCCCCGCTCGCCACCACCACATCGCGGTCGGCCGAGTTGGCCGCCACGGCGGTGCCGGCTGCGGCACCGATCACGCCGCCGACGATGGTGCCCTTCTTGTTACCGCCGACGACTCGGCCGACGATGGCACCGGCGGCGGCGCCGGCACCGACCTTGGCCGCATCACCGGCCTGGACGCCACGGCCTTTGAGTTCGTAGTTGACGCTGGTGGTTACGCCGTCGATGTCATAGGTCTCGCCGCCGAACGCCACCTGGGTGGCGCGGAGCGACACCTTGCCGGAATCCGACTTGTTCTCGGAAACGACCATTTCCGAGATCACCAGCGTCACCGTAGCCCCGGCGGGAATGACCACCTGCCCGGCATCGTCCGTCACGTCGTTCGGAACGTTGGCGGTGACGGTCTGCCCGACCTTGTGGGTCTTGGTCGAGAACTCGACCGCCGAGGTCAGCGCCACGTTGGTTCCCGAGGCGACGCTTCGGGTGGCCGGAGCCGCAGGCGGTGCCGGCGCGGGGGCCGGAGCCGGCTGAGCTGCCGCGGGGGCCGGGCTGGGTGCCGGGCGTGACGGAGCCGGCGTGGGGGCCGGAGCCGGGGTCACCGCCGGCGTTTCGTCTGGCCGGGGCGTGTCATCGAGCACCGCAGTCGAGTCGACCGGCGCCAGCGACAGATCTCGACCGGGGTCCTGTTGGTCGAGCTGGTCGCCTTTACCGCAGGCAGCAATCAGTACGAGCAACGCTGTTCCGACAATATCTCTGGGTTTCATCCATCCCTCCGTGTGAAACAACCTGTCTTCCCTCACGATCGTTCGGCCCGCCATGACCCGTGTACCACACCGACCAGAGCCTCACAATCAGGGAGGCCGGTCCATCGGACCGGCCATACCCCGGTGGTGAGCTCTAATACCTATGGAGACGCCCGAGGGCAGGGCCGAATACACCGCCCGGTTGGAATATAGGGCACTCCGGCGGAGCCGACGGAAACGGGCCGCGTCGGCGAAGGCCACCGCCCGCAACTCCAGCTACATGAAACGAAGCAGGAAATCCGGAGTTAGCCGCTGCAGGTACCCCGCCAAGCGGGTGAATTGGCCCGTTGCAATCAGCAGGCCGACGACGACCAGAAGAGCGCCACTGATCCGCTGAACTAGGTTCAAGTGGCGCCGGAAGCGCTGGAACCAATCCAGGAACGACTCGACCGCAAAGGCCGCGACCAGAAACGGCACCGCCAGGCCGGCGGAGTAAGCCACCAGCAGCCAGATACCCCGGGAGACGTCGGCCTCGGTGGCCGCCAGACTCAGAATGCCGCCCAGAATCGGTCCGATGCAGGGGCTCCACCCGGCGCCGAACGCCATACCGACCAGCACTGAACCGAGAAACCCGACCGGCTTCCGGTCGAGATGGACCCGGTGTTCCTGCGACAGGAAGCCGAGTTTGATCACACCCAGGCAGTAGAGTCCGAACAGAACGATGAGGACTCCGCCCACCCGCATGATGATGTCTTTGTAGATCCGGAGCGACGCGCCAAGCGCCGTGGCGCTGGCTCCGAGCAGCACGAAGATGAGCGAGAATCCGATCACGAACAGCGTGGCGTGGATCATCGCCAGACGGCGGCGCTTCCCGATTTCCTCGAGCGTGAAGCCCGTAATGAAGCCGAGATACGACGGCACCAGGGGGAGCACGCAGGGCGAGAGGAAACTCAGAATCCCCCCGAAGAATGCGACCAGGGGGCCCAGGCTGCCGGACGATTCGGTCATCGTCCGGGGAGCCCGCCCAGTCCGCTCAGGTCACCGCTGCGGCACTGCTCACAGATCCCGTGGATCTCGACCCGATGGCGCTCGTACTGGAAGCGGTGCTCGTCCGCCGTTATGCGCAGCATGCGCTCGAGGCGTTCATTGCTGAATTCGACCACGGCGCCGCACCGGCGGCACACCAGGTGCGCATGTTCGTTGGCCTCGCGGGCCGGTTCGTAGCGTTTGTACCCTTCCCCGAAGTCGCGCTCCCGGACCAGGCCGCTCTTGACCAGCGCATCGACGGTCCGGTAGAGCGTGGCCATGCCGACGTGTTCCCCGCGCTCGACCAGACGCCGCCGCAGCAGCTCGACGGACGGATGGTCGTCGCTCGACAAGAGCACTTCGGCCACGGTGACACGTTGACGGGTTACCGGCAAGCGGCGATCCCGCAGGTAGCGGCGGAATCGCTCGACCAGCACGCTGCTTTCAGCTCGCGTCAGCAACTGCCTCGACCTCCTCCGGAGCCGGCGGGAACCACAGTTCGAGGGAGATCGCAGTCGGCGGCTCCTCGTCGTCCGAGCGCTTCGGTACCAGCGCCAGAAGCTCGGCCAGTGCCTCGATCGGCCCGCTTCCGACCTCCTCGATCGCGGACTCGAACTGCCCGCGGGTTTTGCCCTTGACCGTCAAGGCGTACCGGGCCGTGTAGATCCGGCGCCGGTCGCCGTCGATCCGAGACAGGATAGCCGTCCCGAAATCCCGCTGCTGATGGCGAATGGTCCGAAACACCCACAAGCCATCGAGTTCCGAGACAGGCAGAACGAGCCGAATTGCATCCACCAGCCGGGTCCAGCCTTCACCGACACCAGGGCCGGTTGGAATCACACCAGGAGCCATGTTCCCACTGATCATTCAAAGACGGGCGCGCGGGTCGAAACGTGCTCCACCACGCGAAAGGCGGGCGAGTACCCGGGGTATTGCATCGGGAGAAAATAGGCCCTCCCCCGACCCGGTATCAAGCACGCTATTTTGCCGCATGGTCGGACATACCGTTTTCCTCCTTGCGCTGGCGCTGGCAGGTCCTGTCCTGGCCCAGACGCCCCCGGCAGACACACTCCGGCCAACCCGGCTCGATCCGGTCGAGGTGCGGGTGACGCGTACCTCCGAGCGTTCGCTCCATGTGCCGGCCACCGTGGTGGTGGTCGACAGCACCACGCTCCGGGGCGCCCAGTTGCAGAACGGCCTCGATGAAGTCCTCGGCCGCGTCCCCGGGCTATACGTAGCCAACCGATTCAACCCGTCGCTCGATCAGCGGCTTGCCATTCGGGGGGCCGGCGCCCGGGCCAATTTCGGCGTTCGCGGCGTCAAGGTCTTACTGGACGGCATTCCGCTGACACTGCCGGACGGCCAGACCCAGCTCACCAATCTCGACCTGGGGCTGGTCGACCGGATCGAGGTGCTGCTCGGGGCGGCATCGGCGATGTACGGCAATGCGGGCGGCGGGGTGATTGCCTTCGAAACGGCGATGCCCACCGAGCGATGGTCCGGCCGAGTCCGGGCCGGTGGGGGCAGCTTCGGCACCAGCCGGGTGGCCGGAGAAGTGACGGCGAGCGGAGCGTCGTGGAGCGGGTCGGCGGCCCTGGCCCGGTATGCTTCGGACGGCGTCCGGCAGCAGAGCACGACCAGCGCGACGCAGCTCACGTTGGCCGCCAATCGGATCCTCGACGCACGCTGGCTCCTCAAGGCACGGTACTACTATGCCGACAGCCCGGAAGCGAAGAATCCCGGCGCACTGACGCTGGCGGAGTTCCGCACCAACCGGGACAGTGCTGCGGGGAACAACATCCTGCGCGGGGCCGACAAAGCGGTCCGACAGCACCAGGCCGGCGTCACCCTGACGCACGACAATGGCCGGGGCACCCGTGCGGACCTGGCGATCTTCGGGCTGACGCGTGCGCTGACCAATCCGCTCGCGACCGCTCCGCCCGGCCCCGCGGGCCCGACCATCGGCACCTTCAGCGCCATCGACCGCGTGGCCGGCGGCATCCGGCTCTCGGGCCAGCACGCCATCGACCAGCGCGGCACCCGGCTGGGCTTCGGCGTGGACCTGCAGTCGATGCGCGACGACCGCACCAACCAACGTTCCCGGGCGGGCGCCCCGACCGATACCGTGGTCGCGGATCAGCGCGAGACCACCACGGAACTCGGCCCCTACCTGATCCTCCACGTCGAGCCGGCGGCCGGCCTGACGGCGTCGACCGCGCTACGCTACGACCGGGTCGCCTTCCGCGTGGCCGACCGGTACCTCGCCGACGGGGTCGACCAGTCGGGCAGCAATGTGATGGGCGCCCTGAGCGGGAGCGTCGGCGCCAGCTACGCCATCAGGGACGGCCTGGTCGGATACGCCACGGCGGCCAGCGCCTTCGAAACGCCGACCACGACGGAACTGGTCAATCAGGCCAACGGCACCATCGGCTTCAATCGCGACCTGGGCCCCCAGCGGACCCTGACGACGGAAGCCGGCCTGCGCACCAACGGCGCCATCAATGCGCACCTTGCGGTCTATCGCTCCACCGTGCGCGACGCCCTGGTCCAGGCCCGGGAACAGGACGGTCGGGCCTACTTCGAGAACGCCGCCCGCCTCACCATCCGCGGCGTGGAGGTCGGGGCCACCTGGCAGCCGGCACGATGGCTGGGCACGCAGATCAGCTACAGCCATACCGACGCCCGGTTCAGCCGGTACCTGCTGCGCGACGGCGCCGACCAGGTGTCGCTGGATGGCAATCTGGTGCCCGGGATTCCACGCCATCTCTTCCGCGGGGTGCTGACCGCCAGCGCAGGCCCCGTGCTGATGGAATGGGACCAGCAGGTCACCTCCAGCATCTACGCGGACGACCGGAACACGCTTGCTGCGGATGGATGGGGCCTCGGGATCACGGCAGTTCGCCTGCGGGCGGCAGCCGGCGCAACCGGCGGGCTGGGCCTGGCGCCGTTCGTCGGCGTCTCCAACCTTTGGAACCGCCGCTACGTGGCCTCGGTCACCGTCAACGGCTTCGGCGGCCGCGTCTACGAGCCGGCGCCGGGCCGCTGGTTCTACGCCGGGATGGAAGCGAAGCTGGGTCACCGCTGAGGCTGTCAGAGCGACGCCGGGCCGTCGCTGAGCCTGCCCCCCAAATCAAAGCATCGACACCGGATCGCGGTCGATCACGATCCGGACCGGCCCGGTCGCGACCAGCCTCGTCGATGCGTACCTGACGATCCGCCCCAGCGCCGCGTCCGGCCCCTTGAGCACCACATGCCAGCGGAAACGATCCTTGACCTTCTCGACCGGGCACGGCGCAGGGCCGAGCACCTGCACCGGCAACTGGTGTCGGTCCACCAGGGCAGCAACCCAGTCCGCCGTACGGGAGGCGGCGCGGGACACCACGCCTTCCGAGGTTCCGGACACCACGATGTTGACGAGAGACACCGTCGGCGGATAGGCCGGATCTTCGCGCGCCGCACCCTCCATGGCCCAGAACGACTCGGTATCGTGCCGGGCGGCCAGCCGGAGCGCCGGATGCTCCGGATTGCGGGTCTGCACCAGCACCCGCCCGCCCTTAGGCCCGCGCCCCGCCCGACCGGCCACCTGGGTAATCAGCTGAAAGGTTCGTTCGGCCGCGCGAAAGTCCGGCAGGTGCAGGCCAACATCCGCGTCGATCACGCCGACCAGCGTCACATTGGGGAAGTCGATCCCTTTGGCCACCATCTGCGTACCAACCAGGACGTCGACCTGCCCCTTCTCGACCCGTTCGAGAATCCGGTGATGCGACCACTTGGTACCGGTAGTATCCAGATCCATCCGGGCCACCCGCGCCTCCGGCACCCGCTCGGCCACGACCTGCTCGACCTGCTGCGTCCCGACCCCTCGGCTGCGCACCGTCGGATGGCCGCACGCCAGGCAGGCGTCGTCGAGCGGCGCGTGATGGCCGCAGTAGTGGCAGCGCAGCCGGGCCGGATGACGATGCATGGTGAGGGAGATGCTGCAATGGGGGCACATCACCACGTCACCGCAGGAAGGACACTGCAGGAAGGAGGCAAAGCCGCGCCGGTTGAGCAGCAGGAGCGCCTGCTCCCCGCGGGCCACGGTCCGGCGTAACGCGTCGTCGAGCGCCACGCTCCAGGGCAATCCGCCGACCCCCTGGATCTGCGGCGCGGTGCGCACATCGATCAACTCGACCGGCGGCAGCGGCCGAGCGCCGATCCGGTCGGGCAAGCGCACCAGCCGATCGGTCCGCGCCAGCACCGCCGCCGTTTCGAGACTGGGCGTAGCGCTGCCGAGCACCAGGCGGGCCCCATCGAGCTTGCAGCGCACCCGCGCGACATCGCGGGCATGATACCGGGGTGCTTCGCCATTCTTGTAAGTGGCTTCGTGCTCTTCATCGATGACGATGTAGCCGAGCGAGGGAATCGGCGCGAAGACCGCCGAGCGGGGGCCCACCGCGACCAGACGCTCACCCCGCCTGAGGGCGCGCCAGGCGTCGGTGCGTTCTCCCTCGGACAGCGCGCTGTGGAGCACCGCCACCCGGTCGCCGAAGACGCCGCGCACCCGGCTCACCGTCTGCGGCGTCAGACCGATCTCAGGCACCAGGACGATGGCGCCGCGGCCCGAAGCCACTGCCTGGCTGATCGCTTCGAGATAAACCAGCGTCTTGCCGCTGCCCGTCACACCGAACAGGAGCGCGTCCTGCCCAGGGTCGAGCGCCGCGATGCGCCGGACGGCCTGGCGCTGGGGCTCGCTGGGCAGGGGAGGCGCCGTGACGCCCAGGGCCGCGAAGGGGTCGCGATACTGCTCCAGCTCGACGACACGCACCAGCCCTTCGGCGATCAGCGCATCGATCACGGCGGCACTGACGCCCAGGCGGGCCCGAACGTCCGGAACCGGGAGCGGCGTACCCGCCTGCTCTACCAGTTCATAGACTTCGCGCCGCCTGGGCCGTCGCGCAAAACGGAGGTCGCGCTCGAGCAGACCCAATCTCGGCTCGGTCAACTCCAGCGCACGTACCGTGGCGCGCGCGATCTCGGCCGGCGGGCTTTCGGTATCGAGCCGAAGCGCCCCGATGCGCACCAGCCGGTCGGCCACGGCCCAGAGGGGTTTCCGGAAGGCGCGCGCTGCGGCGCTCATCGGAGCCCGACCGCCACGCCGATCGAGCCACTGGACCAGCTCTCCCGCGGTGCCGCCGCCGACTCCCGCATCCGACACCCGGATCAGCTGCACTTCCGACTCCCCCCAGAGGGGGCCCGGCAACATGGCCTTGAGCGTGATGCCTAACGGCGTTCCATAGTACCCCGCCATCCACTCGGCAGTGCGCAGCAAGGAGGGCGGCAGAGCGGGCTCGTCGTCGGGAGCCGCCAGGATGTCGCGCACCTCGAGCGCCGGAGGGTTCTCGTCGATTCCTACGACCACCCCGACCATCTCACGCCGGCGCACCGGCACCACGACCCGGGCGCCCGGACCCACCCGGTCCGCCAGTGGCGCCGGGACGGCATAGGTATAGGGCGTGGCAACGGGAAGCGGTAAGGCGACCTGGACCAGGGGCGGAGCGACAGCCATGCAGGAATGTAAGGCCGGAACGCGGGGGGCGGATGTGCGACGGGGGAGCGGCGCGGCGCCGCTCCCCCGTCGCATGTCACCCGAACGCAATCAGGCGCGAACGCCGACGCCGAGCCCGGGACCGTCGGGCAAGCTGATCTGGCCGTTGTCGATGGTGGCGCCGGTGTACGGATCGTTGGCAAGCAGCGCGGCGCCGTCCAAGTCGGCAATGTCGACCAGCGGCGTGAAATGCGCAGCCGCCGTAATGGCAATCGACGACTCGAGCATGCAGCCCACCATCACCATCATGTGGTGCGCCCGGGCAATCGCGATCATCCGGATCGCCTCGCGGAGGCTGCCGGTCTTGGCAAGCTTGATATTGATGCCGTCGACCACCCCGACCAGCCGCGGAATGTCGGCCGAGGTGATGCAGCTCTCGTCGACAATGAGCGGAATCCGCGACGCCTTGGCGATCTGGCCCAGGCCTTCGATGTCACCCGGAACGAGCGGCTGCTCGAGCACCGTGACGCCGTACTCCTCGAGAATCGGCAGCATCCGAATGGTCTGCTTCCGAGTCCAGCCGCAATTGGCATCGACCCGCAGCTCGCGGTCGGTCACGTCGCGAATGGCCTGGAGGATCTCGAGATCGTTCTCGAGCCCCAGCTTGATCTTGAGGATCGGGTACTGTTCCGCCTCGCGGACCTTCTTCTTGATCATCTCGGCCGTGTCGATGCCGATCGTGAAGGTCGACTGGGGCGCCTTGGCCGGATCGAGCCCCCAGAGCTTCCAGAGCGGCACCCCGAGTCGCTTACCAACCAGGTCATGCAGCGCCGTCGAAATTGCCGCACGTACCGAGTTGTTGTCCGTGACGAACGCCTCGAGCGTCCGCTCCGCGTCTTCCAGATGGAAGGCGTTTTCCGGCATCACGCTCGCGTAGGCATCGAGCGCTGCCAGTGCGGTCTCAACCGTTTCGCCATAAAAGGCCACCGGCGTCACTTCACCCCAGCCTTCGAGCCCATCGTGGTCGATGACCTTGACCAGAATGGTCCGATTGGTGTCCCGACTGCTCCGGGCGATTTTGAAGGGGTATTTGGTCTTGAGCGTCAGAATTTCGGACTGAATACGCAGGCGGGCCACGGGATTGCCTCTTTAGGTTTCGACGCGAACGATGGGAGCTTCACGAACGGGGTGAATTGTATCCATTCGTGAAGACAATGCCAGTCCGGGCACGGTCAGGCCATGGCGTGGAGAACCGCCAGCGCGCCATCGGCGAGGCGGGTCGGCACATAGCCGCCTTCGAGCACCGCCATCAGGGGAACATCGGGAAAAGTGGTGCGAATCCGGTTGACCCAGGTTGCGTAGTGTTCCGGCTCCAGTGTGAACCCGCCTAGCAGATCACCCCGCATCGAGTCGAACCCGGCCGACAGCAGGATGGCACCGGGCGTCCAGCCATCCGTGGCGCCCTGGATCGCGCGCCAGAGCGTCTCGAGATAGTCCTCGGCCGGGAGTCCGGCCCGCATCGGAAGGTTGGTGACATTGCCGACGCCGCGCTCGTCGCGCCATCCGCTGAACGGCCAGTGCGGCCACTGATGCATCGAGATGAAGCGAATCGAAGGATCCTGCTCGACCAGCGCCTGGGTACCGTTGCCGTGGTGTACATCCCAGTCGACAATCAGAACGCGGTCGATGCCATAGCTCTGCGCCTCGCGAGCGGCGATGACGACGTTGCCCAGCAGGCAGAAGCCCATGGCCGTGTCGGCCAGCGCATGATGTCCGGGAGGACGCACTGCGGCAAAGGCGGGTTGTCCGCCGATGGCCGACTCCAGCGCAGCAAGCGCTGCCCCGGCTCCGCCCATAGCCGCTTCGAAGCTGGCCTGATTCATGGCGGTATCGGCGTCGAGTTCGCCTCCGCCGGAGCGGGCGGTTGCCTCGAGACTGTCGAGATAGGCTGCCGGGTGGACCCGCTCGACCGCATTGCGAGCGGCAGGTTCGGCCTCCCGGATGGCGTCGGCATCGACGCCACGGACCCGATCGAGCAGCACCTCGATCCGTCTGGGAGACTCCGGATGCCCCACCCGGACCACGTGGTCCCGGCAGCGCGAGTGGGTAAAGACCGGTGCGATCATCGCCACCGGGAAGCGGTCGGGATGGAACTCACCGGGTCGGCCGCCGATGGCGGCGCAACACGATCAACGCCCCGTTCGGCACCACCCCGACGTCCGCCATGGTGGCGGCGCCTTCCGGTACCTCCGCACCGCGGAACTTGACCAGGTACTGATCGGGCGAGGTGCGGACCCGTGCCTGCGCCAGCGCCCGGGCTTTGACATCGCTGACCCGAACATCGGTCGGTACGTTGAGCGCGATCTCATCCCAGGTATCGAGCACGGTGACGCGAACCGGAATCGTGGTCATGCGGCAAGTCCGGGCAGGGTGTGAAGAAATCGGCCGACGGCCTGATCGAACAACAGGGTCGAAGCGCGCACCCGGTGGCCCTGGTCCGCGGGCATGACCGCAATGGCGATCTCCTCCCCGCCCTGGCCGCGGAGGGTCAGATAGCCGGCGCCCTCCTTCTCGGGGTAAGCGGCCTGGTTAGGTACCCGCTCGGAGAAAAACAGCTTGGCCCGGGCAATTACTTCGGCGGCCGAAAGGCTCGTCGTCGTCTCGTGAATCATGGCGCTTGGTTACCGTTTACATCCGTCTGATGGTGAGGCCGGTCGGCTGCGCAGGAACCGGCACGCTGCTGACGACTTTGCGGGTGGCCAGGTCGACGACGTCGATGGCGCCCGGATCGGACCCGATGGATTCCTGCGACACGTAAGCGTACTTCCCGTCCGGAGAGAACACCACACCGTGAACGACCTTCTTGGTCGTTGGGACCCGGGCCACTTCGGTCCAGGTCTTGGTATCGACGATGCTGAAGCTCTGATCCTTCTTATTGGTCACCACGAGGACCGACCCGTCCGGCGACGGCTCGAGGTTGTAGGCACCGGCCCCGACCGGAACCTCGCGGCGGAACTGCAGCGTCGCCGCATCCCAGACCTGCACCGTGTTGCCGTTGTTGCAGGCGACATAGAGCGTCTGGTCGTCGGCCGACACAGAGACATAAGTCCCGGCGCATTCCTTGTCCATCAGCGCAGCAGGCGGCTCCACTACGGTGCCGGCCTCCGGCGCCGTCGCATGCGTAGTACCGTGCTGCGCGTGGCCGGCCGGATGGCCCGACGATGCCGTTCCCGGCATGGTGTGCCCCTTGCCCGTGCGGACTCGACGCAGGATCGCGAAGGTGTTGACGTCGATTTCCAGGACCTCGTCGCTGTGCATGCAGGTTGCGTACGCCCGCGTGCCGGCGTGGTTGACTCGCATCCCGTGCGGCATGTCGCACGCCGGGAGGTCGAAGATCTTGGTCATGGTCGGGACGTGCACCACGGAGACCACATTGACACGAGGCCGGTCGCCATGAAAATCTGAGTTCGCGACAAAGGCGAACTCGCCGTCCGGCGTGACCGAGATGGTGGTCGGGAAGTGCTCGGTCATGGCCTTGCCCATGAACTGATCGGTCGCCGCATCGAACTGCCAGAGGGTGCCGAAGGGCACCCCGTGCGCGATGGTCACGAAATACGACTTCATGTCGGGCGCCATCGCGATGCCGTGCGGCCCGTCGATGTCGGCGGGCTTGATGCCGACCGGTATGACCCGATCGACGACCAGCCTGGGGCCGTCCGGACGGAACCAGGTCACGATATCGCCGGACTCGCTGACGATGCCAACCTCGTACTTCTGCTGTTCCTGCGCCGAGACGCTGTTCACCGCGAGCGCCGCGACCATCGCACCTGTCGTCCAGAGGTTCCGCATCATTGCTGCCGCCTCCTCGATACCGCCGCTTCAGTCCAACTCAGCCCAAATTTCGCGCTGGTCGACCACCGGCGCTTTGATCACGTCCATGAGCCGAGCCGGGCGCACCACGACCAGCACAAACTCGCCGGGAGGCGGGGCGTCGAGCCCCTGGACCGACAGGAACGCTGGCGGCCTCAAATCCGACGGCAGATCGACCCGATAGCGGCGGTCTGCCCACTCGAACCGGAACTGCCCCCCGGCCTCCTCCCGCTCGATCTCCATAAAGTAATCGTCCTCGAGCCGGAACAGCCCGCCACCCTCGGGCTCCCCGTCACGATAGAACGTCGGATCGAAGGCCTCGCCGGCCATGCGGGCGTAGTTCTGCTCGACGGCCTCGTCGAGCCATTCGAGGCCGGGATCCCGGGCCCGCCATTCGACGTGGTGGCGGATCTCGTGGGTCAGGGTTTCCCAGGCCTCCTCCTGCCAGTCGAAATCGGCCCGATCCCGCGCCAATGCCGCAAACGAGCCGTAGTAGAGCACCACCCGGCTGTTGGTGGCCTCGGGCGCGTCGCTGGTGCTCGGCAGGGCAATGCATTCACCGAGCGTGTAAATCTCCTCGCGATCAGGATGCGACACCGTGCGCGGCGACACCACGATTTCCGCGATCCCGGACAGAAATTCTTCCGGGATTTGCTCAGCAAGCGAGGCGACCAGGCCCTCGAACTCGGCCGGCGTCATCCGCAGCTAGAGCCGCTCGAGCAGGTATCCGCGCACCTGCCCCAGGGCGATCCGCTCCTGCTGCATGGTGTCGCGATGCCGGACCGTGACCTGGCCGTCCTCGGCGGTTTGCCCGTCGACGGTGATGCTGAACGGCGTGCCGACCTCGTCCATCCGCCGGTAGCGGCGGCCGATGGCGCCGCTGTCGTCGTAGAAGATCGGCAGGGTGCGGCGGAGATCGTTGTAGAGTTCGGTAGCCGTCTCCGGCATCCGATCCTTGTTGACCAGCGGCAGCACGGCAGCCTTGATCGGGGCCATGGCCGGGTGGAACCGCATCACCACGCGGGTTTCGCCGTCGACCTCTTCCTCGTGATAGGCGTCGGCCAGCATCGCGAGGGTGACCCGATCCGCACCTGCCGACGTTTCCACGATGTACGGCAGGAACCGCTCGCCGCTCTTCTGTTCGAAGTACTCGAGCTTCTTGCCGGAATGCTGCTGGTGCCGCTGCAGATCGAAGTCGGTCCGGTTGTGGATTCCCTCGATTTCGTGCCAACCAAACGGGAACTCGTACTCAATGTCGTAGGCGGCGCGCGCGTAGTGCGCCAGCTCGGTCGGGCCATGCTCGTGCCAGCGCAGCTTTTCGGGGCGGAGGCCGATCTCGCAATGCCAGGCCATCCTGAGGACCCGCCAGCGCTCGAACCACTCGTCGTCGGTGCCCGGCTTGACGAAGAACTGCATCTCCATCTGCTCAAACTCGCGGGTCCGGAAGATGAAGTTGCCCGGCGTAATCTCGTTGCGGAACGCCTTGCCAATCTGGGCAATTCCGAACGGGATCCGCTGCCGGGAGCTGTTCAGCACGTTGAGGTAATTGACGTAGATACCCTGCGCCGTTTCCGGGCGCAGATACACTACGGCCGCCTGTTCCTCGACCGGCCCCATGAAGGTCTTGAACATCAGATTGAACAGGCGGGGCTCGGTCAGATTGCCTTTGGTGCCGCAGGCGGGACACTGCCCGTCCGGCTGCCCCGGGGTGCCCTTGATCCGCGGATCATCGGCCCGGAAGCGGTTGCGGCACTGTTTGCAGTCGACCAGCGGATCGGTGAAGCCCGAGACATGCCCCGACGCCTCCCAGACTTTCGGGTGCATCAGGATGGCGGCATCCAGGCCTTCGATATCGTCCCGTGACCGTACCAGGGCTCGCCACCAGCTGTCCTTGACGTTCCGCTTGAGCTCGACGCCGAGCGGGCCGTAATCCCAGACCGAGCCGAGTCCGCCGTACACCTCGGACGACTGGAAGACGAAACCGCGGCGCTTGCAGAGGGAAACCAGCTTGTCCATCAACGGGGGGGCGGCCATGAGTCCGATCTGCGGTAACTGGAGAATCAGGTCCGGGGGCCCAATGAGCCCCCGGCGGGTGGCGAATATTAGAGGTGGGCTAACCTGCAGGCAAGCAATAATTTGCGCGCAGCAGGATGCCAGAAACGGGGCTGCCTGACGGAGGGCAGGTCCGGCCCGGGCGGGCAGAGAGTGCGTCAGGACAATGACTTAGGCGACCGGGCCGGATGGCTTGGACTTTGCCGTGGGATGGGTATCCTACGGGGCAGCCTGATTTTCACGGGAATCCCGGACTGCAGGAGAGGGTCGGATGCAATTTCGTTCGCTGATGGCGGATCGGCGGGGGTACTCGCTCGGCGAGTTGCTCACGGTGATCGTCATCCTTGGGATCATCGCCGCTCTGGCCGTTCCCCGGCTCGACTGGATGGCCTATCGGGTCAATGGCGAGGTGCGCCAGGTCGCGATGCAGCTGTCCTATGCCCAAAGGCTGGCGGTCAGCCTTCAGCACAACGTCCAGGTCACCATTGACCCGGACGGCCGGCGGATCATCGTGGACGAGGACGCCAATAACGACGGCATCTTCTCCTCCAACGAGCGCCGCCGGGTTCTGCAGCTCGAGACCGGTCTCGTCTTCGCGCGGAACAGCGCCCCCACCCTGCCGGCACCGGCGCCGGACAACGAACTGACGCAGATCATCTTCCGCCGCGACGGCAGCGCCAGCCAGTCGGGGGCAATCTTTCTCAATTCGACTCGCGGCGTCGCGGGCGGCAACAACAAGGACGCCCGGGCCCTCGTCGTTACGCGGGCGACAGGACGCGCCTCGTCGTTTACGTACCTGAACGGCAGCTGGGTTGCGAGGATGTGATGAAACGAGACGGATTCACCCTGATCGAAGTGCTCATTGCCGTGGTCGTGTTGACGATTGCGGTCACCGGGCTGGGCCAGTTCATGGCGAAGTACCAGCACTCGACCTCCACGTCGACGCTGCTCTCGACCATGACCACCATCGCGAAAGAGCGACTCGAACTGGTCCGGGCCGACCCCCGTTACACGCAACTCGTCACACTCTATGGAGCGGGTTCGAGTGGGGCAGATACGACTGGCTTCCCCCAATACCCCGACCTCGGGCGAACGACGACTGTCGTGCGGGACGTCAGTGGCGGCCGCGACCGAACCACCGTCACCGTACAGGTCTTCTCGACGACCCCTATTACCAAGGACACGGTGCGGTTGACGGCCGTGATGGCGCGTCCATGACGACTTCTGGCCGTGATGTTCGGCTCGCAAAAACTGCCGGCTTCTCGCTGGTCGAATTGCTAATCACGCTTGTGGTCCTGACCCTGATAATGGGTACGACCGTGATGTTCTTCCAAACACAGAGTCGAAGCTTTGCCCGTGGCAATGAGAGTATCGACATCCTTCAGAACGCCCGGTTCTCGGTGACTCATGTCGAACGTATCCTTCGCACGCTTGGCGCCGGTGTTACGGGACAGCAGCCGATGCTCGTCTATGGCGGGAACGACGTAGTCGCCTTCAACACCGACTTCACCGAATCGGACACCACCGACTTCCGGTGGGCCGTGAATTGGAACCCATCGATTCCAGCAGAGGAGGCGATGGTGTGGCGGCTCGAAGATGCGAGTGCTATTCCGAATACCTCGTATACATACCCTCCCCGAACCTTCGTCCTGGGCAACAGTCTACCGAGCCCGGCGGAAACCAAGATCTTCTGGTTCGCCCCTGACTCGACGACGACTCGAAACGACGACTACGTGCTCTGGGAGCGAACCAACAATGGCAGCCAGGAATACATCGCGCGTAACATTCTCGCGTATCCGGGGCGACCGTTCTTCGAGTATTTCCTGCATCGTCGAACGACAGGGGTCTCAAGCCTCATCATCTCGACCGGCGCTGACCTCCCGCTCCGGCGCCGTGCGCTCGAGTCGACCTTCAATTCGGCGGACTCTTCCGCAGCAGTGCGGCCGGACAGCGTCAAGGCCATTCGCATCAACCTGCGCATCACCAATGGGCAATCCGGGACTGCGGAGCGAACTCGGGATTTCTCGCAGCTGATCCAGTTGCCGAACAACGGCTTGCCGAGTCCCGTCGTATGCGGTCGTTCACCGCTTCCCCCCACTTCCATCTCGGCTGTGCCTGACGCGCTGCCCGGAAGCGGGATCGTGCGGTTCCAATGGGACCGGTCTCCCGACCACGAAAGCGGCGAGCACGACATCCGTCAGTACATCGTCTACCTACGCGACGATACCGCAACCGTCTGGCGCGATCCGTTGATCCTGATCCCGGCCGACAGTACGACAAGCTACGAAGTCCCAATTGGAGGCCTCAATTCCGGCTCGACCTACCGGTTCGGCGTTGTGGCCCAGGACTGCACGCCAAGTTCATCAACCGTGGCCTCGACTACGGCGGTGGCACCGTGATGACCACCAAGGAGTTACTCCGCATGGCCTCGATGATCCGTAACGAGCGCGGCGTTGCGCTCATCCTAACCTTGCTCATTACGATGGCAGTCGCTGCGATGGCGGTCGGCGGCGTGATGATCGCGGGCGCAAGCGGCCTTACTTCCCGCTTCGCCGCCCGAGAGGCAGCGTTGCATTCGCTTGCCGATGCCGGACTCGAGATCGCACGCGATTCGATCAACAATGTCCTCACCCTGCTGCCTGACACCGGCCATATCGTTATCGCACCCGCCGGCACCATCCTTGACGCCAGCGGCAACGTGGTTCCAGGCTATACCAGAACGGTGTATGCCGGTAGAACGGGCGGGCGAACCGGCGGGCCGGCAACCTCGGGACAGTACGGCAGCAACTATATGAGCATCCTGTCGGTGATCAGCGACCCGCGCGGCGCCGTGGCGGCGCGACGCGGCCTGTTCGCGCAAGAATCGTGGTCTCGCTTTGCAGTGGCAGTCAACGACTGGTCGAGCGGGATCCCCTACGGCTGCGCATCGACCATCACCGGTCCGCTCCATTCGAACGGCGACCTCTGGCTCCAGAGTTCCTGTCCAGCCGGCTCCCGGACATTCTTCGGCGGTGAAGTGACTGTAGTGGGATCGGTTCAGAACCCCGACAACGGAAACTTCACCCACAGTTTCGAGCCCGGCGCTGCGCCGCTTGCGTGGCCAACAGCCGCCCAACTTGGCCTGATGCGCGCCTATGCGCAGGAAGCCGATATCACCGGCGGCGACTACGACCTGACGGGCGGAAATATCGGAACGAACAAGCCATGCACACGACTTGATTTCCAGGTTCTCGATTCGAATCAGGATGGCATTATCCAGTGGGACGAAGGCTATGTTCGAATCTTCCGCTGCAACAACCTGAACTACACGTCGCTGGCGTACCTGAACGGGCGGCGATGGAATCAGGAGATCAGTGGATCGTCCGCGACCACCGACCCCAATTTGTTGTCGCCCAACTGCGGAGCGTATAGTGGGAGTCCAACCGGCGCGTTTCGAACGGCCGCCTGGATCTACAACAACACGGGTGCCAACCACAACGCCAAGACTACCAACGTTCGAAGATTGTTGGCCGGAACCAACCCGGTGGATGGGGTCAACTACTTCAACAAACGGTGCTTCCTGGGCGGAGACCCGCGTCTCTTCCGCTCCGTAACCGGTGACACGTTGCTACCCGATCCCCTCACCGCGAATACCGGCCTCGGAGCCAACGGCGGTCAATGGATCCAGCGTCGCTTGGGCGCCCACTCGTCTGTGACCACCGTACGCAGGACGATCGCGAGCGGTGGCGATGCGGAGTACTGGATCCCACTAGGGAAGAACCCTGATTTCAAGGGCGTGATTTACGTGACCGGTGATGTCGCAATCAGTGGTCGCCTGCGCGGGCGGGTCACCGTCGTATCGACCGGCCTCATCAACCTGCAGGACGACTTCACATACTGGACGCCGCCGGGCACCGACTGTAGCGAGACCGGCGACATCTTCGGCGCGTTGGCCGTACAGGGCGTGCTGACGCAGGACAACAACCTACAGACGCCGTTTAGGGTGAATAACACCTACGTCGGCGGGTTCGATGATACACCGGCGGACGAGAGCTACCATATGTTCCTGCTCACGCTCACCAGCTTCGGAAGCGACATGTACCCTTCCGGAACTCACAACACGCCGGGATATGACGGCCCGACTACATTCCCTGCGATTCCCGCGGAAGCCGGAGAGACATGCGGGGGAGCCCGGGCAGGGTGCATCCGGATTTCAGGGGGCATCTCATACGCCAACATGAACTGGGGTGGCTTCCGGAATACGACCGGATCCCCAAGCACAGGATATGGCTGGGCATCCGGACATACTTACGACCAGTGCGGTGCCACCAACCCGCCGCCGTACTTCCCGACGACGGGCCGCTACCTCAAGAGCCGCTACTACGAGGTCGATCCCGTCTGGCTCAATCAGACCGGCGTGGCGCAGTACTTCAAGGAACTCCAGTCGCGCTGACGATTGCTGCGCGGGTCGACTGAGCATCAAAAACAGAAAACGGGGGACGGAGCGCCATGCTCCGTCCCCCGTTTCCTATCGTCAGGCAGCCGCTTCACACCTCGATGATCTGATCCCGGCGCGTGCCGACGCTCGCATACTTGATGGGCACGTCAGCCAGCTCTTCGAGTCGATGCAAGTAGGCGCGCGCCTCCTTCGGCAGATCCGCCATCGAGCGCGCACCACCCGTCGGTGCCCGCCAGCCGGGCATCGTCTCATACACCGGCTGAACCCGACCCAGCACGGTCACGTCGGACGGCATCTCGTCCATCCGCTCCCCGTCGACCTCATAGCCGACCCCGATCGGGATCTGATCGAACCCGTCCAGCACGTCCAGCTTGGTCACCGCCAGATCGGTGAGCCCGTTGACCCGTGCCGAGTACCGGAGCACCACGGTATCGAACCAGCCGCAGCGGCGGGGACGCCCCGTGACCGCCCCGAACTCGTGACCGACCTGACGCAGCTCTTCCTCGAGCGCCTCATCGGCCAGCGTCGGCAAGGGACCGTTACCGACCCGGGTGGTATACGCCTTCACCACGCCCAGCACCCGATCGACCAGCGTCGGCCCGATACCGGCGCCGACCGCCGCGCCACCGGCCGTCGTGTTCGACGACGTCACGAACGGATAGGTGCCGTGATCGACATCCAGCAGGGCGCCCTGCGCCCCTTCCAGCAGCACGCTGCTGCCCGCCTTGAGCGCACGGTAGAGATGCGCACCGGTATCCGCCGTCATCGGCACCAGACGCGGCGCCACCCGCCGAATCAGATCGACGTGCTCAGAAAACGAGGCCCGTTCCTCCATTCCGGCCAGCGCCAGCAACTCGTTGGCCCGGTCGATCCGCGCCGCCAGCAACGCCTCCGCCTCGGCCACGTTGCGCAGGTTGCCGATCCGGATGCCGCGACGGCCGTACTTATCCTCGTAGGCCGGCCCGATGCCACGCTTGGTGGTCCCGATATTCTGCCGCTGCTCCTCCGCCAGGTCGAGCAGCTTATGATACGGCAGCACCAGGTGGGCACGATCGGACACCAGGACCCGACCGCTTACGTCGATACCACGCTCGGCCAGCCCATCCAGCTCGCCCAGGAAACTCTCGGGATCGATCACGACTCCGTTGCCCAGCACGCACATCGTGGTGGTATGCAGGATGCCGCTTGGAATCAGCCGCAGGATGAACTGCGAGTCGCCGATCACGACGGTGTGGCCCGCATTGGCCCCGCCCTGATAGCGGGCGACGATATCCGCCCGCTCCGCAATGACGTCGACGAGTTTGCCCTTCCCCTCGTCGCCCCACTGCGACCCGACCACTACGAGACACCGACAGTCCGGACCGAACATCACCGCTTCCCTTTCGCGCCCGCGGGCGCCGTCCCCTCGCTCACCCCGAGCGCCTTGGCCGTCTCGGCCGAGATCATGTTCGCCTTGACCAGTTCGGCCAGGTGCTGCTCGTAGGTCTGCATGCCACTCTTGCCATAGCCGCGCGCCATCTGCGTCTTGACGTCGACGACTTTGGCCGGATCTTTGAGCGCGTCGCGAATGGTGCGCGATGCGATCATGATCTCGGACGCCACGATCCGACCGGACTCGTCCTTCCTGGGCAGCAACTGCTGCGATACGATGGCCAGGATGACCGACGAAAACCGGATCCGACCGATGTCGCGCTCTTCGCGGGGCAGCATCGCAAAACACTGCCCGATAGTCGTCATCACATCCGGCGTCGGCATGGCCCCGATGACCAGACGGCCAGTCTCGGCCGCCTTGATGGCGGTTTCCAAGGTTTCGCTGTCGTGTACGTCGCCCACCATGATCACATCCGGATCCTGGCGCAGCGCGGCGCGCACCCCGACGCTCAACGACGCCGTGTCGATGCCCACCTCACGCTGGGTCACCGACGATTTGAAATCGCGATGCAAAAACTCGATCGGATCTTCGATCGTGACGATATGTCGCTGTTGCGTCTGATTGAGATGGTGTACCATGGCGGCAATGGTGCTGCTCTTGCCGCTGCCGCTCACACCGGTCACCAGCACCAGACCGTGCGGAGCTTCCGCCAACCCCCGCAACGAGTCGGGCAGGCCGAGCTGTTCCAGCGTGGGGATGCCGAAAGGAATGACCCGCATCACGATCATGAACGACGAGCGCTGCCGCAGCAGATTGACCCGGAAACGGCCCACGCCGGGTAAGCCCCAGGAGCAATCGTAGTCGGTCAACTCATCGAGCCGAGCCCGGTCGTCGTCGCTGGCCACCAGCTTGAGCGCGGCGGCCCGGGTCTGCTCCGGCGTCAGCCGCTGCTTGGTGAGCGGCACCAGGGTGCCATCGATCCGGGCCCGGAAGACGTCGCCCGCCTTGATGTGCAGGTCAGAGGCGCCGCGATCGACCGCCGCCTTGATGATCCGCTCGATCGGCACGCCGGCCATTTCAGGCGGTTCCCGATGGCAGGAATCCCATGCGGCGCTCGACCCCGGCCAGCGTTTCGGCCGCAATCGCGCGGGCCCGCTCCGCTCCCTGCGCAATGGCGCGGTCGAGTCGGGCCGGGTCCGCTCGCAGCGCCTCGCCACGGGCTCGAATCGGCCCGAGGGAGACCTCGATATTGTCCGCCAGGACGCGCTTACAGTCGATACAGCCCCACCCGGCGCTGCGGCACTGATCGGCCACCATGGTCACCGTCTCGGGTGGCGAGAAGTGACGATGCAGCGAATAGATGTTGCAGTTTTCCGGGGTGCCCGGATCCTTCCTCGTCTTCCGGGCCGGATCGGTCTTGGCGGGACGGAGCTTGTTCCAGATCGACTCGGGCGATTCGAACAGACCGATGGTATTGCCGAGGCTCTTGGACATCTTGGCCTCGCCATCGAGGCCCAGAATCCGCTTGGCCGGCGTCAGCAACGCCTGCGGCTCGGGGAGAAAAGGCTCGTCGGCTGCGAAGCTGTGGTTCCAGGTCCGGGCCAGCTCGCGGGACAACTCGAGATGCTGGACCTGATCCTCGCCTACCGGAACCTTGTCGGCGCGATAGAGCAGGATGTCGGCCGCCTGCAGCACCGGGTACATCAGCAGGCCGGCCACGATCCGCTCGCTGCGCTGAGACTTGTCCTTGAACTGCGTCATCCGCTCGAGTTCGCCGATGCCGGTGACGTTGGTCAGGATCCACATCAACTGCGCGTGCTGCGGCACATGGGACTGGACGAAGATGATCGACCGGTCCGGATCGAGCCCCGAAGCCATCAGCCCCAGAAACATCTCGCGAGAACGCTCGGCGAAGCCGGCGGGATCGAACTTGTGCGTAATGGCGTGGAGGTCGACGACACAATACAGGCACTCGTAGCGATCCTGCAGTTCCACCCAATTCTTCACGGCACCGAGCCAGTTCCCGATGTGCAATTCACCGGTCGGTTGGATGCCGGAGAAGACGCGATCCATGAAGTCCCCTGGACGAAATGGGAAACGGGCGGGCCGTCCAGAATTGCGGCCCACCCGTTGAGCCAAGGTAGTCGGCTCGGCCGATGCGGGCAAGCCGAAACCAGGCTTACACTTACCCCGCACGAGCGAGAGTTGGAAACCCCATCGGAAACGGCACTCCGCTACTATTCTGACCGACCGCAAACCGGCCCGGTAGCCGGTCCCTTTCCGGACCCCGGAATGTCGGCTCCGGACCGCGCTGCCGACCCTGAAACGACGCCGATCCGATGCCGACCCAACGCCTGCGTACCATCGCAACGGACGCCGCCCGCCGCGCCGCCGAATACCTTCGGGCCGTCGAACGCCCCCGCGATCCGTCCACCTGGGGCGCCAAGTCCGCCAACGACTTCGTGACCGAATGCGACCGCACCGCCGAGTCGATCATCGCCGACGTGCTGCTCGGTGCGGAACCGGGATCGACCGTGATGGGGGAGGAATTGTCACCCGATGCAAACAACGCGGGCCTGGTCTGGATCGTCGACCCGATCGACGGCACCGCCAACTTTGTCCACGGTTTCCCGGCCTACGCGGTGTCCATTGCGGCCGCCGTCGACGGCGTGCTGACCGCGGGCGTGGTGCTCCACGTCGAGCGCAACGTGCTCTACCACGCCGCGCTGGGTCGCGGCGCCTGGCGTGACGAGAGCCGACTTTCGGTCTCCACCATCGCCGATCACCATCACGCCCTGATCGGCACCGGCTACCCGTTCAAGCACCCGGAGCATCTCGATCGCTACCTGCCCCAGTTTGCCCGGATTGCCGTAGCGTCGGCCGGGATCCGGCGGGCGGGGTCCGCGGCGCTCGACCTGGCCTGGGTTGCCAGCGGCGTCTTCGACGGGTTCTGGGAACTGATGCTGGCGCCCTGGGATATCGCCGCCGGTCTGCTGCTGATCCGCGAGGCGGGCGGGATCGCGACCGACCTGGTTGGACGGGAAGTCGGGGCCGCGCACACCGGCGTCGTGGCCGGCAACCCCGCCATCCACAGCTGGCTACGTCAGACCCTCGACCAGGACGCCTGACCCCCTGAAGCGCAAAGCGGCGCCAGACCCAAGGGGCCGGCGCCGCTTACAGATCGATTGCAGCGAGGTCAGGCCGCGAGCGTCAGAATGCGCGGGCCTTCCTTGGTAACGGCCACGGTGTGTTCGAAGTGCGCAGCAAGCGATCCGTCGGCGGTGACGATGGTCCACTTGTCGGCCAGCGTCTTGGTCTTGTAGTGCCCCATGGTAATCATCGGCTCGATCGCGATGGTCATGCCCTCGAGCAGCCGCTCGCCGCGCTTGGGCTTGCCGTGATTGGGAACCTGCGGATCCTCATGCATCCGGGTACCCACGCCGTGCCCAACCAGTTCCCGGATCACCCCATACCCCCGAGCTTCGGACACCGTCTGCACCGCGTGACCGATGTCGCCGATATGATTGCCGAGTTTGGCCTGCTCGATCCCGGCCTCGAGGGCCAGCCGCGTGGTCTCGAGAAACTGCGCCGTTTCCGGAGCGACCGAACCGACCGGAACCGTGATGGCGCTGTCGGCGTGAAAACCGTCGATGCAGACGCCGCAGTCGATGCTCACGATATTGCCGTCGCGGAGCACCCGTTTAGGCGACGGAATGCCGTGCACCACTTCTTCGTTGATCGAGATGCAGAGGCTCTTGGGAAACCCGTACAATCCCTTGAAGGAGGGCGTCGCCCCCGGATGGCTCCGGATGAAGCGCTCCGCTTCGCGGTCGAGATCTTCAGTCGAAAGACCGGGTTTGACGATGCCGCGGCAGAGCTCCAGCGTCGCGTGGACGATGGCGCCGGCCTTGGCCATGGTGTCGATTTCCCGGGGAGATTTGAGCATTACCATAATGACCCAAAATTAACGATTTCTCGGCCGCATTGGCAGCGTGTCCTTTTTCGCCGAATTCGTCTCGCTCCCAGACCCGAAAAGAAGGCGAACCATCGATTCTGCCAGCGAGGGTACCGTCCCCTCTTTCCCGACCAGATCCGGCAGAACCGCCGGGGCAATCGCTGTGAGCAAAAAGGAGCTCCACACCTGGTACACCATGGCCCGCCGGAGCTTGGGGTCCGGCTCGGGCATGGCCGGCTCGACCACCGAGGCAAAGTTCTCGACGAACTTCCGAAACGAGGCGACGGCCGGGCCGTCATATCGCTGCTCGGCCAGCATCGGGCGCAGGTGGGCGTAGGCCGTTCGAGGCCACTTGAAGGCCACGGTAAAGAACTCGTTGAGGAACCGTTCCGTCCCCCGCCGTACATCCCCGGCCTCCGCGTGGATGGCCTCCGCCAGCTCGCTGGCCGCATCCGGGAAGACCTGCTCTAGGCTGGCCGCCAGGGCGACGTCGATCAGCCGGTCTTTCGAACCGAAATAGTAGTTCACGGCGGCAACGTTGACCTGGGCCAGATCGGCAATCCGACGGACCGTCGTCTCCTCCACCCCGAAGCGCTCGAAGCACTCCAGCGTGGCAACGATGATCCGATCGCGAGGTGCCGAAGCCGGCGTCAGCGGATCCGTCCTGCCGTTGACAGCGATCCCTTCATTGGTCATCTTGCCCACGACTTAAACATGAGTTTTAAACGTGCGTTTAGCAAGCACCAAGCTTCCCTTTCACCGGTCTGCCGCGATCCTGCTCCTGGCACTCCTCACCACACTGGGATCGGCCCGCCTGACCGCCCAGACGGGCATAGCCGGCCGGATCACCGACCAGCAGACCCATCGATCCATTGCGGCCGCGCGCGTGTCCCTCCGGGGCACCGACCTCGCCACCATGAGCGACTCGCTGGGGCGCTACCGTCTCCCCGGGGTCGAAACCGGGACCTGGATCATTGAGGTAAGGCGAATCGGTTATCGCCCGACGGCCCTCCCGGATGTGGTCGTCCGCCAGAACCGCTTCACCGTGGCCGATATCTCCCTCGAGGCTGCGCCCTACGAGCTGGAAACCGTGGAGGCCGCCCCGGCGCTGTTCCCGGAACCGACCCTCACCTCGGGCAGCCTGGTGGGCTTCTCGGCCGAGGAAATCAAACGCGCCCCGGGCGCGGCTGGCGACGTAAGCCGGATCCTGCAGGGGCTGCCTTCGGTTGCCAAAGTCAACGATCAAAGCAATGCCCTGGCCGTGCGCGGCGGGAGTCCACTCGAAAATCTCATCCTGGTCGACGGGATCGAGATTCCCAATATCAACCACTTTCCGACCCAGGGTTCGTCGGGCGGTCCGATCGGGCTGCTGCACGTCGACCTGATCCGCGAAGTGGATTTCTCGGCCGGCGGCTTCGGCGCCGAAGCCGGTGACCGACTCTCGTCAGCCCTCAATATTCGCCTCCGCGAGGGGAATCGGGAGGCCTCCGACGCCCAACTCGACCTCAACTTCATCGGATTCGGCGGCATCGTCGAAGGACCGATGGGTCGTTCCGGGTCATGGATCGTGGCCGCCCGGCGCAGTTATCTCGATCTCGCCATCAAGGCGTTCGACCTGGGGACCACTGCCGTACCCAAGTACGGCGACTACCAGGGGAAACTGGTCGTCGATCTCGGCCCCAACCATCGGATCGGCGCCCTCGCCATCTGGGCAGACGATCGGTTCGAAACCGACCTGGCCAACGCGCTCGAGAACGAAGCCTTTACCTTCGGGCGACAGGATCTGCTCCAGGGCACCACCGGCCTGACCTGGACCGCCGCGTTCGGGCCCCGCATCAACGCCGTTACCTCGGCAGCATGGTCGACTTCACGGTTCGACGAGGAATACTTCGAAGCCGGCGGGTCGAATCAGCTGATCTTTCGGAACCGGTCCCGCGAGCGCGCGCTCAGGCTCCGGCACAGCACGAGCCTCGACTTCGCCGGCGGAACGGTCTCCCTCGGCGGCGACGCAAGCCGCGCATCGTCGCGCTACGACAACCGCTACGACGTGCCGAACCCGCTGGGAGGCGAGGCGACGACGCTCGAGGTTCGGAACACGCTGCAGAGCACCCGCGCCGGCGCATTCGCCACCCTGGCCGCCCGAGCCTCGCGGGCCGTGTCGTTTACCGTCGGCGGGCGCGTCGATCACCACTCGGCCACGGGCAACACGACGCTGTCGCCGCGGGGGAGCATGGCCGTCAGGCTGGGGCCCGGCACCGTGGCTACGGCCTCGGGAGGGATCTACTACCAGACCCTGCCCGCCGTACTGCTCGCGCAGGCCGAGACGCACCTCAACCTCCCGGATCCGCGGGCCGTGCACCTGGTGGGCGGCATCAGCCATCTGTTTGCCGAGGATCTCCGGCTCACCGTCGAGGGCTATCACAAACGGTACGACCGGCTCCCGGTCGACCCGGACCAGCCGGGACTCCTCCCGGTGGACGAGCTCTACCACGGCTTCGGCTTTCTCGCTGCGCACCCGACGCTAACCCCGGCCGGCACCGGCACCACGACCGGGGTCGAGGCGCTGCTCCAGAAACGGATGACGCGGCGTGTCTACGGTCAGATGGGCGCAAGCTACGCTCGTGCGTTCTATCGGGCAGGAGACGGCCCGCGGCGTCCGCGGGTGTTCGACAACCGCGTCGTCCTGACCGCCGAGGGGGGCTGGAAAGCGGGGCGATCATGGGATCTGTCGGCGCGGTGGATCTACGCGGGCGGGGCACCGTACACACCGGTCGATGCCGCCGCCTCCGCAGCGGCGGGGCGCACCGTGTTGGACCAGAGCCGCATCAACGCGGCCCGGATGCCGGCCTACCATGCGCTGAGCATCCGGGCCGACCGGCGCTTTGCGATCGGCGGCACCACGCTCAACACGTTCCTGAGTGTCTGGAACGCCTACAATCGGGAAAATGTGGCGCAGATCTACTGGAACCCGGCGACCGGCCGCGTCGACTCCGTCAAACAGTGGACGCTCTTGCCGGTCTTCGGAATCGAGTGGGAGTTCTGAGGTTTGCCTACCGACCGAGCGCCTGGCGCGCTCGGTCGGCGACGGCTTCGACCGTCCCGACCGCATGGATCCGGGTCACGCCGCCGTGCGCCTGGTACCAATCGAGCACCGGCGCCGTCTGCTCCCGATAGGCACGCAAGCGGCGCTGGACCGCGACCGGATCATCGTCGGCCCGGCCTTCGACGGTCCGACGCTTCTCGATCCGGGCCAGGATCTCTTCATCCGTCACATCGAAGAACAGCACCTGGTCGATCTTCCGGCCCAGCTTGGCCAGCAGAGCCGCAACGCCTTCCGCCTGCGGGATGGTACGGACGACGCCATCGAATATGACCCCGTTGGCGGCGGCCGGTTTGGCCAATTCTTCGCCAACGATCCGCATGATCAGATCGTCGCCGACCAGGGCGCCCGATTCCATCAGCGCTTTGGCTTCGAGGCCCAGCGGCGTGCCGTTTTTGACGGCATCGCGGAGGAGATCGCCCGTGGCAACCTTGGGAATGCCGAGTCGCTCGGCGATCAGAACGCCCTGGGTGCCTTTGCCGGCTCCGGGAGGGCCGAGAAGAAGAATGTCCATGCTCACGAACCAGGATGAAGGATTCGTCTCGGGCCGGGCGACGCGTCAGAGCCCGGACCCGGATCGCTGCTGCCGATCCGGTGTACCGGGCCCCTGATACCGCACCAACCGCCCAACTAGATGAAGCGCTGCTGTCGGCCGCGGAACTTGACTCGACCGGTCTTCATGAAGCTGTCGTACTTCCGCAGCGTGCGATGCTGCTCGATCTGCGAAATGGTGTCGAGCAATACGCCCACGACGATCAGAACCGAGGTGCCGCCGAAGACGGTCTGGTAATTGAACTGGCGGGCAATGAAGGTCGGCACGATGGCAACCGCGGCCAGAAAGAGCGAACCCGGGAGCGTAATCCGACCCAGCACCTGATCGATATAGTCCGCCGTGGCCGACCCCGGCTTCACGCCGGGAATGAACCCGCCCTGCTTCTTCAGATTCTCCGACAGGTCGACCGAGTTGAAGATGATCGACGTATAGAAGTAGCTGAACATCACCACCATGACGCCGAACACCAGGTCGTACGGTATATCACCGGGCGTAAAGAAGTTGGCCCATTCGGTCAGCGTCGGGTTGCCGGTAAAGCTCGCGATGGTGCTCGGCATGATGATGATCGTCTGGGCAAAGATGATCGGCATCACGCCGGCGGTGATCAACCGGATCGGGATGAAGGTCTTCTGCCCTTCGCGCACGCGACCGCGTCCCATCACCTTCCTGGGAATCTGGATCGGGATCCGCCGGGCCGCGATGGTCATCGCCACCACGGCAGCGATCGAACCGACCGCGAGCACCACGATCAGAAGCGCGACACCGAAGCTGACGCTGCCCACCTGGACCTGCTCGAGCAGCGAGAAGGTCGAGGGCCAGAGCCGCTCGATGATCGACACCGCGATCAGCAAGCTCATACCGTTGCCGATACCGCGTTCGGTGATCTGCTCACCGAGCCACATGATGAAGATCGCGCCCACCGTGAGCGTGAACCACATGGTGGCGCGCGCCGCGAAGCCGGGGTTGGTCAATGCGCCCGGAATCGACTCGGTAAAGGCGGTAAAGGTGACCGCCTGCGACACGGCGATGAAGATCGCGGTGTAGCGGGTGTACTGGGTGAGCTTCTTCTTGCCTTCCTCATCCTTCTGCATCTTGCTCACGGTCGGGACGATACCGCCCAGGAGCTGGAAGATGATGGACGCGGAAATGTACGGCATGATACCCAGGGCAAAGATGGTAGCCCGATAAAGGCCACCGCCCAGGGTGTCATACAATTGGAAGAAGGTGCTCGTGCCGGTATTGCTGCTGATGAACGCCTGCAGCGCCTGGACGTTGACGCCCGGGGCCACAATGTGTGAACCGATCCGATAGATCAGGATCACGAACAGCGTGAACAGCAGCTTGCGCTTGAGCTCCCCGTCGATCCCGAACGACGGGACCTGTGCTGCCGGACTGGTCACTTACGCCTCGACTTTTCCGCCTGCTGCCTCGATCTTGGCTTTGGCAGGGCCCGAGATCGCGACGCCACGAACCGTGAACGCCCGATTGATCTCGCCCGCCGCGAGCACTTTGATGGGACCGTCAGCTTTCTTGACGAGCCCGGCCGCCGCCAGGGACTCCGGCGTCAGCTCCGCACCCTCGACCTTGTCGAGCTGGTGGAGGTTGACGATCTGAGCCACTTCCTTGAACGGGTTGGTAAACCCGCGCTTCGGCAAACGCCGGTACAACGGCACCTGACCGCCTTCGTACCCCGGGTTGGTCTGACCACCCGTACGGGCCTTATGACCCTTATGACCTTTGCCGGACGTCTTGCCCAGCCCGCTGCCGATACCGCGACCGAGCCGCTTGCGGGGCGTGTTGCTGCCCTTGGCCGGCCGCAGGTTGGAAAGCGTGATCTTGTCCGCCATGCTCCTGATCCTTTCCCGTCTTACGCCTTGGCCACCTGGACCATATGGCGGACCTTGAACAACATGCCCCGCACCGAGGCATTGTTGACGATCTCGACCTCGGCCTGGTGCTTATGCAGACCGAGCGCAGCGAGCGTCCGGCGCATGGTATCATCATGCCCGATCGTCGAGCGGATCTGCTTGACCCGAAGCCGGGCCGCATCCGCTTCGCTCGGAATGGTCGCCGCATAGTACGCCGGCCCTTGCCGACCAACCGCAGGATTCCGTCCCATCGCTTAACCCTCCTGCCGCGGGCGGTAGCCCAGCTGGTCGACTTCGATGCCGCGCTCGCGCGCCACCTGGCGGGCCGACACCAGGCTCCGCAGCCCGTCGAGCGTCGCCCGCACCATGTTATGCGGATTGTTCGATCCGAGGCTCTTGGTCAGGATGTCGGTAATCCCGGCGCACTCGAGCACCGCGCGCACCGGCCCGCCGGCAATCACGCCGGTACCGGTCGCCGCCGGCTTGAGCAGGACCCGACCGGCGCCATGCCGACCGATTATGTCGTGCGGAATGGTGGTGCCGGTCCGCGGGATTTCCGTCATCGCGCGCTTGGCGGCTTCGACCGCCTTGCGCACCGCTTCGGACACTTCGTTGGCCTTACCCGTGGCAAAGCCGACGCGGCCCTTGCCGTCGCCCACCGCGACCAGCGCGTTGAACGAGAAACGGCGGCCGCCTTTGACGACTTTGGCGACACGGTTGATGTCGACGACCTTCTCGACGAACTCGTTCGCCTGGTCCCGATCACCGCGGCGATCGTTGCGCCCGTCGCCCCGGCCTCGACCGCCGCGATCACCGCCGCGGCCGCCGCCGCCACCCTGCCCGCCACGACGCCCTCTGGGGCGTTCGCCGGTCGGCGCATCCGTCGTCGTCGGCGTCGTCGTTTCGGTGCCCTGCACGTGAGGTTCCGTCATTAGAACTCCAATCCACCCTCGCGGGCGCCATCGGCGACCGCTTTGACCCGCCCGTGATACCGATAACCCGCCCGATCGAAGACTACCTTGGCAATCCCGGCCGCTTTGGCCTTCGCAGCCAGCAGCTTCCCGGTGGCCTTGGCCTTGGCCACCTTGCCGGTGGCGTCGCCGTCGAGCTCGAGACCTTCGCTGCCATCGCTGGTGCCCATCAGTACGACGCCGCGGGCATCATCGACCAGCTGCGCATAGATGTGCTTGAGCGACCGGAAGACGACCAGACGCGGACGCTCCGCATCGCCGGCCACCTTCTTGCGCACCCGCAGATGCCGGCGGTAACGCCGCTCCTCGCGGGTCTTCGGTGCGTGAATCGGACGCATCGGTTACTTCGCTCCTGTCTTGCCGGCCTTACGCCGGACCCGCTCACCCTGATAACGCACACCCTTGCCCTTGTAGGGCTCCGGCGGGCGAATCGCCCGAATCTCCGAGGCCACCTGGCCGACCAGCTCTTTGCTGGGGCCGGAGATACGAACCACGGTATTGTTTTCGACGACCATCTTGATCGAGGTCGGCGCCGCGTAGGTCACCTGGTGCGAGAAGCCCAGGTTCAGCTTGAGTCCGGTCGGGATCACTTCGGCCTTGTAGCCGACGCCCTGGATCTCGAGCACCTTTTCGAAGCCCTTCGAGACGCCGTCGACCATATTGGCCACCAGCGTGCGCGACAGCCCGTGCAGCGCCTTGTGATGCTCCTGCTCGCTCGGCCGCGCTACCGTCAGCACGCCGTCCTCGAGTGAGACGGTGATATCACGCGGCAACGTGCGGCTCAATTCGCCCTTGGGGCCTTTGACCGCCACCGTCCCGCCGTTGATCGTCACCGTGACGTCCTTGGGGACGCTGATGGGTCTCCGTCCGATTCGTGACACGGTCGCCTCCTACCAGACGACCGCGAGGAGTTCACCGCCCAAGTTGGCCGCTCGTGCCTGGCTATCGCTCATCAACCCCTTCGGGGTCGAGACGATGGCCATGCCGA
>CAZUES010000025.1:0-57948 GCA_964619465.1 uncultured Gemmatimonas sp.
GCGCCGAGCAGCAACCTGCACCTTGGTGCGCAGCTTGGTCTGTCGATCTTCCCGAACCCGCGCTGCACCAGCCGGCTCGATGCGATCGACCTGCTCCCGAACACGGCGAGCGTGCAGACCGGTCAGTCGGTCAACTTCAACGTCACGGGCCGTCTCTGCGACGGATCGTCGACCACGCCGCAGGTGACCTACGCGGTCTCGCCCGCCGGCACCATCGGTCCGAACGGCGTCTTCTCGTCGGCCAACCCCGGCACCTACCAGGTGATCGCGCGGACGCTGAACGGCAAGCTGGCCGACACCTCGACGGTCACGGTGACGGCTCCGCCGCCGCCCCCGCCGCCGCCGACGCTTTCGCGCGTCGAGATCAGCCCGAAGACCTCGACCTTGAAGCCGGGCGAGTCCGCGACCTACACGGTCACCGGATACTGGTCTGACGGTAACAGCCGTGCCATGCGTGCGGACGAGTGCTCGGTTTCTGCGCAGGGCAACCCGACGGCGTCGGCTTGGACCTACAGCTGGAGCCGCAGCGGTGAATACGAAGTCACCGCGACCTGCTCCGGCAGCTCCGATCGCGCCACGGCAACGGTGCGCGGCCTGAGCGTGACGCTCCGCGCCATGTTCGGCACCAACCGGTACAGCCAGGCAAGCCAGGTCGATCAGATGTCGCTCGATCAGGTGGCTGAGGCCCTCAAGACCGATCAGACCCTCCGGGTCTACATCGACGGTCACACCGACTGGCGGAACACCGTCCAGTACAACACCTGGCTCGGTCAGCGCCGCGCCGAGACGATCCAGCGCGAGCTGGTCCGTCGCGGAGTCGCGCGGAATCGCACCGTGGTCCGCTCGTTCGGCGAGTGCCGCCCGGTCGGAACCAACGAGACCGAAGACGGTATGGCCCAGAACCGTCGGGTCGAAGTTTCGCAGATCGAAACCGCTGAGCCCGAAGCGGCTGGTACCTGCGCCGAGACTGGCCCCGCCGGCGTGAGCCGGATCGGTCGCCCCGGCGAGTAATCGTCAGGTTCCAAGATTGAAGAAAGCGGGGCCGTCTTCGGACGGCCCCGCTTTCATTTTCAGCCCGGGGCAAGATCGACTCCCGCCCGCCCCGCAGCCAGCCTCTACTTCGGCGGCAACTCCGGCACCGGGAACTCGCCGGTTTCGAAGACGCCGGCCTCGACCTCTGGAGGAGTCGGCTTCTGCGGCCAACGGATCAGAAGCACACCAAGCAAACTCACAGTCGCCCCGGTCATCATCTTGGTGGTGACGACTTCGCCGGCAAGCGCCCACCCGAGCAGAACCGCCACGAGCGGATTGACGTAGGCCGACGTTCCAACCGCCTGCGGCGTCGTGACCGACAGCAGGTAGGTAAAGGCCGTGAAGCCGATGATGCTACCGAAAACGATCAGATAGAAGTAGGCCGCCCACGATGCCGCAGTCACTTGTGAGAATGAGAAGCTCCGCAGCTCTCCCGACCCCCACGCGGCGAAGGCGAGTTGCATTCCGCCTCCGATCATCATCATCCCGGTGGCCATGCTCGGACTGGTCGGCAGGCGGCGACGGTGCGCCATCACGGACCCGCCACCCCACCCAAAGGCCGCCACGACCAGGGCGGCAACGCCGAGCAGCGGCACATCCGCGGCAGCCTGCTCCCCGACATTGGGTGAAGCCAGAAGGACGAGGCCGATCATCCCCATCACCACCCCCGCAAGCACCCGCCCCGGCGGACGCTGCCAGCGATCGAGCGCGCTCTCTATCACGACCACCCAGATCGGCGTGGTCGAGGCCAGCAGCGCGGTCCGGCCCGAGGGTACATACTGCTGCGCCCAGACGACCAGGCCGTTCCCCATCACGAAGAACAGCGAGCCCATCACGAAGGCGGTGGCCCAGATGCGAAGCGGCGGATTGGCCTCACCACGGTATCGGGCCCAGAGATACAGCGCCCCGCCCGCCAGAATGAACCGGCTCGAAGCCAGCACGAACGGTGGTATGCTCTGGATCGCGAACGTGATCCCGAGGTAGGTCGATCCCCAAATGATGTAAATCGCGGCAAAGGACCAGAAAACGGCGCCGCGGTGAAATTCTCTCGTCACGGGTTGGGCGCCGCCGGGGCTCCTTCCGAGTCGACGAGGACGATGGGATGTTCGGCCGTAAAGCCGCTTTCGGAGCCCGCGGGGACGTACTCCTCACGGTACATCTTGACGATGGCAAAGAAGTACGACAACGCGAGTGGTCCGATCAGGAGGCCCAGCAAGCCGAAGTAACCGATTCCGGCAATGGCCCCCACCAAGGTGATCATCGGGTGTACCTGCGCAAACCGATTGTAGACGATCGGCCGGAAGATATAATCGATGATGGCCGTCCCGGTCAGACTCCAGATGGCGAGAAAAGCCGCCGCGCCGATCCGGTCCTCGAAGGCGAGCACCAGCACGCCTGGAATCCAGACCAATCCGCTGCCGACGACGGGCAGGACCGCGAACACGACGGTGACGACGCCCCAGAAGATCGCGTTCGACAATCCGCTGAAGGCAAAACCGAGCGTTGCAAGCAGGCCCTGCAGTAAGGCCGTGAGCCCGGTCCCGATCACGGTGGAAATGGCGATGGCGGTAAACTGGATCCGAAGCCGCTCGGTATTCCCGGGCGAAAAGGGGATATATGGACGGATCGTATCCCAGACGCTGCCGGCATTGAGCAGCAGGTAATAGAGACCGAAGAGCGCCAGCAGGATGTTGATCGAGAGCCGAGTCACGGTTCCGAGCAGCGACAGGGCATTACCACCCAGCCAGGCTACCAGGGTCTGCCCCAACCGGACGAACTCGGCACCGACGTCGAACGGGCCAAGCTGGAGCTGGCGGACCCGGTCCAGAATCGGCCCCGTCATCACCGTACCGGCAACGTTCTGGGCCTCTCCGACGATCAGACTGAGGACCGTAAATCCGGGAAGCAACACGCCGACAATAGCGAGAACGACCACCAATCCGGCAGCCAGCGACCGGTTGAGCCACCGGAATCGGGCCAGCCAGCGGTGGATCGGACCGAGCACGACATACAGCACGGGGATCGACAGAAGCCCCGTGATATACGGCGACAGCGCCACCACGATCCCCACCAATAACAAGACCAGAACGATCGCAGCCCGCTGGTGGCGGGAATCGAAAAATGCCATCCCCAAGTCTATGGGGCGAACGAGACGCTGGTCAACTGGGGACCGGCAGACGTATCCTTCCAGAATCCGGTAACAGCGAGGGATCAACGCCATGGATACGGCCGGAGCTGCCGAGCTCGCTGCCATCCACGCGACGGAACCGTTGCTGGTCTGCGATGCAGAGCAAGTGCGCTTCGTCAACCAGGCATTTGCCAATTTGGTCGGCGTACCGGCCCACGACATCATCGGGCGGGGCATCGATCAGATCATCACCATCCTGGCCGAACCGATGGTGGTGGAGCGGCTTCGCAACGCCTTACGCCAACGGCAATCCTTTCGAGGTGAAGCCAGCTGCCACACGGCGGGGGGCCTCGACGTGCCGATCGACCTCACGGTCGTTCCGGTCGTCGGTGCGCACCGGGACGATGTGTTCTACGTCGGATCGGCCCGCGATTTACGCCAGCAGAAGCGGATGGAGCACCAGCTCTGGCAGTCGCAGCGCCTCGACGCGGTTGCTCGGCTGGCCGATCGGATTGCCCATGAAATGAACGAGTCGATTCAGGTGATCGGCGGCTATGCCAACCTGGCGCGGTCGGGGCTAGGTGATCGGATCCTGTCGCGCGAGGAGCTGACCGACGTCCTGGGCGCCTCACAGCGCGCCAGCACCCTGCTCCACGAAGTTCTCGAGTTTGCCCGGACCCGTGAATCTGCCCGCGATACCATCGACCTCAACGCCGTGATTGCCGAGTGGGAGGAGTTCCTGCGCGGCGTGATCGGGCGCAACATCCGGCTGATCGTCGACCTCGCTCCGGAGCTGCCGCATATCCTCGCCGACCGCGGTGAACTCCGCCACATCCTGCTCAATCTGGCAGCCAATGCACGCGACGCCATCGGCGAGGCCGGCACCCTGACCATCTCGACCCACGCGGTATCCGGGGGCGATCCGCGGCTCGCATTCGGCGATGTCGACGAGCACACCGGTTCCTATGTCGTCCTGACCGTGACCGATACCGGCGCCGGCATGACGCCCGACACCAAGGCGAGTCTGTTTCAGCCCTTCTTCACCACCAAAGGCCCCGATCATCGCGGGCTCGGCCTGGTGACGGTGCAGGAAATCGTCCGCGAGGTCGGCGGCTTGCTGTGGATTCGCAGCCATCCAGGCCAGGGCACGTCCGTGGAGATCCACTTTCCCGCCCTGCCCGGCCGATCAGAGCCGGTTGAGCCCGCTCCGGCATCGACGCCAGCCGGGCACGGCCAGGAAACCATTCTGCTGGTCGATGATGATGCCGCCGTGCTCAAGGTGGCGCAGCGCGGGCTCGAGCGGTACGGCTATCGGGTGCTGACTGCGGAAGGCGCCGCGCAAGCCACCGCCATCGCGGCAGAGCGCGGCAGTGAAGTGGCCCTGCTGGTCACCGATATCATGATGCCGGGCCAGCGCGGAACCGATCTGGCTCGCGAACTGCTCGGCGATTGGCCCCACCTCCGGGTCCTGTTCATTTCAGGATATCCTGGAGATGGTGCACTGGAGGACCTTCGCAAGATGCCCTATCTGACCAAGCCGTTCACCTCCGAAGAACTTGCCAAGGCGGTGCGAGCGGTCTGTGATACCTGAGGCACGTCGACCAAGCTTCACGGCGTAGCTGCCGAGACCGACGTCAGAACTTCGCGGAGGACGCGCCAGATATTCTCCGCCACGACCTCTTGCCCCCGAGCGGTCGGATGGATCCCGTCGGGCTGATTGAGCGAGTCGACCCCTGCCACGCCCTCGAGCAGAAACGGAACCAGCGCCGCTCCATTACTGCGCGCCAAGTCGGGGTAGATGGCCCGAAAACGGCCGGTGTAATCCGCTCCCAGATTCGGCAGGGCTTCCATCCCGGTGAGCATCAGCCTCGGCACTGGCTCGAGGCGTCGCGCCCGGTCGAAAATGGCCTGGATGTTGGCCTTGGTCGAATCCGGATTCTGGCCGCGCAGCCCGTCGTTAGCGCCGGTTTCCACCATCAGCACTGCCACGTTGCCTTCACGAAGGATCCAATCGATCCGACGTAACGCACCGGCCGACGTCTCGCCGCTCACGCCCCGATTGACCGCACGATACCTGAGCCCGGCCGAATCCAATTTCCGCTGGATCAAGGCGGGATACGCCAGCTTGGGATCGGACAAGCCGTAGCCTGCCGTCAGGCTGGTGCCCAAAAACACGATGGCCGGAATCGAATCCTCCGCCACCACCTCGGCAGCTGGCGGTGGCGGAGGCGGTGGCACAGCCCGGTCGGACCCCGACCCGCACCCGGCCAGCAGCAGGGCCATCAGAATGAAACGTGACCCGGATGTGGCTATCATTGGACCCATGACCAAGTCCTCGTCAGCTATGCTTGAATGCGTTGGCCTCACCCAGACGTATCTATCGGGGGGACGCCAGCTTACCGTGCTGAACAATATCACGTTCAGCCTTGAACACGGGGGATTTCTGGCCATCGTCGGCCCCTCGGGAAGCGGCAAGACGACGCTGCTCGGGCTCCTGGCAGGACTGGACCGGCCGAGCGCCGGCCGAGTCACGCTGGATGGCCATGATCTGGGCGCCATGACCGAAGATCAGCGGGCCCAGCTCCGGGGCCAGAAGGTCGGCTTCGTCTTCCAGTCGTTCCACCTGATCCCGACCCTGACCGCCCGCGAAAACGTCCAGGTGCCCCTCGAACTCCGCGGCGAGCCGGCCGCCGATCGAGCCCAGGAACTGTTGGAACGGGTCGGCCTGGGCGACCGGTCGCACCACTATCCTACTCAGCTGTCCGGCGGCGAGCAGCAGCGGGTGGCGCTGGCCCGCGCGTTTGCCTCCCGGCCGCAGATCCTCTTTGCCGACGAACCGACCGGCAACCTCGATGCCCGAACCGGCTCGTCGATCGTCGACCTGATCCTCGAACTCAACCGCGAGTGGGGGACCACGCTGGTGCTGGTGACCCACGACCGCGACCTCGCCGCCCGGGCAGGGCGTATCATCAGGCTTGCCGACGGCCACGTGGTCGAGGATACCGCGGCAGCCGCATGAATCTGCCGTTCGTTTTCAAACTCGCCTGGCGGGAAAGCCGAGCGGCACGACGGCGCCTGGTCATGCTGGTAGCCTCGGTAGCGGCCGGAGTCGCGGCACTCGTGGCGATCAACGGCTTTACCGACAACCTGCGCACTTCGGTCGGTACGCAGGCGAAGGTACTGCTCGGCGCCGACCTGGTAATCACCGGTCGGCGCGCATTTACCGAGCCGATCCAGCAGCTGGTCGACACCCTGATCCGCGGCGACACGACCCGGTCCGACCGCGGCGCCTCGGCGCAGGTAACCAGTTTCGCGGCCATGGCCTACGTCACCAGCACCTCGGCGGTTCGCCTGGTGCAGGTGCGCGGCGTGGAGTCGGGTTACCCCTTCTACGGCGACATCCAGACTACGCCCGCAGGACGCTGGTCGGCGCTCAGCAGCGGGCGTGCCATCGTCGACCCGGCCCTGCTCACCGCCCTCAACGCCGACCTGGGAGACACCCTGGCCATCGGGGACGGGCGCTTCGTCATCGACGCCACCGTCGCCAACATCCCGGGGGATGTCGGCGTGGCAACCGCGTTCGGACCGCGCGTTTTCCTGACCGCTCCGGACCTGGCATTGACCGGGCTGCTCCAGTTCGGGTCGCGCGTCGAATATGAATGGTTCGTCAAGCTGCCGAGTGCCACGGAGTCGCGGGCCGAGCAGCTGGCAGCCGAACGGCGCCAGGATCTGCGCACCCAGCGTTACCGGATCCGGAGCGTCGATGAGGACCGCGAAGACCTGGCCGACACGCTGACCCGATTGGGCAATTACCTGGGCCTGGTGGCGCTGGTGGCGCTGCTCCTGGGCGGCCTGGGAGTCGCAAGCGCCACGCACCTCTTCATCCGCCGCAAGCTGGACACCATTGCGATCCTGCGCTGCCTGGGGGCCACCTCGGGCCAGGTGTTTCTGGCCTATCTGGTCCAGGCGCTCGCCATGGGCTTGCTCGGCAGCGTCGTGGGCGCCGCGCTGGGCGTCGGCATCCAGCAGTTCCTGCCGTACCTGTTCCTGGATCTGCTCCCGGTCGACGTGACCATCGCGGTCGCTCCCGCCGCCGTGGCAATCGGTATCGGGCTCGGCGTCTGGGTCGCGCTGGTCTTTGCGCTCTTGCCGCTGCTCGCCGTGCGTCGCGTCTCGCCCCTCGTGACGCTGCGGCAAAGCGACGAACCGTCCGATCAGCGGAAGGATCCGCTTTCCTGGATTGCGTTTGTTCTGCTGGCGGCAAGCGTCTACGGCCTTGCGGCGGTCCAGGTCAAAGACGCGCGCGAGGGCGCTTACTTCGCAGGAGCGGTGGGCGTGGTCGTCCTGATCCTCTGGCTGGCATCGATCGGGCTGATCAAGGCGCTCCGCCGCTGGTTCCCCACCAGTTGGCCATACCTCTGGCGACAGGGGCTCGCCAATCTCTACCGTCCGGCCAATCAGACCGGGACCGTCATCCTGGCCCTCGGATTCGGCGCCTTCCTGCTCGCTACGCTCTTCCTGGTCCAGCATAACCTGTTGCGCGAGTTCCGGGTCGGTGGCGCCTCGGGTGAACGGCCTAACGTCATGTTCTTCGACATGCAGCCCGATCAGGTGGCCGGCGTGATGGGCGTGCTCGAAGCGGCAAGCATCGAAAGCAGCCCGCCGGTCCCGATCATCGGGATGCGGGTCCATTCGATCAGAGGCCAGCGGGTGCTCCTGTCGGCCGCGCCCGCCGATTCGCTGGAACTCGACGAGGCTGACGAGGACGAAGCCGAGGCCCAGACAGCGCCGAGCGACAGCGGTCCGCCGCGAGGGTGGGCGGTGCGGCGCGAGTACCGCTCCACCTACCGGGACTCCATCACGGACTCCGAGCGGGTCGTGGCCGGCTCCTGGTGGAGCGGCCCGCGTGGCAGCGGTCCGGCGAGGATCTCCCTCGATCGGGAAATCGCACGCGACCTCCGCGTCCGGGTTGGCGACGAAATCGTCTGGGACGTGCAGGGGGTTCAGGTTCCGAGCGTGGTGACCAACCTTCGCGAAGTCGACTGGGGCCGCTTCCAGACCAACTTCTACGTCGTGTTCGAAGAGGGCATCCTCAACGACGCGCCGCAGATGCTGGTGACGCTGGCCCGGATCGACAGCGCCGCGGTGCGCGGGCGATTGCAGCGGCAGATCGCGGAACGATACCCCAACGTTGCCGCCATCGACCTGTCGCAGGTTCAGGAGGTGATCGAGAGCGTGCTGGGCAAAGCCAGTCTCGCGGTCCGATTCCTGGCCCTCTTCAGTCTGGCGGCGGGGACCATCGTGCTGGTGGGCGCGGTCACCACGGCCCGGCTACAGCGCCTTCGTGAAGGCGTGCTGCTCAAGACCCTGGGAGCCACTCGTGCGCAAGTACTGCGGATCATGGTGGCCGAATATGCCGCGCTCGGCATCATGGCGGCGCTGGTCGCTATCGTGCTGTCCTCGGTGGCCGGCTGGGCGCTGGCCCGATTCGTTTTCGACGCGCGGTACGACCTGCCCATCGGAGCGCTGTCCGGCTTGACGGCACTCCTGGTCGGGCTCACGTTGCTGGTTGGTCTCTGGAGCAGTGCGGAGGTCCTCAAGCGGCCGCCGCTCGCCATTCTTCGGTCCGACACTTAGGAGCATCTGCGATATGCTGGCGATCGATTTACGCGGCAAACGAGCCTTCGTGGCGGGTGTGGCCGACGACGGCGGCTTCGGCTTTGCCATTGCCAAGGCGCTGGCCGAAGCCGGCGCCACCGTCTGCCTCGGAACCTGGCCTCCAGCCATGGGCATCTTCGAAAAGCTGCTCGAACGCGGCAAGATGGCCGACTCGTTGAAAATGTCCGACGGATCGGCCCTCACTTTCGAGCGACTCTACCCGCTCGATGCGGCCTACGACGTCCTCGAGGACGCCCCGGCTGAGATTCTGGAAAACAAGCGCTATCGCGAGCGCGGCGACTTCTCGATCAAGGGCGTCGCGGATCGCCTGGCCGCTGACTTCGGATCGCCCTGTCTCGACATCCTGGTGCACAGCCTGGCCAACGGACCTGAGGTCAGGCAACCGCTGCTCGATACCAGCCGCCGCGGCTACCTCGATGCCATCGGGGTCAGCGCCTACAGCAACATCGCCATGATCCGCACCTTTGCCCCGCTGTTCCGTCCCGGAAGCTCCGCCCTTTCGCTTACCTATATGGCCAGCGAGCGGGTCATCCCGGGCTACGGCGGCGGTATGTCGTCGGCCAAGGCGGCGCTCGAGTCGGATACCCGCACCCTGGCCTTCGAGGCCGGCCGGCGAATCGGCATCCGGGTCAACACCATCTCGGCCGGACCGTACGCCTCGCGCGCTGCGAGCGCCATCGGGCTGATCGACCGGATGATCCGCTACACCAAACAGCACAGCCCGCTGACCCGTACCTTCGAAGCAACCGACGTGGCCAACGCCGCGGTCTTTCTGGCCAGCCCGCTTGCGGCAGCCATCACCGGCACCGTGATGTACGTCGACAACGGCTACCATGCCATGGGTATGGGGGTCGAGGAGTCGGCCCTGTCGGCATCGTCCGAATGACGGCTCACCGAATCGCCGCACTGGCCGGCTTGCTGGGCGCGGCCGGGGTCGGGCTCGGCGCATTTGGTGCGCATGGGCTGGCCAAGCGCGTCTCCGCAGCCGATCTGGTCATTTTCGAGACCGCAACGCGCTACCATCTGACCCATGCGGTCGCGCTGCTTGCGCTCGCCGCGTGGGCGGCCCATGCCCCGTCCGCGCGGCTCGAATGGGCGGCCTGGGCGTTCACCGCCGGGATCCTGATCTTCTCGGGAAGCCTCTACCTGCTGGTGCTCACCAATACCCGCTGGCTCGGGGCCGTGACACCGATCGGCGGCGTCGCCCTGATCGCGGGATGGCTGCTGATCGCCGTCCACGCCATTTCCGCCACGCGCCGAGTATGAGTCCGGGCCGCTACCTCCCGCTCCTTGCGGAGCTGGACCGGTGGCAAGCCCGGACGAACAGTGAGCACCCCGGCACCATTCCGTGTCGCGCAGGCTGCACCGCCTGCTGCCACGGACCGTTCGACATCTCGATCGCCGATGTGGCCGCGCTGATCGATGCGGTCCATCTTCTGCCCGACGCCACCCGAGAGCGCATTCTGGCAACGGCGCGCGAGCAGACCGACGCAATGCGCGCTCTCGAACCCGACTGGCATGCTCCGTACGACATCCGCGCCATCGGCGACGACCGCTTCGACCAGCTCAGCGATGCGCTAGCCGCGCTGCCCTGCCCCCTGCTCGACCAGGCGGGGCATTGCTCCATCTATCAGGCACGGCCGGCGGTCTGCCGCCTGATGGGGCTCGGGCTGGTCAACGAACATGGCGATGTGATCGACAATGCCTGCCCGATCCAGGACGACTTTCCGACCTATCGCGACCTGCCGCCGCAATTTTTTGCGCTGGAGGCATGGGAAAACGCCGAAGAGTCGTGCCGGATCGACGCTGCCGTGCAACTTACTGCCGATCGAGACGCGGCCGGCTACGAAACAACCATCGCGATGGCCCTGACGACCTGGCCGGTTCTGCCCGTCCGCTCGTGACGGTCGTTTCCGCGCCTTGCCGCGCGGTCCCGATCCCGCCAACTTCTTTGCTGTATGAGTCCGCTTTCCGATTTGATCCATGGTCGCGGTATTCACGTCGACCCGATCCGATGCGTCGAGGATCTCACTCGCGACGTGGCCGCCCAGCGCGTTCCGGACCTGCCGCACACCATCTGGCAGATTCTCGGCCATATCAATTATTGGATCGACTGGGGTCTCAAGCGCATCGAAGGGGTTGAGACCGGGCTCGAGAATGAGCGAGCGAGCTGGCCCACAGTGGCAGGATTGGATGACGATCTCGCCTGGCAGCACGAGGTCGGCTTCTTCCGCACCAACCTGGACCAGCTGGCCACGCTGGCCGATGCACGCGCCTCGACATTGTCACGGATTCTCGACCGGGACACCGGCCAGACGGTCGAAGGGATTCTCTGGGAACTGGTTCTGCACAACAGCTATCACCTGGGCCAGATCGTCCAGCTGCGCAGACTGCTCCACGCCTGGCCCCCCGCCCCCCGCTAGCCTTCCGAACCGGGGCGAACCGACCGCCCGAGCGCCCGTGCCGCAACGTCGGGAAAATCCGTGAAAACTCCATCTACGCCCAGCTCGGCAAAGCGGCGGACTTCGCGCTCGGCGTCGCCGCCGTAGCCGGCCGGCAGGAACTCCGGATCGGCACGCAACGTCCACACATGGACGAAGAGACCGGCCTCATGCGCCTCGGTTACCAGCGCGGTGGGCGGTTCGAGCTGCCCCTCCGCACTAATCGGCTGGACCAGTTCCTTGGCCACACCCACGCCATCGGCGTAGTCGGCAATGCCCTTCAAGCCTGCCCTGGTGATGAGGTCGGCGTAACTACGACCGTCGCCCGTCGCGATGAAATCGGCGGGCCGGCCACGAGGTTCGATCAATTGCACCAGTCGGACGCCAGTCCGGCGGCGCGCCAGGACCAGGTTGGCGGTCTCGAACGACTGAACGAAGACCGGGTCGGCAGGCTCTCGATAGCCGAACCGATCGAGCATCGCGAGCAGCGAATCGGTGATCGGGAGGCCCAGCGCCTCGTGATGACTGGGATGTTTGGTTTCCGGATAGAGCCCGATCCGTCGGCCCAGCCGTTGTTCCTCGCCCTGAACGAACCGGAGGACTTCTTCGAAGGTCGGGATCTGATGACGGCCGTCATGGTCGTGCGGACGAAAACTGAGCCGCTCCCGAGCCCGCAGCGTTTTGATCTCCGCCAGCGTAAAGTCTTCGACGAACCAGCCGGTGAACTCGGCTCCGTCGATCACCGCGCTCCGGCGCCGCTCGGGAAATTTTGCGGCTGCGTCGGTGGTCTGGCCGATTTCGTTCTCGTGTCGGACCACCAGGACGCCATCACGCGTCATCACCAAATCCGGTTCGATGACGTCGGCGCCCTGGGCAATGGCCAGGCGGTACGATTCGAGGGTGTGTTCGGGACGGTATCCCGATGCGCCGCGGTGTCCGATGATGATCGGCCCGGGCGACATCGGGATCAACTCACGCCGGGACTGGTCAGGCTCTTGACCAGGCGGTACATGAACTCGAGGCCCTCGTAGAAGGCCTGCGCGGGGATGCGCTCGTTCATGCCGTGCGCGCCGCTGTCGCCGTAGAAGAGGCCGGACACGCCGTAGACCGGGATGCCGGCATTCCGGAAGTAGAGTCCGTCGGTCGCCCCGGTACTCATGGTCGGGATGACCGGGATACTCGGCCACATCTCGCCCGTGATCCGCTCGATCTGCTTCATCAGCTCCGGCGTGAGCGGCGAGGGCGGGCTGTCCTTGGCCTGGTCGACGGGCGTCACCGACACCTTCGGATTGCCGATCACCCGCTCCAGCGTGCGCTGCACGTCGGCGGCCGATTCATCCGGGAGGATCCGGCAGTTGACGTTGGCCCGGGCCCGCTGCGGCAGAGCGTTGTTGGCGTGCCCGGCGTCGAGCCGAGTCGCCACGCAGGATGTGCGCAGCGCGGAGTTGTAACCGGGGTCAGCCGACAGGGCCCGGATCGCGGCCGTGTCGCGCTCGTTGGCGACGACGGCGCGCATCGCGGCGCCGAGCGCGGGATCGACCAGCGCGGCCGTCCGGCTGAAGTAGGCGCGAGTCACCTCGTTGAGGCGCACCGGGAAATCGAACGCGCCGATCCCGACCAGTGCCGCGCTCAAGTGGGTGATCGCATTGTCCCTGACCGGCCGCGAGCTGTGGCCGCCCGGGTTGGTCACCTCCAGCATGAAGTCCAGGTACTTCTTCTCGCTCGCCTGCACCGCGTTGGCCACCTTGACCCCATCGCGCAGCTGGCCGCCGCCCCCCTCGTTGAGGACGAACTCGGCGTCGACCAGGTCACGGCGGTTCTCGAGCAGCCAGACCACGCCATTGTCCGGCCCGCCTTCTTCATCGGCCGTCAACGCCACGATGATATCGCGATCGGGTACGTACCCCTCGGCCTTCATCCGCATGATCAGCGCGAGATGAATCGCCCCTTCATCCTTGTCGTCGGCCACGCCTCGACCATAGAAGTTGCCGTCACGCTCGATGAACTCGAACGGCGGCAGGGTCCAGTCGGCCGGGTTGGCTTCGACCACGTCGTGGTGCGACAAAAGCAGGATCGGCTTCTTGCCCGACGAACGACCCCGCAACCGGACGATCAGATTGCCCTTGTTCGGCGCGGACTCGACCACGACGACGTCGGACGCCGGAAAACCGGCCGCGCGGACGCGGGCGGCCATGGCTTCGGCCGCCTTCGTCATTTCACCACCGGATTGTGAAGACTTGTAGCCGACCAACTCGGCGAGAAGATCGCGGGCCACCTGCTCCCACTGGGTCAGCTTTCGTTCCTGCGCGCCGGCCGCCGACACGGCCCCGGAAACGAGGGCGAGCGCGACGAGGCCGGCGCGAGAAATTTTCATGGGAAGGTCGTCTTGATCCAGTACTCGTGCAGTGCGATGAGTGCGAGGATGATTGCGGCGGCAATCAGGAGCGGCCAGACGAAGAGATGGCTCAGCAGCGCCGAATCCTGCTTGAGGTGCATGTAGAACATCGCGACCAGCGCGAACTTGGCGGCCGAGAGAATCAGCAGGATCGGAACCACGAGCGGCTCGATCACACTGTGGAGCGGCATGGTCGACCGCACGCCGATTTCGTAGGCCAGCACCTCGAGCGCCGTCAGGGCGAAGAGGACGACGCCGATCTTGACGTAGAGCCCGGGCGTCGGATGCGCGTGCTCCGAATGGCCTTCGCTATGGGATGCCATATATGGTCCTTCCTCAGCGCATCAGGTAGACGACGGGGAAGATCACGATCCACACCACGTCGACGAAATGCCAGTACAGAGCGGCCAGCTCCAGGTTGAGCGCCTTCTCCGGCGGCACCTTACCGCGAATGGCCAGGACCAGCATCGTGGCGAGCCAGATCACGCCGATCGAAACGTGAGTGCCGTGGAAGCCGGTCAGGGTGTAGAAAGTCGACCCGAAGAGATTGGTGCTGTACCCCAATCCCTTGTGGTAGAAGTGGTAGAACTCGTAAACCTGCATGCCCACGAAAAAGAGGCCGGCAACGACGGTAGCCGCGAGCCAGCCGATCATCATCTTCCGGTTGCCCTTCTGCGCGCCGTACAGCGCGAGCACCACGAAGAGCGAGCTGAACAGCAGCACGGCGGTGCCGAACGTGACCAGCGGAATCTCGAAGATCGCTTCGCAGGCCTGCTTGGTACCGTTGATGACGCACTCGGAAGCCTCGTGCGGCAGCGGACCGACCAGGCTCTTGCCTTTATAGACCAGATAGGTCGAAATCAGCGTCGCAAAGAACAGACACTCCGACCCGATGAAGGACCAGAGGGCAATCTTGCGGTTGTCGATGCCGGTCGACGTCCAATGATGCTCGTCAATCGCGCCCGGCTCGGCAGGTTGGGATGCGGCGTGTGCCACGTTTCAAATCTCCAGTTTATCTAGCGGCGAGCCAATTGCTCGCCCCGTCCCAATCGATGATCGCAGCCGCAGTGCTCAATGCGCCGGCTCGAAGGCCCACCGGTATACGCCATAGAACAGCCAGAGCGCGCTGAAAATCGTGAACATCCACCAGTTCGACCACGTCCGGATGAACAGCAGGCTGAAGAACACCAGGAACACGCCGAGCGCGGCCACCAGCGGCCAGTACGACGGGTTCGGCATATGGATGTCTTCGCCGCTGACCGGCTGGGGCTCCGGCAACTCTCCACCAGCCGCCCGCCGCGCATCCCACTGCGGCACCGAGCTGTGTACTACCGGCAGCTTCGGGAAGTTGAACTCCTGCGGCGGCGACGGAATCGACCACTCGAGCGTCGCACCATGCCACGGGTCGGCCGGCGCATTCGCCGGTCCGCGCCAGGTCTTGATGATATTGATGATGAAGACCAGGAACCCGAACGCGATCATGAACGAGCCCGCCGTCTCCACCTGGTTCCAGAACTCGAAGCCAAGCCCTTCCGGATAGGTGTAGACGCGCCGCGGCATGCCGTGCAAGCCGAGGATGTGCATCGGGAAGAACGTCAGGTTCATGCCGATGAACACCAGCCAGAAGTGCGCCTTGCCCAGCTTCTCGTCGAGCAGGCGCCCGAACATCTTCGGCCACCAGTAGTACGCACCCGCCGTCAAACCGAAGATGGCGCCACCGAAGAGCACATAGTGGAAGTGCGCCACGATGAAGTAGGTGTCGGTCTGCTGCAGATCCGCCGGCGGCGAGGAGTGCATCACGCCCGACAGACCACCGATGATGAAGAGCGCCACCATCGCGATGGCCGACAGCATAGCCGTGGTGTAGCGGATCGAACCGCCCCACATGGTACCGAGCCAGTTGAAGATCTTCACACCGGTAGGTATCGCGATCACCATCGTGGCAATCGAGAAGAAGGTATCAGCAAACGGCCCCATGCCGGTGGCGAACATGTGGTGACTCCACACGCCGAACCCAACGAAGCCGATGAAGATGCCCGAGAAGACCATCGCGGTATAACCGAAGAGCGGCTTCCGCGAAAAGACCGGGAGAATCTCCGACGTGATACCGAACGCCGGCAGAACCAGAATGTAGACCTCGGGATGGCCGAAGATCCAGAACAGGTGCTGCCACATTACCGGATCGCCGCCGCCGTCCGGCATGAAGAAGCTCGAACCGAAGTTCCGGTCGAACATCAGCATGATGAGCGCTACGGTGATGACGGGGAAGGCCAGCACCAGGAGCACCTGCACCACGAAGCTCATCCAGACGAACATCGGCATCCGGAGCATCCGCATCCCCGGCGCCCGCATGTTGACGATGGTGACGAAGAAGTTCACCGCCGCCGCCAGCGAGGCCACGCCCAGGATCTGGAGGCCGAGCACCCAGAAGTCGATGTTGAGCCCCGGCGACGGCGCCGCCGCCGTGGCCGACATGACGCGGGACGACGTCAGGTTCGCATAGCCGAACCAGCCGCCGTCGGGCGGCGTGCCGACGATGAAGCTGGCGTTGATGAAGAGGCCGCCCAGCAGGAAGACCCAGTAGCTGAAGGCGTTGAGCCGCGGGAATGCGACGTCACGCGCCCCGATCTGAATCGGAATGAAGTAGTTGAAGAACATCGCCGACAGCGGCATGACCCCCAGAAAGATCATGGTCGTGCCGTGCATCGTAAACAGCGCGTTGAACGTATCCGGATCGACCAGCTTGCCGTTCGGGCCGGTCAGCTGCATCCGCATGATCAAGGCTTCGATGCCGCCCATCAGGAAGAACAGGAACGCGGTGGCGCCGTACATGATGCCGATCCGCTTGTGATCGACCGTCGTAATCCAGCTCCAGATCCCCGTCTTCGGGTAGACGTGCGGAAGCGCCGGGGGACGATGCTCGAGTACCGAGGTTGCCATGGCTCGTCGCCTTATTTGTGCATCCGGAGATACGCCACCAGCGCGTCGATCTCCGGTTCAGTGAGCGGACGGGGCAGCACCATGTGACTGCCCTTTTTCATCCCCTGCGGATCCCGGAGCCATGCGGCCAGATTCGATGGGGTGTTCTCGTACATATTGGCGCCGATGGTTGCCCGGCTGCCGAAGTGGCTCAAGTTGGGGCCGCGGAGCGTCATCGCGCCCGCGAGCGGCGTTCCAGCCATGGCGTGGCAGGTCATACACCCGCCAGCCACGAAGGCTGCCTGACCCTTGGTGTGGATGGTGTCGGCCTTCCAGGCGCTGTCGACGCCGCCCGGCACCCGACCACCCTCGACCAGCGGCGAACCGATCCGACGAGCTTCGATCCACTCCTCGAAGTCGGCATCCGATTTCACAATGACCCGAAGGCCCATCGTCGCATGCTGGATGCCGCACAGCTCGGCGCACTGCCCGACGTAATCGCCCGCCGAATCGGCCGTGAACCAGAGCGGATTGATCTTGGGGTACTTGGTGTTCGGAAAGACCGGGAAGACGTCGCGCTTGGAGGCCAGCTGCGGCGACCAGAAGCTGTGAATCACGTCGGCGCTCCACATCTTGAGCCCGACCATCTTGCTGACCGGTACCACCATTTCGTTGGCCGTGACTACGCCGAGCTTGGGATAGCGGAATTCCCACCACCACTGGTGCCCGATTACCTCGACCTCGACCTCCGGATTCGGCGCCGGCAACGAGGTCTTGAAAATGGTCTTGACCGTCGGCACGGCAATGAGCACCAGAATGATCGCCGGAATGACGGTCCAGACAATTTCGAGGGTAGTGTTGCCATGCGTCTGCTCCGGCTCCGCATCGCCAGGCTTGGCCCGGAACCGCCACAATACATAGATCAGCGCCGCTTCAACCAGGACGAAAACAGCCATGGCCCACCAGAACGTCTGGCGGAACAGGCTGTCGACCAATCGAGTGAAGTCGCTGCGCGGATCGAGTGTCGTCTGCGGATAGTTCGGGTAGCTGTCGGCACACGCGGTGACGAGTACGACCAGGCCCAGGAGGGCGACCTTGGCCATCCACGCGTGCTTGGCGCGGTTGGTGCTTCGTTCCATGCGCTGCAAATCCGAGATTGATGAGGATCCGTAGTGAGGCCGGGGAGGCCACGCCACGATGGGCGGAAGTTTAACTGCGACAAGAGGTTGCGTCAAGAAAGCTTAATCGCTTGCCATTCGAGAAACCCGAGTTCTCTACCCCCCGATACAAGACTTCGATCACCACCACTTTTGCTACCGGCACACGTCGCCATATCACCCGAGATGGCAACTACTTAGACGCAACTCCGCAGCCCGTACCACTCCAGCATGATTGTAGCTACCTTATGATTCGATGGTTGGTTCACCCTGCGCCCGGCTGCCATGCAGCCGGGCCGGCGTCTTTTCTGGAGCCCGGAGTCGCCCATGATTCAGGAAATGCGGGAAAAGCTCGGCGAGGAAATCGCCGCGCTGACTCACGAGCTCAAGATCACCCTGCCACAGGCCATCGCAACCGCAGTTGCCCTGGGCGATCTCAGGGAAAACTCGGAGTACAAGGCCGCGCTCGAACGGCAGCAGCTGGTCCAGGCTCGGCTGGGCCAGCTCCACCAGCGTCTGGCCCAGTTGACCCAGCTTGCCAACACCGAAGCCCCGGTCGATCGAGTCGGCCTCGGATCGAAGGTCACGGTCATCGATGTCGAAACCGAGGAAACCGAGACCTATCAGCTGGTGCTGGCCGAGATGATGGATCTCGACGCTGGACACATCTCGCTGATGTCGCCGCTCGGCCGGGCCCTCAGTGACCGGAGGGTCGGCGACGAGGTGACCCTTCGGCTGCCGACTCAGACCCGACGCCTCCGCGTCACCCACCTCGTGACGATCCACCAGACGGGTTGAGACGATGGAGTTCCCCAAGAAACTGCTCGTCGTCGGCGACCGCGTCCTGGTCACCCCCGAAGACGGTGAGGAACGGACCCGGGTCGGGCTCTACCTCCCGGCAACGGCCATCGACACCCAGCAGATTCAAGGGGGCCTGATCGTCGCCACCGGCCCCGGCGATCCGGTTCCCGACGCCTCGAGCTTCGACGAGGAACCGTGGCGAGCCATGGAAAAGACCCCCCGCTTCCGCCCGATGCAGGCCCGGATCGGCGACCACGCGATCTTCTTCCGCAAGGCCGCCGTCGAGATCACGTTCGAAGAGAAGAAGTACCTGGTCGTCCCCCAAGGTGCGATCCTGGTGCTGGTCCGCGATGAACTCCCCATCTGACCCACGGGTCAGCACGCCGAAGTCGCTCCCCCGACCGAAGACGATTTTCAGCCGCGCCCTTCGCCTGCGTTGCCCCGCCTGCGGAGGGCAGCCGGTCCTGCTCAGCTGGCTCAAGGTCGCCCCCAACTGCCCAACCTGCGGTTTTCGATTCGACCGGCATGAACCGGGCTACTGGATCGGGAGCTACAGCATCAACATCTTCGCGACAGAGGGGGTCTTTGTCCTTTTCTTCGTGACCGGGATGTTCGTAACCTGGCCCGAGGTTCCCTGGACCCGCCTCCTGGTGATCGGCTTGATCCTGGCAGCAGTAACCCCCTTCGTCATCTTCCCCTACGCGCGGATGCTCTATCTCGCACTCGACCTGAGCATCCGGCCGCCGGAACTCTCGGATCTGGCCGACCCGATCGAACCGACACACGTCAGGCGAGTACAACCGCCGAAGTCCTGACCCTGCGTCAACGGCCCGCAGGTGTCAGACGGCGTCGCCAGGTGCGGACGCCGAGCCAGCCTCCGGCCAGCACCAGCCCGACCGGCACGACCACGCCGAGCAGCGCAATGCCACCCGCTACTACGGCGACGAAGTTCCGCCACGCCTCCTTAAAGGCGTCTCGGATGACGTGATCGCCCGGGTTGCCGACCATGGGGCCCGGCTCGAACACCGTGATAGCCAGCGTGCTCATGGCCACCTGGCGCTCCAGATACCGGAGCCGCCCTTCGTATCGCTCGATTTCCTGACGGACCCGCGCCAGCTCGCGTTCGACGCCGAGCACTTCATCGAGCTTCCCGGCACGCGTAGCAAGCAGGGAGACCAACCGCTCCTCGAGCCGCTTGGCGTTCGCGGTCCGGGCCGAGATGTCGACGTATTCTTCGCCGACGTCCTGGGTCGAGGTCGACGCGTTGGTCACCAGCCCGATGCCGCCCAGGCGATCGAACGCTTCCTGATAGCGGGCGGTCGGCAACTTGATTTCGAGCGTGGCGCTTCGGAAGGCCTGTTCGCCGGTCTGGAAGGAACTGTTGGCGACATAGCCGCCCATGGCACCCGCTACCTCGGTAACCCGCCGGACCGCCGCCTCGAGCGAATCGACCCGAATCGAGGCATGCCCGGTGCGGATCAGCATCCGATCGGGGAATACCACTGTCGGCGGCTGCTCCAGAGGGGCGGCCTGGCCGAAACCGGCGGCATCGGCGGCAACGCTCCGCGTAGCCAGGTTGCCCACCAATCCCGATCTGTCCTTCGAGGATGCAGCAACCTCGTGCGACGGCGCCACGACGTCATCAGGGAGGTCCGCTCCGCATCCCGGCAGCACCACGACCAACAGCCCCAGCGCAACGACGACTCGACTCGACATACCCGTTCCTTGACCGAAGTGGCACGGGAGATGTCCCACCCGCCCAAACGTGCACAGGCCGGCACCCGATTCGGATGCCGGCCTGTAATACGTCGAGGACTACGGCCGGCTCGAGGCCGGGTGATTCAGTCCGGCGCCGAGGGCGGGCGTCCGGAATCGCCCCACCCGGCCAGCAGCACCGGCAGGAGGCGATCGGCTTGGGCCACCGTGGCCGGTTCGGCCCCCTCCTCTTCCTCCTCATCGGCGGTCCGGCCCAGGAACGCCGGTACCGGTACGGGAGCAGGGGCGGGCGGCTCCGGTCGCTCGAACAACCGGATCCGGGGCGGATCCTTCGGCATGATGTTCTGATCCGGATCGAAATACGGATTGGCGTCGAACAGCCCCTTGAACGGCGGATCGAAGCGGTAGTTCGGTACCCGCGCAATGACGGGCTGATCGCCGCTGATCTGGAGGATCATCTCATGATTTTCCAGATCGATGATCGCATCGGGCGACCCGAACCCCGTCAACCCGTGGAGATCGGTCGCGGCCAGCGAGTTGAATGCCCCGAAGCACTGCAGTACCTGGCAGTTGTTGACCATGGTCTGCCAGTCCGACGGATAGAGCAGCCGGAGCTGGCTCAGATCCTGCCAGAAGCTCCAGGTGCGCAGCCCGTAACCGCGGAGCAGCGTAATGGCCTGGCGCAACTGCGGCAGGCTGCCCAGCTGGGCGGCCTCGTCGAGCAGGAAGAGCGTCGCCTGCTTGGCACGGCTCCGCCGCCGGGTGATGGCCATCATCAGCGCGGCGATCCAGAGCCGGAGCAGCTTGCCGTGACTCTCGAGCATGTGAGGTGGCAAGACGATGTAGATCGAGAGCGGCTTACCTAACGTGATGTCGTCGAGATCGAAACTGGTGGTGCCGATGGCGTTCTGGACCAGCGGGCCACGGAGAAAGTCGACGCCGTCCTGCGCCACCGCGACGATCGAGCCGCGGGTTTCCGAGGCGCCCACCGCCAGCGAATTCGCCACAGCGCGAGCCTCGGGATGAACCGAGCGGCGCATGTCCTCGATCAATTTATCGGGATCGCCGGAACTCATCCCGATCAGCTTGCGCACCGTCGTCAGGTTGCGTTCTTCGGGGGGATAGTCCGCGATGGTGTGCAGGATGGCACCGAACAGCAGGTGCGAAGCGCGTTCGTACCAGAAGCGGTTCTTCTCATCCTCGCGGTGATCGATCAGGATCCCGGCCAGTGCCGCGGCCTCATCCACCGTGGTCGCCGCGGTGGGATCGAGCATGTCGAGCGGGTTGAGCGCCGCCGCGGGCTGATCCGTGATTCCGATCGGGTCGAGGACGATGACCTCGTGGCCGAGCTCTCGGCGACGGCGCGCCGTGATCGCGACGTTCTCCCCCTTGGGATCGATCGCAATGATCGGCCCTTCGTAGCGGAGCAGCGCGGGGATGATGCAGCCGACCCCCTTGCCTGCTCCGGTCGGAGCCACCGTGATCAGATGGCCATCGGTTTCCATCAGGATCGGATCGATGTACCCGGAACGCGGGGTTCGCTCGGCATCGCCGGCCCCGAAGCCCATCGGCCGGCGGCCGCGCTCCATTTCCAGCGACCAGCCGATCAGCAGGCCGGGCGTGCCCAGCTGGTCCGGCATCTTGAGGGTGGCCACCGGCATCTGCCGCCGCGAGCCGCCCACGGCACTGCCGTCCCGTCCCGCCATCGTTGCCCAGGTATCAGGCAACCGCTTCGCGTCCGGGCTCATAGCTCGGCTCCAACGTTAGGCATCATACGGCTCGGCCTCGACAATTCTGAACGGGGGGCGGAAAAGTTCGCGCCGGACCGGCAATCGTGCTACCGGCTCGTCATCGACCATGGTGATGCCACCGGTCGGCTGGATCGAGAAGGTGGCGTGGAAGAGGCTGCCTCCATAGAGCACCGACGCATGGCCGAGATAGGTGCCTTGCTCGCCACGGACGACGGCCATCCGCAGGGACTTGGCCGCAGCAAGCACGGCCGCGCGGGACGCCGCATCCTCGACTGGAAGCAGATCGAAAGGAGACTCCACGATCTGGAACCGCCCCTCTTCCCCGTGGATCGCGCTGCAGAAGAACCGGAGATAGTCGAGCGCCTGGCCGGGCTCTTTGATGGCCATCGCACCGGTACCGTTGAGATCGTGGATCGGGTTGGAACTGCCGTCGATGGTGACGATCCCGCCAGGTCCGTAGAGAAAGGCCAGCAGCCCGGCCACCCCGTCCGGGAGGATGGCCTGCACTTCGGCCAGAATCCAACCCGGATAGAAGCTCGGCCGCATGGCGCGAACGCGAGTGGGCCAATGCTCCACGAACAGACGACGGAGCCGGTCCGATTCCGCCTTCTGCGCATAGCGCAGCAGCAGCGGGACGGACTCCGCCACCGTCAGATCGCGCCAGTCCCCGGTGATAAGCGGCGGAACCGCCCATCCCTCGGCAATCGCGATCGTCGTGTCCGCAGGAGTGCTCAAGGGGTTGCCACCGGTCCGCAGCTGCCGTTCGAGGCGCGTACCATGGGATACTTCACGCCGAGCTGATCGAGATAGGTCGGGTACTTGGACGCGTCGTAATAGAAGGGCCGCATCTGCTCGCGGTAGCGCGCCAGGATCCCCTCGTTGAGATGAATGGCCGGGCGATCCTGCGGACGAATCAGCGGCTCGTACTTGACGTCCTTGGTCTGCACGTTCCGATAGTAGTCCCAGGCGTCGGTCACCAGCTTGGGCGTGAGCAGAATGTCGAGCATCGTCATAGCCAATGCCTTGGCGCCCGCCGTGGCGCCTTTGTGCGCAACAGGCGTGGCCATGGCAATCGCATCCGTCCAGTTGTGGCCGGGCAGGCCCGGGATGTTGGACGGGAAGCGAAGGGTGACCGACGGAAGGGTCCAGGTCACGTCACCGATGTCGTCCGAACCGCCTCCCCGCATGTCTTCGAGACGCGGCGGCGAGCGCAGCTCACCGACCTCCGTGTTGAGCCCCTGCTCCCGCACCTTCATCTCGGCCTGGACCGCCTTGGCAAAGCGCTGATCGTCCTCCGACCACTGCGGCATGCCGACCACCTTGATGTTCTCGAACATCGCTTCGGCGATCGGCTTGTTGTGATGCTGGGGCCAGGCCGAACCGAGCACGCGGGTCGGCTCGAGCGTGGTGCCGGTCATCATCGCCGCGCCCTGCGCAATCGAATCGGCCACGGCCCAGACGTACTTGATGTTCTGGTAGTCGATATCGCGGAAGTAGTACCAGACCGACGCTACCTGCGGAACTACGTTCGGCTGGTCGCCCCCGTTATTGATGATGTAGTGCGACCGGTGCGAGAGCCGGAGATGCTCCCGGCGGAAGTTCCAACCCACATTCATCAACTCGACGGCATCGAGCGAACTCCGGCCGCGCCAGGGCGCACCAGCCGAATGCGCCGAGGTGCCGCGGAAAGTGTACTCGACCGAGACCAGTCCGGTCCCGTCGGGCTGGCCCCATGAAACGCCAAGCGAATTGGAGACGTGGGTGAAGATGTTGATGTCGACATCCTTGAACAGCCCGGCGCGCACGAAATATGCCTTGGTCCCGATCTGTTCCTCGGCCACGCCGGGCCAGAGCTTGATGGTGCCGGGAATCTTGTCCCGCTCCATCAGCCGCTTGACCGCCAACGCGGCGGTGATGTTGAGGCCCTGGCCGGCGTTGTGGCCTTCACCGTGGCCGGGGCCGCCCGGCACCAACGGCGCGCGGCAAGCGACACCGGGAAACTGCGACGCCTGCGGGATGCCGTCGATGTCCGACCCCAACGCAATCACCGGCTTGCCCGAACCCCAGGTGGCGACCCACGCCGTGGGAATACCGGCGTAGTTCTCCTCGATGGTGAACCCCTCGCGCCGCAGCAGGTCGATCAGAAACTTCGACGTCTCGAACTCCTGGAAACCGAGTTCGCCGAAGCTGAAGACCTGATCGACCAGTTCCTGGGTAAACTTGGCGCGGCTCTCGACATCGGCGGTCACCTCGGTCTTGAGGCGGGCCAGGCGGGGGTCGGGCCGGGCCGCGCGGGCCTGTGCATCGAGCGAGACCGTTCCCGAGCAGGCCAGGACGGCGAGGAACAGAAAATGGCGCATCGGTCGCTCCATTCGTGTGAGGTCAGGGACGGGCCACGGGTCCGCAGCTGCCGTCGGCCGCCCGGAGCGTGGGATACTTCACGCCGAGCTGGTCGAGGTAGGTGGGATACTTGGCCGCATCATAGTAGTAGGGCCGCATCCGCTCCCGGTACCGCGCCAGGATCGGCCCGTTCAACTCGAGCGCCGGCCGATCCTCGGCGCGGACGAACGATTCGTACTTGATATCCTTGGTCTGTACATTGCGAAAATAGTCCCATGCAGCCGTCACGAGCGCTGGAGTCAGCAGCACGTCGAGCATGGTCAGCGCCAGCGCCTTGGCGCCCGCGACGGCACCCTTGTGGGCGATCGGTGTCGCCATCGCGATCGCGTCGGCCCAGTTGTGTCCCGGCGTACCGGGCACGTTCGACGGATAGAAGAGCTGTACGGTGGGCACCGACCAGGAAACGTCGCCGATGTCGTCGGAGCCGCCGCCCTTGCGCTCCGCAGCCGGCGGCGGACGGTCGAGCCCGCGTGCCAGGGTATCGAGGCCCCGCTCCGGGATCTTGAGTTCGCGCTGGATGGCATTGGCGAATCGGACGTCGTCGTCCGACCATTTCGGCATCCCGACCCGCGTGATGTTGGCGCCCATCGCTTCCGCCACGGGCCGGTTGAAGTGCGGCGGCCAGGCGGCGCCCATCACCCGCACGCTCGCAAGCGTGGTGCCTGTCATCATGGCGGCGCCCCGGGCCACCGAATCCGCCACCGCCCAGACGTCCCGGACCCCTGAGGCTTCCAGCTCGCGCAGGAAGTACCAGACCGACGCCGTCGATGGCACCACGTTCGGTTGATCTCCGCCGTCCCGGATGGTGTAGTGCGACCGGTGCTCGAGCCGGAGGTGCTCACGCCGGTAGTTCATGCCCACGTTCATCATCTCGACCGCATCGAGCGCGCTCCTGCCGCGCCAGGGCGCCCCGGCGCTGTGCGCACTGGTGCCCTGGAACGTGTAGAGGAGCGACACCAGGCCGCTGTACTCGTTAGGCGCCTCCGACGGCGTGGTGAAGTTGTCGAAGACGTGGGTGAAGAAGCTGATGTCGACATCCTTGAACAACCCGTCACGCGCGAAGAACGCCTTGGTGCCCAGCTGCTCCTCGGCTACGCCCGGCCAGATCTTGATGGTACCGGGCAGCCGCTCGCGCTCCATCAGCTGCTTGACCGCGAGCGCCGCCGCAATCACCACGGCCTGGCCGGAGTTGTGACCCTCGCCGTGCCCCGGAGCGCCCTCCACCAGGGGCCGGCGGCACGCGACCCCTGGCATCTGCGACGCCTGCGGGATCGCGTCGATGTCGGAGCCCAGCGCGATGACCGGCTTGCCCGAACCCCACGTCGCCACCCAGGCCGTGGGCATGCCCGAGATGGCCTCGGTGACGGTGAACCCTTCCTTGCGCAGGATCCCGACCAAGTACTTGGAGGTTTCCGTCTCCTGGAACCCGAGCTCGCCGAAGCTGAAGATCTGGTCGTTGATCTCCTGGGTCAGCTTGGCGCGTGCCTCGACCAGCGCCAGCGCCTCACGCTTGAGCGGCTCCAGGCGGCGGTCGGCAGCGGTCCCGCGCGCCCCTGTTTGCGCGGCAGCCACCGAGGCCACCGAGACAAGCAGTACTCCGAGCAGGGCGAGACGACGCCGCATGGCGACTCCGTTCAGGGACGTTGATAGCGGGATCTGAGGCGGACCGGAATCGTCCAAATTACGCCAGGCCGACCCGCTCCGGGAGGGCGCCAACGAAATCCGGGGCCGATGTGTCCAATCCTTTATATGGAGGTCGCGGCGTCATTCGCCAGGCCGCCCACCTTCGTCCGGCTCAACCACGACGCTTCGCGCGTCGAACTTCGTCTGACACTCCCTCCAACCACCGATCCCCCTCTTGCGCCAGGATCACCAGGACATAGATTGCCTATCCCCTAGATAGACGATAGCCTTCGCCATGGCACCCGAAACCAAGCGCGACCTCCTCCCCGGCACGCTGGACATGCTGATCCTGAAAACCCTCACCGCGCAGTCGATGCACGGTTACGGCATCGCGCAACACATCCAGCGGCTCTCGCAGGACGTGCTCAAGGTCGAGGAGGGTTCTCTCTATCCGGCACTGCAGCGGATGCGGCAGAAGGGCTGGATCAAGGCCGAGTGGGGGGTGACGCCCAACAACCAGCGGGCACGGTACTACACCATCACGACGGCAGGACGGCGGCAACTCGGTGAGCAGGAGAGTGGCTTTGCCGATCTGATGACCGCCATCGCGCGGGTGATGAAGCCGGCCTGATGACGTTCCGCGAGCTGTTCGCCAGGCTGCGCGACTGGCGGCAGCGTGACCGGCTCGACGCCGAGCTGGCGGACGAACTCCGCTTCCACCGGGAACAGCTCGCGCGCGACGGCGGCGCACCCGCCGTCCGCCGGCTCGGCAACCTGACACGGCTCAAGGAGAATACCCGCGACATGTGGTCGTTCCGCTGGCTCGATCAGCTCGGACAGGACGTCCGCTACGCACTGCGCGGCCTCCGCCGCTCACCGGGGTTCACCGCCACCGTCGTGCTGACCCTGGGCCTCGGGATCGGTGCCAACGCGGCGATGTTCGGCGTGGTGGACCGGCTGATGTTCCGGCCCTACGCCTATCTGCGTGACCCGGGGACGGTGCATCGCGTCTACCTGCGCAGCACCCATCGGGATATCGTCCACACGAGCTCGAGCACCCAGTACACCCGGACTCTCGATCTCCGAAAATGGACGTCGTCGTTCTCGCAGTACGCCGGCTTCACGGACCGGAACATGGCCGTCGGGATCGGCGATGCCTCTCGTGAGCGGCGCGTGGCGCTCGTCAACGCCTCGTTCTTCGATTTCTTCGACGCCGGGCCGGCGCTGGGCCGCTACTTCATGCCCAGCGAGGACAGCATCCCGCGAGGCGCCGATGTGGCCGTGCTCGGCTACGGCTTCTGGACCTCCGAGTTCGGCGGCCGCGACGTGATCGGCCAAATCCTCCAAGTCGGCAACGTGGCCGCCACAATCATCGGTGTGGCGCCCAAGGGCTTCAGCGGATTGAGAGACAACGACCCGCCCGCAGTCTACCTGCCGATCACCACGTATGCCGGCTCCTCACCTAACGAGCGGAACCGCACCACGTACTACAGCCGGTACAACTGGGGCTGGATGGAGCTCATGGTGCGCCGCAAGCCGGGCGTGACCGTCGAGCAAGCATCGTCGGACCTGACCCAGGCGTATCTCCGGAGCTGGTATGCCGAGCACGAGATCAACCCGCTCCCGCCGGTCGAGATCGCGAAGCCGGAGGCCGTGGCGGGGGCGATGAAGCTCGGCGCCGGCCCGGATCCCAGCCTCGAGGCTCGAACCGCGCTCTGGGTGACGGGTGTTGCCGTGGTCGTGCTGCTGATCGCCTGCGCCAATGTGATCAATCTGTTCCTGGCCCGGGCCTTCCGCAGGCAGCGGGAGCTGGCCGTGCGCCTGGCGCTCGGTGTGAGCCGGGGCCGCCTGCTCCGGCAGTCGCTGACGGAAAGCCTGGTGCTGTCGGGAATCGGCGCGATCGTCGGCCTCCTGGTGGCGCAATGGGGTGGTGCCGCCATCCGCGGCATGCTGATCACCGGCCAGGGAGCGGCGCTCGACGTCTTCACCGACTGGCGGACGCTCGGCGTGGCGGCGGCCGTGGCCATTGCCACGGCGCTCCTGACCGGGCTGGCCCCGGCGCTGCTCGCCGGGCGCGGAAGCCTGGTCGACTCGCTCAAGACGGGCACCCGCGACGGGACCGCTCACCGGTCGCGAGCCCGGACGGTCCTTCTGGTTGCGCAGGGAGCGATGACCGTCGTCCTCCTGGTCGGCGCCGGGCTGTTCGTGCGCAGCCTCGACCGGGTCAAGTCGATGCGACTGGGCTACGACGCCGACAAGGTCCTCCTGGCGGTCACCAACATGCGCGGCATGGCCATCGACGACAGTGGCTCGGCCCGCCTCAGCCGCATCCTGCTGGAGAAGGCTCAGACCGTACCCGGCGTCGACCGCGCCAGCTGGGTGAGCACCGTGCCCTTCTTCAGCACGTCGTCCACCGACCTCCACGTCGCCGGGATCGACTCGGTCCGGCGACTCGGGGACTTCACGTACCAGTCTGCCACCACCGACTACTTCGAGGCCATGGGCACCAGGATCCTCCGCGGCCGCGGGTTCAGCGCGGAGGATCGCGCCGGCGCCCCACCGATCGTGGTGGTGAGCGAAGCCATGGCCGACGTCCTCTGGCCCGGCAAGGAAGCGCTGGGCGAGTGCATCCGGATCGGCGCGGACACGATGCCCTGCTCGACCGTAGTCGGCATCGCGGAAGACATGGTTCAGCGAAACCTCGCTGGCGTGCAGCGCTTCCACTATTACCTGCCGATCGAACAACGCCAGCCCGGCGAGGGGTTTGCCCTGCTGCTCAGGATGCGGGACAACCCGGAAGCTTCGCAAGAAGCGGTTCGGCGGGCACTGCAGCAGGTCATGCCGGGTCAATCGTACGTTACCGTACGGCCGCTGGAAGGCCTGGTCGATGGCCAACGCCGCTCGTGGCGTCTCGGGGCCACGATGTTCGTGGCGTTCGGCGTCCTGGCACTGGTGGTGGCGGCCGTCGGGCTCTACGGGGTGATTGCCTATAACGTCAACCAGCGCATGCACGAGCTGGGAATCCGAGTCGCGCTCGGCGCGCGTTCGCCCGACGTGATGCGGCTGGTCCTGGCGCAGGCGGTCACGGTCGCCGCCGCCGGCGCCGCGATCGGGTTGGCGCTCGCGCTGGCCGCAGCGGGGTTCGTCGAGCCGCTGCTGTTCCGCCAATCGGCGCGGGATCCGATCATCTACGGCGCCGTGGGGCTGCTCCTCCTCTTGGTGGCGATGCTGGCGAGCGCGGTGCCGGCGCGGCGCGCCACCAAGGCGGACCCCAACGCCGTGCTGCGGAGCGAGTGAAATGCGGGAATGGCTGGCCCGGCTCGGCGATCGCCTCCGACGCGACCGGCTCGACGCCGAGCTGGCGGACGAGCTCCGCTTTCACCGGGACCAGCTCGAGCGCAACGGCGACGTCCAGGCCGGCCGGAGGCTCGGGAACCTGACGAGGCTCAAGGAAGAGACGCGCGATATCTGGTCGATCCGCTGGCTCGACGACCTGATGCAAGACATCCGGTACGCGCTGCGCGGCCTGCACCGCTCGCCCGGCTTCGCGGCGACCGTCATCCTCACGCTCGGGCTCGGCATCGGCGCCAACGCCGCGATGTTCGGGGTGATCGACCGGCTGATGTTCCGGCCCTACCCGTACCTGCGCGATCCGGCTACGGTGGACCGGGTCTATCTGCAGCTCACCGGTCGCAACGACGCCACCATCACCTCGGTAAGTTTTCCCTATACCCGCTATCTCGACCTGCAGCGCTGGACCTCGTCCTTTTCCGAATCCGCGGCGTTCGTAGCGGCGCGCCACGCGATCGGAAGCGGTGAAGACGCGCGGGAGCACCCGGTCTATGGTGTGAGCGCGTCCTTCTTCGGTTTCTTCGACGCGCAGCCGGCCGCGGGCCGGTTCTTCGGGCCAACCGAGGACGCGCTACCCGCGGGTGCCGACGTGGCAGTGCTGGGCCACCGGTTCTGGCAAGCGGAACTCGGCGGGCGGAACGTGCTGGGTGAAACGATCCAGATCGGCTCGGCGCGCTACACGATCGTCGGCGTGGCGCCGTCCGGCTTCGTAGGCGTGGCGCAGACGCGCGACCCGGCCGTCTTCATTCCCATCACGGCCTACGCCGTCCACGAGGGCTGGGGCGCGCCGACCGACTACTACCATCACTACAACTGGGACTGGACCGAGATGATGGTCCGCCGCAAGCCGGGCATCAGCCGGGACCAGGCGGCGGCGGATCTGACCGCGGCGTTCGCCCGGAGCCGAGTCGCCGCGCGCGCGGTGCATCCGAATTTCGCGCAGACCGAGCGCGCCAATCCCCGTGCGATCCCCGGGGCGCTCCAGACGGCGGCCGGACCTGACGCGGGCCTCGAGATGCGCACGCTGCTCTGGGTCGCGGGTGTCGCCGCGATCGTGCTGATCATCGCCTGCGCCAACGTCGCCAACCTGTATCTGGCGCGCGCGGTCGGCCGACGTCGGGAGCTGGCGTTACGCCTGGCGCTCGGCGTGAGCCGCGGACGCCTGGTCCGGCAATCGCTCACCGAAAGCCTGCTGCTGTCGCTGCTCGGCTGCGGCGCAGGCCTGATCGCCGCGCAGTGGGCTGGCATCGGGCTTCGGCGTCTGTTCCTGCCGTTCGCGACCTCGTTCGAGGTGGTGACCGACTGGCGTACCCTGGGCATTGCCAGCATCGCCGCGCTCCTGGCCGCCGCGGCCACGGGTGTCGCTCCCGTTTTGCTCGCTAAGCGTGATGCACCGGCCGGCCGCCTCATGGCGGGCAACCGCGCGGGGCCGGCAGACCGGTCGCGCTCTCGATCGGTGCTCCTGGTGGCACAAGCTGCGCTTTCCGTCCTGCTGCTGGTGGGCGCCGGCCTCTTCGTCCGCAGCCTGGTACGCGTCCAGGCCGTGCCGGCCGGCTTCGACCCCGAGCCGGTGCTGCTGATGACGTGGGAACGTCGCGGCGCGGCCGCGAGCCCAGCCGAGCGCATCGCCATCCGTGATCACATCCTCGAGGTGGCCCATCGTCTCCCCGCCGTCGAGGCCGCCGCGTGGGTCTCCAGTGTGCCGATGCAGGGGACGTCGACGTTCGCCCTCGCCGTGCCGGGCATCGACTCGGTCCATCTCCTCGGCCGCTTCAACTATCAGATCGCGTCACCCGGGTATTTCGATGTCGTCAAGACGCGCATCGTCCGCGGCCGGGCATTTTCCGATGCCGACCAGGCGGGGAGCCCGCCGGTCGTGGTGGTGAGCGCGAGCATGGCGCGGACCCTGTGGCAGAACCGCGACCCGCTAGGTCAGTGCATCCGGGTGGGCTGGATGAATCGGCCGGCCGAGACGCTGCCGTGCACCACCGTGATCGGCGTAGCGGAAGATGCGCTGCAGGACCCGATGGCAGACCAACCACTCCGATACTACTTACCGCAAGCGCAACTCGACGAGGGCGGCTGGCAGCTCGCGCTGCGCATCCGCGGCGATGCCCGCGCCGAGGCGGAAAGCATCCGGCGGGCTCTGCAGCGTGAGTTGCCGGGCCTGTCCTATCTCTACGTGCAAGCGATGGGCGACATGTACGAGCGTCGCCACCATTCCTGGCGCATGGGTGCCGCGATGTTCCTGACGTTCGGGGCGTTGGCGCTCGTGGTGGCCGCGATCGGGCTGTATGGGGTGATGGGCTACGACGTGGCGCAACGGATGCACGAGCTGGGCGTCCGCACGGCGCTCGGCGCGCAGCGATCGGACCTGATCGCTCTGGTGCTCCGGCGTGCCCTCGCGCTTACCCTCGCCGGGGTGGCGGCTGGGCTGGTTCTAGCGCTCACGCTCTCCGGATGGCTGGAGCCGCTCCTCTTCCGGCAGTCGGCGCGCGACCCCGTCGTCTATGGCGGCGTCGGCATCGTGCTGGTGCTGGTCGCCCTCGTCGCCACCGCGCTACCGACGCTGCGGGCAACGCGTGCCGACCCCAACGCGGTGCTGCGGAGCGACTGAGATGCGCGAATGGCTGGCCCGGCTCCGCGACCGATTCCGCCGCGACGCGCTCGACGCCGAGCTGGCGGACGAGCTTCGCTTTCACCGGGACCAGCTCGAACGCGACGGCGGTATCCAGGCCGGCTGGCGACTCGGCAATCTGACCCGTCTCAAAGAGGAGACACGTGACATGTGGTCGTTCCGCTGGCTGGATCAGGTCGGACAGGACGTCCGCTACGCATTACGCAGCTTCCGCCGCACCCCGGGATTCACCGCCGCCGCGGTCCTGACGCTGGCACTTGGCGTCGGCGCCACGACGGCGATCCTGAGCATCGTGAACGGCGTCCTGGTCCGTCCGCTGCCCTATCCGAACGCGGAGCGGGCACTGCTGGTCTGGACCGGCGATGCCCGGGCGCCTGGGGTCGACCTGCCATTCAGCCTGGCCAACTTCGTCGACCTCAGGCAGGAGAACCGGTCGTTCGAGCGGGTCGCCGCGTTCCGGAACTGGAACTACACGCTCGCGGAGCAGGGCGAGCCCGAGCAGCTGGCGGGCGCCAACGTCTCCCCCGGGCTCTTCGAGATCCTGGGCGTCCGGCCCGCGCTGGGCAGGACGTTCGTGGCGGAGGAGGAGCAGGCGGGTGACGGCGTGATCATCAGCGACCGACTCTGGCGGCGGCGTTTCGGGGCCGATCCAGCGGTGCTCGGACGAACCGTCCAGCTCAACGGCGACGTGAGAACCGTCATCGGCGTAATGCCACCCGGCTTCCACTTCCCGCGTGGTGCCGAGCTGCCGTCCGGGTTCCAGTTCGCCAACCGGACGGACATCTGGGCGCCGCTCGCGGTCACGCCAGGTGCGCTCCAATTTCGCGGCGCGCAGAACCTCGCGGTGGTCGCATTGCCGAAAGCGGCCTTCGACCTCGCAGCCGTGAACGCGGACCTGGCGCTCGTGATGCGCGTGCTGACGGAGCGGTATCCGGACTTCAACGTCGATGCGACGGCGAAGGCCGCGCCGATCCTGGAGACCGCCGTGGCGCCGGTGCGGCCGGCGCTGCTGATGCTCCTGGGCGCGGTCGGCTTCCTGCTGCTGATCGCCTGCGTCAACGTTTCGAGCCTCCTACTCACCCGGACCGAAGCGCGCCGCCGCGAGATCGCGGTACGGGCGGCCGTCGGCGCGCCGCGCGGCCGCCTGACATGGCAGCTCGTCACCGAAAACGTTGTGCTCGCCGCGCTGGGAGGCGGGCTTGGCGTACTGGTCGCGATCGTGGCGCGCCGCGCCCTGCTTGCGCTCGCGCCGGTGGCACTACCCCGCCTCGACGACATCGTGCTCGACTGGCGGCTGCTTGCCGGGCTCGTCCTCCTGGTGCTGGTGATCGGCATCGTGCTCGGTGCGCTGGTGACGGCGGAGACGCGGGCCGCGGACCGGAGCGTGCTGCTCCGCGACGGCGCCCGCGGCAGCGAGGGGCCGGGTCGCCGCCGCGCGCGGAGCGGACTCGTGGTGCTCCAGGTCGCGGTGTCGGTCGTGTTGCTGGCGGGCGCCGCCCTCCTGGCCCAGACGCTCCGCAACCTGCAGAACCAGGAGCCGGGCTTTTCTTCGGATCGCGTACTTACCGCCAAGCCGCTCCTGCCGCTCACCACGAGCGACTTCACCCAGTTCGCCCGGCTGAGTGTCGGCTGGCGCCGTTTTTACCAGCAGACCGTCGACGAGATCGCGGGCCGCCCCGGCGTCGAGGAGGCTGCCGTGGTCAGCACCTTGCCGTTGAGCGGCGCGTGGGAGTCGACCGGCCTCGTGATCGCGGGACGCCCGCCGCTCGAGCCGGGGCAGCGCCAGAACGCGCTCTACGCCGCGGTCTCGGATCGGTACTTCCAGACGCTGGGCATTCCCCTCGTGCGCGGCCGCTTCTTCGAACCGAGCGACCGCGATTCCTCCGCAGCAACCGTTGTCATCAGCGAGGCGATGGCCCGCGCCTATTGGCCCGGTGAGGACCCGCTCGGCGCGAGGGTGCAAGGTTTCATGGGCGGCAGCCTCGAGATCGTAGGCATCGTGGGCGACGTCCGTCACCGCGATATGATGTCTCCGCCCCTGCCGATGATGTATCTGCCGCTGTCACGGCTCGCCACGCCGGCCATGACGCTCGTGGTCCGAAGCAGAGCCGGAGGAGCGGAGGCGGGAGCCGCCATGCTGGTTCGCGAGGCGGTCCGCGGGATCGACCCGACGGTGCCGATCACCGACATCGAGCCGATGCGCGAGGTCATGGCCGAGTCGGTGGCACAACAGCGTTTCAGCACGATCCTGCTGGTCAGCTTCGGGATCGCCGCGGTGGCGCTGGCCGTGTTGGGTCTCTACGGCGTGATCAGCTACGGCGTGGCGCAGCGGGCCAAGGAGCTGGGCATCCGGCTCGCGCTGGGCGCGGCGCCGGCCGGAGTACGCCGGCTGGTGATGCGGGAGGGCATGGCGCTCGCAGCTACCGGAGTCGTGATCGGCCTGATCGCCACGATGTTGCTGAGCCGGACGGTCGCCAGCCTGGTCTTCGGGGTGAGCCCGACGGACCCAGCCACGCTCGCAGTGGTTACCGCGCTCCTGATCGTCGTAGCCGCCGTGGCCACGTTTATCCCCGCTCGGCGCGCGACCCGAATCGATGTCGTGAGCGTCCTGCGGGACGAATAGGTCCGAGGCAGCCGGAAAGCTGTCAACCCGGCACGTGTGACGGGGCCGACCGGGACCGGATCGCCCCGCGCCTCGACCGCGGAGTTCAGGCGCCGGAGGCCTGGCTCGTGCGTAGCGCGCCCGCCGGACGCCCCTTCCCGTTCGAGCGGGTGATCCGCTCGAGGACCGGCAAGGCGTCGATCAACGCTCGCTGATCTCTCGGCGTAAGCCTCCGGAGCTCCTGGGTGAGCCGCTCGACCCGGCGGGCTCGTCCGGCTTCCAGCAACGCACGCCCTTTCGATGTGGCCCGGATCCGCTGCACCCGCCGATCATTGGGGTCACGGGTGGACTCCGCCAATCCGTCGCGCACCAAGCCCGCCACCAGCCGGGACATGGTCGGCGGCTTGACCTGCTCGGCCCGGGCGAGGTCGCCGAGCGTGGAGTCACCACCGAAAACCAGCACCGACAAAGCGGAGAGCCTGGGAGCGGTGAGGCCGCTCGCGTCGTCCTCGATCCGAAGCCGGCGAAGGAGATGGATGGCGGCCGAATGGAGCCGCATCGCGAGATCGGTCGCACGCAGGCGGGCGGGGGGCGGTCGTCGGGGGCGATCTTGCCGAGGCACGGAGAATAGTTAGCTTTGCTAAGTATCAAGAGTAAACGGAACTCTCAACGGTACCCCCGCCACCACGTCACGCCAAGCCAGGAGGCATCTCATGCCGGCCGCCGATCTGCAGCACGCGACCCTCGGCCAAGTCGCGATCCGGGTCCACGACGTCAATCGGGCCACGGTCTTTTACCGAGACCGACTGGGACTTCCCCTGCTGTTCGAGTTCACCGGGCTGGCTTTCTTCCGCTGCGGTGACGTGCGGCTGATGCTCTCGGGCGCCGAGAAGCCCGAGTTCGACCATCCCAGCTCGATCCTCTATTACCGGGTGCCCGATGTCGAGGCCTCATATGCCGAGCTGGCAGGGCGCGGCGTGCCGTTCGTCGGCGAACCGCACGTGGTCCATCGCACCGCGACTTCGGAGCTCTGGATGGCGTTCTTTCAGGATTCGGAGGGCAACCACGCCGCGCTGATGGCGGAGAAATCGATCACTCCGTAACTCGGCCGAACCCCGTCCGTACCCGGCATGTATTCCCTGCGCGTCTACCGCGCAGGGACTACGGTCAGGGTGACCGCCGACGGGTAGCCGGGTCCGTGGTGGATCACGTTGTGCGCAACGACCGGGTCCTTCTCGTTGTAATTCGGCCCGCCGGTGTTGAGGTTCCGTTCGTAAACCGGGAATGAACTGCTCGTCACCGATATCCGGATCCGATGCCCTGCCTGAAACGTGTTACTGGTCACGAGCGGCGGCAGTGTCACCTTGTATACCTTGTCGGGTTCCATGAAGACGGGCGCGTCCCAGCCCTCGCGCCAGCGCACCCGGAGCGCCTGCTCGTCGAGGTTATAGGCTTTCCCGTCGGGATGGACGTCGACCAGCTTCACCATCAGATCGGTGTCCTTCACATCCGAGGAAAGATAGAGTGTCACCGTGATCGGGCCGGTCACGTCGACCGGCGCGCGAAGCGGCTCGGAGCTGTAGACCAGCACATCGGGCCGAGCCTGCATCGCCGACTGATCGAAGGACCCCGGCACCGCCGCGTTGAAGCAGCACACCTGCCCGCCCAGACTCGGCGCCGGATTGATCGGGTCATAGGTATAGGCGTCGCGGGCGTCCCGCTTCGGGCGGGCGAGCACCAGACGGCCGTTGCCGCCCGCGGTGTTGGCGCCGCCGTCACTGTCGAGGTAGTAGGTCACCTGGCGCGCACCTGCCGGGGGCCAGGTATCATAGGTCTTCCAGGCCTTGCCACCCAAGTCATAGACGCGGACCCTCGGCTCCCGCTCGATGCCGTTGTCGATCCCCTTGAGCCAGCGGTCGTACCAGCGGATCATGAAGCTCCCATAGTCGAACCGGGCGTCGCCCACCTCGCGTTCGCCGATGACGTAGCGCTCGCTCTCGACCCGTCCCATCTGGCAATGGGCGGTGGGCGCCACGATCATGAAAGTGTTGTCGCGCGCTTGCTGCGTGGCCGCGTGCTTCGTCTGGTATTCGAACAGCGCCAGGTTGGGACCGGTCGACACGTCGTACCACGAGTTGATGTAGAGCGCCGGGGCGCCGTTCCGGTCGCCCTCGTTGCCGAACTCGATGGCCTGCCACCGCGGATCGCTGAGCGGCCAGGTCATGAAGTCGTCGAGATCGCTCGGCGCGGAACCGATGCGGCGAGGAATGTCGCTCAGCGGCAGGGTGTTGATCACGCTGTCGAAGCTCACGCGCGGGATCGACTGGGGATCGAGGCTCCAGTACCGGTTGAGCCGGAGCATCTGCTCTCGCGTCAGCTCGGCAGGAAAGGACGGCTTGTACTTGTACCCCGCGGCGTGATACCAGGAGAGCCAGAAATTCTGGAACACGCCGCCCCGGTAGTGATTCCCCTTCTCGTTGTAGGGGCCAATCCTGCCGATCCCCGCGCCGGATCCCGTCGGCACCGCCGCCGCGAACGCCGGATGGTGCATCGCGTTCATGCGATGCTGTTCCTCGGCGCTCGATGAGCAGCCGTAGGCACCGACTTTACCGTTGGACCAGGGTTGCTTCGAAATCCAGTCGATGACGTCATAGGAATCCGGACCGGAACCGCCCAGGTAGGTGTAGACCCCCTCGGAGAAGTAGCGACCCCGGACGTTGACGATCGCCAGCGCGTAGCCGGCCTCCAGGAAGCGTCGGTTCTCGGGCATGCCGGCCGGGTTGATCAGATACGGGAAGAAGATCAGGATGGTCGGCAGCTTCTCGCGAGGGCGGTCCTTCGGGAAGAAGAGCGAGGCGTTGAGGTGCTTGCCGTCGCGCATCGGGATCCGGACCATGTCCTCGCGGTCGACGTTGGTCGCGAAATACTCGGCGACCGGATTAGGCTGGGTCTGAGCACCCAGATGGCGCGGCGGAACCGCCGCCAGAGCCAGGAACAATCCAGCGAAGCTTGCGACAATCTGCCGAGCGAGCGGAGTCATGGTTCTTCCCTCGAGGAGGCTTACGGTCGGCTTGGCACACGACCTCGGACGGCGTTCGCCAGGGCGCCATAGGTGCCCGATGGCGCCCTGCACCTGGACTCTCTTCATGAATCGCCCCCCGGACAAGATATCGAATGCCGGGGTGGATGCGTGCGACCGCTGTTGTCGATTATGTCCCGAACGACGGGATGAGGCGACCGTGTCCGACTAACGGAGTCGTCCCGCTTTCGCCGTTTGCGTGTCGTCTCGCGAGCCTGAGTTATGAAGAACGTGGCCAGACATTCCCTGCAAACCTGCATCGAGAATGCTGAATCCTCACCCAACAGCCTGTTATATATTATAACATATTATCATTATTAGTTATATATCATAACTAATAAATATTGACTCAATCAATCCAGGTCAATACATTTTAGCATATTTAATATGTGAATAAATATGTCAAAATATATATCAAGCCCATCAGAGAGTGTCCAAGAGATCACCAGAACTCTCGCTGAGGCGCGAGCAGCGAAGGGTGTCAGTCAGGCTGCGTTAGGGGCCCAGATGGGAATTCCTCAGAGTCACCTCTCCAGACTCGAAGCAGGGAAGGTGGACCTCCGCACTTCGAGCCTCGTAGAGCTTGCGAGGCTACTCGATCTGGAGGTGATGCTCGTACCTCGAACCTGGGTGCCGGCGGTGCGCAAACTTACGGAAGGTGACGAGGCACAATCCGCCTTTCTATACCGCCTACCCGCCTGATCGATGACCAGGGCGACGCGACCCCCCGCCGTCAGAGTCCTCGACGTGCTGCTCAACGAGCGTGATGTCGGCACGCTGACCCTGCTGCCGGACGACCGGTCGCTCTTCACCTTTCATAAAGCGTACGGGAGCGATTCGGCTCGGCCGGTTCTCAGCCTTTCGTACAAGACGATCGACGGCGTCGCCACGCCGAGCCGTCCGACGCGGCGGCGCGTCCCCCCCTTCTTCTCGAATCTCTTACCGGAGGGTCACCTCAGAGCGTACCTGGCGCGTCAGGCCAACGTCAATCCGCAGCAGGAGTTCTTCCTCCTGTGGCTCCTGGGCAAGGATCTGCCCGGCGCCGTCATGATCCGATCGCCCGATGGTGCGGAGCCACCGCCATACGGCGAATACGCCTCGACCGTAACGCCATCCGGCCGACTGCGATTCTCGCTGGCCGGCGTCCAGTTGAAGTTCTCCGCCGTGCTCGAAGCCGATGGCCGCCTGACGATCCCGACAAACGGCATCGGCGGCTCCTGGATCGTGAAGCTGCCGTCGCAGCGGTACGACGCCGTGCCCGAAGCAGAGTTCGCGATGATGGAACTGGCGCGAGCCGTCGGGATCACGGTGCCGGAAGTGCGTCTCGTATCAGGAGCCGACCTGGCGAACCTGCCACGCGGGATCTCGACATTGGGCAACGCGCTCGCCGTGCGGCGCTTCGATCGGACCGAGGACCAGGTTCGAGTGCACACCGAGGATTTCGCCCAGGTCTTCGGGGTATTCCCTGACCGCAAGTACGAGCGCGCCAGCTCGGAGGACATCGCGCGCGTGTTGTGGGCGGAGGCGGGGCTCGAGAGCGTGGTGGAATTCGCGCGGCGGCTGGCGTTCTCCGTGCTAATCGGCAATGCCGACATGCACCTCAAGAACTGGTCGCTCATCTACGAGGATGGTATCAGCGCGAAGCTGGCGCCTGCCTACGACCTGGTCCCGACCGTGGCGTATCTCGACCAAGACACTCAGCTGGCCCTGAGCCTCGGTGGGGTCAAGGACATGCAAGCGATCGACCTGGACACCTTCGCTCGGTTTGCGGCCAGAGCCGGCATACCCGAACGCCCCGTGGTCGAAGCCGCGCGGGAGACGGCTGCTCGTGTGCGAATGGAATGGACCCGGCATGCCACGCTCGACGTCATGCCGGACGACGTGCAGCAACGGATCGCTGCGCACCTGCAGCGGGTCCCGCTTTAAGGCCGCTCGCTCACGCGAAGGCCGTGAACGAGGGTGACTCGGCTTTGTCAGTCGGCATAACGAGAGGGTACTATGGCGACGACCCTGAACACGCTGGACGTAAGAACGCGGGGAGCGTGGCGGAAGTGGCTTGCGAAGTACCATACATCGAGTCCCGGCATCTGGCTGGTCCGCCATAAGCAACATACCGGCGTCGAGTCGATGACCTATGAAGACCTCGTGCGCGAGGCGCTCTGTTTCGGGTGGATCGACAGCCTGGTCAAACGCCTGGACGAGAGCCGTTACGCGATCAAGGTGACACCGCGCAAGCCGACAAGTAAATGGTCTGATCTCAACCGGAAGCGTTGGAAAGAACTACAGGCCACTGGCCTGCTCGCTGAGCCAGGCCTTGCGGCGGCTCCCACTGCGAACCGTTATGCGGCAAAACCGAAGATCCCCGAGCTCCCGACATACATCGTCACGGCATTCAAGACCCGCCCCAGTGCCTGGAAGTTCTTTCAAACACTTGCAGCCAGACAACAGCGTGATTTTGTCGTCTGGATTCACACGGCCAAGCGACCTGAGACGCGGGAGCGACGCATTCGCGAATCCATCGAACTGCTCTCGGCCGGCAAGAAGCTAGGCTTGAAGTAAACGGTTCGATGCTGCGAAGATGTCTCCTGAGTGGAGGGGTGACGAGACAGTCTTCGGACGACACTTCGGTATCGCAGAAGACTAGATCATCGTTCTTATCTTTCGTATCGTTATATTCAAACGGACACAACGATCGATCGCGGCCATTCCTTTGATGGCCCGCGCCACCCGAGTCCCCCTCCCCTCCATCTCGAGCCACTGCGTCATGACACGTCGACCGCTCTTCGCATCGACCCTGCTCCTTGCGCTCGGAGTGAGCGCCGGATGCACCCGCGCCCCGGCTGAAAGCATGGAGATCGTGCTGCCGGGCACCCGGGTCTTCCCCGAGAGCATCACGTCCACCAGCGACGGCACTCTGATCGTGGGTAGCCTGGGGCAGAACAACGTGCTCCGGATCGCGCCGGGCTCCACCACCGCGGTCGAATGGATCGCACCGGGCACCGGCGGGCTCAACGCCGTGCTTGGTGTGTACGCCGACGAGGCGTCCCAAACCCTCTGGGTCTGTTCCAACCGCCTCGCCGGGACCGGCGAGGCTACGGCGCTCATGGCGTTCGGGCTGGACGGCGCCGCGATCAAGGGCACCTATCCCCTTCCGGGCGGCGACGGCTCGCTCTGCAATGACATCGCGGTCGGAGCGGACGGCACCGCCTACGTGGCCGACACTCGGCAAGGCGCGGTGTTCATGCTCAAGCCGGGGGCGGCCGAACTCGAGCTCGCGGCCCAGGACTCCCTCCTCGCCACTGCCGATGGCTTGGCATTCGGCGACCCCACCGTGCTCTACGTCAACGGTCTCAACACCGGCAAGCTGCTCCGGCTCGATCTCGGCGACGACGGCAAGGCGGCCAGGATCACCGATGTCGAACTCTCCACACCGCTGGAGTTTCCCGACGGGATGCGGGCACTCGGCAACCATCGGTTGCTCCTGGCGGAGAACGTCGGGAGGCTGAGTGTCATCGAGGTACACGGCCCCGAGTTCCCCCGCGCCACCGTCACCCCGATCAAGAGCGGCCTGCCCGCCACCCCCGCAGCGACCGTGGCTCGCGGCCTGGCCTGGATCGTCGAAGGCAAGCTTCAGCTCATGGCGGACTCGACGCAGGACCCGGGACCCTTCACGCTCCATGGAGTCCCCCTGCCAAGGAACTGAGGCGGGAGGGCGGGATGCGACGGTCGGTCGGTTGACAAGCCGTCCGACTGGAGGGAGCATTAGTCCTACGAGATTTTCGCGGAGACAGTCATGGCCAGGGTCGCCATCAGCTTGGGAGTCCTGCTCGCGGCGTGCGGAATGCCCGTCGGGCCGGAATCGAAGTCCGTGCCGCCGGAAGTGACGGCCTTCGTCGCTTCGCAGCATCTCGACAAGGCTCAGCCCATCAACCTGATTCTCAACGTGCCTGGCGAGCAGGCCACGGTATTTCACCTCCGGTTCGGCGATCCCGAAAAACCCATGGACCTCTGTTCGGGCAATTGTCCGCCGGTCTATCGGCAGGTCTATGGGCTCCGATTGGGTTCCAAAGTAGGATGGTTTCAGGGGCTCGACTCGGCTCATTACCAACGTTTCGATGTCGGCGCTTCGGACCGCTATCTCTTCACCAAGGATTTCTTTACCCGGTTGGGCGACGCCGATCCGATCCTGCTCGAGCAGCCGTTCAAGGAAATGCTTGCCCGCGATCTCGATACGCCCGACGAAGCCCTGTGGCTCATTGTCACGGGGTTGACGAAGTGGATCAGTCCGTGGATCGGGGACTTGCTGCTGGACAATCCCAGGGTTCGGGCAAACCGTGAGATGATCCGATACATCTCTGAGCTGCCGGTTTTTCAAGGAGACGCCTACGCTCCGACTCGGGCACGGGCTCGAACGCTCCTCTGACCGCTCGAGGTCGATTCGTTGGCGGCGCGGTACGGGATGACGGCCACCAATTACTTCATCGAACCTCTACGAAAATATCGCGCCGCTGGGCATTGGCCGAGCGGCGCGATCATGAGATCGTAATCGACTTCTGACGATCAGCGTGCCACTCCTCAGCCGGTCGGTCGGCGCTCCACCAGTGTCAGGATCGAGTAGACGGCACAGATCTCCTTGTCCTGGTTGGTCACCTCCACATCCCATTCCACTACACCCTGCGGCACGCCATCGACCGGCGTCTCCTTCAGGGTCTTCTGCTTGGCCGTGAAGCGGACCGCGATCGTGTCGCCCGGGTAAACGGGCTTGGTGAAGCGGAGCCGCTCGAGGCCGTAGTTGGCCAGCACCGGGCCCTTGGGCGGATAGACGAACAACCCGGCAGCTGCGGAGAGCACGAAGTACCCGTGCGCCACCCGCTTCCCGAACAGCGGCGACTCCTGCGCGGCGATCTCGTCGGTATGGGCGTAGAAGTAGTCGCCCGAGATGCCCGCGAAATTCACCACATCGGCTTCGGTGACGGTGCGGCGATGGGTGAAGAGCGTGTCGCCGACTTTGATGTCGTCGAAGTACTTGGAGAAGGGATGCGCGACGTCGGTCGGGGTATCGGCGCCCTTCATCCAGAGGTTGGTAATCTGCGTCAGCGTCTCCGGCGACCCCTGGATCGCGGTCCGTTGGAGATAGTGCATCACACCACGGATCCCGCCCATCTCCTCGCCACCACCCGCGCGCCCCGGACCGCCGTGAATCAGATGCGGCATCGGTGAACCGTGGCCGGTCGACTCGCCGGCCGAGTGGCGGTTAGCGACCAGCAAACGGCCGTGGTACGCGGCGGTGCCGAGCACCAGCTCACGCGCCACGCGATTGTCGGCGGTAAAGAGCGAGCCGACCAGACTGCCCTTCCCGCGCTTGGTGAGTTCGATCGCTTCGTCGAGGTTGCGATACCCCATCACCGTGTTGACGGGGCCGAAGGCTTCGACGTCGTGCACGTGGGCGCTGCCGAGCGGGTCGGCGCAGTGCAGCAGCACCGGGGCAAAGAAGGCGCCCTTCTCCTTGTCGGCACCCTTGACGGCAAAGTCGTCGAGGCTTCCGTAGGCAATGGTCGCTGACGACTTGAGTAACTCCACGTTCTTCCGAACTTCGGCCACCTGCCCCTTGGTTGCGAGGGGGCCCATTCGGACACCGTCGACCGACGGATCGCCCAGCACCGCACCACCGAGCCGCTTGCCTAACGCTTCGACCACGGCGCCGACCAGCGGCTCGGGTACGAAGGTCCGGCGGATGGCGGTACAGCGCTGCCCGGCTTTGAGCGTCATCTCGCGCGCCACCTCTTTGATGAAGAGGTCGAACTCGGGCGTGCCGGGTTCGTCGGACGGGCCCAGCATGCAGAAGTTGAGCGAGTCCGCTTCCATGTTGAAGCGAATCGACTCCTCGATGATCTTGGGGTGTGCGCGCAGCTTGCGTCCGGTCGTGGCAGAGCCGGTAAAAGTCACCACATCCTGGAGGGTGAGGTGCTCGAACAGGTCACCCACGCCGCCGACGATCAGCTGCAGCGCCCCTTCCGGCAGCAGCTTCGACTCGATCATGGCGCGGACCACCGCTTCGGTCAGGAAGCTCGTCGCGGTCGCCGGCTTGACGATGGATGGCATGCCACCCAGGAAGGTCGGCCCTAACTTTTCCAGCATGCCCCAGACGGGGAAGTTGTAAGCATTGATGTGTACTGCCACGCCTTCGAGCGGCACGGCAATATGCCGGCCGACGAAGGTGCCGCCCTTGGAGAGGGGCTCGAGATCACCATCGATGTAGAAGGTCTCGTCGGGCAGCTCACGACGCCCTTTGCTCGCAAAGGTAAAGAGCGTGCCGAAACCACCTTCGATGTCGACCCAGGAATCGTTCCGGGTGGCACCGGTGGCCTTGGAAATTTCGTAGAACTCTTCCTTCCGTTCCATCAGATACTGCGCCAGGGCCTTGAGCATCCGGGCGCGTTCGTGGAACGTCATCTTGCGCAGCACCGGCCCGCCGACTCGGCGGCCGTATTCGAGCATCGTCTTGAAATCGAGCCCTTCGCTCGAGGCCTCGGCAACCGGTTCGCCGGTCACCGCGTGGACCAGGGTCGCGGCTTTCCCGGTTCCCCGGACCCACTGTCCCTGCGCATAAGAAGTCAGCGTACGCACCGATCACTCCTCGCAATGACGAACCCGCCGCCCGGGGCGACGAACCGCCGCGGCATCAGGCCGCGTGATCTGCACCAAGCGCCCGGAAGGTGAGCGCGGCAAAATGATCGGCCACCTCGTCGATACTGAGCGAGGCGGCCGGCTTGAACCACTGATAGCTCCAGTTGAGCACCGAGAGCACGTAGATCGCGGCGAGCTTGGGGTCCGGCACCCGGAACGCGCCCGTGCTCAGCCCTTCATCGATGGTACGGCGAAAGAGCGCTTCGTACGCATCGCGGCGGCGGGTAATCTCACGAAGACGCTGGTCCGACAGGCACTGCCACTCGTTGAAGAACACCGTCGCGAAATGCAGCTCGGCCGCGACCGTTTCCAGATGCGCCCGGATCAGCCCGGCCAGCCGCCGCGCCGGATCGGGCTCGTCGATCACAGCATCGGCCGAGCGCTGGAAGCGGGCGGCAATCCGGTCGACGATCTGCCAAAGCAGGTCTTCTTTGGATTCGATATGGGCGTAGAGACTGCCACCCTGGACGTCGAGTTCGCGGGCCAGGTCGCGCACGGTGGTCCCGTGGTACCCTCGGCGACTGAACAGGGCGCCGGCCGCCAGTAGTAACTCTTCTTTGCGTGTGATAGTCGTCGTCATTCGGGCCTCCGCCGAGCCGGAATGTACGGCTTACGGACGACCCAAACAAGCGTTTGGTTGTCCGATGCACCTGGCGACCTCAAGGCGGAAATCACGGCGCTGGAAGGCGCTCGATCCACTGCGCTGCCTCACAGCGGAAACGGCTTGTCAGCCCTGGGCGTCCTCGCCACCATTGTCAGCACGAACCCGCCTGGCCCATAGCTGATTTCTACAATCATCCCCACCTTGAATGCCTGGACCTGTCGGAGATACCCATCGATAGCACCAGCGGCTTCCTCATCCGGAAGCGGTACCGTCCCCGACTCCCGCCACCGCTCCAAGATCTCTGCCGTCGTCACGGGCGGACCCAGGAATCCGATCATCCCGAATGACACGCGTTTGAGCCCCGGCAGCCGGAGGAACCCACCGCCTGAACTTGCCGCCAGGTCCGGCACCAGATGCCCGCGGCCTATCCGCCGCCGGACCCGATCGAACGGCACCGGCAATCGCCTCGTCGATTCCATCATCCGCTACTGAGAGTCGAGGGTCCGAATCCCCCGTATGGCCGAGTGAGCACCCCAACCCAAGGTACCCTCCCGCGCAAGCTCCCCCGCACCCTATCCCTGCTGTCCATCAAGCATTCTCCGGAGAGGGCTGACACCGCCTCGCGTTGTGCGGGCTACCGAAAGATGAGCAGCATCGGACCGAGCGGCTGACGAGCCCGTGCCGTGAGGATCACACGCCATAACAGATCAGCTCCGAACAGCGTGCCGATGCTGTGACAGACGAACAGGGCGCCGCTCGTCAGGGCCAGGCTCACGTGCGCGGTACGGAGGGCGAGGGAGAACTCAGCGAGCGTCATGGTGCTCGGGGCTACCAGCGCAGGTGGAACATCCCCTTCGCAAGGGCGATGGCCGCAAGCGGGTGGAGAGTGACGGGAAGGTCGCGGTTCACGACGCCCGACGCCGCTCCAGGCGAACGCGTTGCCCCGGCGATGGGGACGGGCCCCCGCCGGACAGCAGGTCGGCGAGGGTAAATCCGTCCAGGTGAGTCAGGAAGCCCTGCATCGCGCCGTCGAGCACGCCGGCGAGGCGACAATGCCCCGTCAGGGTACACCGGTTGTCGCTCCCCCAGCATTCCACCAAGTCGAAATCGGGCTCGACGCTGCGCACCACGGCGCCCAGGTTGATGGCGCCGGGCGCCGCGCCGAGCCGCATGCCGCCGCCCTTGCCGCGCACGGTTTCGATCCATCGCTGGCGGCCCAGCCGGTGCGTCACCTTCATCAGGTGCGCTTCGGAGATGCCGTATGCCCGGGCGATCTCCGCAATGGTACAAAGCCGCTCCGGTCGCTGCGCGACGTACATCAGCAGACGCAGTGAGAAATCGGTCATCGCGGTCAGGCGCATACGCGGGTCACCAACCGGTCAGTCGTAGACCAGTGTCGAAGGGATCCCTCCCGGGCGGCGGCGCGCCTGATACCCCATCCACAGGCTCTGGGCGATCCGTTCGGCCAGGGATGAGGCCAGCCGCGCCAAAGCCGGGTTGGGTTGTGCAGCAGTCGTCTCGCGAAAGAGCGCCACCCAGTGCTGGAACAGCTCGGCGGTCAGGCCCGGGAGCGCCGCATGCTTCGGCATCGGCGTGCCCGCGAACCGGCCAGTGCGCAGCAGAAGGGCGGACCAGAAGTCCACCATGACGCCCAGATGCCGGTCCCAGTCGTCGACGTGAGCGTCAAAGATGGGCCCAAGCGCCTCGTCGTCCCGGACCCGGGCGTAAAAATCGTGAACCAGACGAGTGATCTCGTCCTCGGTGCAGAGTGCTGTGGCGGACATCGACAATCCCCTCCGGGCGCCGCGATAAGATCTATTTTAAATATATCTTATTGAAAGTGCGCGTGACGGCATTCGAAGTCAACCACCGACGACGTGAGACGCCGCAGCCGAATGGCGGGGCGAGTCAGGTATCCGGCCAGTAGTGGGAATCCGGCAACGCACGCGGTCCGAAGATCGCCTGGCCGACGCGAACCGTGGTGGCACCCTCCTCGACAGCAATCTCGAAATCCCCCGACATGCCCATCGAAAGCTCGTCCAGAGCAACGCCATCGATGGCGGCATCCCGGAGGCGGTCGCGGAGCCCACGAAGGCGGCGAAAGCAGTCCCGTACCCGATCCTGATCCGCAGAAAACACGGCCAGCGTCATCAACCCGCGCACCCGCAACCTCGAGTACGAGGGAAGCATGCGCAGCAACGGCAAGGCCGCCTCCGGCGCCACGCCGAATTTGCTCGGTTCGCCCGAGGTGTTGACCTGGACCAGGACGTCCAGCGTCCGGTCTTCGAGCTCGAGCCGGCGTTGCAGGGTGTCGGCGAGCCGCAGCCGGTCAAGTGCCTGGAACTCGCCGGCAAAGCGCGCCACGGCTCCGGCCTTGTTGCGTTGCAGATGGCCGATGATGACCCACCGCGGCGACAGATCCGCCAGTTCCCGTGCTTTCCGTTCTGCTTCCTGGACGATGTTCTCGCCGAGTTCGGTGCAGCCCGCAACCACGGCTGCGCGCAGCCGCTCAGCCGGGATGGTCTTCGATACCGGCAATAGGCGGACCGACGCCGGGGCGCGGCCGGCTCGTGCGCAGGCAGCGGCAATCCGCCCTCGGACCTGTGTCAGGTGCTCGGCAATGGTCCGGACGAGCAGCGGGTCCGGCGGGGGCGGACCGCCGAACAGGAGATGCTCGAACTCCCGGGCGTAACAGGGCGGTGAGGCGAAGTCGTCGGTCATCGGTGCGACGCACTCTGCGCGGCTGGCTGCGTCCATTCCCGGCAGAGGCGCTCCGTCTGTTCCTCGGCCAGGGGCTCGCGGGTCAGCCCGCAACGGCTGCCGTCGGGTTCGCGCAGGAAGTGCGCGCAACGGAAGCAGACGCCGAAGGGGCGCTGACCATTGCGCCGCTGCAAACCGGTCAGCAGGCTCCGAAGGGTGGCTTCGAGTTGTCCGGCCGGCACCGGAGTCGCGGCCAGTTCCGTTTCCAGCTGCTGGGTCCAGCTGTCCTCCAGAATGGCGCGGCCGGCCGATGTGAGCGTCAGCCGGACGCGGCGGCCGTGACGTTCATCCGGGCCTTTCTCCACCAGGCCTTTCCGCTCCAGCACGGCCAGGGACTGCGACACGGTGCCGCGCGTCAGGCCGAAATACTCGGCGATGGCGATCGGGATGTCGCTGTACCGATTGGCCCGCGCCAGGTACCCCAGCACCTGGACGTGGATCGGTAGCAGGCCGTGGCGGGCTGCATCATCGCGCGTCGATTGGTGGATCAGCGCGCCGAGTCGTTCGAGCAGCAATAGAGAGCTGTTCATGGGTAGTCGGGTCGCTCCCTTCTTGACGATCACAATGTATCGACTCTATACTTATAATGTATTTAGTCGATACATAAATAAACTCTCAGGAGGTCGTCATGAGCAAGGCCCAGTTCTTTCATGCCGGATGCCCCGTCTGCGTGTCCGCCGAGCAGCAGTTCGTCAGCGCCCTGGATCCCGCCCGTTACGACGTCGAAGTCGTCCATCTGGGTGAGCAGAAGAACCGGGTCGCCGAGGCTGAGGGGCTCGGGATCAAGTCGGTACCGGCCCTCGTGATCGATGGGACGCCCTTCCATATCAACTTCGGGGCGGCGCTGGCAGATCTGAAGTAATCGATGTCGGCCTACGCCGCGGCCCCCGACTGGCAGGTCAGCCAGTGGTTCAACACGTCGACTGCGCTCGACCTTGCCGCCCTCCGCGGCAAGGTCGTCGTGCTCCATGCCTTCCAGATGCTCTGTCCGGGGTGCGTCAGCCACGGTGTCCCGCAGGCCGAGCGGATCCATCGTCTCTTCTCGGCTGAGGGCGTGGCGGTGGTGGGCCTCCACACGGTTTTCGAGCATCATGCCGCCATGCAGCCGGTGGGGCTGGAGGCCTTTCTGCACGAGTACCGCATTACCCACCCCGTGGGGGTCGACCTGTCCGTGCCCGGCAATCCGATTCCCGCTACGATGCAGCGGTACGGAATGCAGGGTACACCGACCCTGATGCTGATCGACCGCGCCGGCCGGTTGCGATTGCAGCATTTCGGCCGGCTCGACGATCTGGCAGCGGGCGCGGAAATCATGCGCCTGGTGGCGGAGGCGCCAGGCTGACCGAACACAGAGCGAGCGTTACGACAGCCGGTTCGAACCGCTCAGCGGCGTCGGCCGGCTGCCGTCATGATTTCGCGGAGCCGGTCGTGGGGCAGTTCCGGCACCCGGACGCCATCGACCCCGATCATCGTCTCGGCCGCGACCATCGCGTTGAGGATCGACTCTTCGGTGGCCTGGACGGTAGCCTCGAAGAGCGGGTTCATCAAGGCGTTAGGCACCATTTGCAGCGCCACCAGCGAGTCGTCGCGACCGATGGCCCGGTTGGCGGTCGAGAAGGCCAGGAAGATATCGCCCGACGAGTTCTCCCCCAGGCCACCCATCCGCCCGATCGCAAGCGCGACTCGGCGCGTGAGCCGTTGCAGTTGGTGCGGAAGTAGCGGCGCATCGGTCGCCACGACGACGATGATCGACCCGGCCCCGTCGTCGAGCGGCCCGGGCATCCCCGGCCTGGTCGAGCCGGTAGCCCCGCACTCCGGAATACGCCCCGCGAACCGCGTGGTGGAATCGGGCTTGAGCGTAAAGCAGATACCGAGTTCGGAGTTGGGAATCGCCTCACCCACCGGCACACCATCGACTCGGAACCGCGGCCGAGCACCGTAGTTGCATTGTGTCAGCACGCCGAGCGTGTAGGCAGACCCGGCCACCCGGACGACGCGCGACGACGTGCCGATCCCCGCCTTGAACCCGTGACAGATCATCCCGGTCCCGCCACCGACATTCCCTTCGGCCACCGGCCCGCTTCGCGCCGCATCGAGCGCACTAAGCACATGGGACCGCTGCACATGGAACCCGTTCATGTCGTTGAGCAGGCCGTCGGACGTTTCGGCCACCACGGGAAGCGCAAAAGAAAAGCCGGGCCGGTTGCCCAGCATCCACTCGATGGTCGCGTCGCGCACGACGCCGACGCTGTGGGTATTGGTAATCAGAATCGGGGTGTCGAGAATGCCCGACTCCTCCAGCCAGGCAACCCCGGTCATCTCGCCGTTGCCGTTCAAGCGATACCAGGACGCGAACGTACTGTCGGGGCCCGCCTGGCCGCGCGGAAGAATCGCGGTCACGCCGGTGCGGACCGGCCCTTTGCCACGGACCAGGCGGCCCGACCCTTCGATGATGGTGGTGTGCCCGACGGCGACACCCGCGACATCGGTAATCGCGTTCAGCGGGCCGGGCGTGCCCGGTAACGTGACGCCGAGGTCCCGGACTCGCACGGCGGGCTGAGCCCAGGCCGGAGTCGAGGTTAGCACAGCAACCGCAAGTACGGCCAGCAAACGACCGGAAACAGGCAACGACATCGACGACTCCGTGAAGATCGGTTCTGGAATCTACCCGCGGCTGGCGGTTTTCCAGGCGCGACGACCCCGCGATTTCGTCTTGACAGCGGAGTGTCCATCGAGCAAGCTACCCTCGTCACAACGTCCGCTGGCCTCTGCGCCACCCCGTCTCCATCAGTCTGCGGCCCTTGCTGCGGGCATCCATTGCGTCAGGACATCATGATCCGACCACTTACTAGCGTGCTGGCTCTCGCGACCGTGTTCGGTCTCGGAACCCTCGACGCCCAGGACCGCCCCCGGGCGTTTCGAGGCGCCCATATCATCCCGATTGCCGGGCCCGAAATCCCGAACGGGGTTCTGGTCGTCCAGGGCGGCCGAATCACTGCCGTCGGGGCAGCTGGTTCCGTCTCCATCCCCTCGGGCGCCGAGGTGGTCGACGTCTCGGGCAAGGTGATCATGCCCGGGTTGGTCGACACCCATTCGCACCTGGGCAGCGGCGACGGCGGCGACCGCTCCTCGAGCCTGCATTCCGACGTCCGTATCCTCGATGCGATCGACGCCGCCGACCCCGGCTTCCAGCGGGCTCGCGCCGGCGGCCTCACGACCATCAACGTGATGCCGGGCTCAGGTCTCCTGATCAGCGGCCAGACGGCCTACCTCAAGCTCAAGCACGGCAGAGTCATTACCGACCTGCTCTACTGCAGCGACCCGATCAACGAGATCTGCGGCGGGCTCAAGATGGCCAACGGCACCAACCCGCGCGGTGTGGCGCCGGCGCCGGGTACCCGGGCCAAGGCAGCTGCGCTGGTACGCGCCAAGTTCGTTGCTGCGCAGGAATATCGCGACAAGATCCGCGCGGCCGGCAGCGACTCCAGCAAGCGGCCGCGCCGCGATCTGGAACTCGAGACCATTGCGGACGTGCTGGACGGGCGGCGGATGGTCCACTTCCACACTCACCGCCACGACGACATCCTCACCGTGCTCCGGCTGCAGAGGGAGTTCGGCTTCCGAGTGGTCCTGCAGCACGTGAGCGAGGGTTGGAAGGTGGCCAAGGAAATCGCTGAAGCCAAAGTCCCGGCCTCGGTGATCATGATCGACGCCCCGGGCGGCAAGCTCGAAGCGGTCGGCATGAGCCTCACCACCCCGTTTGCCATCGACAGCGCCGGAGGATTGGTGGGCTTCCACACCGACGACGGCATTACCGATTCCCGCTTCTTCCTGCGCTCGGCCGGGCTCGCTGTGCGGGCCGGGATGCCGCGTACCAAGGCGCTCTACGCCATGACCCTGGCCGGCGCCATGATGCTCGACCTGGACAAGCGAGTCGGCAGCCTCGAACGGGGCAAGGACGCCGACTTCATCATCCTCTCGGGCGACCCGCTGTCCGTCTACAGCCACGTCGAGCAGACCTGGGTACTGGGCAACAAGGTCTTCGATCTGTCCGATCCGAAAGATCGCGTCTCTGCCTATGGGGGCCGCGGCTCCAACTCCGCCGGCAGCCTCCTCCACATCCACGAGGATCACGACTGATGCGCAACTCTCTTCTTTGCGCGGTCACGCTGTCGACCCTCGTAGCACCGGCCGCTCTTGCTCAGGTGGCGGTACGCGGCGAAACGGTACACACCATGGCCGGCGCCCCGATTCAGGATGGCGTCGTGCTGATCGGCCGGAACGGCAAGATCGAGCGGGTCGGGCCCGCTGCGAGTGTCTCCATTCCCAGCGGCTACCGAACCCTCTCGGCCAAAGTTGTCACCCCTGGCCTGATTGACGCGCATACCGTGGTCGGCCTGGCGGGCTACCTCAACCAGCCGCACGACCAGGACCAGCTCGATCGCACCAACGCGATCCAGCCCGAACTCCGTGCCTTCGACGCCTACAATGCGGAGGAAGCGCTGGTCGAGTACCTGCGCACCATGGGTGTCACCACGCTGCACACCGGTCACGGCCCCGGCGCCCTGATGAGCGGCCAGACCATGATCGTGAAGACCCGCGGCCGCAACGTGGGCGAGGCGCTGGTCGACTCGGTCACCATGGTTGCGATGACGTTAGGGCCGGAGGTGAACCAGAACTTTGCCGGCCGGCCGGGCACGCGCAGCAAGGGGATGGCGCTGCTCCGATCCGAGTTGATCAAGGGACAGGAGTACGCCCGGAATCGGAAGAGCGCCACGGCCGACAAGCCGGTCACCCGCGACCTCAAGCTCGAGATCCTGGCCGACCTGATCGAGGGCAAGGTCAAGGGCCTCGTCACCGCCCACAAAGTCAGCGAGATCCTTGCTGCGCTCCGCCTCCAGAAGGAGTTCGGCTTTCCGCTGGTCCTGGACGGAGCGGCCGAGTCGTATCTGGTGATCGATGAGATCAAGGCGGCCGGCGTACCGGTGATCATCCATCCGACCATGGCACGGCACGGCGGGTCGCTGCAGCATGCGACATTCGAGACGGCCAAGCTGCTGCGTGACGCGGGGATTCCGGTGGCGTTGCAGAGCGGCTTCGAGGGCTACGTGCCGAAGACGCGGGTGGTGTTGTTCGAGGCGGCCATCGCGGCAGGGTACGGTCTGTCGTTCCAGGAAGCGCTCAATACCATCACGCTTGGTGCGGCACAGATTCTTGGCATCGCCAGCCGGGCAGGCTCGCTCGAAGCCGGAAAAGATGGCGACGTGGCGTTGTTCGACGGTGACCCATTCGAGTACCAGACTCGGGTCTGTGGTGTGGTGATCGAAGGGGCGGTCGTCAGCGAGCGTTGCATCTGATCATGGGTGGATGGAGCAGCGATCCATGCTGCTCCATCCACAACATCACCCACCTACCAGTCAGCCGACAGTTTGACCGTGAAGGCCCGGGCAAGGGGCCACGGTGTAGGGTCGAGCGGGGCAAACTCATGGCCGTAGGATCGGACTTCGGGATCCCAGAACGAGTAGGATGAGACGGCAAACAGGTTGCGCGCCGTCAGGCTGATTCCCACGCGATCCGCGCCGAACCGACGCGCCAAGCCACCAGCCGTCTGCCACGAGAGTGTCAACTCCCGCATCCGACCGAAAGAAGCATCGCGCAGAAAGTAAGCTTGAGGCTGGGTGAACCCGGCAGCCTGCTCCTGGATCGACGAGGCTGGATCGTTCATCTGCCGACAGCGAAACAAAAAGCACTGCGTCGAGCCCACATAGCTATCGGTCCAGTGTCCTCCCTGATAATCGAAATGGCCAATGAGAGAGACTCGAGCGGATTCCCGAACCCGAGCAACGTCGAACCACATACCGATCGTTCGGCTCGGCAGCAGGCCGCCACGCGGGCCTAGCTCCGAAGGTCCGGCAGCGGCGTACTCGTCACCGGTCAGCAGCCCGTCCTGGTTCAGGTCAACGACATCCGGCACTGACCACCCGCAACGCGCGAACGGCTGCGATCCCGGGTAGCTGCAAAGATCGCTTCTGATGGAGGGCGGAACCCCCTCTCCGTTCGACTCCAACCTGGTCGAGAGCACGGTTGCGACGCCGCCGATCCGTGCATCCCACCCGGTTCCGCGATGAAGCCAGGCCGTCACGTCAAGTTCCAGGCCCCGGTTAGCGATTTCCGCACCAACCATGTCGAGATACGGGAGGATTCCGCCCGAAGGCGGCGACAACAGCATGCCCCATCCATCCGTTGTTCGCTGCGAAAAGCCTACCGCCCCTATCTCCAAGCGTCCGGATGGTGCTCGAAACCGGGCACCGATTTCCGCCTCGCGAGTTCGTTCCGGCGCCAGTTGGCCGAGCAGAGGACCAGCGCCACCACCCAGCAGCAGCGGCGAGCCATCGACGTCCGCGCGCCTGCGGACCTGGGCGAATGCAACATGCCCCGACAATCGTCCCGACCACCAGGCGCGCACTCTGGTCGCCCAGGTCGGTTCCTCCCACCAGTCGAGCCGCCGGACTTCGTCCCACCGTACCAGCCCGCCGACACCGACCCGACCGTCGTAGGCGGATACTTCGGCGTTCAAAGCACCACCTGTGGCGCGGTACGCGTCCGCACCTTGCATCGACGGACGCGTCTGGGCCAGGTACCGGCTGGGTTCGCGACTCCTGACCTGATATACCGGGGAGAGGACCACCCTGACCGGGCCAACACTGATTCGCTGCCTGATACCGAACTCGAGCTGATGCTGATCATCGCGGTACAGCAGCGAATCCGCATCCGGAGCAATTGGCAACTGCCCCGGTTGACGAGGTCCTTCGACCGACTGAATGTGATCATGGCGGTCCCAGATGCCGGATACTCGAACCCACGAATTGAAAGCTGGACTGGGCGCCCAGGTGACCCCGAACACCGCGACCTTCCTGAGCAGTTCGCGATCGGCAGCGCTGCGATAGGCAACGGCGGGGCGAGCGAAGTCATTCAACCAAGCCGCGGAATCCGGATATCGCGGGTCGGCCAGATAGCCGTTCATCAATAGGCCGCCGGACGGTCCCCGTGGCGGAATCAGCGTCAGGGCCGTTTGACGCGCAACATTGCCGGCGATCGCAACCGAGAGCCCTCGCCCGAGATCGGCGTCGAACGCAGCCCGGCCGAACGCCTCCCCGAGCCGATCGGGGCGGAAAAGGCGTTCTGCGCTGCTACCAATCACGGATTCCAACCACGCCCGATCGCCTGGCGGCAGGTCGGCCGGTCCGACTGCGCGACTCCATCGGCCGTTCACCGCGTAGCGCAGGCGACCGGACGTGCCGTGAACGCCGAGCCGGACCCGACTGTGCAGGCCGGTCGACGTCTGGCGCAGGAGCGGATCCCGAGCCGGGTTACGGCGAAAAACCTGGTCAGGCTGACAGCCTCCCGGCACCTGCATCGGCAGAGTACAACTTGCTGTGCTCGGACCTCCTCCCACACGCGTTACGAAGTAGCTGTCCAAGTCAAAGTCCATCGGCGTACTGCTCACACCCCACTCCGACCCTACCGACCAGTGCATCCCTGGACCACCGCGCCGAGTCGTCACTCGGATCAGTCCGTTGACCAAGCCGGCGCCGCTCGCCATCCCGCCAGCAATGCCGCGACCGACCTCGATCCGTTCGATCTCATCGGGATCGATCAGATCGAGCATCGAGATGCCCGGGAGAAAGGAACCCATCGTCGTGGGAAAACCGGAGGCGGTCGCTCCCGGAACGAGCACACCGTCAATCTCGAAAGCGGGTTCATTCGAGAGAATCAAACTCCGCCAGCCACGTATCCGAATCACTCCGCCCGTACTGGAGAGTCCGTCCGGGCGGAGCATCGTGACACCGGGAAAACGCCCGCCGATGGCTTCGGTAAGGTTGGGGACGGCGACCCGGTCGGTCGGGGTCTGCTGAGGTTGCGGAGGAGCGGAGTCAACCTGCGCAGCGAGGGGCCGGCCAGCCAGCACTGCCACCAGCCCCGTGATGATCTTCACACGATTTGTCATGCGGATGAGGGCCTCCGCATCGGAGGAAGGGAGGGCTGACCTGTCAGCCAGCGCGAATCTACCCAGTCAAGTTAGACCCGCTCCAGAATCGCCGCCATCCCCTGCCCCACGCCGATGCAGAGCGCCACCAGCGCATAGCGCAGCTTCCGCTCCTCCAGCTCGCGGACCGCGGTCAGTACCAGCCGCGCTCCCGACATGCCCAGCGGGTGGCCCAGCGCGATCGCGCCGCCGTTAGGGTTGAGGCGCGGATCGTCGTCCGCAATGCCCAGCTCGCGGGTACAGGAGAGCACCTGCGCAGCAAAAGCCTCGTTCAGTTCGATCACGTCCATCTGATCGAGCGTGAGTTCGGTCCGCGCCAGCAGCTTCCGGATCGCAAAGACCGGCCCGATCCCCATGATCCGGGGTTCCACTCCGGCCACCGCTGTGGCCACGATCCTGGCTTTGGGAATCAATCCGGCCCGAGCAGCACCCGCTTCAGACGCGAGTAGCAATGCAGCCGCACCGTCGTTGAGCCCCGAGGCGTTCCCGGCGGTGACCGATCCTTTCCCGTCCGTTCGGAACGCCGGCTTGAGCCGCGCCAGCCCCTCGAGGGTCGAGTCGGGACGGATGAACTCATCGTGCTCGACCAGGGTCGGCTCCTTGCCCTTGCCGGCAGCCGGAATGGACACGCCGACGATTTCCTTGGCAAACCGCCCCCGGGACCGCGCCGCCGCTGCGTTCTGTTGCGACCGCAAGGCGAACCGATCCTGGTCCTCCCGGCTGATCGACCGCGTCTCGAGCAGGTTCTCGGCGGTCTGACCCATCGCGTCGACCCCGTAGGCCTCCTTCATCCTGGGATTGACGAAGCGCCAGCCCAGGCTGGTATCGAACATCTCGATGTCCCGGGCAAAGGGACGCGCCGCCTTGCCGAGGACGAAGGGAGCCCGGGTCATCTGTTCGACCCCCCCGGCCACATAGATGTCGCCCTCATCGACCGCGATGGCGCGCGCGGCGTTGGCCACGGCAGCGAGCCCCGAGGCACAGAGACGATTGACCGTCTCTCCGGCCACCGAGGTGGGCAAGCCGGCGAGGAGGCCGGCCATCCGGGCTACGTTGCGGTTGTCCTCTCCCGCCTGATTGGCGCACCCCAGAATGACGTCCCCGATCTGGGCCGGATCGAGCCCGGGATGACGGGCAACCAGGCTGCGAATGACGTGGGCGGCGAGGTCGTCGGCCCGAACCGGCGACAGGGCACCACCGAGCGATCCGATCGGCGTCCGAACGCCGTCGACGATGAAGGCATGTGACATGATCGCAAAATAGCCGCGCCGCGCTATCGCTTCGACATCTCCTCCCGATAGACCTCGAGCACCCGCTTCATGAGGCGCTGATAGCCCCTCGGGCCGGCGCGCTCCTTGTACCAGCGCAGCATGTCACCCGGCAGCCGGATCGAGATGGCCTGGGTCGGCTCCACGACCTTCGCGGCCGACCAGTCGATCTCGTCCACACCCGGGATGTCGGGATCGCGCACCGCCTCGATCTCCGCGTCCGTCATGGCATCCAGTCGGGCGCGGTCCACCCTACCCCGGGTTGCCCCCAGTCGCACCCTACGTTCCTTCGGCATAGATCCTCCGTTCCCTGGGCTCACTTACGCGGGCTGAAATAATCCACCGCATCGCATCGCGGTCCGTATACACCACCGTCAGGGTCCGCCCCTCGACCATCCCGATCGCCACCATCCGAACCTCGCCGTAGTCCCGGCGGTCGTCCTCTCGCTCCACGGTCGGCCCCAAGAAAATCCGCGCGGCGAAGTCGAAGTCGAACCCCCGCTCCCGGAGGCAGCGCTCGGACTTGTCGGGATCGTACTTGATGACCAGTATGGTATACAAACGCATATACATAGTCAAGAACTTGGGCGGGAGGGTGAGTCGACCCCCTTGGGGGGTCGCAGGACAGGTCCGGGCTGGCCAATCTCAGACAAACCGATCAACCGTATGTCATCCTGTTCGTGACCGGGTAAAAGGTGAGCCGCAGTAGCCGCGACCATGGTCGGCCGCGCCCGGGCCAGCGGATGCCTCCCGTCCCGGGCCGTGCTAGACTTCAGGGTTGTCCATCACCGTGTCACACCGAATCAGGACGCATCATGAGTCAGGACTCTGTCCTCCTCGAACGCCGGGACGCCGTCGCGCGTGTCACCC
>CAZUES010000026.1:0-57110 GCA_964619465.1 uncultured Gemmatimonas sp.
TGGCGTTTGGATCCGGATCGGAGTGAACGGCCGGGCGACCAGCTCAATCGCCGGGGGAGGGGTGGCCTCCGACCGGGCGCTGGTGGCGTTCGGGGCAGCTTCGGCGGACGAGAGGACCGATCGCCGGCCGAAACCCGGGAGATGCTCGAGCAGTTCCGAGCCCCACAACAGCTGGCCATCCACCTGGCAGACTCGACCATTTCGGTCGGCGCCGATCTGCGGCCCGCCGAGGTGCTTTATCTGAACGGCAAACGGACCACGGTCGATACCGTCGGCACGGTGGTGACCCGGACTACCGCGCGCTGGAAGGACGGACGTCTCGAGGTCGAACGGAAAGCCGGGCGGATGACCATCAAGGAGCGGTATCGGGTCGACCCCGCCAGCGGCCTGCTGATGGTCGACCTCACGGTGGAGGGTGAGATGCGCAAGCTCGAGTGGCGAAGGATCTACCAGCCTGCGCAGCCCCGTTGAATCCTACTTTCGCCAGCTCCGTATCACCCGCGCGGTCCGGATGTAGTCGAGGCGAGGAAACTCGCGTGCCAGGTACGCATTGCCTTCGGCCCGGATGTCGCCCTGGGATGGTCCCGGCTTCCGGTCCGTGTTGGTGCCGCCGTACTCCGCGTTGAGCGAATCCACCGCGGCCATGCCTTCGACTACTTCGCCGATCGGCGGAAAGCCGAAACCGTTGGTCGAATCGAGCCGGGCGTTGTCGGCCAGGTTGATGAAGAGCTGGACGCCACGGGTGTTGGGGCCGCCCCGCGCGTAGGAAATCCGTCCCCGCAGGTTGCTGCTCTTGACCGGCTCATCGGGAAGGCCGCGGTTTTCCCAGGCGGCCGCCACGGCCGGCGTGCCTGACAGTCCCCACTGCGCCACGAAGCCGCTCACCACCCGGAAGAATCGCGTCTCATCGTAGTAGCCGCTCCGCACCAGATAATGAAACCGGTCGACGCCGGCCGGACTCCATTCGCGACGGGCCCGGATCACGAAGGGCCCGCGACTCGACTCGACCCGCACATCGAAGCTGTCCGGCGCTGCTCGAGCCAGGTCTTTCGGGGACGGGGTGAGCAGCGGGTCGCGCTTGGCGCAGGCACCCAGGAGCCCCGCCGCTGTGGACGCCATCAGCACCGGAACCAGGCGGAACGGCAATCGCATGATCAGCTCCCGAGTGCGGCCGACAGGTCGGCAATCAAGTCGTCCGTCTCCTCGATCCCGACCGAGTACCGCACCAGGCTTTCCGGAATGCCCATGGCCACTCGCTCTTCGGCGGTACACTCGACGTGACTGGTAGTGGCAGGCACGCCCGCGAGCGTCTGGACCGCGCCAAGGCTCGGTGCGCAGTATGCGATCTGCAGCGCGCCGAGGAAACGCTTGAGATCCTGGCCGCCGGCGGCGAGTTCGAAGCTCAACACGCCGCCGAATCCGCGCATCTGCCGCTGGGCAATGGCATGGCCCTCGTGGCTCGGCAGACCGGGATAGTAGACGCGCGCGATAGCGGGGTGCTGCGAGAGAAAGGCCGCGATCTTGAGTGCGGATGCGTTCTGGTGACGAACCCGCAGCGCCAGTGTCTTCATGCCGCGGATGATCCGATAGGCGGCGTCGGCACCGAGCGCCGCGCCGTGGATTTCACGGTATTGGTAGACCTGCTTGATCAGGTCGGCCTTGCCGGTCAGCACGCCTCCCAGGGCGTCTTCGTGCCCGCAGAGGAACTTGGTGGCGCTGTGCAGCACCAGATCGGCGCCCAGCGCGAGCGGATTGGTGTTGATCGGCGTTCCGAAGGTGTTGTCGACCACCACGGTGGCGCCTGCTGCGTGGCCGGCTTTGGCCAGCCGTTCGATGTCGAGGACCTTGAGCGTCGGGTTGGTCGGCGTTTCGAGGTAGAGCAGGGTGCAGCCGGCGCGAATTTCCCGTTCGATTGCCTCGTGGTCGGTGGTGTCGACCTGGCGTACCGTGACGCCCCAGCGCGGCAGGAACTCGATGAACAGGCGGGTGGTCCCGCCGTAGGTGTCCTTGACCGTCACGACCCGGTCGCCGGGCTTGAGCAGGCCGAACAGCGTGCTGCTGACCGCGGCCATGCCGCTCGCGAAGCTGGTGGCCGCTTCGCCCCCTTCGAGCACCCGGATCTTTTCCTCCAGCACGGCCAGCGTCGGGTTGGTGTTCCGGCTGTAGTTGTACCCGGGTCGTTTTCCGGTGGCGACATCGAGCCAGTGGTCCAGATCGGCGTACCCGAACGAGGCGCTCAGGACGATCGGTACCTGCGTAGCGTGAGCGGTGTTGTCGCGATCGGTTTCGCCGGCCCAGACGGCCTGAGTGGAGGGTCCGAGGGAGCGGTTGGACATGAGAGAATCCATCGGGTGAAAGAAGAGGTTCGCGGCACGCGTGGGGGCGTCGTTGTCGCCCGCCCGCGAGCGTGGCCAAACTTAATTACTTTCCCTGCCGTCATGAGCGATATCTATCATCTGGCGGCCGATCGAGGGCCGACCGCGCAGCTGGCCCTCGGCCTCGAGGTCCGGCTCGACCCGCCCTGCGCGGTCAACGATCTGGCGCCGAGCGAACGCTTCTTCGTCGATGGCCTGTCCCTCGAGGGCAAAGTGGTCGGTCGAGGCAGCGGCTCCGTGACGGTTGCGGTGCTGGACGCCAACGGGCGATGGGTCCGAACTACCTGGTCGCCCAATACCGTGGTGCGGCGGATGCGAGGATAGGGGGTGCCCGAGGCGGGCGTCCTTTTCCTGGCCGCTCTTTCGGCGGCACTCGGCGCGGCCATCAACTCGGTGGCCGGCGGGGGCACCCTGGTGACCTTCCCCATGATCGTGGCGCTCGGTGTCGACCCCCTGGTTGCCAACGCGACCAGCCGGCTGTCACTCCTCACCGGCGCGTTAGGCGGCGTCTGGGGCTATCGGGCTCAGTTGCAGCGAACCCGTTCGTGGATGGTTCCCTTCAGCGTGCCGAGTATCCTGGGTGGCTTCGCGGGTGGGGCGCTCGTGCTGGTGACCGGATCGGAAACCTTCAGTCAGGTCGTTCCGTTCCTGGTTCTGGGAGCTACGGTTCTCTTTATGGTTCAGGGGCCCGTGGTACGCTGGTTGCGCCGCCGTCAGGTTGCCTCGGGGGAGGGCGACCAGGTGGTGCGGGCCGGCCCTGCGTTCATCGTATCCCAGTTTCTGGTGGGGGTTTACGGCGGCTACTTCGGCGCCGGTATGGGTATCATCATGCTGGCCGTCCTCGGAATACTCGGCTTTACCGATATCCACGAGATGAACGGCCTCAAGACCTGGGGCGGACTGTTGACCACCGTCGCGGCCGGGATCCTCTTTATCGGCGGCGGCGTGATTCTCTGGCCGGTGGCGATTGCGATGGCGGCGGGGAGCCTGGTGGGTGGCTATGGCGGGTCGCGGCTGGCGCAGCGGGTTGGAGCCGTCTGGGTCCATCGGGCCGTGGTCGCGATCGGCTTGGCCAGCTTCGTCTGGCTTGCCTTTCGATAGGGCTTCGCATCTGCCGAATGATCCGCATCGAGACCGTAATACGCTTGAGTCATTAGGTAGACCTGGTATCGTCCGATTGAGGAGGAAACGCTTCATGATCGATCGCTCCTGGCTCGCTGCTGCTGGTGTCCTGGTGATGGCGGCGTGTGGTGGTAGCCCTTCATCGCCGACACCACCCCCGCCGCCCCCGCCTCCGCCGCCCAGTGTGGCGACGGTCACGGTGACGGTCCCCAGCGGTGATCTCTATCCCGGCATGGCGGTGTCGGCGCAGGCCGAGGGTCGTTCATCGAGCGGGGCCACCGTATCGACGACCTTCACCTGGGGGACGAGCGCGCCGGGCGTGGCCACCGTGAATGGAAGCGGCGTCATCACGGCCGTCGGCGCCGGCACCGCGACCATTACCGCGACCGCGGGGTCCGTCAATGGAACGGCGCAGGTCGAGGTCAAGCCGCCCAATCTGGATCGGATCGTCGACTCCGTCCGGGCGGCTCACAACATGCCGGGCATGGCGGGCGCCATCGTGACGCTCACCGAGATCCAGGCCGGGGTCGGCGGCTTCCGTCGTGCCGGTGGAACGGTTCGGGTCACCATCGACGACAAATGGCATATCGGGTCCAACCTGAAGGCCCAGACGGCGGCGCTCGCTGCGATTGCGGTCGATGACGGCGTGATTACCTGGAATGCCAAGGTGGTCGACTGGTTCCCCGAGTTGACAGGGCAGATCCTTGCCGAGTTCCAGAACGTCACGCTCGAGGATCTGCTGGCCAATCGGAGCGGGGTCCGGAACGATCCCGGGGCTGCGCAGTACGCCGCTGTGACGGCGCGGGAGCAGCGGGAGCTGGTGGCGCGCTATGGTCTTACCAATCCGCCGGCCGTGGCATACGGGAACTACTTCTACAGCAATGTCGGGTTCGTGATTGCCGGCGCCATGATCGAACGGGCTATGGGCGGCACCTATGAAGCTCTGATGCAGCAGCATCTCTGGGGGCCGTTGGGAGTCAATGGCGCCGGCTGGGGACCCCAGGCGCTGGCAGGTTCGCAGGATCAGCCCGTGGCGCACCGGTTCCAGAACAACAGCTGGGTTGCCTGCGAGGCTTGCGACAATCCGCCGGGGCTGTCGGCCGCGGGTCGGGCGCATATGCCCATCGGTGACTGGGCCCTGGTGGTGCAGGAAATGATGAAGGCGGATGGCGGGTCGGGTACCTTGATCAGCGCAGCCAACGGTCGCCATCTCACGACCGGGATCACCACGATTTCCGCGGGTTCAACCGACTTGTACGCACTGGGGTGGATCACTACGACCCGACCCTGGGCCAACGGCAGAACCGTGACCCACAGCGGCAGCAATACCACGAACCATTCTGTGGCGTGGGTTGGCCTGGGGCGGGGGCTGGCGGTCATTGCCACGGTTAACGGGTATGACGAGGGCGGGCGCACCGGTAACGCGCTCGACGTCCTGGTCGGACGGCTTCTCGCCTACTATAACAACGGTAAGTGAGGCTGCCGGGGTCAAAGCAACGCTCTGCCGATTGAGTGAGTCTAACGGTCGTTCCCTGTCAGGACGACCGGATGTTGGTAGCGTTGTCGATTGGCCTGTTTCAGGCCACAGCCGCAATTCCGGCTGCGCATGTTGCAGCGGTCCCGCCCGTGACGCGGGCCGCTGCCGTGCGCGCGGACCATGGCCCCGTCGTCGACGGGCGCGACGATGATCCGATCTGGCGGGTCGCGGTTCCGATTACCGACTTCTACGAATTCGAACCGGTCGAAGGAAAAGTGCCTCGGTATCGGACCGAGGCCAAGCTGGCGTACGACAGCCGCAACCTCTATGTCTATGTCCGGATGTTCGACCCGGAGCCGGACAAGCTGCTTCGCTTACTTTCCCGCCGGGACGTTCGCGGGCCGACCGATCAGATCAAGATCATCGTCGATTCGTATCATGATCGCCGTTCGGGATTTCAGTTCGCGGTCAATCCGGCCGGCGTCAAGCGGGATTTTTCCCTCTACAACGATAGCAACGAGGACATCGCCTGGGACGGCGTCTGGGATGTCGCCACGACCGTCGACTCGCTCGGGTGGACGGCGGAGTTCCGCATTCCACTGTCGCAGCTTCGCTACGGCGCGGCCGACAGCCACACCTTCGGCGTCGGCATCTGGCGGGACATCGAGCGGCATAAGGAGCGGGTCAGCTGGCCCCGGTTTCAGCGGAACCTTGCCGGCATTGCATCACAACTGGGTGAGGTGACCGGCTTCGAGGGGCTGTCGTCACCGCGCCGGTTGGAGATAAGTCCCTATCTGCTCACCAAGAACGAGACGGTATTCGAAGGCAGCGGCGCGCGACATCCGCAGCGACTGGCGGCCGGGGTCGACCTCAAGTTCGGAGTGTCGTCGAACCTGACGCTCGATGCCACCGTCAATCCGGATTTCGGGCAAGTCGAAGCGGACCCCGCCCAGCTCAACCTGACCGCATTCGAAACCTTCTTCGGGGAGCGGCGGCCGTTCTTCATCGAAGGGAGTGGCCTGCTCAGTATGCGGGTCAACTGCTACGTGGTCCGCGACTGCGGCAACGAGATGCTGTTCTACTCTCGCCGCATCGGGCGGGCGCCGTCGCTGTCGGACCGGTACGGCGACGCAACCTCACCGACCGGCACCACCATCCTGGGCGCCGCCAAGCTCACCGGCAGAACCCCGAGCGGCTGGTCGGTCGGCGTGCTCGAAGCGGTCACCGGCCGAGAGGCGGGGACCGGAGACCGCACCATCGAGCCGCGTACCAGCTATACCGTGGCGCGACTCACCAAGGATTTCCGCCGAGGCTCGTCCGGAGTCGGCGTGATCGGAACCATGGTGCAGCGCGACAACGACGGCTGGACCGACGATGCGCTACGATCGAGCGCCGTGGTGGGCGGGGTCGACTTCCGCCATCGATTTGCGGCTGACCGGTTCGAGCTGTCGGGGCAGCTGATCGGGTCGCGAGTGGCGGGAAGTCCCGAAGCGATTGCCGCGACGCAGGCCAGCTCGGTACACTACTTCAATCGCCCCGACGCCGCCCTGGATTTCGATCCGACCCGAACCAGTCTGAGCGGCAATGCGCAGCAACTGCGCCTGGCCAAAGTGGGCGGCGGCAAGGTGCGCTTCGAAACGACCTATCAGCGGGTGTCGCCCGGGTTCGAGATCAACGACCTGGGATTCCTCCGGCGGGCCGACTGGCAGGCTCAGGCGAGCTGGGCTCAGCTGGCGTTGCAGCGCCCGGGTGCGTTCTACCGGCAGCTCTACTGGAACCTCAATCAGTGGAATGAATGGAATACGGAAGGGTTGCTGCTGGAACGTGGCTTCAATTCCAACATCCACTTTGCACTGCCGAACAACTGGTGGGTGCATGCCGGCGGTTCCTTGGGCGGCCTGGGCGCCGCCTACTGCGATCGCTGCGCGCGGGGCGGCCCGGCCGTGCGCACCGACGGGTTCACGTCGACATGGGGCGGCATCGAGGGAGACAGCCGGATGGTGGCGAGTCCGTCGCTGTGGTTCAATGCGAGTCGGCGGGATGGCGGGCGGAGCCGGTCCTACGGTATCGACCCCTCGATGCGCTTCCGGGTTTCGAGCCGCTGGAGCTCGTCGCTCGGCGTGGGCTTCGGCTGGAACGAAGACGATCGACAGTGGTACGCCAATATCGTCGACGGCGAGGGGGGGACACACTATACCTTCGGCCGATTGACGCAGCGCACGGCGAGTGTGGTTGGTCGAGTCGACTTTACCGCGTCACCGGACTTGACGGTCCAGTTGTATCTCCAGCCGTTCATCAGCAAAGGCCGGTTCAGCAGCATTCGTGAACTCGCCGATCCGCGGGCCGCCGACTATGACGATCGGTATCACCCCTATCAGGGAGCCGGCGCGGACGAGCCGGCGCAGTTCAACGTCAAGCAGTTCCGGTCGAACGCCGTGGTGCGGTGGGAGTATCGTCCCGGCTCGGTGATTTTCCTGGTCTGGCAGCACGGCCGCTTCGATGAGGAGACGCGTTACGGCGAGCGCTCGTTCACCGGCGACCTGGGCGCGCTGTTCCGAACCCCGGCGACGAACACCTTGCTGCTCAAGATGTCGTACTGGTTCGATCGCTAGCCTGGTCGCCGGGTCAGTCTCGAGGATGAACCGTGCCGCCCTTCACCACGGTGCGGACTCGGCGGAGATTGGCAATGTCGCTGGTCGGATCGGCTTCGAGCACGATGAGATCGGCCACTTTGCCCACTTCGATCGAGCCGTAGTCGGCTGCGGCGCCGATGGCACGCGCGCCGTTCAGCGTGGCTGCCGTGATCGCCTGGTTCGGTGTCAGGCCGGCGTGGCTCACCAGGAGCTCGATCTCATCGAACAAGGCGGGCTGCCGAGCGGGGTCTGGCGCCTCGGGGCGGTCGGTTCCGGTGCTGATGGCGACACCGCGGCGTTGGGCCAGTGCCGTGACTTGGAGCGCCCAGGTCGAAGCGGCCGGCGAAATTCCCTTCTCGATGGCGAGTACCGTGGCATCGAGCACGGTGCCCCGTTGTCGCATCTCATCGAGCACGGCGAGGATTCGCGGGTCGTCGGGGGCAACCCGGTCGTACGGACCGATCGGGCCGAAGTTGGTGTGCGGCTCGGTGTGAAAACGCTCGGGCAGGGAGTCGACCGCTTCCCAGACCAGCAGCGCCGAATGGGAAACGGCATCGACGCCGGCGGCGACGACTGTGCTGGGCCGCTGCGGGAAGACGGCTACGTGGCTTGCGGCGCGCAGGCCGCGCCGGTGGGCCGCCAGAACGGCGGCACGAAAGACGGGCGCGGGAAGATCGGTGTAGAGCTTGAGCGCATGCGCACCGATTGCCACCGCGTCATCGACATGCCCGTCGATACCATCGGTCGTCGTCACCGCCAGGAACCATGGCACGGTGCCCGGTGACTTGCCCTGGGTCGAACCGATCGGGCGCCGATCGACCTGATAGAACGAGGGGCCGGCCCAGAACGCCATGTAGCGTAGCCGGGTGCTGGCAACGGCGGCGGGCTCGCCCGCGATGGCGACGCCCCGGAGCGTGTGGGCGTCGGCCGCCATGTCGCGTGCCGTGGTAATCCCGTTCCGGAAGAGCCACGCCATGCGAGCGGCCACCGCGGCCGAGTCGGGTGGACTGTGCAGGTGAGTATCGATCAATCCGGGGAGCAGGTACTTGCCGCGCAGATCGATGGTTCGCGCTCCGGCAGCCTCGAGACGATCGACCGGACCGATGGCGACGATCCGGTCGCCGCGGATCAGGACGCTCTGTCCCGTGATCGGGGCGCCTCCCCGCCCGTCGATGATGATCGGCTCGCGGAGCAGCAGTGTCTCCTGCGCGCCTGCCGGAGCGGCGAGCAGCCACGATGCCACCAGCACGGTGGCGCCCGAGAAAAGTCGGCTCATCAGGCCGGCCAGATTTTACCGAGCACCCTGGCAAAGTTCCCGCCCAGAATCAGGGCGATATCGCGATCGGAGTAGCGTCGTCGGATCAGGCCCTCGGCCAGGTCGTAGGTGCGCTTCGGGTGATCCAGTCCGTCCACCGTGATCCGACCTTCGGGATCGCGGTGCAACCGATAGCGGTCCCAGTTCGGGGTTTCCGTGATGGGCGGTCCGTTGACCGGATTGGGGTTGCCGACCAGGTCCATATCGCTGCCGACTCCGACGTGGTCGACCCCGACGAGTTTGACGACATGGTCGAAATGGTTGAGCACATGTTCGGCCGTGACCGGCTCCTCACCGTGGACCATGAAACGCAGAAAGGGAATGCCCATCACGCCCCCTTGCTTGGCCAGCGCGCGGATGGCGTCGTCGGTCTTGCAGCGCGCCGATTCGGGAACCAGGGCTCGGCAGCTGGCGTGCGAAAAGATGACCGGCTTCTTCGAAGCCGCGATGCCGTCGAGCGTGGTCTTGTCGCCGCAATGGGACAGGTCGACCGCCATGCCGACCTGATTCATCCGGTCTACGATCCGTTCGCCGAAGACGGTCAGGCCGCCGTCGACGTGCTCGAGGAAGCCGGCGCCGATCCGGTTGGCATAGTTGTAAGTGAGTTGTGAGGCGCGCTGGCCCAGCGCCCAGAAGGTGCCGACGTCCTCAGGCGTCCGGAAATGGTCGGAGCCCTGAAAGGTGAGCATGATGCCGATCTTGCCCGGCTGCCGGACGCGGTCGAAGTCGCTCAGGTCGTCGATCCGGATTAGCCAGTCGCTGTAGGCGGCCAGGAAGCCGTTCCAGTCGGCGAAGTATTTGATCCCGGCTGCGTAGTCGCCGGCGCCGTGGCCCAGTGCGAAGACCTTGAGCCCGGAATCGCGGTAGACCGCGAACTGTTCCGCCGTGAAGCTGCCCGGCTGCTGGAGCCAGCGCGTCGACAACGGCGGCTTGTCCGCGAAGTCGGGAAAGCGGAACTGGTTCAGCATGTCGATGGTGAGCGACTCTTCGACCAGCTTGATGGCGCGGGCCGAATAGCGGGCCTTCGATTGGGCAAACAGCTGGTAGCGGCCACGCAGGACCGCCGGCGCGCCAATCAGCGCGGCTCCGAAGGCGGCCACCATCCCTCGACGAGAGATGGCGACCGCGGCGTGTGTTTTGGGCATCCGGGAGTATGCGTTCCGGATCGGTAGACCGTCAAGCCCGGGCGACGTTTACCAGGGTCGGGACAGCACGCAGGCGTTGATGCCGCCGATCCCCATCGACAGCTTGCCGGCGAGCCCGCCCGGCGCGGGTACCTCCTCGTCGAAGACGAAGAGCGGATGGACGGCGCGGATCGACGGATGCAAGTCAGCGGCGGCGAGCGGGGTCGGAAAGAGACTGCCTCGCTCCACGCCCAGATACTGCGCTGTCAGCTCCCACCCGCCGCCCCCGCCCATGCCATGGCCGAAGGTTCCCTTGCGGGCCGTGACCAGGACGGAGGCCGGGATGATTCGGCGCAGGTTGTCGACCTCGAGGAAGTCGCCGGGGGTGGCGGTGGCGTGGAGATCCCAGGTGCCGATGTCATCCGGGGTGGCCTCGGCCTGGTCGAGCGCCTGACGGATCGCCGCGAGTGGCCCGTCGGTGCTCGGCGTAATGATGTGATGGGCGTCGGAACTCATCCCGACGCTGACCGGTTCCATGCCGAGCGCTCGATAGCCCTTGGCCGTGAAGTAGTCGTAGTCGCCGACGATCCAGATGGCGGCGCCGCCTGCGACATGCGTGCCGCGAAGTCCGTGTAACGGCTTCGAGACATCGCCATCCGCCGAGATGACCCGTCCCTGATAGAATCCGCCGACGACGAGCGGATGCGGTGACGGATCGGTGGCCCCCACCACGACGGCCTTGGCCTCGCCGCGACGGATCGCGTCGATGGCCAGCTTGAGGCCGAGCCCGAAGGTGGAGCAGGCGCCGACCGGGGCAAAGCTGAGCCCGGTGATCCGCCCCAGCATCGAGATCTGCGCAGCAGGCGTATTGTGGATATTCCAGATCATGTTGGCCGAGATCGCCTTCCATGGCGGCAGCGGCGCGCCGGACTCGGCCTCGAGCGCGGCCGTCCGGCGGCTCTTTTCCCGCATCACCTTGATCTTGCCGAGTTCGATTTCTCCCTCGACGTTGACCCCTTCGATGCTCCGCAGGGTTTCGAGGTAGGCTGCCAGCCCCGGTGCCTTGGCGGCCCAGTAGTGCCACCAGGCGCTCTCCCGCTGGTCGCGCTCGTCGATCGAGGCGCCTTCCGGCGACGGCGGCGCCGCCGGGTCGAGCGTCCCATTCAGATGCGCGGCGAGGGCCGGGTTCCGGGTCGGGTCGGCCCAGAAGCGATCCCAGCGCCGCTGCGCATGGTAGAGTTCCAGCGCCGAATCGTGATAGGTGCCGATGGCTCCCAGGCCCGGGGCGACGTAGACGTGTGCCGCGCCGCCCAGATCCTGGAGCTCCTGTTCGATGCCCGGATTCTGATCGAGAGCCTGGATAAACGAGCCGAGGGCGAACAGGGTGGGCTCGTCCATCTTTTCGACCAGCTGAGCAAAGCGGCGGGGCGGAAACCGGTCGCTGACCCAGCCGCGATAGCGCTGGATGTCGAAGGCCGGCCGGCCGACCAGAAAGGAGTCGGGGCCGAAGCCGTTGAACGGTTCGAGCCAGCTGGTTCCGGCTGCCAGGTTGGTCGCGAACGTATCGATGTCGGGTGATTGCGGGGCAACGAGGCCCCAGCCGAAGACGCCAATTCGAGTCATAAGGGATAGAGGATAGAAAAGGGGCCGCGCAGAGGGAAGCGGCCCTGCCCGAAATCGCCCGGATCGAAACCGGGGCCCCCTCCGGGCCGTACAGCGCAAAGCCGGGCTCCCAATGCCCACATACTGCCCGAAAATCCATAGATGTGACTGCGAGGACCGTGTGAGCATGAAGCCGTGGCTGATGGGATCGATGGCGCTCCTGCTGGTTTCCGGGGCCGAGTATCAACAGCAAGACCGGGCGGCCATGCTGGCTGCCATCGACTCGCTGGTCAATACGCCGATCAAGGCGGGCCGGCTCGCCGGCGGCTCGGTAGCGGTGATTCGCGGCAAGGATACCCTGGTTCTCAAGGGGTACGGTTTTGCGGATCTGGAGCACGACGTCCCGACCCCGCCCAACGCCAGCTACGAAATCGGCTCGGTCACCAAGCAGTTCACGGCCGTGGCAGTCCTGCAGCTGGCTCAGCAGGGCAAGATCGATCTCGATGCCGACATCACGACCTACCTGCCGGACTACCAGACCCAGGGGCATCGGATCACGGTCCGTCGTCTGCTCGATCACACCTCCGGGATCAAGGGCATTACCGAGATCCCCGAGTTCCGCACTATCTCCGTGAGCAATGTCCCTCGCGACTCGCTGGTTCGGGTGGTGCAGGCCAAGCCGTTCGATTTTGCCCCGGGTGAGCAGCAGACCTACAACAACTCGGGGTACTTCCTGGCCGGGCTGCTGGTCGAAAAGGTGAGCGGGATGTCCTATCCCGATTATGTCGGCAAGCATCTCTTTGAGCCGGCCGGCATGACGCGATCGTACTACTGCAGCGAGCGAACCATCCGGAAGGGACATGCCCACGGGTACGACACCGATTCGACCGGGCTGATCATCAAGGGGTTCGTCAACCATCGCTGGCCCTTTGCCGCGGGGTCGCTCTGCTCGACAGCCGGTGATCTTGCGGCTTGGAACCAGGCGCTCCACCAGAGCGATCGGATCCTCAGCCGAACGACATATCGGGATCTGGTGGCGCCTGCGGTGCTCAACGATGGCACCAGGCTGCGATACGGGATGGGCTTTGCGTTGATCGATCTGGCGGGGCGCCCGGCCATTTCCCACGGCGGCGATATCAACGGCTTCGCTTCGTTTGCCGCGTACTGGCCGGAACAGGACCTGACCGTCGTGGTGCTGCTCAACTCGCAGGGGCCGGCTCGTCCGGACGCCATGGCCGCGGCGATAGCGCAGATCGTGCTCGGCCCGGCGCCGGAACGGACCCAGACCTTCACGGGGAATGCAGCCGACTTCGGCGGCACCTACACGGGGCCGGGTCGGGGGCGGCCGATGACGGTCTGGATTTCGGATAGTGCCGGCCAGCTGCGGATCCGGCGCGCTCCGACCGGGACGTGGCAGCAGCTCAGCTACCGTAGCGGAGATACCTTCAGCGCCGGAAACATGCTGTTGACCTTCGATCGCAAGGACGGGAAGCCGGCCCAGCTGCGGGTGGACGGCGGGTACGCGCACAACATCCTGCTGCGTCAGGCCCAGTAGCCAACCTGCCGGGCCCCATCAGTCGGCGCCGAGTCAGCGTACCTGGCGTCAGCGCGGCTTCCAGATGGGGCTTTGCAGTCTGGCGGGGATTCCGGTTCGAACGGTCCGGCGCGGGGCAGGGTCATCAACGCCGACTAACTCGATACTATCCCGAGCTACCATCAGCCAGCGGCTGTCGGGCGACCAGCTGAGCTGGTGGTGCGATATCCACGCGGGAAGCAGTTCCCGGTCGCCGCTGCCATCGGGGCGAACCATGCGCAGCGCCTGGTCGGACGAAAAGTAGGCAATCCATTGTCCGTCAGGCGACCACTCCGGATAAGTACCGACAACGCCGAGCGATCGGAACTGGCCGGTCGCGAGATCAAAGATGCGGAGGACTAGGCCTGTCGCCGAGAGCGCCTGGTAGACGAAGGATTGCCCGTCCGGCGCAAACGAGATGCGGGCGTCGAACGGGCCGCCGGTGACTTGGGTCAGGTTATCGCCATCGTGATCGACCCGCCAGATGGCGGTACCATTCTGCGACTCCGCGCTGAAGTAGATGCGACCATCTCGACTCATAGCGGGCCAGAACGTAGCCCATGACGTCGGTGCCATGGCGACTCGCGCGGCGATGCCGGAGGCAACGTCGAGCAGATGCGGGAATCCGTCCTGGATAAAGACGATTTCGGTGCCGTCGGTGGACCAGGCCAATTCCTGATTGAAGTCGCTTGGGATGGTCGACCGGGTCAGTTCGACCCGACCGGTTCCATCCACGGCGAATTGCAGCAGGTGGCCGGTTGCGTCGTCGTACCCGGCAATCAGACCCTCGGGAACGACCGAGATCGACGCGGAATCTTGTACGGACCCCACCGACGTACGGATGATCGCCCGACCCGGCCCGGTGGTCTTCACCAGGCCATTCGGGCTGACCGTCAGAGGGGCCGAGGGATTCGGAAGCACTTCGAAGGCGATAGGGTCGCTTCGTACGTTGCCGAAACGGTCGGCCGCATTTCCGAGGATCGGGAACTCGGCACCGGGCCGCACGACGGTATCGCTCGGCGTCAGGATGAAGTGGGTCGGGCTGGCGGGCAGGACGGTAAAATGAAGGGTATCCACGGCCCCCCGCACGACGACTCGGACTCGCGCGGGGCCGGCTACGTCGCCGAAGCGCAGCAGGACCGCGGCTCGACCCCGGGAGTCGGTTGCTACGAACGCGCCACCGCCGTATCCGTGGTCGATTGCTGTAGCAATCTCCATGCTGTACTGCGCAGGCATCCCCTCAACAGTCAGTGCCTCGAACCCGACCGTGAATCCCGGCCGCAAGGCTCCGGCTGTGTCACGGGCCTCGATGACCAGGAACTCGGTCGGTTTGGCGCCGGCGGTGTCGGTACTGTGAGGCCCCGCCACGAGGCTGAGCGACGACCCGGACGGTCGATCGCTCGGTTGCTCCGTACTGCTGCAGGCGAGGCATGCCAGGCCTGCGAACCCGAGGACGAGCCGAGTTGCTTGAAGCATTGGTGGATGCGTCGGCTACGACGCACTGCCGTCCATCATTGCGGGCTCGGCCAGCGGCTCGATTTCGCGAGCTCTCCGTCGCCGGCCGAATCGGGCGCCGACCCACTTCTGGAAGGTGTCGAGATAGGTGAAGAACACCGGCGTCACGTAGAGCGTCACGATCTGCGAGAAGGCCAGCCCCCCCACGACCGCGACACCGAGCGGACGCCGCGCTTCGGCGCCGGCACCCCAGGCCAGGGCAATCGGCAGGGTACCCATCAGGGCGCACATGGTGGTCATCATGATCGGCCGGAAGCGCACCAGGCAGGCTTCGACGATGGCCTCCTCGGGCCGCCTGCCGTCCCGCCGCTCGGCGTCGAGCGCGAAGTCGATCATCATAATCGCGTTCTTCTTGACGATGCCGACCAATAGGATCAGTCCGACATAGGCGTAGATGTCGAGGTCGATCCTGAAGATCAACAAGGTGAGCAGGGCCCCGAAGACGGCAAACGGCAGGCCTGAGAGAATCGTGATCGGGTGAATGAAGCTTTCATACAGCACGCCGAGCACCAGGTAGATCACCAGCACGGCCACTACCAGCAGGAAGGCGAGTCCGGCCTGGGACTGCTGAAATGCCTGCGCAGTACCCCCAAAGCTCGTCGTGATGGTCGACGGGAGCACCTCGGTGGCAAGCTCCCGGACCGAAGCAACCGCATCGCCCAGCGGCATTCCGGCCGCGAGGTTGAAGGCGAGGGTTACCGACGGCAACTGGCCCGAATGATTGACCGAGAGCGGACCGAGCACCGGATCGATCGAAGCCACCGAGCCCAGCGGAACCAGCGCCCCGGTGCGCGGCGACCGGACGTGGAGCAGGTTGATGGCCGACGGGTCGCCCTGGAACTCCGGCAGGAGTTCCAGGATCACGGCATACTCGTTGGTGCTGCCCCAGATGGTCGAGATCTGTCGTGAACCGAAGGCGTTGTAGAGCGCGTTCTGGACCTGGCTGATGTTGAGGCCGAGCGCGGCGGCCCGGTCGCGGTCGACATTGACCCTGAGCTGCGGATTGCGGATCTGCAGATCGCTGGTCACGTCGGTGAGCCCCGGCAGCGCGCGCATCCTGGTTTCGAGTGCGGTGGCGCTCTCATACAGGACGTCGAGTTCGGGACTTTGCAGGGTGAACTGATACTCGCTCCGGCTCTGGCGTCCGCCGATCCGGATGGCGGGCGGATTGCTCAGAAAGACGCGGACACCCGGGACCTGTGAGAGCGGCCCCGCCAGCTGGTGAATCACTTGCTGGGCACGGGCGTCCCGTTCATGATACGGTTTGAGGTAGACGCTGACGCGTCCCCAGCTGCCCCAGGACGAGATCTGCACGGCCTCGACGTTGGGATTTTCCCGGATCACGGCGCCGACATTGCGGAAGTGCTCGGTCATCTGCTCGAACGAGGTGCCTTCGGCCGCTTCGAGGCTGCCGAACACGGCCCCGATGTCCTGACTTGGAATGAAGCCCTTGGGAACGACCGTGAAGAGCACGCCGGTGCCCACCAGAATCGCAAACGAGAAGGCCAGGGTGGCTCGCTTGTGATTCATCACCCAGAGCAGGGAGCGCCGGTACAGGTTGAGTGACCACTCATATCCCGCTTCGGTTACCTGATAGAGCCGTCCACGCTTGACGTGGTGGTCCTGCTTGAGGAACCTGGCGCACATCATCGGCGTCAAGGTCAGCGATACGATACCGGAAATCAGGATGGCGACGCCGATGACCACCGCGAACTCGTGGAACAATCGGCCCAGCAGCCCCGGCATGAACATGATCGGGATGAAGACCGCGACCAGCGAGATCGTCATCGAGACGATGGTAAAGCCGATTTCGCGGGCGCCATCGAGCGAGGCCTGCAGCGGTGTTTTACCCATCTCCAGGTGGCGCACGATATTCTCGAGCATCACGATGGCGTCGTCGACCACGAAGCCAACGGCCAGGGTCAGGGCCATCATCGAGAGGTTGTCGATGCTGAACCCGGCCATGGCCATGACGCCGAAGGTGCCCACGATCGAGAGCGGCAGCGCCATGCTCGGGATCACGGTGGCCGGCAGGTTGCGCAGGAAGAGGAAGATCACCAGCACCACCAGCCCGAGCGTCAGCGCCAGCGTGAACTTCACTTCCGCCACTGATTCGCGGATGGTGACCGAACGGTCGTAGAGTCGGTTGACCTTGATCGACGGGGGCAACTGCTCCGAGATCTGGTCGATCATCGCTGTGACCCGATCGGCCACGTCGACGGTATTGGAGCCCGGCTGGCGACTGACCGCGAGCGTGATGGTACGGACGCCATTGTACCAGTTGCCCTGGCGCGGATTGGCCACCGCATCGACGACCAGCCCCAGGTCGCCCAGCCGGACCGGCGAACCGTTCCGATAGGCGACGGTGATATCCCGGAACGCTGCGGAACTCTGTAACTGCCCGTTCGACTGGAGCGCCAGCACCTTGGTCCGGCCCCAGACCGATCCGGCCGGCGTGCTGATGTTGTTGCTGGTCACCGACGAGACGACCTCGTCGATGCCGATCCGCCGGTAGGCGAGCGCACGCGGGTCGATCTGGACCCGCACCGCGTACCGCTGTTCGCCCATCAGGTTGACCTGCGCCACACCATCGATGGTCGACAGTTTCTGCGCGATCATCGTCTCGGCGTACTCGTTGACGGTCGAGATCGGCAGCGTTTCCGAGGTGACCGAGTAGTAGATGATCGGCTGGTCGGACGGGTTCGACTTGTTGTAGCTGGGCGGATCCCGCATGTCGTCGGGCAGCCGCCGCACGGTGCGGGAGATGGCAGTCTGCACATCCTGCGCAGCGGCGTCGATGTTCCGCGAGAGCGAGAACTGGAGCGTGATGTCGGTCGACCCCTGCCGGCTGGTCGAGGTGATCTGCTCGACACCGGGAATGGTCGAGAAGGCCCGCTCCAGCGGCGTCGCCACGGCGGAGGCCATGCTCTCGGGGTTGGCCCCCGACAGGTTGGCACTCACGTTGATGGTCGGATAGTCGATCGTGGGCAGATCGCTGACCGGGAGCTGACGGTAGCCGAGCGCGCCGAAGATCATGACACCGGTCATGATCAGCGTGGTGGCGATCGGTCGCTTGATGAACGGCTCGGCGATATTCATCGGTCAGGCCCCGGGATCGAGGTTCTTGATGTCGACCGTGGCGCCGGGGGTGAGCCGGAGCTGGCCGTCCGTAACCACCCGTTCTCCGGGTTCGAGACCGGCGGTGACGATCTGGTACTCACCTACCGTGCGCCCCAGCACGACGTTGCGCATCGAGGCCTTTCGCTCCTGATCGATCACGAAGACGTAGCTGCCGACGTCGGCCGTGACGATCGCGGCGTTCGGTACCAGGATCGCATCCTTTTCCTGATACAACTCGAGTGTCGTGGTCACGAATTGTCCCGGCCAGAGGCGGCCGTCGGAATTGGTGAACTGGCCCTTGAGCAGGATGGCGCCGGTTGTGGTATCGACCGCGTTGTCGACGAACGACAATGTGCCGACCAGCTTGGTCGTGTCCGTCGTCGTGGCGGCCCGGATCCGGAGCCGCTCGCCGCGCTGGGCGCGGATGGTCTGCAGGTAGCTTGCCGGCACCGAGAAACGGACCATGATCGGCTGGGTCTGGTTGACCAGGACCAGCGGCTCCGCGGTCTGGGCGCGAACCTGGTTGCCCTGCTTGACCAGGAGACCACCGGTCCGGCCGGAAATCGGCGCCCGAATGGTGGTGTACTCCAGGTTGAGCCGGGCGTTGTCGACCTGGGCCGAGTCGGACTGGATCGTGGCAGCCAGGCTGGCAGCGGTGGCTTTGAGCGATTCGTACTGCTCGGACGTGATGTACTCGCTCTGCGCCAGACCCTGGTACCGCTCCACCTGCCGCAGGGCGTTTTCGAGCTGGACGACATCGCGGGCCAGGGTCGCCTCGGCCTGCTGCAGGGCATTGCGATAGGGACGGGGGTCGATTTCGAACAGGACTTGGCCGGCCTCGACCAGCGCACCCTCCTGGAAATGGACGGCCGTGATCAGTCCGCTGACCTGGGCTGTCACGGCCACCGCCTTGATAGGCTCGACGGTGCCTGGGGCGGTCACTTCGAATGGCACGGTCCGCTGTTCCACCCGGGCGGTGGTTACCGGGACTGCAGCGTTTCGGGGCGGGGGCGCTTTGCGGCAGCCCATGCCGACGAGGCTCGACGCCACGACCAGCCAGAGAATGGGGCTACATCGGACGGAACGGGAAGTCGGATTCATCAAGTTGTAAGGATCTGGCAAAGGTTGAACGGCGGGCCGGGTTGGAATCACCGGGCCCGCCTGTACTACGCAGAAGTCTACCGATTTGCTGCGTTTCCTGCGCGGGGGGGTGCGGTGGGGCCGGACGTCGCTGTTCCCACGATCCGACCGCGCTCATCCGCCCTCCAGATCTGGATGTCCGGGATCCGCTCGCCGAACGATTCGAGCCTGTCGGGTCCGCGAAGGGCGGATAGTGAGGGAAAGGGTTCTGCCGAAAGGTCGTTGACCAGATAGCCCAGGTCGCGCAAGCCGCCAAGACTTACGGTCGTCAGAGCGTTGAGAATGCTGAAGTAGGGCAGCATCAACTCCGCCCCGACGATTCCGCTCCAATGGGAGCGGTCGACCGTAAGCGACGTGTAAGGGTAGCCTCCCAGGGGGCGGGATTCCGTGAATCCGGCCAGTGCCCCGGTGCCGACATAATCGTAGAGGCCAAACCCGACTGGCACGATCAGGTCCTTTATCTCCCAAAGCGGACCGATACCCAGAGCATGGCCGATCTCGTGCAGGGCAACCCGTCGCATTCGGAACTTGCCGAGAAACTCGAGGTCCGCAGCGTCGAAGTGCATCACACTGACGATCGGAAGGGAACTCCCGCTGCGGAGAATGCAGGGCCCCGCCATGGCCAGGACGCCGCCCGGACCGTCCACCTGGGTGACGGAAACGAAGATGACGAGGTCATCCACGGTTTCTCGCATGGCCGGGTAGCACCGTCCGGGTAGGGCGGGGAGATCCAACGGGATGTCCGGGAGGTCGCCGGCGATGGCGGTGGCCCACTGATCGGCTGCCTCGCGGATTGCCTGACGAACGGAATCGGCCAGGAGCGTGTCGGTGTACCGAAGGTCGATAGAAAACCGTCCCGGTGGGGGAGGCGGGACGACCGTCGTCGCAATGACACCATCGAGCGGAACATCGTCGATGCGTGGGTGCAGGGTCTGCGTGCCCGGTTTCGGTCCGACGCGCCAGGCGCCGACGCTGCCCGAGCCGGCGCCGTCTGTCGGGATCGAGGTCCAGATTCTCCCCCCGTCCGACGGGTCGAAGGAGACGAGGGTGTTGGCGACGGGCTCGCCGACGGAATCGAGCACCCGGAACGTCGGTCGGAACGGAATCAGGTTGTCCGCGAAGGTTTCGGCGGGTTGGAGCATTGGTTCGATGCGCACCGGGGTCGCGACATTGCCGATCAGGGTGAAGTCGACGGTCAAGTCGAAACTCGTTGCCGTGACGCGATGCGGTCCGGGCTCGTATCCCATGTTCCCCAAACGTGAGCGGACCGTGCCGGTGGAATCGCTGGGCTCGGCGGGCGGGAAGTAGATGCCGAATGGTCCACCGAATCCAACCGGAAACCCGGCCAGGGGCCGCCCGTCGGGTCCGAAGACACGGACCACGAGTGGCTGCTTGAGGTAGGTGCCGATATTGACCGTCTGGCTATCTCCCGAAACCATGTCAATGGATGTCGGTGTGCCTTCTCTCGTGATCGTGTAGAGCGGAAGCCCCGCCACCGATGCGCCTACCTGCTGGAGCGGTGCGGCCGGACCGAAGGTCCAATGGCCGAGCTTCGCGACGCCCTTGGCGTCGGTGATCTGGACGCTGTCGCGGATGAACCCGCCCCCCGAAACGAGCCGGAATGTTACGTTCAGCCCCGAGATCGGATTGAAGAACGTATCCTGAACCGATACCTGCGGAGGGTAAGCCATCGCGCTGCCGAGTCGAACGTATTGCTGGTAATCGCAACACGCCGTTATCGAGTGAGGACGACCGGTAAGTACTCTCAAGCTGAATGACACCGAGTCGCGCGGGGAACTGCGCGCAACCAGCTGCGATACTCCAGGGCGAGCACCGGCCCTCAATCGTATCGAGGCCTGTCCATCGGTTCCGGTCTGGACCTCCCGAACGAAACTGGCTCCCTCGGGGTCGATAAACCGAAACGAAACCGGCGCGCCGGAGCGGGGCCCCCGGGTGTCGAACACCCGGACGACGAAGGACTGAGCAACCGAGTCGCCCGCAGCAGTCTCCTGACCGTCTCCGGAAACGATGGCGATCGATGCGGTTGGTGGCGGAGGCGGAGGTGGTGGTGGCTCCGTCGATCCGCACGCGCAGACGACGAGTCCGGCGACGGCAGCCGCAAGATGCCTCGCCGGCGAGCGGGTATCCCGTCCGAGGCATCGCATGGGCAGGTACCGCCTTTGCGCGAGGTGACGTCGCCGGCGTCCGGGTAGAGGCCGGCGCCATGCGGAGGTAGCTAACCTTGAAGGCTAGTGCCTGGTGGTAGGCGGAGCAAGTTGCCGCGGTCAGGCGCCTGTGGCGTCGAGGATTCGCATCTCCTCCGCGCCGAGCACGATTCCGGCGGCCGAGGTGTTCTCCTCGAGGTGCCGGACCCGGGAGGTGCCCGGGATCGGCAGCATCACGGGCGACTTGTGCAGCAGCCAGGCCAGGGCCAGTTGAGACGGTGTGGCGCCCAGGCGCCCGCTCAGAGCGATGAGAGGGCCGTCGGGCTGAAGCAGTTTCCCCGTCGCCAGCGGGTACCAGGGTATGAAGCCGATGCCGTGCTGCTCCGCGTACTCGAGCAGCGGCTCGGCGCGCCGCTGGGACAGGTTGTAGAGGTTCTGGACCGAGACGATCCGGGCCAGCGACGAGGCGCGCCTCAGTTCGTCGACCGTGACCTCGGACAGTCCGATATGCCGGATCTTGCCTTCCTCCTGCAGCCGAACCAGTTCGCCCAGCTGGTCGTCGAGCGGTACCTGCGGATCGATCCGATGCAGCTGGAAAAGGTCGATCCGGTCGAGTCCCAGGTGTCGCAAGCTGAGCTCGGCCTGCTGCCGGAGGTATTCCGGGCGACCAAGCGCCTTCCAGATGTCCGGACCATGGCGCGTCAGACCGGCTTTGGTCGCGATGACCAGGCCGGCGGGGTAGGGATGCAGCGCCCGTTTGATGAGTAGTTCGGACACGAACGGTCCGTAGGAATCGGCGGTGTCGATGAAGTTGATGCCGAGTTCGACCGCTCGGCGGAGCACCCGGACGGCCTCGTCCGGATCCTTGGGGTCGCCCCAGATGCCGGGGCCGGTCAGCTGCATGGCCCCGTAGCCGAGTCGGTAGATCGGCAGGTCGCCGCCCAGGGCGAAGGTTCCTGAGCGGGCGGCCAGGGGTGGTGATTCGGTCATTCGGAACCTGCCATCGGTGAGCGTCAGTCGGACTTGAGGGCCTCCGTCGGTTGCACCCGGAGTCCGCGTCGGGCCGGGCCGGCGGCCGCGGCGAGTCCGATAGCGATCATGATCAGGGCGATGGCAGGAAGCAAGACCCAACGATTCGGGCCCATCGTTTCGCCGCCCGTCACGCGGTCCAGGATGAGCGCCAGGAGCAAACCGATGGCGACCCCGATGGTCAACTGACGAAGCGCCCGGCCGAGCACGCCCGAGAGGATTCGCCGACTGCTCGCACCAAGCGCAGAGCGGAGTCCGATTTCCCGGCGCCGCTGATTGATGGTGAAGGAGATCAGCGCATGGATGCCCCCGGCTGAGAGCAGCAGCACGCTCCCCGTCAGCACGGCGATCGCCACGGCCAGCAGTCCGAGCAGACGCCCCATCTCGGCGTAGGTCACGTTCATCGGCCGAATCCGGACGAGCTGCAACGTCGGATCGACGGATGCCGCCACCTGACGCAGCGTCGGGACGAATGACGCCGGCGTGCGACTCCCGAAACGGATCATCAGCATGCCGCTCGGCAACTCCCCGGGCGGTGTCAGCTGGTAGATCCCGGCCTTGGTCTCGCCGAAGCGCCCGATATGGGCGGGAAAGTCCTTCACCACCCCGACGATGGTGTGCCACGACGTGGTACTGTCGCCGGAGCTGTGGTGACGGAGCCGTCGTCCGACCGCGCTGGCGCCGCCCAGCCGCTCGATCTCGAAGCTGCGGTTGACGACCACGGGGCGCTCGCCGGGGAGGGCTGCCGCATCACTCGCTGCGAACCCCCGTCCGCTCGTGACTTCGACATCGAAGAGTTCGAAATATTCCTGAGCCACGTTGCCGACTCGGACTTCGACGCCGGGACCAGGTTCGTCGATCTCGATCCGAGCGATGGCTTCGTTGCCGGGAATGCTGCCGGCCAGCGTGGCGCCGCGCACGTCAGGCAGGTCCGCCAGACGTGACAGCAGCTGATGCCTGACCGCTGCGAGGCTATCGATCCGTGCCGGCGTCGGCCGCGCATCGTCCGGCTGGGCGTCGGCTTGCGGCGTCAGGCGAGAGCCGAGGTACTGCTCGGACGGAAAGCCCGGATCGTTGACGGCTCCCTCGAGCAGTTGCTTGCCCTTGAGCAGCGCCGGAGGCAGCACTGCGACCGCTACGGCCACCTGGGTCACGATCAGAAAGGTCCAGGTCGCGCCGAGTTGTCCCTTGGGCCCGACACCGCCGCCCGCCACTGCCGCGTAGAGCTGCTTGCCGGTGGCGCGGAGTGCGGGGAGTACGCCGATCAACACCGCACCAAGCACGGCAAGGCCGAGGGTGTAGAGGATGGTGCTGATCGAAAGCCCCGGATCGATCCAGAACGGCGCCCGCCCGGTTTCGGAGATCAGCCCGATCATACGATCGAAGTAGGAGAGCCCCGCTGCAACGATGCCGAGCCCGATGGCAGCAGCGCCAACCGACAGCACGAGGGCCTCGAGGAAGAGTTGGGTCACGATGCGCTTGCGGGAGGCGCCGAGCGCGGTGCGCACCGCGATCTCGCGGAGCCGGGTGACCGTGCGGGCATAGACCAGCGCGGCCACGTTGAGGCAGACCAGCACCAGCAGGAGCGAAATCGTGATTTGCATCATCACGACCTCCCAGCCGCCTCCTTCCGCTTCGGCAAAGATGTCGGTATACGGTGTAATGCGTGGCTCGATCAGGTTCTGGTCTGCGGACATACCGACAGCCAGTCGTCGGCCGATTACCGCCAGCTCGGCAGTCGCCTGTTCCCTGGTAACCCCTGGTGCCAACCGGCCGAAGACATCGAGTTCCGGACCCTGGCCCGGCTCCGAGGGAACCGGATCGAGCCGGAGCGGGATCCAGTAGCTGTGACTCATCGGAAAGGCATATCCCGGCGGCATCACACCAACCACGGTGTGCTGGGTATTCCCGAGCAGGAGCGGACGACCGAGAATGCCGGGATCGCTCTGGAAGCGCGACTGCCAGACGTCGTGTCCGATCACGATGACCGGCGCGGCTCCGGGGAGTTCATCGGCGTCGTGCAGCGTCCGCCCCATCAGCGGCCCGATCCGCGCGACCCGAAAGCCGGACGCCGTCATCTCGGCTGCCACGATCGGCTCGCTCTCGCCCGAGGGGGAGATCAGGTTCCGTCCCGCGGAACGGAAGGCGCCCAAGTCCACGACCGATTTGAGATCGCGGCGCCAGGCGACGAAGTGGTACCCCGATCGCTTGTCGGTATCGCGAAGGCGCAGATCCCAGTTGACTACGGCTACCACGCGGTCGCCCTCGTCGAGCGGGAGGTCGGGCCAGAAGTACGAGTTGAAGGTTGCGAAGGCACCGGCCGCGATCGCGGTGGCGAGCGCCATGCCGAGTCCGCCGATGATGGCCAGGCCCGGCGCCTTGGCCAGCATACGGAGGCCCAGCTTGAGATCGAGCGACAACCCGCTGAGCCAACCGAGGCCCCGCTCGTCACGCATCTGTTCCCGGTGTTCCTGTCGACTGCCGAACGCCAGGGCCGCCTGGCGGCGGGCAGCCTCGGCGCTCATGCCGGCGTGCACGTTTTTCTCCGTCTCCATATCCAGATGGAAGCGGAACTCCTCATCCATCCGTGACTCGGCCGCGTTGCGACCAAGTGCCAGGCGGACCCGGGTCCGCAGTGCGGAAAGCCAGCTCATTGCAGCAGATCTCGCTTTCAACTGGTGCGCAGCACGGCCTCGAGGCCGGCGGAGAATCGTCGCCAGCTTTCGAGTTCCGCGCCAAGCGCCCGCCGTCCGGCGGCGGTGAGACGGTAGTACCGAGCGTTGCGATTGTTGTCTGTGGTGGCCCACTCGCTGGTAATGACGCCCTGCTTTTCGAGCCGTTGCAGGGCGGGGTAGAGCGAGCCCTGGTTGACCTCGAGGACGCCTTCGGAGATCTGCTGAATCCGCTGGCTGATGCCCCAGCCGTGCATCGGCTCGAGCGAAAGCGTTTTCATCACCAGCAGGTCCAGTGACCCGCGGAGCGCGTCGGTCGTCGATCGTGTGGCCATGCTTCCCCCGATGCCGTTACTCTAGCTGTCGAGGGAAGCTATGCCGATGCTTCTGTAGTTGTCAATAGGAGGAATGCTCCCGCCGGACGACGCCCCGGGCGGTGGATCGATCCGCCGCCCGGGGCAGGGAGGTCAGGCCGGCGGTTCGAGCCGCCACCACCACTGGGTCGGCAACGGCCTGGTCCGCGGCCAGATCTCATCGAGCGTTTCGGCTTCGTAGAGTCGGCCGTTTTTCATCACGTAGCGGACCGAGGTGGTGTGCTCGAGCTGCTCGAGCGGATTCCGATCGAGCACCTGGAGGTCGGCCAGCTTCCCGACCTCGAGGGAGCCCAGGTCCTTGGCCAGCCCGATGCCGTCCGCGCTGGTCAGCGTGCCGATCCGCAGTACCTCATGGTTGCTGAGCCCCCCGCTGGCCATCATCCAGAGCTCCCAATGCGCACCGAGTCCCTGGATCTCACCGTGGGAGCCGAAGCCGAGCTTACCGCCGGCCGCGTGCATCTTGGCCAGCTGCTGTGCATGCAGCCGGAAAACCTGCTGGTCGTCGCGCTGGAAGGTGTTGTTCTTCCATTTGTCGAGTTCGTCGTGCGGCGTGAAGCGGCGGAGCCGGACCACGGTGTCGATGTTGGTCCGGGTGAGATAGTAGTTCCGCCCGGTCGGCCCGCCGTAGCTGACGATCAGCGTCGGCGTGTAGAAGAGCCCGCTGGTGCGATGCAGTTCGACCACGTCGCGATAGAACGGACTGATCGGCAGGTTGTGCTCGAGACCGGGATAGCCGTCCTGCATCAGGGTCAGGTTCATGGTGAAGTTGATGCCGCCCTCGGTGGTCGGCGTGAGGCCGAGTTCGCGGGCAGCCATGATGACCCACTGGCGCACCTTGCGGTCGCCGGCCATGTACTGCTTGATGGTCTGGGTGCCATAGTGGTCGGCGTAGCGACGCAGCACGTCGCGGGCATCGGCCAGGCTCTTGATGTTGTCCCACGAAAATACGCCCGGACCGGTCGAGAAGAGCCGCGGGCCCAACAGCTCGCCGATTTCCATCCGATCGGAATACGTCAGGATATCGGTTTCCATGGTCTGCGGATCGCGCTGGGTGGTGATGCCGTACGCCAGCTGCGGCAGGAACTGCGCGATCTGTGTCCGATGCACGCCCCAGGCCATCCAGTTGTGAGCGTGGATGTCGACGTAGCCGGGCAGGATCGTCTTGCCGGCGACGTCAATGACTCTCGCGCCGGTCGGAATGGTAACGCTGCCGCTCGGCCCCACTGCGGTGATCCGGTTGTTGGTGACGACGATGTCACCTGACGGGATGACCTCGTCTCCCTTCATGGTGATGATGCGCGCGCCGCGCAGGGCGACGACTCCGCGCGGCCGATCCTTCGGTACCACGATCTCGACGTCGACTCGGCCCGCTTCGTACGCAAAGGTCACCTGACCGGTGCCGCTCCGCGCCGAGTCGGCCTTGGCGGAGTCAGGGGCGGCACCGGGACGTGGACGGGCCCGGTTGACCGAATCGCGCACCAGGGAATCGCCCAGCGCCAGGTCGTACCGGAAGAAGCTCCGCCCGATCGAGTAGTGAGCCTGACGGCCGTCGCTGCTCCAGCCGGTGAAATCGCCGCCGACCCGGGTCAGCCGCCAGAGCGGCACCGACGATGGCGGCACCACGGACACCGTGGGCGGTACATCGCCGCCGACCGGCGGTACCGTAACCATGTAGACGTTGGTACGCACCGTCACCAGGGCGCGCCGGCCGTCAGGCGAGAGGACGACTTCCTCGGGGACATCCGGTGTCACGGTGCCCTGGAAGGTCGGGCTCGATGGACCGGTCACCTTGAGCAGGGTGCGGGCGTCGCTGCCATCGAACCGCATCGAGACGAGCCCGTTATTGCCGGTCCAGAAATAGACCCGGGTGGGATCGGGTCCGATGTGCGGTCCCCCGCGCGTCGGCGTGACGCCACCGCCGGCCCAGCGAATCCGCTGCGGTTCGCCCCCGGCGGCGGGGAGCCAGACGTACTCGATCTCGGCGGCGGGGCTGTGATTGCCGAAGTCCTCCAGCGTCCGCATCCGATGCTGCTTCGAGCCGCGGATCGCGAGCAGGCGTGATCCGTCTCTGGTATAGGCGAGCTTGTCGTAGAACCCGGCTGCACGGGACAGCTGCTCCGGCGCGGCGCGGCCATCGGTGCCGACCCGCATGATCTGCCCACCTGCCGAGTCGTCCCAGGTCACGTAGGCCAGGTAGCGGCCGTCCGGCGACCAGACCGGCCCGTGTTCGACCACTTCTGCGCTGGTCAACCTGCTGGCGTTCCGGATCACGGCCGGTGTCCGGGTCACGTTGCCGGGCCCGCCCACGCTTGCCGGCAGGTCCGCAATCCAGAGCCGATCGAGGGCCGTGAACGCGAGCCGCTTGCCGTCGGGTGAAGGCCGCGCCCCGCGAATCTGCGTGACCGTCAGCATCGAATCGTTAATCGGGTAATCGAACTTCGCTAGCGGACCAAGCGGCTGGTCGACCGAGGCGCTGAACGGAATAGTGCTGACGCGGCCCGAGGGAATCTCGATCCGGCGGATCTGCCCGCCGTAGCTGGTAATCAGCGCGCGGGAGTCGGGGGTAAAGGTCGAGCCGGGATAGAGGTCGCGATCGCGACTGCCGCCACCCTGATGGTCATCGCGCTGGACATCCATCACCAGCCAGCGGTCTTCGCCGGTGGTCAGGTCGAGCAGCTTGAGCGCTGCACGCCCGTCGAACCGGGTGGCGTACACCAGCCATTTGCCGTCCGGACTGGGGACCGGGCGAAAAGCGCCTTCATGCTCATGAGTACGGATCCGGATGCGACCCGATCCGCGCTCGAACTCGGCGACTTGCAGCGCGCCGATCTCACGGGCGGTGCTGCGTGCCTCGTGGTCGGCATCGGGGTGCCCGTGGTGCGGTGCAACGCCGGTCAGTGAAGGGGCCGGCGTGCCGCGGACATTGATCCAGATCGTGGTCGAGTCGGCTCCGAACGCGGCTCCCAGATAGAGGCTTTGCATTGGCGTGGGCGGTGCGCCGGGGCGGGGGTGGCCGGTCATCTGCACCCCCGAACCGCCGTCCTTGTGCCAGATCCAGAGGTTGCTGCCCTTGGTCGCGACGATGTACTGACCGTCCGGCGTCCAGGTCGGCGAAACGTAGTTCTCGCGCTCGGTCGAGGTGAGCGCGCGCGGGTTGCTTCCGTCCGCATCCGCCACCCAGATGTTCTCGGCGCCGTCCCGGTCGCTCACGAAGACGATCGACTTGCCGTCGGGCGAGAAGCGCGCCTGCATATCGAAGGGAAATCCGCTCGTGATCCGGGTGGCGGTGCCGCCGGCGACGGGCAGGGTATAGAGATCGCCGAGCAGGTCGAAGACCAGGGTGCGCCCGGTCGGGTCGATGTCGATCGACAGCCAGGAACCCTCGGTCGTCGTGAACGAGAGGGTCCGGGTTGAGATCAGTGGCAGTCCCTTGGCGGCGGTGGCCGTCTTCGCTGCGCTGTCGTTCTGCGTCGGACTCTGAGCCACGACGGAACTGCAAAGGCTGGCAATGACAACGACCGGGAGCGCGACACGACGAAACGAGAACAAGGGCATGGGGAGGTCGGTAGTGAGGGACGAAGGGCCGTTCAGCTGCTTCGAATGGAAGGTAAGCAGGTTCTCCCGATGAGGCACTTGGAATGCCGGTGCTCCTCGCGGTACTATGCTCCGGCGCCGCGCCGTTTTGCCCGGCCCCTGGTGGTAACCGATCCGATCAATCGAGGAGACCCATCGTGCTGAAATCGGTGTTGCTGGAAGAGCTGACTTGGACCGACGTCGAGGCGGCGGTCAAAGCCGGGGTTCGGACCGTGCTGGTGATGACGGGTTCGACCGAGCAGCACGGGCCGCACCTGCCGACCATGACCGATGCCGCCATCGGCCAGGCGGTCGGGGAGCGTCTGGCCCACAAGCTGGGTAACGCGATCATGGCGCCGGTGGTGCGGCCCGGATGCTCGGATCATCACCTGGCATTTCCGGGCAGTCTGTCGATTCCGGAGCCGGTGTTCATTGATACCGTGACGGCCATCGTGCGTTCGCTTGCCCCGCACGGATTCGATGCCTTTGTGCTGCTGTCCGCCCACGGCGGCAACTTCGCGCCGCTCGAGCGGGCCGCCGAGCAGCTCGAGGCGGAGTTCGGTCCCAAGGGAATTCGGATCATTTCGTTCGGCGGGCGCCAGGGCTTGCTCGACGTAATGCGGGTGATGAACGACGCGGCGGCGGAGCACGGGCTCCGGCAGGACGTCGACGCGATCCACGCCGACGTGACGGAAACGTCGGTGCTGCTGCACCGTCACCTCACGCTGGTCGAGGTCGATCGCTACGAGCCCGGCCTGATGGGGCGGATCGATACCGACGAACTGTTCCGTCGCGGTCTCAAGGCACTCACGCCTAACGGGATCCTCGGTGATCCTCGCGGCGCCACCGCGGCACTCGGCGAGACGGTGGTCGAGCGCCTCGCCGAGCATTTCGCGACCGAGACCCGCGCCCGGTTGAGCGCGGGGTAGCGGTCAGGGAGTCACGTGATAGGTCGCCTGCAGACCGAGCGGGATGCCAAGGCCCCAGAAAATAAGCAGGAGAATGGTCCAGGCGATGATGAAGGTGACGGTATACGGGAGCATGGTCGACACCAGCGTGCCGATGCCGGCTCCCTTCACATAGCGCTGGACATAGACTACCACCAGCGGGAAGTAGGGCATCATCGGTGTGATGATGTTGGCCGACGAGTCTCCCACGCGATACGCGGCTTGCGTCAGGTCGGGTGAGATCCCAAGCTGCATCAGCATCGGGACGAAGATCGGTGCCAGCAGGGCCCATTTGGCTGATGCGGAGCCGATCACCAGGTCGATGACCATCGTGATCAGGATGATCCCGACGATGGTGATCTGAGCGGGCATGGCCAGGGCTTGGAGCGTATTGGCTCCCTTGATCGCGATCAGGGCGCCCAGGTTCGATTGCCCGAACGCCGCGATGAAGAGCGAGGCAAAGAAGGCGATCACGATGTAGTGTCCCATCGTGCTCATCGCTTTGCTCATGGCATCGATGACGTCGCGATGGGACTTGATGGTGCCGGCAACGTAGCCGTGGATGACGCCTGGAATCAGGAAGAGCAGAAAGATCAGCGGAACGATCGACTGCATCAGCGGGGCATCCGCCGCCGTCAATGCTCCGGTCGGAGAGCGAAGTGCCGAGTTGTCTGGCCAGGATAGCCAGGTGAGCAGAGCGAGCCCGGCCACCATGGCGGCAAGTCCTGCGCGGAGGCCGCGACGTTCCGTCGCGCTGAGCGGATCCAGCTTCGGCATCGCCTCCCCATCGCCGTCTACCGGGACCGAGCGCAGTCTCGGTTCGATGATCCGATCAGTGACGTACCAGCCTACCAGCACGATCAGCACCGTCGACGCGATCAGGAAGTACCAGTTGTTGAGCGGATTGACTAGATGGTTCGGGTCGATCATCTGGGCTGCCGACTGGGTCAGTCCCTGCAGCAATGGGTCGATGGCCGAAGGGAGGATGTTGGCGCTGAATCCGCCCGAGACTCCTGCGAACGCCGCCGCGATGCCGACCACCGGATGGCGGCCTGCGGCAGCGTACATGACGGCGCCTAACGGAATCACCAGGACGTATCCTGCGTCGGCAGCCGTATGGCTCAACGTCGCCACGAAGATCGTGAGGGGGGTGAGCAGTTTCGGCGTTGTGACATTGAGGAGAGCCTTGAGCCCGGCGTTGATGAAGCCGGAGTACTCGGCAACGCCGACGCCCAGCAGGGCAACCAGCACCACGCCCAACGGATGGAATCCGGTGAACGTGGTGAGCATGTTCGAGAAGAACTTGGCCAGCGCGGGACCGGTCAGCTGATTGATGATGGTGATCGGCTGGCCGGTGCGCGGGTCGATCTCGGAGAAGGACAGCGACGCAAGCAGTGCCGACGTGATCCAGGCGATGATCAGCAGGATCACGAAGAGCAGGGCGGGGTCGGGAAGCTTGTTGCCGATCCGTTCGATGGCGGCGAGGGCGCGGTCAAGGCGCGTCGCCGGCTGGGCGGGAGCAGTCATCCGCAGAATATGCCCTCAAACCGTACATCCGCAATGCATCAAATCGAGCGGGGCTATCCTTCCGTTTTGAGGGGATCTTCCTTCGACATCCTCGTCCTGTTGTGGTATCGGATCGATGTGGGGTGATACTGTGGTCCTGGCCGCTCGAGTCGGATCGGCCAGGACCACCTTTCGTTACAGCACGCCGAGCAGATTCAGGAACCAGCCCCGACTCCGGTAGCTCAGGTCCGTCAGATCGTCGGAGTAGTCCGTGAAGTTGTAACCCAGCCCGATGCGCAGGTTGCCCATCAGTTGGCGGTAGACGCCGAGCAGCACACCGGATCGGGCATCGCTGGCTTCCGTCACGGACAGCCGCCGATACTCACCCACGACGTCCCACTGCTTGATCAGATGCAGGTCGCCGCGCGCGATGGTGAGCCAGGCGGAACTCGTGACCCACGGCGCGGTGTCCGAGTTGCGGTCCCGAATCTCGCCGCTGCGATGTCCCAGCTTGCCGCCGAGCGAAAGCCAGGGCGTCGTGCGCACGATCCCGTCAGCAGACAGCACATGGCTCCGCTGCGCAAACGGATTCGACTCCAGGCGCTGGCCGAGTTGACCGGGGCTGGTCAAATCGTAAAGGTAGGTGTACCGGAAGAGGGCGTTGACGCGATTGTTGCGCACTGGACGGTATGCCAACCCGGCCACCAGTTCGGTGTAGTCGGCGTCGATCCCGCCGGTGTTGGACGGACCTGTGCTGACCGCGACGTTGGCGCGACCAAGCGCCCGCCAACCGTCGGAGAGCTGCAGACCCAAGGTATTACGGCTCAGCCAGGAGACGCGCTTCTCGACCTGATCGCTCTTGTCGACACGATACTCGAGCGCGCCGCTCCAGCGGGTCCGATCGGTGGCATAGCCCGCAAAGAGCGAAGCCGCCTTGCGATCGACATCGCCGAATTCCGGGTTCGAGATGGTGCCGCCCTCGAGCTTGAGGCCCCAGGTCCACCGGTCCGACGGCGCCAGATCGAGGCCGAAGGCATGGATCAATCCCGACGGCCCGGTTTCCGATGACTGCTGGCGTCGCTCCGCAAACAGGCTGACTGCGTCGGAGTAGCGGACCCGTCCCCCCGCGCTCAGGTTCCCGGTTCGGCCCCGGAAGCCCTGGTCGGCACGGTCGGTGTCCAGCAGGTAATTGAGGTACAGGCTGGTTCGGTCGGAGAACTGATACTCCGACTCGAGCTTGCCGCCCATGCCGCCGGAACCATCCGTGAGTTCGGATGAGACCGACACCCGGTCGGTGAGTCGGAGCGTCCCGCCTGCGCCGTAGCGGTCATTGGCGCTCCGGCCATCGTCCCGGTCGATCGTGCTCTGAACCAGGGCGTAGATGCTGTATCCCCGTGCCGCACCAAGCGAATCGACCGGCTGGTATCCCAGCACGCCGATCAGGTCGGTCCGGTCGCCAACTTCCGCCAGGAGTGGACTGGCGAGCCCGGCGTTTCGGCGGCTGCGCTGCTCGTGCCGGACACCGCTTTGAAGGAAGAAATTCCGCGAGAGCGCCAGGTCGGTGCCAAACTCGAGGGCGCGGTCGGTACCGGAGGAGGCCCCTTCACGCAGATCGGCTTTGGCGCTGATGGCCACCCGCTCACCGAGCGGCAGGCTGAGCAGGCCGCCGCCCTGCCGAGTCGCTTCCGTCGTCAGCTGTCCGGGTGCGGCAAATCCGTTGTCCCGGTCTTGCCAGTAGATGCCCAGCTTGCCGCGCGACGTTCCGCCGCTCAGCTCGGCCAGATCCATTCCGATCTCGACCCGGCTGGCATTGGCCTCGGTGCTGTCCCGGGCCGACGTTGCGATGTTGGTAAACCGGAATCCGCCGTCGATCGAGAGCGTCGACAGGGGGCCACGACCTTCGGACCGTGCCCGCTCGAAGGTGACGTAGGTGCCCGGCCGATAGTGCAGCGTCACATCTCCGGCAAAGAGCTCCTGGCCCAACTCGGCCCCGTCCTGCCGATATCCGGTCAGGCCGAGTTGAACGTGATCGCCGACCCATTGGGATACCCTGCCGCCGGTGGTGAAGTTGTCGAGGCGGATACCCATCGGTGTGTACTCGTAGCTCACCACCAGGTAGACCGGGTTGCCGCTCAGTGCGCCGGTGCGTACCAGGCCCTGTGAGGCAGCAATCGACGAGAGCGGAGCCCGCAGTACCACCCGACCCTGCAACGCATTCAGTTCATAGTCCTGGGAGGGAACCAGGGTCGACGACTCCAGCACCAGATCGGACTCCCGATCGCGTACCTCCACCATGACGCGTTCCGAGCCGAGCAGGACATCCTGATTGCGCAGGTAGTAGAGCGAGCCGCCGGTGGCGCGGAACTCGTCGCGCGCTCCCGTCGTACCCGGATCTGCCGCAAAGGCATTGGCCTGGGTGCGCCGCTCGCCGAACGTGGTGGAGCCAAACCCGCGATACTGCAGTTCGGCGCCGTAGAGGCCGCGGTTGAAACGGACCAGATCGGTTCCGGTAACGGGCGTCTGAAAGCTGCCCCACATAATGTGCGAGTCGTGGTGTTCGAGCCGCAGATGGAACTTGCCTTGGGTCGGCGCATCGTCGATCAGGACACCGTCGTCACCGTAGATCGGATATGAATAGTTCATGTCCAGCCGCCGGAGCAGCGAGATCGGATCGCGGGCTCCGACATTCGAGAAGAGATCCTCGATCGGCAGCTCCCGAGTATCCGCGCTGGCCGTCAGCACCGTGGCATCGGTGAGATTGCCCTTCAGGTAAAAGCCGAGCCGGCCGTCGAGATAAGTCTGACCCCGATACCGTCTCGTGTCGCGTCCCGTTACCAGCGCCGCGGGCCCGGTGACCGAGTTCTTGCCCAGCGTGAAGTCCGCTACGGCCAGATGGAACCAGTCGCTACGGGGCAGGTCGATGGCGCGGGTCAGATCACGTCGGGTGCCGTCGGGATTCTCGATGGAGACCGTCACGCTGTGCGTACCGACCGGCAGCAGCTCCCGCATGGCAAACCGGCCGTTGTCGCCCACGGGCACCGACCGGCCGAGTACCGTGACGCGGGCACGCGGATCGAGATCCTCACCGACGACCGTCACTGCCATCCCGGTTACCGGAATGTTGATGATCGAACGATGGTTTTCGCCGTAGCCGGCCCGCGCCTCGATGTCGCTCTCGTCCCGGTTCGGACCGCGGTTCTCGTCGGGGCGGAGCCGATCGACGACGTGCAGGGTGCGCGGCGCCGTTTCGTCGAACCGGCCGTCGCGATCGTAGACCCGCAGCACATAGCGTACTTCATGGATGTCGCCGGGCAACCGGGTATTCCATCGGAAATGCGCACCAGCCGAATCTATTTTCGCCATGACTGCGAGCGGCGGCGCGTTGGTCGAACCGTCGACCGGCAGGATCCGCAGCTCCTGGCGCGTGATCCAGGCGCCGTAGTTGTCGTAGCCGTGGAACGTTACCGGTTGATTACGGACTGCGACCCGGGGAGCGTTCACGTTGAGGACCGGGGTACGTTCGCGCGAGTCGGCGCGGACCTGGATCCGGCCGCGGTCGAGAGCCGCATCCTGACAGCGGAGCAGGTCCTCGGTGCGCAGACTGTCCCCGGGAACCCGGGGTTGCCCATCGACCGTGATCCGGAAGGGGAGTGGAGCACCGTCGCTCCGCCCTGGCGGACAGGTGCCGGTGTCCTGGGCCCGGAGCGGCGTGGCGGACAGGGCCAATCCGATACCGAGCATCAGTCCGGCGATGCGTGCAGACCCGAAGGTCACCTCTGGCCGGCGGTTCATCGTCCGCCCTCCCGAGCAGAGGCCATTTCTACGACTTCCTCGATGCGTACCACGTGGCGGAGCGGCTCCTGTCGCCAGTGCTTTCTGATGTAGTCGACGACCGCCGTGAGGCGGGTACGTGCCAGGGTCGGACCGTCCGCCCCGGTTCGGTAGATCACTTCCACGACGGTGGCTCGCCGCTCGACCTCGTCCTGCACCCGGTCGAGCAGTGCCTGCCATTCCGAGACCAGCGCTGAGGTGCCGGGCCGGAACGCTTCATCCCGCAACTCGATCCGCAGCGTCCGCGGCAAGGCGACGCCGAAGTTGATTTCGGACACCTTACCCGCCGTGACGCGAACCGAGCGAGGATTCTCGGTGACCACCAGGTAGCCGGTGGGCAGGCTGGCGTCGTCCAGTTTCATCACGAAGTTGCTGCCCCGCTCTCCGTCGGGATACGCGGCGCAGGCGATGTGGTACCGTCCCTCCGCGTCCGTGGTAACCAGCCAGCCGCGCACGGTGGCAACCCGCACTCCGGCCAGGCCAGGCTCGTCGGCATCCTGCACGCCGTTGCCGTTCCGGTCGTCGAACACCTTACCGATGATGTCCGAGCATTCGAAGACCGGATCGGGGACCACGCGCACGGTCGCCGCGGCGATTTCGGAGAGCGGACCTTGCGGTGGCGACCGCCGATCGAAGACCTGGGCGATGTTGGTGTACTCGCCGTTCTGAACGCCGGCGCCGACTACCAGGATCAGGCGGATCACCCGCGACTGGAGCGGCTGGAATGTCAGGTTACTCCAGGTCAGCGCTCGACCGTTGATGGTCGGTTCATGCGGTACGCCGTCGACCGATGCCGTCCCGGCCCGGTAGCGGAACCCGGGCGGGATCAGATCGCGGATCTGGACATCGTGCGCGGCAACCGACGAGGCGTTCCCGACCGTGATGGTGTACGGCACCAGCTGGCCTGCCGTCACGTTCACAAGCGTGCTCGTCTTGGTGATGACAAACGCGCCCGGCTCCGGAGCATCCGGCGTCAGCGTCACCGGCGTACCCTCGTCGTTGTCCGTCGGATCGCCGTTTCCGTCCGGATCCGGATCGTCGCCGTTCTGTGAGACGTCCTCCGCAATCGGATCGCCACCGGGCGTGCCCGACGTGGTGCCGAGTGCGTGGTTGACCTGCGGTTGGTCCGGAATCGGACGGGTGCCGAAGTCGACTTCGACCGAGAACTCGATCACACACTGCTGGCCGGGCTGCAGTGCCTGGCTGCCGGTGAGCAGCGCGGTCTGGCTGACTCCGTCGTACGGCGGTGATGCGATGGTGAGCGGCGTCCCGGTGCAGCTGGCCACCCGCGCCGCGTTCCGGATCTCGATCCGTTCGGCGGTCGGGAAGGTGAGCCGGAGGTCGTCGGTGACCTGGACGTTCGTTGCCGTCACCGTGCTGCTCATGTTACGCACCGTGATCCGGTAAGGAATCAGGAAGCGGCGGTCGCCCGTTTGCGTCGGGGCTCCGGCCGACTTGGCCAGGCCGAGAACCTGGCGGTCCATCGGTACCTCGGCAGGAGTGTCGCTTTCATCGCTGACAGTCGTTCCACCCGCATCCTCGGCGGATGCGGCCGCCGAGTTCCGGAACGGTCCGGGGCCGACGGGGAAGAAGCTCAGCGTAAAGGTGATCCGGGCGCTCGACGCGTTCGGCAGGCCCTGGGGCAAGGCGCTGCTGGCAGAGACGAGCAGCGCGGTGCCGGACCCGGTGCCGGTGAAGGCGCCTGCCGGCTGCGGCGTCAGTACCGCACCGTTGACGGCATCGCTGATGATCGGCGTACCGACCACAGTGTACTGCCCGGCGCCCGGCGCGTCGTCCGCGGTGTAGCTGCCGAAGGCGGCGAGATTGTCCGTCACCTGCACCCGGGTGAGCGGGGCGGTGCCGGTGTTGCGCACCAGGATCGAGAAGGTTGCGTCGTAGCGGCCGTCGCCGCGGTTGACGACACCCGACAAGGTCTTGCTGACCTCGATGGCCGGGAGCGGCACCGGTGTCGGCGCGCTGTTGTCGCCGGGGTCACCGTTACCATCGGGGTCGGGATCGGCGCCATCCTGTGACAGGTCATCGGTCGGCGTACCGCTGATGCCGCCGGTTCCCGCACCCCGCGCCTGATTCACCACCGCCGTACCGTTGACCGGCGGAACGAACTCGAGCGTCAGTTCCACGGTGGCGGTTGCGCCGACAGCCAACGATCCGGTAGCCAACGTCTGGTTCGCAGCGCCGTCGAAGGTGGCATCGGCCGTCAGCCCGGTTGCCGTCGTCGAGACGACGCGGTATCGGCCCGGCTCCAGCGCTCCCGACGGTTGGTGGGTGCCGAATGTCCCGCCATCGGCCTGGCTCAACGGGTCGGTGATTCGCACGTCGGTAAGAACTTCACTGCCATAGTTCCGCACCACGATGGTGAATCGGGCCCGGTATCCGCCGCCAGCGAGGCGCTCCAGGCTGGTCAGTTGCTTGGCAAGACCGATGGCCGGCTGTTGCTCGATCGGGCGCGATACCGTCGACGTATCGTTGCCGGGATTCGGGTCGATTACGCCGGGCGGCACCGTACCGACCGCCAGGTTCGTCGTGGTCGCGCCGGTTCCGATCACGCGAGCAATCACGGCAATCTCGTAGCTGCCGCCGGCCGGAAGCGCAGGGAGCAGGGCGCCCGTCCCGGTCAGTTGCTGCGGGGTCGGTGCCACGCTGCAGAGGTTGTCGGGCAGGGCAGAGCACGCTGCGCTCACCAGTTCGAGGCCGGTTGGCACATCACGGAGCTGGCTGCCTGCCGGCAGATCCGACGGTCCCTGGTTCCGAACCAGAATCGTGTAGGTCACCTGGCTGCCGGCCGTCACCGCGCCGGCCGGTGCGGTCTTGATCGTTACCAGGTCGGCCAGCAGCGATCCGCCGACCGTGGCTTCCGCATCGTCGGGCAGTACGTTCGCACCCTGGTCCGTGATGGTGCGGATATGGCTGGTGACTCGGCTGGTTCCCGACGCCGGCTGCGTGTATCGGATCTCGATACCCGTGGTGCCGTTGCCCGAGGCGATCAGCCCGTTAGGCATGGCTCCCGGCATGCCCGAGAACGTCACCTCTCCCGTCGTGGCGTTGTAGCTCGCCGATGCACCGGCGGGAAGGTTCGTAATGACCACGTCAGTGAGCCCGGGCACCAGGGTGATCCGGTAGCTCATCCCCTGCGCCGTCGACGGCCCGGCGTTCCGGAACAGCACCGTCGCGAGCACGGGATCACCCGCGTTACCCGATGCCGTAAGGGTCAGGCTGGTCGTGACGTCGACCAGGTGGCCTTCGATCCGGGCTTGCGCCGTGTCGGGAAGCAGATTGAGGCCCTGGTTGGTACTGGTGCCGATGGCGCTGGTCACCTCACTCACTCCGGACGGCGGCTGCGTGTAACGGACCGTGATGCCCGTGCTTCCGTTGCCGGATGCCATGGTGCCGGCAGTCAGCGCAGCCGGCATCCCGGTGAAGGTCACGGTGCCCGTGGCCGGGTCGTAGCTGGCCGAGGCGCTTGCCGGCAAGTTGCCGAACACTACGCCGGTCAATCCGGTGGTCAGCGTCAGCGTGTAGCTGACATTCGCAGCTGTCGACGGGCCGGCATTGCGGAAGACGACGGTGCCGTCGATGATCGCGCCCGGCGCCGCCTGCGTCGGGAAACTCACGCTGGTGGTGACGTCGGCCAGGAGGGCGCCGGTAATCGTCACGTCCGCCTGGTTCGGCCCGACGTTCGAGCCTTCATCGGTCGAGGTACTGATGGTGCTCTCGACCGTGCTGATGCCGGTGCCGGGCTGGACGTACTGCAGCGTGATCGGTGTGGTGCCGTTGCCCGAGGCAATCGCGCCGGAAGCCAGCGTCGTCGGCATTCCGGTCAGGGTCACCACGCCGGTCGTCGGATCGTACACAGCGGTCGCGCCGGCCGGCAGGTTACCGAACACCACCCCGGTGAGTCCCGGCGTGAGTTGCAAGGTGTACTGCACGTCGGCCGCCGGTGAGGGGCCCAGGTTGCTGTAGCGTATCGTGCCCGACACGACCGTGCCGGCATCGGCGGTGGCCGGGAAGCTGAGCGACGTCGTCACGTCGGCCACCGGTACCCCGTTGGTCGGCGTCTCGGCCTGATCGGGCGCGATGTTGGCGCCCTGGTCGGTGCTGGTGCCGATGTAGCTCCGGATCCAGCTGTCGGCAGTCGGGGTCTGGGTGTAGCGCACCTCGATGCCGGTCGTGCCGTTGCCGGAGGCAATCACGCCCGGCGCGAGCGTCGCCGGCATGCCGGTGAAGGTGACTTCGCCGGTCGTCGCTGCATAGCTGGCGGCTGCGCCGGCCGGCAGGTTGGCAAAGGTCACGGTCAGCGGATCGAGACCCGGTTCCAGGACGATCCGATAGGTCATCCCTGATCCGGTCGACGGGCCGGTGTTGGTAAAGACCACCAGGCCGGTTACCTGATCGCCGGCGTTAACCGCCGCGCCGCCCGGCAGTGTCACCGTGGTGGTCACGTCGGCAATCAGATTGCCGGTAATGGTGGCGGTGGCCTGATTGGGCTGGTGGACTACCGGTTCATTCGTTGTCGTCGTAATTCCGCTGACGACGGTACTGGTGCCGGTCGCCGGTTGTACGTAGCTGACGGTAATGCCCGTGGTGCCGTTACCCGACGCGATTTGGCCCGGGGTCAGTGTCGCCGGCATGCTGGTGAACGTCACGGTGCCGGTCGAGGCATCGTAGCTGGCGGACGCACCCGCCGGCAGATTACCGATGGTGACGCCGCCGGGCAGGTTCGGCTCGAGCTGCAGCGCGTATGTCACGCCGGCGGCATCGGAGGGCCCGACGTTGGTGAAGATCACCGTGCCCGTCACCGTCTGCCCGGCATCGATGGTTGCCGGGAAGTCGACGGACGTCGTGACGTCGGCCAGCGCGTCTCCCGCCACGGTCGCGGTATCGGTATCGGGCAGGGCATTGGCGCCCTGGTCCGTGGTGGTGGTGATGCCGCTCGTTACGGTGCTGGTTGCCGCGCCGGGCTGCAGGTAGATCACCCGGATCGGGTCGGTTCCGTCGCCCGACGCGATCGCGCCGGCCGCAAGGGTCGTCGGCATCCCCGTCAGCGTGACGACTCCGGTGCCCGGGTCGTACACTGCAGATGCGCCGGCCGGCAGATTCTCGAAGGTCACACCGGAAAGGCCCGGCACCAGCGTCAGGGTGTACCCAACGTCTTCGGCGGTCGATGGCCCGGCGTTGCGATAGAGCACCGTGGCCGTGACCGTGTCGGCTGCGTTGGCGGTGGCCGGCAGCGTCACATCGGTCGTGACATCGACGACCAGCCCGACGGGTACCGGTGTCGGCGTGCCGTTGTTGGTCGGATCTCCGTCTCCGTCGGGGTCCGGATCGGCGCCGTTATGCGATCGGTCGGTTGGCGTCTGTCCGGACAGTGCACCCAGACCGGTTCCGTCGGCCTGGTTGGTGTACCCGCTTGCCGGGAGCGGCGTGGTCGGGAAGAAACGAATCGTGACGTCGAGCGCACAGCTGCCGCCGGCGGCGGGAAGCGATGCGATGGTGCCGAGCTGGTCGGCAATCTGGCCGTTGAAGCCGGCGTTAGGCGCACCACCTGCGCAGGCGCCGAAGAATGCCGGGGCCGTTTCGACCGTATACTGGCCCGTGCTGAGAGCAGCGCCGCTCCCGCCGCCAACGAAGCTGCCGAATCGCGGTCCGGCACCGGCCAGCGTGTCGGTCAGCGTGACGTTGGTCAGCGCTTCGAGGCTGTAGTTCGTCACCCGAATCCGGAAGCTGGCCGAAAAGCTGCCGTTGGGATTCAGCGTGGGAGCCGCGAGCAGTTCCTTGGCCACCCCGATGCGGGCGGCGGGGATGAACGGGAATCGATAGTCCGACCCGTCGTCGGCATCGCCGAGCGTGATACCGGTAATCGCCCCCGCTACGGCCGCATTGCCGCCGCGGTCGCCGGCCACCTGCGCACCGACGGACAGGTGGGACTCGCCCACCGGACCTCGGGTGATGGTGTAGCTCCCGGCGGGCAAGCCGGTGACGCTGAAATTACCGGCAGCATCGGTGGTGGTCGTCACACTGACCGGGCTGCCGTCGAAGGCTGTCCCGCTCACGGTAATCAGGATGTTGTCGATTCCGGTGTCGCCGGCGTCGAGCGCGCTGTTGGCGTTGAAGTCGCGGAAGACCGATCCCGAGAGCGACGAACCAACCACGGTTACCGTTCCGGTCGCCGCGTTGTTCCCCGGGACAACGTCCTGCGATCCCTGGGCATTGACGGTCGCGGTGTTGCTGATGGTACCTGGAGCCGTCGGCACGGCCAGTACCCGCACCGGGACGCGGATCGTCACCGTGGCGCCGCTGCTGACAGTGCCCAGCTGGCATGAGAAGCTGGTGCTTCCTGCGGCGCCGGTGCAGCTGTTGCCGGTCGCGGTTCCGCCGGTGACGCTGACAATGGTGGGCGCGGCAGTCAGCTCCATCGTGGCCGGCAGCACGTCGGCCACCACGACCGAATCTGCCTCGGCCAGACCGGCGCCCGTGTTGTTACGGACCACGAGGTCCCAGGTGAAGGGAACCCGCACGCCGACGGAGTCGGTGGACGGCGTCTTACTGACCATCTCCACATCGACCAGAGTACGAACCGTGGTATTCTCGGTCGTCGTGTTGTTGCTGAGGTTCGTTTCGAAGCCGCCGGTCGTTTCGTCGGACGAGACGGACACGCTGTTGGTCCAGACGCCCTTGGCGACGGCGCGCATCGTCACGAGCAGCGTATCGGCCTGATGGGCCTCGAGCCGCGGGATCTCACAGCGGACCTGTCCGCCGACGGCGTCGAGCGCGGGTACCGTGCAGCTGCCCGAGGTGATGAGATGGCTGCGGAAACCGAGTCCGGCTGCGGGGAGGTCGTCGACGACTACGACGTTTTCGGCGGCGGACGGTCCGTTGTTGGTGACAATGACGCGGTAGCTGGTCGAGTCGCCCACGACCAGGGGATCGACCAGGTCGATCTTATTGACCAGGAGATCGACGACCGGCGCCGTGACCGGCACATCGACCGTGGCGCGATTGTTGGTGGCGCCCGGCGTCGTCGGCTCGGTCGTACTGGTCGAGACGGTCGCGATATTGGTGATCGTGGTGTTATACGTGGTGAACGTGGGCTGGGCTCGAATGGTGATCGTTTCCTGCGTGCCGCGTGTCAGGGTGCCCAGATTACAGGATACTACGCGGTTGCCGGCGGTCGTCAGCGTTCCCGCCGCGCCGGGCACCGTACCGCAGCTGCCGGTCGATGGCGTGGCCGAGAGAAAGAGTACGCCGACGGGCAGCGAGTCAGTCACCGCCACGGCCTGAGCCGAGCTTGGCCCGTTGTTGAGCGCGGTAACCACGTACTCGAGATCCTGTCCGGCCGGCACCGGGCTCGGGGTTCCGACCTTGGTGACGGATACATCGGCGCGTGCTTCGACCTGACTGGTGACGTCGTTGGTGTTGTTGGTCAGGTTCGGGTCGGCGGTCGTAAGTGAGCCCGCGACGGCGGAGTTGGTTCGGCTGCCCGAGACGATCACGGCGGGCCGGACGGTGACATCGACGAACGGACAGTCGACGCCGGCCGTGCAGACGGGCAAGGCTTCGATTCGGCAGGTAATCGCGCGGCTATCCGCACCGGTTGCATCGGTGCTGCAGGTCAGGTCACCGGGTACCACGACTCCGTTCGCAATCGAATCGCTGACGTACCCGTTATTTGGCCCGACCAGATTGTCGATCAGTGATGCAAAGTCGTCGTAGAGATAGACCACATTGGCCGTGTTCGGTCCGTCGTTGATCACTTCGAGTCGATACCTGAGCAAGTCGCCGGCCGGAGTCGGATCGGGGCCGAGTACCGTCTTGATCGTACGGATATCGGCGTTGTCGGCGGCCAGGCCTACCGTCACGATGACCGAGTGACGGTTGTTGGTCGTGTCGTTATCGATAGGGTTAGCGTCCGGGCTGGTTACCACGGCCCGGTTCTCATACTGCCCGGCTGCCGTCGCCACCGTCGTGACGATAATGGGCGGGGTATCGGACCCTGACGGGAGCGGTGCACCCGGTAGATAGATCCGCTGACAGACCAGATTCACCGGCCCGGCAGCCGGCAGCGCCGCCGGTGCACTGCAGGTCCATCCCGCGCCGGCAATACCGGTCATCGTCAGCCCGACGGGCAGGCTGTCGGTCACCACCATGGTTCCGGAGAACGCGGATGGGCCGCGGTTTCCGACCGTGATGGTAAAGTCGAACGGTGCGCCGATCGCCGCGAGTGGCGGCTGTGGCGCCTGCTTGAACATCGCCAGGTCCGCATAGGGCGTCAGCAGGTCCGCTGGGCCGTCGGTGGCCGTATTGTTGGCCGGATTCGGATCGGCGGGGGAAGTCGTGCTGATGGCGGCGGTATTGATCACGCCGGTGCCGGCCGAAGCTACCGCAACGGGGATGCTGATCGGCCCGAGCGCCACATCGGCGCCGGGCATCAGCCCCGCCGATCCTCGGGTACAGGTGACCGTCTGTTCCGCCACACCGCACGACCAGGCGCCCTGGGTGGTCTGGAGCTGCCCGGTCAGAATGGTGTAGTTGCCCGGCACCACGTCGACGACTTCCAGCCCGAACGGCACATCCCCGGTATACGACGGCGTCAACGTAAAGGCCAGGGTATCACCGATTAGATAGGGCGCGCCGACGGCGCGGATCTTGGTAATCCGGACGTCGCTTCCTGCGGTTACGGTCGTGTTGAGGGTTGCCGTTTTGTTACCGGCAATGGGGTCTTGAGACGAGGCGACGGAAATCGCATGTGTCACCGTGCTTGGTGCGCCGGCCGAGATCTGCCCGGTGAACGGTCCGATTGCGACGGTCCCGCCGTTGGCAATCGGTCCGGCCACGTTGCACGCGATCGTTCCTGCCGATAGGAGGCAGCCGCCCGGCAAGCCTCCGGTAATCTGGAACCCCGTCGGAACCGGATACTGAACCGTGATCGCTCCGGCGGTCGTGTTCGGGCCCAGGTTGGCGACCGTGATATCGTAGGAAATGGCTGCGCCCGAGGATGCGGTTACCGGACCGGCAATCGCGACGGACAGATCCGAGCCGGCCGTGACCGTGGTCTGTTCGATCGTCGTGTTGTTCGCGATATCGGGATCGGGTTGAGCCCCCGCGACCGCAAATGCCAGCGCGGGGGTGCCCGCCTGCGTCGTTCCGACCAGCACGTCGAAGCCGATGAACGTGTTTGCCGCCAGGTTCGGAAGGGTACAGATCAGGGTTCCTGGTCCGGCGTCTCCCACCGTCATTCCTGCGCAGGCGACGGTACCCGGGCCGGTAAACCCTCGATAGATCATCGCGGCCGGCAGGTCGATCGTCACGGCGATCCCGGTTGCGGCCGTCGCGGCGGCGTCGTTGGTGACGCGAACCGTGTAGGTCACCTCGCCGCCGGCTGGAATCGGGTCCGGGAGGTCGCTCACGTTGAGCACCAGGTCGACACTCTGCGCCGCAACGGGAGCGGCCGCCAGGATTCCGGCAGCCATCATTGCAGCGAACGCGGCCCGGGATCGTCGCCACCTGACGCCACGATTTGGTTGGGTGGAAGTCGGCTGGTTGACGATCGAATGTTTGAAGCTACAGGCCACGATCTACTCGCTTACGGTTTCCGGGTCGATCAATGCTGACGAGAACGCGTCAGGCCGGGCAAAGGGTGTGCCGAAATTGGACACTGGACGGTTCTCAGACATACAAATTCTGCCAATTTCCCCGCGGAATTAGCATGGAAGAAGTAAGAAAAGGAGCGATTATGCGCCATATTGAGACTGTAGTATCGATAGTAATGTTTTCTTCATGAAATGCAGCGTGTCCGCTGCAGTTTGCTGTGACATATTCGTTGAATGAGGGGTGTTTCTGTAGCGCTAGCGCCACATGATGGCGTGGAAGCGGTCTTACGGAAAATGGACGGGGGGATTCGGTCAGCTGCGGGGTAAGGCGCGACGCTCGAGCAGGTGAAGGGGCCAAGGTTGGTCAGGGGCGCGCACCCTGAGGCCTGGATGTTCTGCATACCGGATCCAACGTTTCCGGGCGGCGCGGAGGGCAACCTCTTCGGTCGACCCCATGACGCGGCCAAGCTTCCAGGCGCGCCCCTCCGAGTTATCGAGACTCATCAGATATACGGTCCAGACCACCGCCCGTCCGCGCGGTGGCGATGCCTCGTTGGTGGGAACGCGTTTCAGGGCGCGCCCGCTCGTTGTGACCCGTTCACCGTTTTCGAACTCGACCAGCACCGTGTTCTGGCTGCCCCGTTCCAGGATACGGCAGCAGCGTCCAAACAGCTCGGCCCGCCGGGGATTGTTCTTCCATCGAAAGAGATAGCGCTCGCTCATCTTCACCAATGCTCGTTGCTCATCGATCTGATCCGGAAAAACCAAATCTAGTTGCGTGCGACCGGAGCTGGACCTTTTCGCATCGAGCCGGGCGTAGCGTGCGTGCGCCCCGCGGCGGGTAAGCCCCCTTCCGATCGAGGAATGGCGGCCGGCGGGTTGGGTCGTAACTTGGATCATCTCACATCGAGAAGGCATCATGACTGCACCAGCCGCGCGTCCCCCGCAAACGTCCAGCACGGTGACCGTCGCGTAGTGGATCACAGAATGGAGGAAGTGCGGAGCGGCGAGGCCGACCTGGTTCCGCTCGACGAGGTGCTCAAGCGTCGCGGCCACCGGCCGGAGTGAGGCTGCGCTGCCAAGTATCAGGTTACGCTGACGTCGACGCCAAAATCGCCTGTCGGATCACGGTATCCATCTCGGTTGCGGCACGGTCCCAGTTGCGCAGCGCCACCCTCCGCTGCGCAGCGGCGCCGAGTCGGGTGACGGCGTCGGGATTGTGGATCAGATACCGGAGGGCGTCGGCCAAGGTCGGGAGATGGTGATAGGGAACCCACAGGCCGTCTTCGAGGTGTCTGACGGCATCCTGCAGACCGGGTGCGAAGGAAACGACCGATGGCGTGCTCATGCGGCTGGCCTCGAGCACGGTCAACCCGAACCCCTCTTTGCGTGACATGAGGACGTTGGCCCATGCCCGGGCCAGCAGGTCGTCACGCTCCGCATCGGGGATGCTGCCTGGAAACGTCACGGGCAGTCCGTGATGGCGCCGGACCAATCGTTCGAGGCGCGCCCGGTCAGGCCCCTGGCCGACGATCATGACGCGGAAGGTGTGACCCTCCTCGCGGAGCGTTCGCGCCGCATCGATCAGCAGGTCGACCCGCTTGTAGCGCTGCAGGCGGCCGACGTAGACGAACAGCGGCTCGGCTGCCCGAGGCACGATTCGGGAGGGAGGCGGATCGACGGCATTCTCCACCACCACGACGCGGGCAGCCGGAATACCCCGTTCGATCAGCTCGTGCCGAGTGCTCGGTGAGACAGCCGCGACCGTGGCGCCGGCGTAGATGCGGCGGAGCGGCCGCTCCGCGAGCCAGGTGAGCAGCGCGATCGGGAAGGGTGCGGCATCGAAGGCTACCGATCCCCAGAGGTGATGGGCCAGCATCAGCTTCGGGACTGTCCTGGGGAGGAGCAGGGGAACCTTGTTGAGATCCTCGATCAGGATGTCGAAGCGGCGTCGTGCGAGCAGTCGGCGGACCAGCAGCGGGGCGCGCAGGGCAAAGTCGAAGGTGCCGCCGATCCGGATCACGCGCATGCCGCTCACCCTTGCGAAGCGAGCGGCACCTGGAAACCCGGCCGCGACGAGCGTAATACGGTGACGGCGAGCCAGCCGGCCGAAGATTTCGCGCAAATGGCGTTCCGCCCCGCCGGCACGCGGGTGGGTCGGGTCCATCCAGTTTACCAGCAGGATTCGTCTGGAGCGGTCCGAGGGCATTGCATGGAAGACCCCGGCAAGCTGCTTCGCGTCACTTCCCGGCTTTAACTCACTGGTCTGCCGCCTCTGGCGGCGGAACGACGAGAACGTCGCAGCTCACGGTGCGCAACACGTCGCCTGCGATGGTTCCGAGGAACACATAGGAGAGGCCGGAGCGGCCCTGCGTCCCCATCACCAGGAGATCCGTCTCCGCCCTCTTGACCACTCTGGGAATGATGAACTTGGGCGAGCCGAGCAGTACGTGGGTCTTCCACACGGGCAGGTCCATCGGTGGCAGGTTCGTGTGAGCCACGATGGTGTCGAGCAATGTGTCGACCTTCCGAGTCGCCTTGATCCGATTGCTCTCGCGGTATTCTTCGGCGTCATCCTTCGAGAGGCTCGCATAGACCCGCCCTCCGTACAGCTCCTCGTAAGCGTGGATGACGGTCATGCGCGGCCGCGGAGCGGGGATCACCTTGAGAAGCTGCGCGCCTGCCGTGCCTGCCGCCTCGTCGAGGTCCACCGCGAGCGCCGGCCGCCGGTACGGAGCGCGGGGCGGCAGTCGAACCACCAGCACGGGGAGCCCGGTGCGACGGATGACCCGCTCGGCCGTGGACCCGAGGAAGGTCTCGCGAAGGGTCCGACTGCCCCCGCGCCCCATGATGATCATCTCTGCATTGGTCGTGGTGCCATACGCGGTGATCTTGGCGGCTGCGGTCCCCACCGTGACGACCGGTTTGATGGAAACATCGCGGGGGAGTGATCGTGCCAGGTGCCGGGCTTCCGCCGTGAGCGCCTTGATCGCATCGCGCTTGGCCCGGCGCTGCGTCCAGGCCGGCAGACCGCTCGGAACGACGTGGAGAAGGGTCAGCCGAGCCTTGCGGGCAAGCGGCAGCAAGGCGACTCGTCCCAGAACGCGGTCCGACACGGCCGTCAGGTCGATCGGAATGAGCAAGCTGCTGTAGCCGGCCCCATCAGAAGTGCTGCTGGTCATAGGGGAGACCCCTTTCGCGTGTGCTGTTTCAAGCGCCCGGGCGCTCGCTGAGCGGCGGTGGCGTGTCGGCGGCCCCGGCCGTGCGTCGACGGAACAGTGCCGCGCGTGCGAGCAGCAGCGTCGTTACCGGAACCGTGATCGAGAGCATGATGATGATGAGCCACGGGTGCAGCTGGAGGCGGCCTTCCAGCATCGAGAAATAGAGGATACCGGCGACGGTTACGCTCCAGCTGCCGAAGGTATACGCGAGCGCGGGCGGGTGCATCCGCAGGAAGAAGTCCTGCAGTCGCAGGAACCCGATGGACGAGATGACGACGAAGACACCGCTGAGCACAAGCAGCAGTGATACGACAACCTCGACCCAGAAAGGCACCTGTGCGCTCATTCGATCACCTCGCCGCGCAGGATGAACTTTGCCATTGCCGACGAACTCACGAAGCTGAACAGCGCAATCAGCAGCGCGGCGTCGAAGTAGGTGTCGTTGGCGTGCTGGATGCCGAGCACCAGCATGACGAGCAGTCCATGGAGATAGAGTATATCGAGCGCGAGTACGCGGTCCTGGGCACGCGGCCCGCGGACCAACCGCACCAGCACCAGGATCGATGCGAATGCGTAGCAGCCGAGTGCGAAGACGATGGCCGCCGAAAGCAGGGGACTCATTCGAAGATCTCCCGTAACGGAGTTTCGTAGCGCGCTTTGAAGCGGGCCACGAACCTGTCCTCATCGATGATGTTCCAGACATGCAGCATCAGTGCGCTGCGATCGCGTGCCAACTCCGACCAGACCGTACCCGGCACGACCGTCGTCACCATCGAGAGCACCGCGAGGGCAACCGGGTCGCGCAGCTCGAGCGGGATGACCACGAAGGCTGCATGAGGCCTTCGCCATCGCCAGGCCACGATGCTCCAGGCGACCTCGACGTTCGACCACAACACGTCGCGGCCGACCACCATGAGGAAACGCGCGGCGGCCAGCGGCCGGCGCACTCGCACCTTCGACAGTCTGAGTTGCGTGCTGAGGAGCGGGACCGCCAGTCCGAGACCGAGCCCCAGCAGCACCTGGCCGAGGCTGGTCGAGCGTGCCAGGAGGAGCCACAGCGCAACGAGCGTGGCCGACAGCAGCGGCGCGGGTACCACCCTCTCCAGGAAGTTCATGGTGCGCTCTCCCCGTCGATGACGGGCCGGGTCGGCCCAGGCACGGGCTTGGTCGACAGCACCGCTTCAATGTAGGCCGCCGGCGTATGAAGCGCCCGGGCCGTGGCGTTGGTGTAGCGCATGACGCGCTCGGCGTTCATCGTGAGCCAGGTGCAGGCAAGGATGAGCACGAGGATGGGCGCGGCCTCGACGACTTTGACCCGCGGTGGCGGCCTGTCCTCCGTCGTCCAGAAGTGTCGAATCCCTGCCTTTGCCATACAGATGGTCGCGACCAGCCCCGAGAGGAGCAGCAATCCGAACAGGCTCCAGGCGATCGGCGCAGGTACCTGCAGAACGCCCAGTCCTTCGGGGCTCGTCAGCGCCGCCATGAGCGAGAACTTCGCGACAAAGCCCGACAGCGGGGGCAGCCCCGCGACGAGGAGGGCACAGGCGATGAAGGCCAGGCCGAGCAGTGCCAGCGACACCGGGATCACCCGGCCGACGAGCGGTGTCTCGTCGTCGTCGAGGTTGGTATCCTCGCCGGGTTCCAGGTCCACGTCGAGCAGGGGCGCGCGGTCGCCGTTGCTGGTGCGTTCGACCAGTTCGACGAGGAGGAAAAGCGCGCTCGCGGTCAGGGTGGCGCTCAGGAGATAGAAGAGCGCGGCCGACGTCACCGGCACGGCGCCGAAGCCGAGCGCGGCAAGCAGGGTTCCGGAGGAGACGATGATCGAGAAGCCTGCGATGCGTCCGAGGCGCAGCGTGGCCATGAGACCGAGGATTCCGAAACCGATGGTCGCGAGCCCGCCGTAGAGAAAGAGCTTGGCTCCAAAGTGCGCCGAGGGGCCGGCGTCCGCGGAGAAGAGCAGGGTCCAGAGCCTGAGCAGCGTGTAAATGCCCAGCTTGGTCATCAGCGCAAAGAGCGCGGCCACCGGCGCGCTCGCGGCCAGGTAGGCCGGAACGAGCCAGGAGTTGAGCGGCCAGATGGCCGCCTTAGTGAGGAAAGCGACGGCGAGGATGGCGGCACCCGCATGCAGCAGCCCGCGATCGGCGTCCGGGACGACCGGCAGCTTTGCCGCGATGTCGGCCATCGATAGCGTCCCCATTACGCCATAGAGCATGGCGAGGCCGACCAGGAAGAGGGACGATGCCAGCAGGTTGACGGCGATGTAGTGCAGTCCCGACCGGACCCGGGCCGGACCCGAGCCGTGCAGGTGCAATCCGTACGAGGCGGCGAGCGCCACTTCGAAGAAGACGAAGAGGTTGAAGAGGTCGCCGGTCAGGAATGCCCCGTTCAAGCCCATCAGCTGGAGCTGGAAGAGCGGGTGGAAATAGACGCCGGCACGGCTCCAGCCCGCCATCGCATAGATGGCCGCGCCCAGGCTCACCACGCCGGTCAGCACCAGCATCACCGCCGAGAGGCGGTCCGCCACCAGCACGATGCCGAAGGGCGCTTCCCAGTTCGCGGCGAGGTACACGCCGATCGCTCCGGCGGCGCCGTCGCCGTCGACCCACCGGAGGATGTCGAGCGCGACGAGCAGTCCTGCCAGCGCCGCACCGACGTTGACGACCGACTTGAACCGCGCGCGATGCGCACCGAGCAGCAGCATCAGTACCGCCGCGAGCAGCGGCAGGACCACCGGTACGATCAGGAGGTGCGGCAGGGTCGAACTCATGACGGTTCCTTGCCGTCCACATGGTCGGTGCCGCTCAGGCCGCGTGATGCGAGCAGTACCACGAGGAAGAGCGCCGTAGTCGCGAAGCTGATGACGATGGCCGTGAGGACGAGCGCCTGCGGCATGGGGTCCGTATACTGTGCGAGATCGGTCGGGACGCCGGGCGCCACGATCGGCGGCTGGTCGATGACCAGGCTACCCATGCTGAAGATGAAGAGGTTGACTGCGTACGACAGCAGCGCCAACCCCAGAATGACCTGGAAGGTTCGAGGGCGCAGCACCAGCCACACGCCCGCTCCTCCGAGCACGCCGATAACGAGCGCAAGCAGGGCTTCCACTCAGGGTGCTCCCGTGGTTCGCGAGGTGTCGGAACTCTGCGCCGGCCGGCGGTGCGCACGAATCGACTGGTGGGCCAGCGCCGTGAGGATGAGGAGCGTGGCCCCGACGACCACCGCGAAGATGCCGACATCGAAGAACGTCGCGCTGGGAACGTGAACCTCGCCCACCCAGGGCAGCGTGACGTGCGCGGTGTGCGTGGTCAGGAACGGATAGCTGAGCGCTAGGGCTCCCAGCCCCGTGACCACCGCGCACAGGAGCCCGAGCCCGATCCAGCGCGTCGGACGGAGCTTGGTGCGCGACTCGACCCACTGCGTGCCCGCGACGAGGTACTGGATCAGAAATGCAATCGCGATGGCGAGACCCGCGACGAAGCCGCCGCCAGGTGCGTTATGCCCCCGCAGCAGCAGGTGGACCGCGACGACGACCGCGATGGGGAAAATCAGCCGCGCAATGACCATGGGCACCATCAGATAGCCGCGCCCTGCATCCTTCGCCATGCGCGGACTCACCAGGTCGGTATCGACTTCGGGAGGCAACGCCTGCTGCTGGTGCGGGGCCGCGATACTCTCTTCGGACGGGCGAAAGCGACGCAGTAGCGCAAACACCGTCAGCGCCACGGCCGCGAGTACCGAGATCTCACCGAGCGTGTCGAAAGCGCGGAAGTCGACCAGCATCACGTTGACGACGTTGGCCCCGCCGCCTTCCGGCAGCGACCGACTCAGGAAAAACGGCGAGATACTTTGCGGCGCGGGCCGAGTCAGCATTGCATAGGAGAGCGCCGCGAGTCCGGTTCCGGTGCCGAGCGCGAGGAGGAAGTCGCGGGCGCGCCGGCCCCGATCACGGTTCGAGAGCGGCGGCTGCTCCGCTTCCAGGCGCATGGGCAGCCAGCGCAGTCCCAGCAGGAAGAGAATCGTCGTCACCACCTCGACCGCAAGCTGCGTGAGCGCGAGGTCGGGTGCCGAGAACCAGACGAAGGTAAGGCAGGTGACGAGCCCCGCGCCGCCCATCAGGGTGAGCGCCACCAGACGATGGTACTTCGCCTGCATGGCCGTCCCGATCGCGCACACCATGCCGATGATCCACAGCAGTACGAACGCAGGCGAGGTCGGGAGCCGCGCCCGGTCTCCCCAGGCGAGCGGAACGCTCTGCGACGCGATGAACCCGAGCAGCAGCGCCACCGCGACGATCCCGAACATCTGCGGCTGGAGCCGCTGCGTGCCGACGATGCGGAGGACGGTGCGAGCCAGGCGCGCGAAACCCATCAGGGTGCGTTCGAAGAGGCGCTTGCTGTCGAGGTGCTCGACCAACGGGGGGCGCTCGAGCCGTCCGCGGGTCTGGGCCCGGCGCAGCAGCAGATAGCCGACGATGCCGCCCACGATCGCCACCAGGCTCATGATGAAGGGCGCGTTGAAACCATGCCACACGGCAAGGCTGTACGCAGGCAGCACTCCGCCCACCACCGGCCGGGCCGCCTCGGCCAGGAAAGGACCGACTGAGAGGGAAGGCGCGATGCCTACGACCAGGCAGGCCAGCACCAGCAGGTCGACGGGGATCCGCATCCAGCGGGGCGGTTCTTCCGGCTGGCGGGGCAGGTCGGTGGACGGCGGGCCGAAGAAGATGTCATAGCCAAAGCGCAGCGAGTAGACCACCGCGAAAATGCCCGCGAGTGTGGCCGCCACCGGAAGCCCGATCCCGATCCACGGTCGCGACGAGAGAAACACCGTCTCGGCGAAAAACATCTCCTTCGAGAGAAAGCCGTTCAGGAGCGGCACGCCGGCCATCGCCGCGCTCGCCACCAGTGCCAGGGTGCCGGTAATCGGCATCGCGCCGAAGAGGCCGTTGAGGCGCCGAATGTCCCGCGTGCCCGTCTCGTGATCGATGATCCCCGCCGCCATGAACAGCGAAGCTTTGAAGGTCGCGTGGTTCATGATGTGGAACACGCCGGCGACCGCAGCGAGCGGGCTGTTGAGCCCGAAGAGCAGGGTGATGAGGCCGAGGTGGCTGATGGTCGAGTACGCCAGCAGGCGCTTGAGGTCGTTCTGGAACATCGCCAGGTACGCGCCCAGCAGGAGCGTCGCCGCGCCCGCGCCACCGACGATCCAGAACCAGAGATCCGTCCCCGACAGCACCGGCCAGAGCCGCGCCAGCAGAAAGACCCCCGCTTTGACCATCGTGGCCGAGTGCAGGTAGGCAGAGACCGGCGTCGGCGCCGCCATCGCCCGCGGCAGCCAGAAGTGAAAGGGAAACTGCGCACTCTTGGTGAATGCGCCGAGCAGCACCAGCACCAGCGCCACCGGGTAGAGCCGGTGGGATCGAATCAGGTCGCCCGACGCGAGCACCGTGGTCAGATCGTAGCTGCCGACGATCTGCCCGATCACCACGACGCCGCCTAGCAACGCGAGCCCGCCGGCGCCGGTCACGGTCAGCGCCATCAGGGCGCCCCGCCGCGCATCCTCGCGATGGTACCAGTAACCGATCAGCAGGAACGAGAACAGGCTGGTCAGCTCCCAGAAGAGCACCAGCTGGATCAGGTTGCCGGAAAGGACCACTCCGAGCATCGCGCCCATGAACGCGAGGAAGGAGGCGTAGAAGCGTGCCACCGGGTCTTCGGGTGACATATAGTAGCGCGCGTACAGCGCTACGAGCGCACCGATCACGGTGACCAGCACCGCGAACATCCAGGCAAAGCCGTCGACCCGGAGGACCAGGTCGAGTCCGAGCGAGGGGGCCCACGAAATCTCCTCGCGGATCACTCCCCCGTTGCGCACTTGGGGAAACAGGCTGATGACCCACGTCGCCGTGACCGCCGACACCAGCCCCGCCCAGCTGGCAAGCCCTGTTCGTGCCCGCGTCGGCAGCAGTGCCGTAATCAGGCTGCCGAGGAATGGCAGAAGCAGGAGGGCGATGAGGGGCACGCGGGTCACTCTACCGGGGCTTTGGCAATGTAGTCGTAGTCCATGACGAAGCCCGCTTTGTCGGTTGCTGGTTGGACTACCCCGGATGCCCAGGCAATATAACAAATGGCGCGGCTGATTTTGGGCTCAGGTTGCTCGTCGCCGCTGTCGCGCCGGCGCTCACCCCTCCGCAGGTCGAATCCGTAGCAGCAGATCTTTCGCGTCCACCCGGTCGCCCGGTTCTACCTGCAGCTCCGCTACGACCCCGTCACAGGGGGCGTACACGGTGTTCTGCATCTTCATCGCCTCCATCATCAGCAGCTTATCGCCCTTGGTAACCTTGCTGCCCACCGAGACGGCGAGTTCCGCGATCAGCCCGGGAATCGGCGCCGCCAGCTGGGTCGGGTCGGCGAGGTCCGCCTTGGGCCGCGCCTTGGTTTTCGGCGTAAGCTGCTGATCGACGACGAAGGTATCGCGCCCGATGCCGTTGAGCTCGTAGCTCACCGCTCGCCGCCCCTCCTCGTCCGGCTCGCCGATCGAGATGAGCCGGATGATCAGCACCTTGCCTTCCTCGATATTGACCGAGATCTCCTCCCCGGGGGTGAGTCCGTAGAAGAAGGCGGGAGTGGGCAGCACGCTGACGTCGCTGTAACTGACCGCATGCTTCGCATACTCGATGAACACCTGGGGGTACATCAGGTAAGAGAAGACGTCGTCCTCCGTCGGCTCTCGGCGGAGTCGTCCTTTGAGCTCAGTGCGCACCGTGTCGAAGTCGAGGTCGGCCGTTTTCGTATCCGTACCGGCCTCGCTGCCCGTGGCCGCCTCGTACCTGGCCAGCGCCAGGGCATGGCGCTCCGGCCCCAGCACCGCGCGGGACACGTCCTCCGGCCAGCCGCCGTCGGGCCAGCCCAGCCCGCCCATCAGCATGTCGATGACGCTTTCGGGAAACGAGGTGGCGCCCGGTTCCAGATTCACCACGTCCACAGGCTTGATGCCTCGGCTGAACAGGAAGAGCGCCATGTCGCCCACGACCTTGGACGACGGCGTGACCTTGACGATGTCGCCGAAGAGCTGGTTCACTTCCGCATAGGTCCGGGCGATCTCGTGCCAGCGATGGCCCACGCCCATCGCGGCGGCCTGCTCCTTCAGATTGGTATACTGCCCACCTGGCATCTCGTGCAGGTAGACCTCCGCCGACCCGCTCTTGGGAGCAGAGTCGAACGGGGCATAGAACCGGCGCACCGTTTCCCAGTAGTCGGAAAACTCGTTGAGCGCGTCCAGATCCAGGCCCGTGTCGCGCGGGGTCCGCTGCAGCGCCGCCACCACCGAGTTGAGGTTGGGCTGAGAGGTGCTTCCGCTCATCGACGCGAGCGCCAGGTCCACCACATCGACCCCCGCGTCGGCCGCCCGGAGCACGCTGGCGGAGGCGATCCCGCTGGTGTCGTGGGTGTGGAAGTGGATCGGCAGGTCGGTCTCGCCCCGGAGCGTTTCCACCAGCTTCTGCGCCGCGAACGGCCGGCAGAGGCCCGCCATGTCCTTGATGGCGAGCATGTGCGCACCCATCCGCTCCAGTTCCTTCGCCAGCCGCACATAATACGTCAGCGAGAACTTGTCGCGCCGGCCGTCGAGGATGTCGCCGGTGTAGCAGATGGCAGCTTCGCAGACGGCGTGGGTGTCCTGGATCGTCTCCATCGCCACCCGCAGATTGGGTAGATAATTGAGCGAGTCGAAAACCCGGAAGATGTCCATTCCCTCGGCAGCTGCGTGCTTGACGAAGCCGGCCACCACGTTGTCGGGATAGTTGGTGTAGCCGACCGCGTTGGCGCCGCGGAAGAGCATCTGGAAGCAGATGTTGGGGACGCGAGCGCGCAGCTGGCGCAGTCGCTCCCACGGATCCTCGCTCAGGAACCGCATCGCGGTGTCGAAGGTGGCGCCGCCCCACATCTCCAGCGAGAAGAGCTGGGGCGCACGGCGGGCCAACGCGTCGGCGGAGGCCAGCATGTCGTAGCTGCGGACCCGGGTCGCCATCAGCGACTGGTGCGCATCACGCCAGGTGGTGTCGGTGACGAGCAACCGCTGCTCGGCCCGGACCCACTCCGCGAACTTCCGCGGCCCCAGCTCCAGCAGCAACTGCCGGGTACCCGGCGGCGGCTCGGTGCTCGGGTCGAACGAAATCGGTCGCGCGGGGGCCAGCGGCGCCTCCGGCCGGTACCCCTTGGCGTGCGGGTTGCCGTTGACGATCACCCCGGTCAGGAAGTTGAGCAGCTTGGTCGCCCGATCCCGTCGCGGCTTGAACTTGAGCAGCTTGGGGCTAGTGTCGATCAGCGTCGTGGTCGCCTCGCCGCTCCGGAACTTTGGGTGCGCGATGACGTTTTCCAGGAAGGGGATGTTCGTCTTGACACCGCGGATCCGGAACTCCGCCAGGCAGCGGCGCGCCCGGCTCAACGCGTTCTCATAGGTCTGCCCGCTGGCAATGCATTTCACCAGCAGTGAGTCGTAGTAGGGCGTGATCACGGCACCGGCAAAGCCCATCCCGCCGTCGAGCCGGACCCCGAACCCGCCCGGCGACCGGTAGGCGAGGATCCGTCCATAGTCGGGCACGAACTGGTTCTCGGGATCTTCGGTGGTGATCCGGCACTGGATGGCGTAGCCGTTGCGCGCCACGTCCGCCTGCTGCGGCATCCCGACCCGTTCCGAATGGAGCGAATGCCCCTCGGCAATCAGGATCTGCGCACGAACCAGGTCCAGCCCGGTGATCACCTCCGACACGGTGTGCTCGACCTGGATCCGCGGGTTCATCTCGATGAAGAACCATTCGTGCCGATCCAAATCGTAGATGAACTCCACCGTTCCCGCGTTGTCGTACCGGATTTCCCGCGCCATTCGGGTGGCGGCATCGCACAGCTCGTCGACTACAGCCTGCGGCAGTCCGACCGACGGGGCGACCTCGATCACCTTCTGATGGCGGCGCTGGACCGAACAATCCCGCTCGTGGAGGTGGATCACGTTGCCGTGCCGGTCGCCCAGGATCTGGACCTCCAGATGCTTGGCGCGCTCGATGTACTTCTCCAGGAAGATCGCCGAGTTACCGAAGGCGCGGGCCGCCTCGGCTTGGGCTTCGTCGAGCAGGTTTTCCAGCTCCTCGGCGCGCCGGACCACGCGCATGCCGCGGCCACCGCCGCCGAACG
>CAZUES010000027.1:0-55655 GCA_964619465.1 uncultured Gemmatimonas sp.
ATGAGTCAGGACTCTGTCCTCCTCGAACGCCGGGACGCCGTCGCGCGTGTCACCCTCAATCGCCCCGACGTTCTCAATAGCTTCGACAATCCGATGTTCGACCGTTTCCTTGCCATTCTGGATGAAATCCGGGGCGACCGAGGCATCCGCGCCGTCTATCTGACCGGAGCGGGCCGAGGATTCTGTGCCGGTCAGGACATCAGCGGCGGGGTGCCGGAAGGGCCCTACGGCGAGCATCTGGCCAAGCACTGGAACCCGGTGGCCCGGGGGCTCCGCACCCTCGACATCCCGGTGATCGCAGCCGTCAACGGGGTGGCCGCAGGCGCCGGCGCCAATGTGGCCCTGGCAGCCGATTTCGTGATCGCGGCGGAAGAGGCCTCGTTTATCCAGGCCTTCGTCAACATCGGGCTGGTGCCGGACACCGCCGGCACCTGGACGCTGCCCCGCCGGGTCGGCTATGCTCGCGCGGCGGCCCTGCTGATGCTGGGCGACAAGCTCCCTGCCAAGCAAGCAGCGGACTGGGGGCTGATCCTCAAAGCCGTTCCGCTGGCCGAGCTGGAGACCGAGGCCTGGGCCCTGGCCGTCCGGCTGGCCGCGATGCCAACCCTCGCCGTCGGCCTGACCAAGCGGCTGCTCGATGCGTCGGCGACCAACACGCTCGATGCACAGCTGGCGCTCGAGGCCGAGTATCAGACGATTGCCGGGCACAGCGCGGACCACGCCGAGGGAGTTGCCGCGTTCCGGGAAAAGCGGAAGCCCGTCTTCCGGGGGAGCTGAGCGATGGCGATCGACAAGTCGACCATCGTCGGCGTCCTGGGGGCCGGCACCATGGGCAGCGGCATTGCGCAGGTAGCAGCTGCCGCCGGGCATCGAGTCATTCTGGCCGATCTCTTTGCCGGCGCCGCCGACAAAGCGCGTATCGCGCACGCCAAGACCATCGCGCGCGAGGTCGAGAAAGGCCGGCTCTCGGCCGATGCCGGCGCCGCGTTGCTGGGCCGGATCGAGTATCACACCCTGGCGCCCGGCGACTTCCTGCCGTTAGGCTCGGCCGGCCTGATCATCGAGGCCATCGTGGAGGATCTCGAGGTCAAGCGGGCCACCTTCCGTCACCTGGAAAACGTGCTGGCCGCCGACGCGGTGATCGGCACCAACACCTCGTCGCTCTCGGTGACCGCCATTGCGGCCGCCTGCGAGCACCCCGAACGGGTCATCGGGATTCATTTCTTCAACCCGGCGCCGATTCTTCCGCTGGTGGAAATCGTCCCGGGCGTGGCCACCGACCAGGCGGTAACCGAGGCTGCCCGGGGCCTGGTCGACGCCTGGGGCAAGACCACCGTGCTTGCTTCGGACACGCCCGGCTTCATCGTGAACCGGGTGGCCCGTCCGTTCTATGGCGAGGCGCTCAGGATCTTCGAAGAAGGCATTGCCGACAAGGCGACCATCGATTGGGCCATGCGTGAGGCGGGGCAGTTCAGGATGGGCCCGTTCGAGCTGATGGATCTGATCGGCAACGATGTGAACTATGCCGTGTCGCGCTCGGTATTCGAGGCCTTCGGGTACGATCCGCGCTACCGGCCGTTCCTGACCCAGAAGCAGCTGGTCGACGGCGGCTTGCTGGGCAGAAAGTCGGGACGCGGCCACTTCGACTACCGCGCCGGCGCCATCAACCCGGAACCGACTCGGGACGGCGACCTGGCCCTGGCGATCTTTCCCCGCGTCCTGGCCGTGCTGATCAACGCCGCGGTCGACGCACTCTTCTGGCGGGTGGCCAGCCGCGACGACCTGGACCTGGCGATGACCAAAGGGGTCAACTATTCCAAGGGCCTGCTGCGCTGGGCCGACGAGATCGGCCCTGACCAGGTGCTGGGGCGACTGGATCGGCTGCACGCCGAGTATGGGGACGAGCGCTATCGCGCGAGCCCGCTGCTCCGGCGGATGGTGGCGGAAGGCCGCACGTTTTACGAATGAGCGATCTCGCATCGCCGCAGCAGCGGGCAGAAGCGATCTTCGCGGCCATGACTGCCCGCGACAGCTTCAGTCAGTGGCTGGGCATCGAACTGGTCGAGATCGCGCCGGAACGCGCAGTGATTCGCATGGTGGTGCGCGCCGACATGTGCAACGGCTTCGGCGTCTGCCACGGCGGCGTCACCTTCGGCTTTGCCGACAGCGCGTTCGCCTTTGCCTGTAACACCCAAGGCTATGTAGCCGTCAGCATCGATGCATCGATGAGCTATCCCGCCGCGGTGCATCCGGGCGACGTGCTCACGGCCAGCGCCAGAGAGCTGTCGCGCAGCAAACGGGTGCTCTACCATCAGGTCGATGTCACCAAAGCCGACGGCACCGTCGTCGGCCTCTTTCGCGGTACCGCATACCGGACCGACAAACCTCACCTCCTCTCGCCGGGGTCCGTTCCATCGGGCTCGAGGCCGGATCAGGGATCATCATGACGAAGCAGATCGATTGGAAGCGTGTCTACTATCTGACGCTGGTATCTCGCCAGCTGGACGAGACGGAAGAGACCAGGCTGGTACCGGAAAAGAAGGTGGCCTACCAGTTCACCGCCCGCGGGCACGACGTGGCGCAGACCATCCTGGCCCAGTATCTCGACCATCCCCATGACGCAGCGAGCGCCTACTACCGCTCGCGCCCGCTCCTGCTGGGATTGGGCCTGACGATCGACGATGCCTTCGCGGGACCGATGGGCAAGTCGGGCGGCTTCAGCAACGGACGCGACATCGGCGTCGTCTGCAACCTTCCGGCGGTCCCGGGGCCGGTGGTCCTGCCGATGGCTGGGGATGTCGGCTCGCAGTACACCCCGCTGGTCGGCTGGGCACAGGCGATCACCTATCATCGGGATGTCCTGAACGATCAATCCTATGCGGGCGCCATCGGCTGCGTGCTGGGCGGCGACTCGAGTGTCGCCACCAGCGGCTTCTGGTCGGCGCTGACCATTGCGACCACGCTCGAGCTGCCGATCCTGTTCTACATCGAGGACAACGGCTACGGCATCTCGGTCCCTTCCCGCTTCCAGACCCCGGGCGCCAACATCGCCGAGAATCTGGCGTCGTTCAAGAACCTCCGGATCACTCAGGGTGACGGCACCGACGCCGCGGAAACGTCGCGCCTCTTCGACGAAGCGACGCGCTACGTGCGCGAGGGCAACGGCCCGGCTATGGTGCGGTTGACCGTGCCGCGTTTGTCAGGCCATTCGGGTCAGGACACCCAGGCCTACAAGCCGGGCGACTTGCTCGAACGGGAGCGCAGCAACGACCCGCTGCCCAAGCTGCGCGCCTTCCTGGCCGCGGGCGTGCTCAGCGAAGCGGAGCTGGCGGAAGTCGAAGCCAGCGCAGCGCAGGATGTCGGGGCCGGCCTCGATGCCGCGCTGGCTCGCCCCGAGCCGACCGGTGAGAATATCACCCGCCATCGCTTTGCCGAGCTGAACGCCGACGGCACGCCCGACCTTCAGACCCGCGGCGGCCTGGCACCTGCCGGCCATCAGTTCCCTGCGACGACGGAAACACCCTCGCCGGAAGGGCCCCGGATCAACATGCTGACTGCGATTCGCCGGGCGTTGGAGCACGAGCTTGCCACCAATCCGAAGCTGCTGCTGTTCGGTGAGGACGTGGGCCCCAAGGGCGGCGTGCATGCGGCAACGCTCGGTCTGCAGGACGCCTTCGGTGAGCAGCGTGTCTTCGATACCAGCCTGTCCGAGGAGGGGATCATCGGCCGCGCGGTCGGGATGGCGCTGGCCGGCCTGATGCCGGTGCCGGAGATCCAGTTCCGGAAGTACGCCGATCCGGCCACCGAGCAGCTCAACAACTGCGGCACTATCCGCTGGCGCACCAACAACCGCTGGGCAGCACCGATCGTGGTCCGGATGCCGGGCGGCTATGCCCCCAAGTGCGGCGATCCGTGGCACAGCGTCTGTGGCGAAGTCAACTTTGCCCACGCCACGGGCTGGCAGGTGGCGGTGCCCTCCAACGCGGAGGATGCCGTCGGCCTGATCCGGACCGCCATGCGCAGCAACGATCCGACCATCTTCTTCGAGCACCGCGCCCTGCTCGACGGCACCTGGGCCCGTCGCCCCTATCCGGGCAACGACTTTGCGATTCCATTCGGCAAGGCTCGCACCGTCGTCGAGGGAGACAAGCTCACCTGTGTGACCTGGGGCGCCATGGTCGAGCGTTGCGAAGCTGCGGCCAAACAATCGGGGTACGCGGTGCATGTCCTCGACCTCCGGACCATCGCTCCATGGGATCGTGAGGCCGTCCTGGCGTCGGTCAAGCAGACCAGGCGGTGCCTGATCGTCCACGAGGACACCATGACAGCGGGGTTCGGCGCCGAGGTGAGTGCGGTGGTGGCTGAGCAGGCATTTCTTTCGCTGGACGCGCCGATCCACCGGATGGCCATTCCCGACATTCCGACGCCGTACAACGTTGCGCTGATGAATGCCACACTGCCGCAGGTGGATCAGATCACGGACCGGATGGTCGAGCTGATCGAGTTCTGACGTGTCTCCCCGCCGCCTCTATCCGGAGGCGGCGGGGCGTCAGTCCTCTGAATCGAAGCGGCGGTTCTCGCGACAATGCCAGAGACGCAGGACAATGATGGTTCCAGCCGAGAGCTCGTAGCGCAGTTCGTAGTCGCCCACGATGACTCGTCGGACCTCGCGCGGCTCATAGGCTTCCAGCTTCTCACCGATCCGCGGGTAGTCGAGCAACCGGTCGGGCGCATGGGCGAGCTGCTGAACGACGCGTGCCGCTGCATCGGGCGCAACCGGGCTCAGATGCTGGTGCAGGCGCACAAGGTCAGAGGACGCCCTGCTGGTCCACTGGATTTTCACTTGACTGGCGAAGGAAGCGGCTTGTCCGTTCCGAGGCTGTCAGCCCATGCCTGGATCGCCTGATGGTCGATCACACGTCCCGCGTCCACATCGGCCAGAGCTTCGAGCGTCATCCGGTGACGCTCCTCTTCGAGATCGACCCACGCGGCTAGCGCCTGTTTCATCACCCAGCCGCGAGAGCGTTCGAGCCGCGAGGCCATTGCGTCCACCTTATCCGCGAGGTCGAGCGGCACATGCGCGGTCAGAACTTTGGTTGTGGTTGCCATGTCAATCTCCTTGAATCATAGTGATTAAAATATCATCACTCTATCAAGTCAACCAGGTTGACCGGTTATCGGGCGCTCCTAGCATAGTAGAAACGGCGACGCATATTGGTCCGGTATTCGTCTGCTTCATCCAGTTGGGGGCACTCCCATGAAGACGTCCCGCCGCGCATTTCTGCGTCACACCGGCTCCTGTGCGGCGCACCTTGCATTTGCAGCCACACTCCTCCCGCCCGCGGCCCGCGCCGCCTGGGCCCGCCGCCCGGCAGGTCCGGTCGTGGCGCAGGAGCCGTTCGGCCGGCTCGAGGCGGTGGCACCGGGCGTCTGGGCGCTCATCTCCACTCCGCTTTCCGGTGACCGTACCACCTTATCGAACGGCGGGCTCATCGCCGGGCGGAACGGGGTTCTGGCCGTCGATGGCTTCATGATGCCGGCGGGCGCCACATGGCTTGCGGACCAGGCGGTTGCCCTCACCGGCATGCGGCCGACCCATGTAGTGCTGAGCCACTACCACGCCGATCACGTCAACGGTGTCGCGGGCTACCGCGACGGCGCCACCGCGCCGGTCATGGTCCACGCCACGCGTGCCACGGCGGACCAGGCGCGGGAGCGAAACACCCCGACCGACGAGGCTCGGACCCGCGCCCTGACCGACGCGGAGACCGTCGATCCGACTGCCGCCTCGAGCCTCGACCTGGGCGGGCGCACCGCCACCATCACGCCCTACACGGGCCACACGGCGAGCGACGTCACCGTCACCGTGGACGACGTGGTCTTCTGCGGCGACCTGGTCTGGAACGCGATGTTCCCGAACTACGTGGATGCGACGCCATCGGTGCTGGCACGCACGGCCCGGTCGATTCGTGCCGGCCAGGCGACCCGATACGTGCCCGGCCACGGCGGCATGAGCACGGCGGCGGACGTCGATCGCTACCTGAGCGTGCTCGATGAGGTGGAGCGCGCCGCCCGCGCCGCGCACGCCCGGGGCCAGCCCACCGCGGAGGCCGCCAAGGATTACCGAGTGCCGGAGTCGCTCGGTGAGTGGCTGCTCTTCAGCCCGCGTTTCATCGAGGTCGCATTCCAGGCCTGGTATCGCGAGCTGGGCGGCGCGTAAGCGTCAAACCGGGCACATCCACGCTCACGACCCGATCGGCTCCGCGGCCGTCACCTTCTTTTTCTGCTTCCCGGTCGCAAGGGATTGAGTACCTCGATACCCTCGAAGTCCTTTTCATTGTCCGTGACCACGACACAGCCGTGCGTTTCGGCGATGGCTGCGACAATGGTGTCCAGGGCGCTGCGGGGACGCCCCGCGATTCTACCTTCCGCCATCAGTCGGCCCCAGACGAGCCCAGCCTGTTCGTCGAACGGAAGCACGCGACCAGCGAACAGCGCCTGCGGGCCGTGAGGCCCCGCGAACCAGGACTCGAGCTGATCACGTCGCTTGCCAGGCACCTTCTCCAGGATCCCTCGCCGGAGTTCGGCGATGGTCAGCGATGCGATAAACAGATCTTCGTCGGGTTGCTCGGCCATCCACGCCATGAGCGATGGCGACGGAGCCGGCTTGGTGAATTGGCTGAGGATGTTGGTATCCAGGAGATAGCGCATCAGATGTCGACTTTGCGACCTCGGTCGCGAGGGCGATCAAGATCGAGCTCGGAGCCGATCAATGGCGAGGTAAGAAGCGCCTTGAGAATGCCGCCCTTGACCGGCGCCTTTCCGGAAACAGCCCGATACACTACAGCACGCAGCCGATCGGCAGCCGGGCCGCCCTCCGCGAGCTCCTTGGCAACAGACCGGATCAGTTCCCGGTCGGTGTCCTTTGCGACTACCTCAAATCGCGCCATGCCACGTTGGGTCAGGCGCTTTCGGTAGCTGTCGACCGCACGTCGTTGGGATGTCTTTCCCATCCAGACCTCCTTGTATAACCGGTAATATATCCGTACACAGGATCCCGGCAAGATCCCGTACACTCGAGACCCCCCGGGGGGACCATCACTGCGCACCAAGCAGACCGACAGACGAAAAGCCCGCCCGGATGATCCCGGGCGGGCTTTCGTGTCTGCACAGAAACCGAAGACTCAGCGCCGGACCACCCCCGCGTCGACAACACCCGCACCGTTACCCTCGACCTTGGGCGGGGTGATTGTGCCTCGGGTCGGGGCAGCCCGCCGTGCCGGTGCTACCGGACGGGCGGCGACGGCTCGCACGTTGATCGGGGCGGTGCCGCCGAACTCGAACGCCCCGATGTCGCAGGCGCCCTGGCGGCTGAAGCCGCGCTGATCGGTCGTCAGGCATGCCGCAGGATTGGCGGCGTTGATTGCCGGGCTGCCCTGCTCCAACGCATGAGTCTCGGTCGGGCCGCCGTTATCCGCCAGCTGCGTATCGACGGCGGGCTCGGCCACATTGTGCTGATTGCCGGCACCGGCGAGGAACGCGGCACAGGTCCCGTCACCGCTGAGATTGTTCCCTCCGGAATTGATCGACGCCCCGCCGCCCGTGGCGCAGTTGGCGGCCGCCCCGTCGCGGAGGTTCCCGACGAGCAGCACGTTGGTCAGCGTCGGCGCTCCCGAGATATTCGCCCCGACGCCGCCGCCGAAGTCGGTCGCGGTATTCCCCACGATGGTGACGTTCTGCAGCGTCGCCTGGCCGGTCACACCGAGCCCGCCGCCGATCGCCGCGGTGTTGCCGGAGAGCGTCACGTTGCGGAGCGTCGAGTTCGCCGTGGACGACGAGAAGATCCCGCCGCCCGTTCCGCCCGAGGTGTTCCCCGAGATGGTCGTGTTGGTCACCGTCGCCGTAAGGCCCAGCGTGAGCCCGCCGCCGCTGCCGACCGCGGTGTTGTTGCTGATGGTGCTGCGCTCGATCGTCGCACCACCGGTGCCGGTGAGCTGGAGGCCGCCGCCCTGATTGGCCGCGGTATTATCCGTTACCGTCACACCACGCAGCACCACCGTCGAGGCCCCGCCAGAGGTCAACCCGCCCCCGACGAAGCCGGCGGTGGCCAGAGACGCATTGCCGGAGATGGTACCGCCATTGATCTCGAGCCGCGCATCGCCGCTGATGAAGCCGCCACCGCCGGACGCGGTCGCCGTGTTGCCGGTGAGCTCGAGATCGGTGGCGGTGAGCACGCCGTTATTGAAGAGACCGAAGCCACCGCCGAACCCCTGCCCCGCACCGGTATTGGCCCCGATCGCCTGGTTCCCCGCGAACGTCACCTGATTCAGGGTGATGGCACTGGCACCGAGGAACTGGGCGCCGCCGCCCTGCACCAGCGCCGTATTGTTGCTGATGGCCACCTCGGTGAGCGCAAGCGTACTGGCTCGGACGAACATCCCGCCACCGGCCCCGGCAACAGCCTCGTTCCCGTCGAACGAACCGCCGGTGATGGTGCCCTCGACGCCGTCGAGCAACGCGGCGCCACCACCGAATCCGGCCGCTAGCGAGCGGTTCCCGATGATCGCGACGTTGTCCAGGTGCAGGGTATTCGCAAAGGCGAAGAGACCTGCCCCGGAGCCGTTCACCGTTTCGTTGTTGTTCAGATTGCCGTTCTTGAAGTGAACTGTGGTGCCCGCGCCGGCATAGAGCCCGCCGCCGTTCATCACGTTCCCGGTCGTACGGTTACCGGTAACCGTCGTTCCGTCCAGTCGCAGCGTGGCCGCGTTCTGGATGTAGATCCCGCCGCCACCGAACTCCGACTCTGCCAGGTTGGTACCGATGATGCCGGCGTTGACCGTCACCTCCGCACCGTCGCCCCAGACGAAGAGCCCGCCGGCACGCGCCGCGGTATTCTCGATCATCGTCACTCCGGTCAACGTCGCGCGCCCGCCGTTGCTGACCGTCATCCCGCCCCCGCGCAGGGCCGTGTTGTTCGCGATGGTCACATCCGTCAGCTGCACCGCCATCGCGTTGCCGGTCACCCGGATCCCGCCCCCTTCGGCGCTGGTACTGTTGCCCGAGAAGCTTCCCCCGGTCACCGTGAGCGAACCGGTGCCCTCGGCCAGCATACCGCCACCGCTGTTCCCAACCGCCTGGTTGCCCTCGACCGGTACGTTCTCCAAGACCAGCGTACCAGTGAACAGCCGGATCCCGCCGCCCCAGCCGTCAGCCACCCGGTTGTCGGTGATACTGCCACCGCGCATCGTCACCGACCCGCCGGAGGCGACCGAGAGACCGCCGCCCGGGTTGGTCGCCCCGGTGGTCCGGTTGCTCCGGATGATCACGTTTTCCAGGACCGCCGTGCTTTGGCTCTGCACGTTGACCCCGCCGCCCCCGCCGGCGACGGCCTCGTTCAGTTCCACGATCGCGTCGGAGAGCGTCAGCTGCGACTCGGTGTCGACGAGAACGCCGCCCCCACCGTTCGACACGCCACCGGTGATCCGCAGACCGGAGATCGCCGCCGCGCCGCCGCCGGTTACCCGGAAGACGCGCCGCGGACTCCCCGCCGTCGCGGCCGCATCGATGGTGAGCTGGTCCGCACCGGGCCCCCGGATCTCCAACGCGCTGGTCAGGTTCGGCAACGGACTCGCCAGGGTGATCACCCCACCCGGCAAGCTCGGGATCCGAATCAGCCCGCCCTCGTCGCTTTGGGTTCGGCTTGCCGTCCGCAGCGCCCGTATCGCCGGCGGCGCACCCTGGATCGCGAGGATCGCTTCCCGCAACGAGCAATGGCTTGGCGTGCACTCCCCGTCGCTTACGTCATCCGTGGCCGTCACCACCCAATCGGGGCGGACCGTAACCGTGGCCGAGGCCGACTTGGTGTTGTCCAGTGTGCTGGTGGCGGTCACGGTGCAGTCGCCGTTGATGCCGGGTGCCGAGTACGCCACGGTGGCGCCGGTGCCGGCCACCTCTCCGCAGCTTGCGCTCCAGGCGACACCGGTCTGCAGGGTACCCGTCACCGCCGCGGTGAAGTCCTGCGTCCCGAAGCGGTCGAGCTCGATAGTGGTCGGCGTGAGCGACACTGCCACCGCGGTCACCGTCACCGTGGCCGTGGCCGATTTGGTGGCGTCCTGCGCACTGGTGGCCGTCACCGTGACACTCCCGCCGGCGACCGGTGCGGTCAGGGTCGCGTTAGCGCCGTTGGCCTGGATGGTTCCACCGGAGGTCGTCCAAGTCACCGAGGTGTTGGTCGCGTTGGCCACCGCCGCGGTGAACTGTGCCGTGCCCCCGGCCCCGACCGTCGCGGTCGGCGGATTGACGGTGACAGCGACCGCTGGCGGGGGCGGCGGCGGAGGCGGATCGACCGGACCGTCCCCCCCGCATCCTGCGAGAACCAAGACGGGGACCAAGCCCCAAGCCGTCAACCAGCGGCGTCTGCCGAGCATAGACATCGCGACCCCCCATCGTGAGTAGGAAAAACCCGGGTGGCTGCTCCCCCATGACCGTTCGGAAGCGGCCGAGATCCTCACATCACATCGAGACTGGAACTACCGTCCCCCTATCACGCGCCGAAATGGCTCGCAGGGGCTCACGCCCCCACGAGCAATGATCCGCCTCAGCGCGGGGAAGCCGGAGCCCGGCGTGCCGGCGCCCCGGCCGCGCGCACGGCACTCGGCGCCACCCCGTCGAACTCGAATGCACCGATATCGCACGCGCCCTTCCGGCCGTAGCCACGCTGGTCAGTAGCCGCGCAGGCGCTCGCTTTGCCCGCATTGATCGCCGCGCTCCCCTCCAGCAGCGCATGCGTCCGGGTCGGGCCGCCGTTGTCCTCGAGCTCGGCCGCCACGCCGGCCGCCGTGCTCGCCGGCCGGTCGCCGGGCTGCGTCAACGTCGCGCAGGTCGCGTCGTCGCTCAGGTTGTTCCCGTCGGATGCGATGGCGCCGGTGCCGCTGGTGCCGCAGTTGGTTGCGGCACCATCCGCCTGGTTGCCCGACAGGAGCAGGTTGGTGACGGTGAGCGTGCCGACACCGCTTGCCGTCGTGCCCGCGCCCTGGGAGCTGTAGACGCCGCCGCCCCGGGCGCTCGCGCTGTTGCCCACGACCGTGAGGTTCGTCAGACTGGCATTGCCGGCCACGGCCACCCCGCCGCCATCGACGGCCGTGTTCCCCGAGACGGTGCTGTTCCGGACGGTAAACTGTCCGACACCGCCGCCCACGCTGGCCCCCCAGAACAACCCGCCTCCCATCCCTTCCGAGGTGTTTCCTTCCACCAGAATCTGATCGAGCTGAACCGTCTGCTGCCCACCAAGCACCGCGAGGCCACCGCCCAGCGTCGTCGCGCTATTGCCCGCGACGGTCGAACGGCTGAGCCGGAGGATCCCGTTGCCTTGGACATAGACCCCGCCGCCGTACGACCCCGATGAGTTGCCGGTGATGACGAGGCCCGAGGCGGTGACGTCGCCGCCCGCACTGACCGCCAAGCCACCGCCGAATCCGGCAGCCTGGTTGTCGCGGATCGTCAGTCCGGTCAAGGTGCCGGTTCCGGAAATCGCCAGGCCACCGACGATCCCCGTCGCACCCGACGCATTCCCCACGATCTCGAGGTTTTCGAGGACGCTCGTCGACACGTTTATCCACATGCCGCCGTACAAGCTCGCGGTATTGTTACTGACCGAGCCCCCGCGGATGGTCAGCTCGGGCGAGTTCGAGACGTAGACCCCACCGGCCTGGACCTGCGCGGTATTCTCGCGAATCTCCGAGTCCGTGATCGTGAGCCGTGCATTGGCGGAGTAGATACCGCCGCCCAACTGGTCGGTCGCGGTATTGCCGGCAATGACCGTGTTGACGATGCTGCCGGTGACGTTGGCGCCGGAGAACGCCAGGCCGCCGCCAAAGTTTCCACGATTCCCGGCCACGATCCCGTTCTGAATCGTGACGACGGCGGTTCCATCCGCAAGGAGCCCCCCGCCGCCGCTTCCGATTGCGGTGTTGTCCTCGATGGCAACCCCGGTCAGCGTGGCCTGACTGTTGAAGACGCCGATCCCGCCGCCCCAGCCGTTGGCAACCGAGTTGCCGCGGATGGCACCACCGGTCATCTGTAAGGTGGCGTTGGCGACCACCCGAAGCCCGCCACCTGGACCGCTGCTGCCGGGCACGATGGTGCGGTTGCCGACCACGGTCACGTCCGTAAAGTTCGCCGTGGCCGCGTTGATGTAGACGCCTCCGCCCTGGCTGGTCACGGCGGTGTTCTGACCGATCGTCGTGTTGGTGACCGTGGCGTTGACCTGGGCGCCGTTCAGCGAGAGGCCGCCGCCCCAATCGGCCCGATTGCCGGTGATGGCACCGTCCTGGACGACGAGCGTGGCCGTCCCGTCGGCAATGATGCCGCCACCCGAGTTGCCGGTCGTGATATTGTTCTCGACGGCGACACCGGTCAGCGTCCCGTGGCTGCTGAAGACGCTGATCCCGCCGCCCCAGCCGATGGTGACCTCGCTACCGCGAATCCGCCCGCCGATCATCTCGAACGTGGAGCCCTCGACCACCCGGATGCCGCCGCCGGGCCCGCCCGCGGCGTCAGTACTGAGCGTGCGGTTCTCCTCGACCGCAACATTCTCCAGGCGCGCCGTGCTCTGACCGAACACGATGAGCCCGCCCCCCGAACCGACCGATGTCTCGTTCCGGGTCAACACCAGGTCGGTCAGGGTAACCTCCGCACCGCCCCCAACCGAGATGGCGCCGCCCCCGTTGGACCGCCCGCGTGTGAGCGTGAGCCCGGAGACCGCCACGGCGACATTGCCGCTGATCGTGAAGATCCGGCGCTGGCTGGCGACGCTTGCGTTGGCATCGATGGTGAGCTGAGCCGCACCGGGGCCGTGGATGCTGATCGGCGTAGTGATCGCCGGGAGCGGGCTGGTCAGGGTAATGGTCCCGGTCAGTTGCGCAGCAGCCAGCGACGGCGCGCTGCGCACTGCCCCGGCCGTGCCGGGTACCACCGCCGTGCTCCCGAGCAGGATGACGCCGGGACCGTCCACCGTCTGCGCAGCTTCCAGCGCTTCGCGCATGGAGCAGTGGTTCCAGGTGCAGCCCGCCGGATCGGCCACGTCGTCCGTGGCGCCGACCAGCCACTCGGGCCGGACCGTCACGGTGGCGGTGGCGCTCCTGGTCGGGTCGAGGGCACTGGTCGCGGTGATGATGCACGTCCCCGGCAGATCCGGCGCCGTGTAGCCAAGCGTGGCCCCCTCGGCCTCGGCCTCTCCGCAGCTGGCGGACCAGGTGACGCCCGTCTCGCCGGCCGCCACCCCGGTGACCGTCGCCGTGAAGCTCTGCGGCTCGCCGCGGAACAGGGCCGCCTCCGCCGGCGCGATGGCCACGGCCGCCGCCGTGACGGTCACCGTGGCCGCGTTGCTCTTGCTCGCGTCCTGGACGCTGGTGGCCGTGACGGTGTGGCTGCCGCCCGTGGCGGGGGCGTTCCAGGTGATGGTGCTGCCGGTCCCGGTGATGGTGCCCGCGGAACTGGTCCAGGTAACGGCGGGGTTGGTGGCATTGGCGACCGTGGCGCTGAAGGACTGCGAGCCGCCAGCCGGGACCGTCGCAGTCCCGGGAGACACCGCGACCGTCAGCGCCGGCGGCGGGGGGGGAGGCGGATCGACCGTACCCTCGCCGCCACAGGCAACCAGCGCGAGAACCGGCAGGAAACCGAAGACCGCCCGATAGCGGCACGAACCGAGTGCAGACATGTTGGCCTCGTTGCGTGAAGGGAGAGCGGCGTTGACGTGAAACTCTCCCAGACGCGCGGAAATACGTCACGAGGGCTCACGCGGCCCTCGACTGCGGCCCGCGTGAGCCCTCGCGTCTGCTTCGATCGGATGCTGCGTTATTGCCTGATCACCGCGATCGGTGTCGCTCCCCAGGGGCACCAGGTTGCGCGCTCGGCGTCAGGATTCCCCGTGGACAGCTCGAAGAACTCGTCGACCTGCGCCGCCGTCTTCATCGGACGGCCGTCACAGACTTCGGTCGCCAGATCGGCGAGGCGGATCTCCTCCGGGACATAGTGGAACGGATAGCGGGCGTCGATGTCCGCCCCGCGGACGATCGGGCCGATCGGCATCGCGGGCCCGACGCCGTCCGCCACCCGCGCTTCGGCGCGCACGATGGTGAGCGGGTCGAGCACCAGCACGTCCATGGTGTCGTCCGTCGCCGAGAAAACGAAGGTGACGATGGCCCCGCCCTCGGGCAGGCCGGGCGCGAGCGTCTCCTCCTGACACGCACCGGTCGCCACTACGACCGCTGCGCAAAAAATCATGGTGTGAAATCGCATGGTACGGATCTCCTTCCCGTTGAGTCTCGGTCAGAACCGCGAGCCGGTCAGCACGACATCGGCGTGGATCCAGGCCTCGCGAAAATGTTGCAGCACGGTATTGGCCTCCTCCAGCCGGCCCTGCTGCTTGAGCGCGGCGGTGAGCCCGTACAACGACCAGCCGTTGCTCGGGAACCGCGCCAGGTCCTCCCGATAGACACGCTCGGCGGCGTCTCCCCTGCCTTGGGCCAGGTACGCCTTGCCCAGCGAGTGACGCATCGGGTAGTACCAGGTCGGAGGTTCGGTGTAGGGCAGCTGGTCCTCGAGCGCAACCGCCGCCCGAAACTCACGGACCGCTTCTGCCAGCACGCCGCGGCGCATCGCGATCTCGCCCTGCAGCGCGTGCTCGGCAATCTCGAGAGCAATCCGGTTATCACCCGCCGGATGACTTGCAGCAATCCGGCCGACCGAATCGAGTGCCGCACGCGCCTCGGCCCAGCGGCGCCTGGCGGCGAACGCGACGCCCCGGGCATAAAACGCCATGCCGGTGGTAAAGCGGCGGTCGGCGGCGGGGAGCGGCTCCGCCAGGATCTCGTCCCACCGGCCGAAGCTCACCAGCGTCCAGTACCCGACGGGTGTGATGGCTTCGATCCACGGAATCTCGGCGGCGATATCAGGGTCAACCCCGCGCGCCGCTGCCCGGGCATGCTCGATGGCGAGCCGGCTCGAACCGGCCATGCTGGCGGCAAAGGCGAGAAAATGATGATTGTGCGGATAGTACCCCGATCCATACACCCCGCGGCGCCGAGCGGCCGGACCTTCGAGGAACTCCTGATCGGCGTGGATGGCGTGGCGATTCGCTTCGATGGCATCTGCGTACCGACCGACCCGGATGTAGATGTGACCAGGCATATGCACCAGATGCCCCGCCCCAGGCATCAGCGCAGCAAGCCGCTCGGCGCAGGGCAAAGCGCGTCGCGGATCCGCCGCTTCGACGGCGTGGATGTACAGGTGACAGGCGCCGGGATGCGCCGCGTTCGCCGTCTGGGCGTACTCGAGCTGTTCCAGGATGATCGAGGTCGCCTGGCGCGGCGTGCCGTCCGCGTTCCAATAGTCCCAGGGGCTCAGATTCATCAGCGCGTCGGCGTACAGCACCCGGGCTTCGAGATCGTTCGGGTCGGCACCGACCACCCGCCCCATGGCGTCCGCGTAGGCGCTGTCGTTGCGCAGCCGATCGTCCGGACTGCCCGAGGCATAGCGGGCGGCGAGGGCCGCGACGAGGCGTTGCTCCGCCTCGGTCGCCGGGATACCCTGCGCTCGCTTCACCGCCGCCCGCGCAGAATCGAGGCCCGTGGGTTCCATCGGCGCGTTGATATTCGGCCCCGAGGCCAGTGCTATGCCCCAGGGGCACATCGCGCAGGCCGGATCGAGGCGCTCCGCTTCCCGGAAGGACCGGACCGCCTCGGAGTGATTGAAGGCCCACAGCAACCGGAGTCCCTGGTCGAAGTAGCGCTGGGCTTGATCCGTGGCGTGAACACGGTAGCTGTGTACGCCAAGATTCGGATAGATCGGCGGCTGTGTCGTCACCGATTTCAGGTGGTGGTGCGTATCCCTGGACGTCGGCACCGACTGACCGACGGCATTGGCCGCCGTCAGGGTGAGCACAAGCACAACTGTCGTCGACCGCATGGGCAATACCTCTTTCGATGAACTGGAGCATCCGCGTGGCCGCCGTCGCAGCCACTCGGTATATTTGCGGGAGTCCCCCCGAGTTCCCGACACGAGGCCCTCATGACGCCATCCGGCCCGGTCACCCAACTGCTGACCCGGATCAGCGAGGGCGATACCGCCGCGCTCGACCAGTTGTTCCCGCTCGTCTATGGCCAGCTCCGCCTCGCAGCGGAGCACGCCCTTCGAGGCGAGCGACCCGGACACACGCTGGTACCCACCGCGCTGGTCCACGAGGCGTACCTCAAGCTGATCGGCAGCAGTTCGATTCCGGCGGCAGATCGCGGACATTTCCTCGCCATCGCCGCGCGGGCCATGCGACAGATCCTGGTCGACCATGCCCGGCGCAAACAGACTCGGAAACGGGGCGACGGGGCTATCCCGGTCGCGCTCGACGTGGCGCTTCCAGTCCGCGGTATGGCCGCCGACGAGCTGGTGGCCCTCGATGACGCCCTCGACCGTTTGTCGGGTCTCAACCCGCGACTGCGCAGTGTGGTTGAGCTCCGATTCTTTGCCGGGCTTGGCGAAGAGGAGATTGCCACAGCCCTGGGTGTCACAACCCGCACGGTTCAACGCGACTGGGCCAAGGCGCGAGCATGGCTCTATCGCGAGGTGTATGGTGATGCAGGTGCAGTCGCCGAATAACCGAACGGATACCGAGTGGCCCCGCGTCGAAGCGCTCCTCGAAGGCGCCCTCGATCGGCCTCCGGCTGAGCGGCGACATTGGGTCCAATCGACGGAATCGGACACTGCCATCCGTGACCAGGTGCTGGCGCTCCTCGACGCGGCAGAGCACCAGGGCATTCTCGACGCTCCGATTCCGGCAACCATCCTGACGCCGGAGCCTGCCGCCGAGATGGCGGCGCGGCTCGCCAAGACCCTCGGTCAGCGCTATCGGATCGATCGGGTGCTCGGCGAAGGCGGTATGGCCACCATTTACCTTGCCCACGAAGCAAAACACGACCGGCCGGTGGTCCTCAAGGTCTTGCGCCCCGAGATCGCCCAGTGGATCGGGGCAGCCCGCTTCCTCGATGAAATCCGAATCGTTGCCCGGCTTTCGCATCCCCATATCATCCCGCTGATCGACTCGGGCGAGATCGACGGCCTGTTGTACTACGTCATGCCCTATCATGGGGGCGAAACGCTGCGGCAACGCCTCGATCGCGGACCGCTCCCGACCGGAGCGGCGATGACCGTGATTCGCGACATTGCCCTCGCGCTGGGCCATGCGCACACGGCCGGTTTGGTACACCGGGATCTCAAGCCGGACAACATCCTGCTGGTCGACGGCCACGCCTTTCTGATGGACTTCGGCGTGGCCAAGCTCACTAATCGGAATTCGCCGACCGACACCATGGAGGGGATGGCGATCGGAACGCCGGCGTACATGGCGCCGGAACAGGCCATCGGACGGGAGGTCGACGCCCGCGCCGATGTCTACGCCTGGGGACTGGTGGCGCGGGAAACGCTGGGCCACGCTGCGGAGCGACCGCCGATCGCGCCGTTGATCCGCGCCGCGCTCTCCTCGGAGCCGGCGGGACGTCCCGGCGACGGCGCCGCAATTCTGTCTGCGCTCGACCTGCTGACCCGCCGACGGCGCCGATTCATCCGGGTCGGCCTCGCGGCCGGGATTGCCGCAGCGCTCACGATCAGCCTCGGATTGCTATGGCAGCTGCGCAGCAGTCCGTCACGCCTCGATCCGGCGGCCGGACCCGTTGCCGTTACGCCGCTGCGCAACGAGACCGGTGACCCGGCCCTGGACCTCTGGGGCCGCTTGGCGGGTGACTGGCTCACACAGGGCCTGCAGGAAACCGGACGCGCCGTCGTCATTCCGTGGCCCGTAGCCCTCGAGGCGACCCGGACCGACTCCACCATCAGCGCAGCTGACGCCGTCGCAGCCGAGACCGGCGCCGGCAACATCGTGACGGGCTCATACTACCTGATCGGCAACCGGCTCCGATTCCAGGCCGAACTCTCCGACCGGCGAACCGGCGCCACGGTGGCCACCGTCACAGCCGCCGACGTCCATCGCGACTCGGCGGACGTCGGCGTTCGCCTGCTCCGTGATCGCCTGATGGGCATGCTGGCGCTCCGGACCGACGACCGCCTCGATCGGCCCGGTGGTGCCATATCCCGGCCACCGACCTATCGCGCCTATCTGCTCTTCGAACGCGGGCTCGAAGCCCATAACCGGCAGGACTATCGGCGCGCTGCGGCCGATCTGCTGGCCGCCTGGCAGGAGGATACCACCTTTCAGCAGACCCTGGCCTATGCGGGACGGGCCTTGTGGAACGCAGGAGAACGGGGCCGCGTCGATTCCCTGATCCGCTCGATCAGGGCCCGAGGGATGTCACTTGGTGCGTATGACGAGCACCAGATCCGCTACCTGGAACACCAACTCGCAGGGGACGGCCTGGGCGCTCTTCGAGCCATCCGGGAAGCCGCCGCTCTCGCGCCGGGTGGACGGGCGGAGTACAACGTCGCGCTCACCGCCATTTCCGTCGGACGTCCCGATGATGCTGCCCAGGTATTGGAACGGATCGACCCCGATGCCGGCGCATTCCGCGGCTGGGCGCCGTACTGGTTCGTGCTCGGGCACACCCTGCATCTCCAGGGACGGTATCAGGAGGAGGTCGCCGCCGCCCGCGAACTCCGCCGTCGCCATCCCGACAGTCGGGCCGGATGGGTCCACCTGACCCGGGCCATGGCATCTCTGGGCGATACCGCGGCACTGGACTCCCTGATGTTCGAGGCGAGCGCGTTACCGCCGGATACGTACTGGTCGCAAGGCGCCATGATGGTAACGGCGGGCGAGGAACTGCAGGCCCATGGGTTTCCCGAACAGGCGATGCGCTACTTTGCAATGGCCGAGCGCTGGCTGGCGAATCAGTTGGCTCGGACACCGGAACATCGTGCCCATCGATTCTGGCTCGGCTCGGCGCGCTACGATCAGGGAGCCTGGCAGGATGCGCAGCCTTACTTCGAATCGCTGACACGCGATTTCCCCGATGATTTCCAGTTCAGAGGACTGGCCGGGGTAACCGCTGCCCGACTGGGCGACTCCGTCCGCGCCGAGCAGTTAATCGGCCCCCCGCCACTATATGTTCGTGGCGGATACCTGGTCTACCGCGCCCGACTGGCCGCGATTGCCGGCGATACCGAACGGGCCATGGCGTTGTGGAGCGAGGCGGTCGGCGCCGGACTCAATGGAATCGCGTGGATCCACGCATCGACGGGGCCGGACCTTCGCCCCCTGGCAGGCGACCCGCGATTGATGCGCCTCGGGCTGGTACCCCCACGCTGACAGCCGATGCACCGGGCCGCTATCTTCCCACCCCATGGATCGCAATCTCGCCAACACCGCCGCCGCCCTTCGCGAGGGAATCGTTCGCGGTTTTCTCTCGAACGCCGACGCCGTCGCGTGGGCCGGCGAGGAAGTCGGCGACGATCCGGATGAGGCGTCGATCCTGCTGTCCGAACTCGCGCTCGCGGCGAAGCAGCCGACAGCGCGGATCCTCAACATGCTCGGCCAACTGGCCTGGGGCGCCGATCTTCGGATCGCGGGACGTATCGCGGCCTCCTACCTGCACGACCGTCTCGCCGATGACCTGGTGCAGAGCGAAGTCGCCGTCGATGCGATCCACTACCTGGCGCGGGACGGGTTCGCGCCCGACGCCTGGTTCGAACGTGGTGCCCAGCGACTGCATGACGAGACCGGGACGACGGGACCGCAGATCGAAGCGCTGCTGACCTTCCTGGCCCCCTACCGGGACGACGCGCCAGACGCAGACCAGGATCTGCCCCCCGTCATGCACGACCAGGTCGTCATCGCGATGGACCCCTCGGCACCGGAGCTCTCCGAGGCGGAGGTGTCCGTCTTCTGGCAATCGTGGTCGGGTCACGCACGGATTCGAACCACCGCAGCGCAGCTGACGGAGCTGGCGGATTCCCTGCGCGACTTCGCCGGCCACCGGGCCGACCGGATCGCTTTCACTCCCGATCCCGGCGCCGACGGCGACCGCCTGACGGCCACGATCATCGAATACGGACGCGCCCGCCGCGCTGCCGTCCTGGTCGAGATCACCTCGACCGATTTTCCACCGGAGCTTGGCGCCGACGGCGGCAACGCCTTGCGAGCGGCCCTGCCGACCGAGCACGCCCTCCTGGGCGACTTTGCGGCTGATCTTGGCGAACTGATCTCGACCGGTGGCGGAATCGCGCGGCTCCGCCTCTCGGCGCGCTGGCCACACGACGCCTGAGCTTCGAAGTTCAAAAAAGAACGAGGCCGGCGAGCGATCATGATCGCCCGCCGGCCCTGATGTTTCTGCTACTGATCAGACCGCTTCGGACAGCGACGTGAAGTTGAAGTCGCGAACCCGAAGCGGCGGCACGACGACGCTGCTGCCGGGACTGCCGCTCTCGCTCGACGACACCCGAACGGGCGCACCCATCGCCTCGATGTTGTTGAGCATGAAGATGGGCGACTCGTTGAAGCGCAGGTTGCGCACCGCGCGGGTGATCTTGCCGTTTTCGATCAGGAAGGTGCCATCCCGGGTCAGGCCCGTGTAGAGGATGGTGCGCGGATCGACCGGCCGGATGTACCAGAACCGCGTCACCAGCAAACCCCGCTGGCATCCGGCAATCATCGACTCCAGCGTCTCGTTCCCGCCCGACATCTTGAGCACGCCGCTAAAGCCGAACCCGCCGCCGGAGACCCCGGTGGGCTGCGTACCCTTCTCCTTGGCCCAGAACCGATCGTAATTGAGGTTCCGGACCACGCCGTTTTCGATCCAAACCACCCGGTCGGTGGGCAGACCGTCGCCTGTGAAGGGGCTGCCGGGAGTTTCGCGGTCGAAGGGATCGCTCGCCAGCGTGACGCGCTCGTCGATCACCTTGCTGCCGATCTTGTTGCCGCCCCCCTGCTTGGTGAAGAAACTCCGACCCTCGTCGGCGTTCCTGGCACTGGTAGCCCCCAGGATGAGCTGCACCAGGTTACCCACGGCGGTCGGCTCGAGGATCACGGTATAGCGGCCGGGCTCGACGGCCGAGGCAGGAGTCGACCGGCGAGCCTTGTCGACGGCTCGCGCGCCCAAGGCCGCAGGGTCGAGCGCACCCCAATCGCTCGAGGTACTGCCGGCCCATCCGGATCCGGTACCCTCCTCGTTGCGCACCGTCGTGGTGAGCGCCACGCTGGTATCGCGATTATAGGCGAACAGCCCCTTCGAGTTGGCAATTGCCTGTGCCGTGGCTCGCGTTTCGAGATACCCGGTGCTGACCAGGCCGGCGGCCTTGGCCTGATCCGTGATGAGCCGCACACCGGCGGCCCGGCTGGCCGGGTCGAGTGCCGCTGTGCGATCACTCCACCCCAAACCCTCGCGATACTGCTGGGGTCCGAGTTCGGGCATCAGCTCGGCATCATCCGGCGAAAGTTTCGCCAGGCGCTCCGACGATTCGACCACGGCCTTGAGCCCGGCATCGTCGACCCGATTGGTGGTGGCCGATCCGACCTTCTGACCGACCACGCTGCGCACCACGATCGTGGTGTCTGCGTTGTCACCGGCGGTCGATACCTGATTGACGGCAAAGCGGGTGTTGCCGCGGACGCCGTTGACGATCGAGACCCGGGTTTCGCTGGCCGTCGCAAACGCCAGCACCCGCTTGGCCAGCGCTTCCGCTTCGGCGCGCGACATGACCCGCGGCTGATCCTGCGATGCGCGGCTCATGCCTGCCTCCCGGTATTGATGACATTGATCTGACGGTGGCGCGTCGGCACGCAGCCGTGACTCACCGCGTTGGACTGCGACGGCTGCCCCTTCCCGTCATTGAAGGCGCCGCCCAGCTGGTAGCTCTTCGGGCCGCCCAGCATGTCGAGGTTGGCCCAGAAGTCGGGCGTGCGCATCTGGTAGGCCACGTCCTTGAGCATTCCCACAATCTTGCCGCCCCGGATCTCGTAGAAGAGCTGGCCGCCGAACTGCGCGTTGAAGCGCTGCTGATCGATCGAGAAGGAACCGTCGCCGATGATCGCGATGCCGCGGTCGGTGGCAGCGATGAGATCGTCCCAGCCGAGGTCCTTCTCGCCGGGCAGCAGCGACACGTTCGGCATCCGCTGGAACTGGACATCGGCCCACGACTGCGCATAGGAGCATCCATGCGAGCGGGTCGGCTTGCCGGACTTCTTATAGTACGAATCGAGCCACAGGGCCTGCTCCCGGGTGGTCTGATAGTCGACGAAGACCCCGTCCTTGACGATATCGAATTCGTCGGGCTGGACTCCGTCGTCGTCCCAGCCGCAGGCCGCGAGAGATCCCGGCTGCGAACGATCGCCGCGCACGTTCATCAGCGGCGAGCCGAACTTGAGCGTACCGAGCACCTTGTCCGGAGGGAAGATGAAGCTGGTACCGGCATAGTTCGCCTCGTATCCCATGGCCCGATCCAGCTCGGTCGGATGCGCGATCGATTCATGAATGGTGAGCCAGAGATGATTGGGGTGCAGCACCAGATCGTAGCGCCCCACCTCGACCGGCTTGGCCGAGAGCTTCTGGACGGCTTCGTCGGCCCAGCGGACCACGTTGTCCTCGAGTTTGTTCTCGGTGACATGCTCGTAGCCGCGGCCCATCGGGGCAATATCGTTGCTCTGGCGCGACTGAAAATCCGTAAAATCTTTCGACACTGCCGTGACCGTCACCGACGGCTGCGACCGGATGATGGTCTGCGAAACCAGCGTCCCCTCGGTATTGGCATAGCTCTTCTCATCCTTGAGGAAGAACATGCTCGAGTTGACGAAGCGGGCCTGAGGATTCTTGAGCGCGATGGCATTGACCGAAAGCAGGAGCTGGACCTTGTCCTCGATCGGAATGGTGAACGGGTCGACCTTGGCCTCGCTCCGCCAGGTGCCGCGCTGATTCCCGGGCGCCGGCGCCAGTTCGACCGGACGCTGATCCGGCGCACGGTTGGCCTTGGCCTGAGCCACCGCCTGACGGGCCACGCGCGCCACGGAATCCGGTTCCAGATTGCTGGTGGCCGCAAAGCCCCAGGCGCCCTGGACCAGAACCCGAACACCGATCCCGAAGGTTTCGTTGTCCGAAAGCCCCGCAACCCGTCGCTCACGGGTGAAGATGCTCTGGGTTCGATTGAGGCTGATCCGGGCGTCTGCGTACTGCGCACCGGCCGACTTCGCGGCGTCGAGCGCGCGAAGCAGCAGGTCGTTGAGCGCTGCATCGCCCGGCGACGGCGCAATCAGCCTGGACGACAATTCGGCCGCTTCGGCTCGCCCCGTGATTCCGAGAGCAAGGCCGGCAGCGGCCGCGGCAGAAGTGGTTCTGAGAAATTCCCGGCGGCTCGGGGACACGGCAACCTCGTCGAGATAGGGAATGGACCCAAGCGCAGGAGGCGAACGCGCCTGGCGGACCGTTCAATCGGCCATCTCAACAAGATACGCGAATCAGGTCGGGAATGTTGCTCTGCCGGGTCGCCCTAGTCCTCGCGTAGCGTAACGGTCAGGGACAAGCCACCCGGCCCGCTCCCCTCGATCAGATCGAGGACGTAGGTGTACCGCCCGTTCGGTAAGGCCGGCTCAAACCGATCGATCAGCATCAAGGTGTAGAAGACCGTGCCGACGCGAACTTCGACCGATTCATGCTGATAGGCGCGCTCGACCGACCGGTAGTCGGTCCGGCCTCCCGCATCGATCGGACCGACAATTGCCCCGGCGTGAGTCACGGCATCGAACCCGATGGCTGACGCATTCTCGACCCGGATCATCACATCCCCGTCGTCCGGTTCGGTCGAACAGCCGGCCGAGGCCATTGCCACCGTAACCCACAGCCCCAGCAATGCTTTCCTCATACTCTCGCCCTCCGGAATCAGGTGCCGAAGGATCGGACACCGACCCTCCCCTCATGGTCGACCCCCGCACAGCCTCAACGGTCACAACGGCGGCTAAACGCAATGGCCCGACCATCCGTATAGAAGAGGTGAGGCCTGACCAACCATGTATACTTCGATCCCTTGACTGATACTATCCCGACAACACTGCCCTCCGGGTCCGGACGAGACTCGTTGATCGCCTCCGTCGGTCGCCTGCGCGCCGAGGTCGGGCGCCGCATCGTCGGCCAGGAAGATGTGGTCGACCACCTGCTGCTCGCCATTCTGGCCGGGGGGCATGCGCTGCTGGTCGGCGTGCCCGGTCTGGCCAAGACACTGATCGTCCGATCCGTTGCCGAAGCCATGCGGCTCGAGTTCCGACGGATCCAGTTCACGCCGGACCTGGTACCGAGCGACATCACCGGCACCGAAATCATGGAGGAAGATGCCGCGACCGGGATGCGCGGCTTCCGATTCGTCCGGGGACCGATCTTTGCCAACATCATCCTGGCCGACGAGATCAACCGGACGCCGCCCCGGACCCAGGCCGCGCTGCTCGAGGCGATGCAGGAGCATCGCGTCACGGCCAACGGCGAATCGATGCCGCTGCCCGAGCCGTTTTTCGTTCTGGCAACCCAGAATCCGATCGAACAGGAAGGCACCTACCCGCTGCCGGAAGCGCAGCTCGATCGCTTTCTGTTCGATATCCGGATCGGCTACCCGTCGGAAGACGACGAAGTCGCGATCCTCCGCAGCACGACCGGTGCGCCACCGCTCCCCATCGAACCGGTACTCGGCGCGGCCGACGTACTAGCCCTGCAGCAGCTGGTCCGGGGCATCCCCGCTGCCGACCCGGTGCTGCGCTACGCAGCGGCGCTGGTTCGCTCGACCCGCCCCGATCAGCCAGAGGCACCGGCCAGCATCAAGCGGTTCGTCCGCTGGGGCGCCGGTCCGCGCGCCGGCCAGGCCCTGATCCTCGGTGCCAAGGCGCGCGCGCTGCTCGAAGGACGCCTGGCTGTCACGCCGGATGATGTGCGTCGGGTCGCGTTGCCGGTGCTCAGGCATCGAGTCCTGCCCAACTTCGCCGCGGAAGCCGAAGGCGTTGCGGCCGAACGGCTGATCGCCGACGTGGTCGAAACGGTGACCCCGCCGGCGAGCGGTATCCGCGCCTAGCTCGCCGTGCCGTGCGGAGACCGCCGGACACCCCGTCGATTGGTCGATCCGTGGCGGTGAGCGGCAACGGACCGCCGGGCCACGCGTACGGCGCCCTGCTCGACGCATTGCGTGGCCTGCGGTGGCCCAGCCGAGCCCGATCGAGCGCGCCAAGCGTGGGCCACCATGCCTCACGGCGACGCGGCACCGACATCGAGCTGACCGAATACCGCGCCTACCGACAGGGAGATGACCCGCGCCGGCTCGACTGGAAGCTCCTGGCGCGCACCGATCGAGCCTACCTGCGTATTACCGACCAGCATGCCGTCCTGCCAACCCTGATTGCCGTCGACGGCTCGGCATCGATGGCATTTCCCGAGCCCGATCACGCCAAATGGCGACAGGCCTGCGCCATTGCGGTGGGCCTTGCCAGCCTGGCCCACGCAGCCGGCGACCCCGTCGCGCTGGCAGTCGGCAATCAGCACGCAAAGCAGCTGCCCTTTCGCACCAGGCAGAGCCTCCTGCCGGAACTGATTCGCGCGCTCGACACCGTGTCGCCCGGCGGCAGGGCAGCGCTGGGTCGTCTGCTGCCCGGGTTCCGCGGGGTCGGCCGCCTGGTCGTGGTTTCCGATCTGCTGGATGACGATGCCGAATTGCGCCGCATTGCCGGTCAATGGCGGAGCCGATCGGTCGAGGTGATCGTCGCGCACATCGTGGCCACCGAGGAACTCGATCCGCCACGCGCGCCGAGGGTGATCGATCCCGAAGATCCCTCGATTACACGTACGCTCGATGAGCCGACCCGCCAGGTGTACGACGCGAGCTTCGCCGCCTGGCGCGCCGCGGTTGCCGGCGGCTGGCGGGAACTCGGCGCACGATACGTTACCATCGATACTAGCGAACCGGCCGAGCACGCGGTTCGGCGGATAGTCTCCGGATGAGCTTCACGGTACCGCTGTGGCTGCTGGCCGGCGCCATCGCGGCCCTGGTCGTGACGGCACTCCACCTGCTGACCAGGCGGGACGCCTCGCCGCAATCGCTCCCGACGGCACGCTTCATTCCCGAAACGCCCGATCGCATGGTGACCCGAACGGTCGCGCTCAGCGACCGGGCAGCCCTCAGCCTCCGCCTGCTCGCCGTGCTCGCCGCTGCCTTGGCCTTTGCACAGCCCAACCTGGCGCCGCCGCGAAGCTCGCTGACGCGGATAATCCTGGTCGACACGTCCCAGGCCACCGACAGCGTCCAAACAGGAGCGGCAGTCCGATCGGTGGCGCAGGGTCACGACCGGCTGGTGCGCTTCGGCTCCCTTTCGGCGGGACTCGTCGCGGGTATCAGGGAGGCGCGGGCGATTCGCAGCGAAACGGATAGCGTTGCCCTCACGATCGTCTCGCCACTGGCTCGCGAATCATTCGATGCGGCAACCGATGCCATTCGAGCTACCTGGCCGGCCGGTATCAGGTGGCTGCAGATCGACCCGGTACCAGTTCCCGCCGCTCCGCAGCTGATCGATCTGCGCGCCGACAACGACGACCCGATCCGCAGCACACTTGCTCTGAGCGGCTGGTCGACCGATCAGGCCGCGGCAATCAGGCTGGTGCGCACGGCCACCCTCGCAGCGACCGACTCCGCCTGGGCTGCCGACTCGAGAGCGGAATCGCGCCTCCTGGTACATTGGCCCGCCCAGCAGGCGGCTGATGGCGATACGGTCGGCGCGGTCGTAACGGACCGCACCGTCCTGGTGGCGCCGATCCGCCGCGGCAGGGGCGAGATCGAAGGTACCGCGAGGGCCTGGTGGGTGGATGGAGCCATCGCCGCAGCCGATCAGCCGACTACGGGAGGTTGCATCCGCCAGGTCGGCATCCCGATCGAAGCAGCCGGCGACCTGGCGCTGCGTCAGTCGACCCGAGATTTGCTCCGCGACCTGCTGGTCCCGTGCGACGGTCGCCGCGATGCCGGGCGCGCCGATTCCGCCGCAGTTGCTCGGCTCACGGGCAACGGGAACGTCTCCCTGCCGACACAGCGCCTTACCGGGTTCCCCCAGCGCAGCCGCGCCACGCCGTGGTTGCTTGGCCTGGCATTGGCCGCCCTCCTCGCGGAGCAGGGCCTGCGGCGGCGCTCACGATGACGACGCTGGCGCGGCTCCGACGAGCCCGACGAGCCCTGGTTGCGGGTAGTCTCGCGGCGGCCGCACTCTGGGCGGTCGCCGTTGCGGCGCCCGTCGCTCTGCTGCTCGGGTCATGGCCGTTGGCAATTGCGGCAGCTACCCTTGCCGCAGCCGCGACGCTCTGGCGTCGGCGGGCCGTATTCGACGTCGATCGGGTTGCCCTGTGGCTCGAGGAGCAGTTACCCGACCTCCAGTACGCACTGGTCACCGCGCTCGATCCGGACGCCACCGCGGTACGTTCGCAGCTCGAAGACAGAATCGCTTCCATCGACCTCGAGCGTGCAGCGGATCGAGCGTCGATCCGGTCCGTCGTCCGCCCGCTGGTCGCTGCAGGTGTCGCCGTGGTCATTGCCATCGGGCTTGGACGGGTGATGGAGACACAGCGCGAGGCCGATGCACAGACGTCCGTAGGGCTTGCATCGAATCCCGGCTCCAGTCTGCCCATCCGGGTCACCGTAACCATCACCCCACCGGCCCACACGCGGCTACCGATCGAGCGGCTGCCAGACCCGATTCGGGCAGGAGGTATTGCGGGAAGCCGGATACGCATCGAAGGCTCGGCTCTGGCAGTCGGGTTGGAAGGCCAGATCGGTACCCGACCGTTGGCAGTGACCCACACCAGCACCGGCTGGCACTCCGACGTGACCATGCCGAGCGCACCTGCCGTGATTCGATTCCGCCAGGGCGATCGAGAACGGTTGATTCTGCTCGAGCCCGGACAGGATTCTCTCCCGGTGGTCCGCCTCGACCTGCCGGAACGGGATACGCTACTCCAGCTGGCCACCGGCACCTTGTCGCTCGCCGCGTCGTTCCGCGATGATTTCGGGCTGGCCGAAACCTGGTGGGAGCTGATCGTGAGCCGAGGCGACGGCGAGAATTTCGAGTTCCGCACCGTCACTCTGGGTCGCTCGTCGCCGAGCGGTGCCAGAACGGCAACACGAACGCTGGCTCTTCCACTCGACTCGCTGGCGCTTTCCGCCGGCGACGTCGTGCTGCTTCGCGCCGTGGCTCGCGACGGGAATACTATTCCAGGTCCCGGCATTGCCGGGTCCGATCCGCGCACCATCAGGATTGCCGCAGGGCGACAGGACGATTCGCTCGACATCGAGGTCATGCCGCCGGCCGAGCCGCTCGCCAATCTGCTGAGCCAGCGGATGTTGATCTTACTGACCGAAGCCCTCGAGCAGAAGCGGCCGCGCCTGACACGGCCCGAGGTCGTGGCCGAAGCAACCCGGATCGGTCGGGACCAGACAAGCTTGCGGCGCCAGGTCGGAGAGCTGGTCTTTTCCCGCCTCGAGGATCTGGGCGAGGCCGGTGAGCACTCGCACGACGACGGCCACGACCACAGCGCTATGACGCCGGCGGAACTGCTCCGCGCCGCCGAAACGGCCAATCGGCACGCGAGCGGAGAAGCGCTCGACTTTGCTGCGGGCGAGTCGCCGGTCGTTGCGGTGAACCGGCCCTTGCTCGAGGCCTACCACGCGATGTGGGACGCTGCCCGGGAACTCAACGTCGGTGAGCCCAAGGCCGCGCTGCCGCATATGTATGCGGCGCTCGACGCGATCCAGCGTGCCCGCCTGGCGGATCGGATCTATCTGCGCGGCCGAACCCGCCCGGTAGTCGTCGATGTCGCCAAGGTTCGCCTGGTCGGCAAGCGAGATGGCATCGCGCCGAACGCGCGGACACCCCAGCCGTCTCTCGATCCCGCCGTGAAACAGGTCGCGGAGCGTTTCGACGCCGCCCTCGAATTGCTCGGTCGCGACCGGGCGGCGGCCATCGACTCCCTGCTGCTGCTTCGGGCCGATCTGCTCTCCGACCACCCCGGATTGGCGGCCCCGCTGGCGCTGGCAATCGACACGCTGCGTACCGACCGTGATGCGACGGCTGCGTTGGCCCGAGCCCGCCGCGCAATCGGGAATCCGCCGTCGCCGCGGTCGGGGCTCCGCCCCTGGAGCACGTCGCCGTGACTCCTTTCACGTTCGCCACGGTCCAGTACGAGTCGGGCGACTGGGACTCGGCGCCACTAGTCGGTCCCAACGTGATCGACGCGGTGGCCCGCTATACCAGTATCGAGGTCAATCCGGGTGCTGCAGTGGTCTCCCTGGCCAGCCGGGACATGCTCCGCTATCCGTTCACCTTCATGACGGGGCACCTGCCGGTCCGTTTCACCGCGGCAGAGCAAGCCATGCTGCGGACCTATCTTGACCGCGGGGGCCTGCTGTTCGTCGATGACCACAATCATGACATCGACGGCCAGTTTCACAAGACGGCCATGGACGAACTGGCCCGAGGAACCGGCGCCCCGCTCAGCCCGCTTCGCAACGATCACGCCCTCTACTCGGCGTTCTTCACCTTTCCCGACGGTCCGCCTACCACCAGTCACGAACTCAACGGCTGGGGCGACAATCTGGTCCACGAGCACCTGCTCGCCTCGCTGCGTGGCGATCGGATTCGAGTTCTCTACAGCAACAAAGATTACAGCTCGGAGTGGAGCTACCACCCCGACAACAAGCGCTTTTTGTCGATCGACAACACCCGCTTCGCGGTCAATCTGGTGGTCTATGCCCTCACCCGCTGATCGCCGGCTGACGCTCGAGCGGGGGCTGCGGCTGCTGGCTTACGCAGCCCTGGCCGGAGCGTTCGTTCTGTCGATCCGGACCGACTCGGCGCCACCCGCGACCGAACGGCGCGTCGACACCGACGGTCTTGCCTCGCTGCTGATCGAGCACGAGATTGGCGCCGAGCCGATCGTCGTCGTGGGCGACACCGTCCTCGATCCAATCCGCCGCGACTGGCTCGCTGCGACGCAGGCAACCGTGCGCTGGGGCGGCAATCGACTCAGAGCCACGGCCATCAGCTCCGAGCCACTGGGCGACCCGGCGGGCGGGTATCGCGCAGCAATCGCAGCTCCACCGGGCGTGATGGTGCATCTGGCCGACAGCCTGGGACCGATCGACAGCGTAGCGAGCATGGGCGGAGGCGCCGGGATCGACATCGACGCACCGGTCGGCGATCTGATCGGATCGGTGGACGGGCAGGCTGCCCATGTCAGGCCCGGGCCGACTCCGGCAACGCGGCGGGTGGTCGTGTTCGGTCGGGCGTCCTGGGAAACCAAGTTCGTGATCGCCGCACTCGAAGAGCGCGGCTGGAGCGTCGACGCGCGGATCGCGATCGGCCCTAACGACGAGAGCCGGCAGGGCACGTCGGACGCGCTCGACACCGCGCGGGTGGCTGCGGTGGTGGCCGTCGACCAGTCGGCAACCGCGCACAGTCGCCGGATTGCCAGGTTCGTGCGTGACGGTGGTGGGCTGGTCCTCGCCGCCGATGCTGCGCGAGACCCTGCCTGGGCCGATCTCCGGGTCGGAAGCCCCGGACAGAGGATTACCTCCAGTACGATCGAAATCGACGGGAAGGATCCGCGCCGAGCGCTGGCACTCACGCCGATGGTCCGGCTCTCGGACCAGGCTTCGACCCTCGAGACCCGCGACGCAGCCGTTGCCGTAGCAGCGCGGCGGGTCGGCATCGGGCGCATCGTGCAGGTCGGCTATCACGACACCTGGCGCTGGCGAATGACCGGCCCGGACGGTTCCGTCGAAGCCCATCGCGGTTGGTGGTCGGCGCTGATTCGAACCGTCGGCTATCGGCCCGATCGGGTGACAACCCCAGAACAGCCGCCACACGACGCGCCACTGGCGCGAATGGCTGCCAGATTCGGCCCGCCCGACCACGACCTCACCGAGACCCGCCCGGGCATCCCTGCGCGGCCGAAGCGCCTCGACTGGCTGCTCGGCGCCGTGGCAATCGCGGCGTTGCTCACCGAATGGGCGTCGCGACGTCTGCGAGGCATGGTTTAGCCGCCGCAAAGTGGAGTCGCGGGCTAGATTGCCTGCGGGCTTGCGACGCGGGCACCATCCATAGGAGAACGAACGCTGATCGAAGACGAATGGCTCTGGGGCTGGGATCCGACACCCGGCATCGTCTCGGTCTGGGCTCAATCCGATGGTCGAGCAACGGTCTGGCGACGGATCCCGGAGACAGGGGCTCTGGTTCGGGAAGAGGTGCGGTTCCGCCCCTGGCTCCTGGTCGACCGCCTCGATGATTTCGAGCACCTGGGCTCAGAACTCGCCCCCGAAGGCTCGGCCGCCCCGATTACTTACCGGGAGCTGAGCGGACCTGGCGCGCTCCGGTTCCAGGTCTCCGCACCGAGAGGGGACATGCTCACCACGGCCTTGCTCCGCGGAGCTAGCGCACGGCTCGGCCGCGAAGTCAGCCACCTGCGAGGGCTCGACCGCAACACCTACCTGGCGCTGTCTCCCGAAGAACAGTACCTGACGGCCACCGGTCGCACCTATTTCCGCGACCTCTCCTTCGATCAGTTGCACCGCCTCCAGTTCGATCTGGAAACCACCGGCCTCGACCCCAACCGGCACCGGATTTTCATGATCGCGGTCCGCGATCCGGCCGGGGTCACCCATATCCTGGAAGCCGAAGGAGACGACGACGCGGCGGAGGCCGACCTGCTCAGCCGATTGGTCGGTATGATCCAGGCCGCCGACCCCGACGTGATCGAGAACCACAACCTTCACGGCTTCGATCTTCCCTTTCTCGATCGTCGCGCCCGCCGGTTGCGGGTGACGCTCGCGCTGGGCCGGACCGGTCGAGGGGGGCTTCGTCCTCGGGCCGCGCGGCGGGGCGGGCGGGGGACGGATGGTCGCACGGTGCGCCTGATCGTGCCGGGTCGGGAGCTGATCGACACCCTCGATGCGGTACGCCGGCATGACTTCGCCACCCGGGATTTCCCCGGGCACGGGCTCAAGGCCGTGGCACGTCACTTAGGGATCGCCGAGCCGGATCGGGAGCTGATTCCCGGAGCGGAGATCTACCGGGTCTTTCGCAGCGACCCCGAACGAGTCCGCCGCTATGCCGGATCCGACGTTACCGAGGTGGCGAGCCTGGCCAGAATGCTGGGTGGCGCCGCCTTTGCGTTGGCCCGGATGGCGCCCAGACGCTACGAACGGTTGGCCGATGCCGGGGCGGCCACCGGCGTGATCGACCCGCTGCTGGTCCGTGCCTATCTCCGGTCGGGTACAGCGCTACCCGCGCATCAGCCGGGCGACGGTACTCCCCACAGCGGCGCGGCGCTCTACCTGTTTGCCACCGGCGTGGCGCATCGGGTCGTCAAGGCGGACGTGGCGAGCCTGTACCCCTCGCTGATGCGCGCCTATCGGATTGGACCCCGTCGCGATCATCTGGGCGTGCTGGTCACCCTGGTGGACCGCCTGGTCGAGCAGCGCCTCGCCGCCAAGGCGGCCGCGCGGGCGGCGCCGGCCGGTTCACCCGAGCGACACACCCACGAAGCGGTCTCCGCGGCCATGAAGCTGGTCGTCAACACCGCCTACGGCTATCTCGCCGCGGGAGGCGAGCTGACCCGCTTTGCCGATGTCCATGCCGCCAACGAAGTGACTCGACGCGGGCGGGAAACCCTGGCCCTGATGTGCCGAGAGCTGGCGGATCGCGGCGTTACCTTGCTCGAGGCTGACACCGACGGAGTCTACTTTGCCGTACCGGACAGCTGGACCGAGGCCGACGAACGCCGCACCGTTGCCGAGGTAGCGGCGCTGCTTCCGCCGCTGGTGCAACTGGAATTCGATGGCCGCTACGCCGTCATGCTCTCGCACGAACCCAAGAACTACGCCCTGCTCGACTACCAGGGCCGATTGACGCTGCGAGGCGTGGCGTTCCGTTCGAGCCGCAACGAACCGTTCAGCGACGCCTTCCTCCGCCAGGCCATCGATCGATTGCTCACCGGAGACATTCCGGGAGTGCGCCAGGCCTATCTCGACGCCATCGACGCGCTGCGCCGGCGCGAACTCCCCACCTACCAGGTGTCCTCACTGGTCCGTCTCACCAAAACGCCGGACGACTATCGAGCTACTCGGGAGGGGCGGAAAGAGTTGGCCTACGAAGCAATGCTGGCAAGCGGCCGAACGGCCTGGCGGCGTGGCGAGCGGGTTCGGATCTACCGGGTCCGGCAAGGCGGCGGCCGGGTCAGTTCGGAAGGGTCGGATCAACGCGACTACGACATCGAGCACTACCTTCGGCTGCTGCGCGAGCAGTACGCGGCTCGGCTGGCCCGGGCATTCGCGCCGGACGATTTCGCGGCAGTCTTTGCCGACCCCGAGCAGCCTTCGCTCTTTACTCCGGCGCTGGACGCCATCCGCCCGATTCTGGTCGCGCTGCCACACCCCGCCCTGATCGGCTGACCCACCAGGTCGGTGGCCCGGTTCTGACCGGATCAGCCCCAGCCACCTTACCGTGGCCGAGCCCGGGCAATACTATGTATTTTACGAGGCTAACCTGCGGGCGACCCGATGGTTCAGCCCGCCCAGATGCAGGAGACCGAAATGGCCTCATTTTCATCACTCCGCCCGACCGTTCCCGCCCTGATTCTGGTGGCAGTTGCGGCGTGCGGTGGCCGGGCGCCGGTCGAGGCGGTTCCGACGCCGGTCGGCCATATCCATGCCAGCGAGGACGCCCACGTCGCCAGAGCGCGTGCCGACAGCGTCCAGCATCCCTACACGGCTGCCGACATTCATTTCATGTCGGCCATGATCGGCCACCATGCGCAGGCGCTTCAGATCGCGCACTGGGCGCCGACTCACCAGTCCAGCCCGGGCATTCAGCGGCTGGCCGAGCGGATCATCAACGCCCAACGGGATGAGATTGCCCTGATGCAGCGCTGGCTGGCCGACCGCAAACAACCGGTACCGCAGATCGACCCCAAGGGCATGCCGCACCACGGCGGACACGGTGCGGACCACGGCCAGATGCCCGGCATGCTCACCGAGGAGCAGCTCGGCCGACTGAACCAGGCCCGCGGCACCGAGTTCGACCGCCTCTTCCTCAAATTCATGATTCAGCATCATCGCGGTGCCGTCACCATGGTCGAGCAGTTGTTCGCGACCAGTGGAGCCGGGCAGGACGAAACCGTATTCCGACTCGCGGCCGACGTGAACGTCGACCAGGTCACCGAAATTGCCCGAATGGAAAAGATGCTCGTCGCCCTCGTCATCGAAGGACAGACGCCGTGACCCCGGCGCGTCCATACCCTGCTCTCCCCCTCGAGGAACCTGTCATGGTAGCTGTGCATCACGCTCGTCGCCCCGGTCTGGCGCTGTCACTGGCCGTCGGGCTCCTGTCTCTCGGGTGCGCCTCCGGCTCGTCGAGCTATGGCGGCAGCACCCCGACCCCGACCGCGCTCTCGACGGCCAAACCGAGCCCCGACCCCCGGATCGGGTTGCGCGCGGGCCTGACCGACGCGGGCGAGGCGATCTGGAACCTGCGGCTGGTTTCCAATACGCCGTCATCCGAACGCTTCGTGGGCAGCACCAATTCCGACCTTGCCTTTGCCGACAAGTATGCCATTCAGGGTAACTACAACGGCTGGCAGATCTGGGACTTGTCGACTCCCAACAAGCCCGGCCTGGCATCGGCGATCTACTGCCCTGCTTCGCAGAGCGACGTCTCGATCTACAAGAACCTCCTCTTCGTTTCCGGCGAGGGGTATACCGGGCGCCTCGACTGCAGCGACGAGGGTGTCAGAGAAGCGGTCAGCCACCATCGGCTGCGCGGCATCCGCATTTTCGATATCACCGACATTCGGAACCCGAAGAATATCGCGAACGTGCAGACCTGCCGCGGCTCGCACACGCATACGGTGCTGGCCGACCCCAAGGATCCGGACAACGTTTACGTCTACGTGTCCGGCTCGGCGCCGGTCCGTCCGGCGGCGGAGCTGGCCGGCTGCAGCGATGCCATGCCCGATGCCGACGCCAACACCGCGCTCTTCCGAATCGAAGTCATCAAGGTGCCGCTGGCCGATCCGTCCAAGGCGGCCATCGTGAGTTCCCCGCGGATCTTCGAAGGACTCGCCGCCCCGCCGCGCCATGCCGCGATTCCCGCTGAACTGGCCGCGGCACAAGCCCGGGGGCAGTTTATCGCTAACGTGATGGGCCAGGATACGCCGCTGCCGCCCCGGATGACGAGCCCGATGCTCGACAGCATCGTCAAGGCGCGGAATGGAACCGGAACACCGACTGCTGCGGACAGCGCCGCCCTGCGTGACGCGCTGCCTGGCATCCTGGCCCGGATGCTCGGCAACATGCCGGCCCGTCGTGAAACGGGGCCGACCCAGTGCCACGATATCACCGTGTACCCTGAGATCGGCTTGGCCGGCGGCGCCTGCGAAGGCTACGGGATGCTGCTCGACATCAGCAACCCGACCAACCCGCGCCGGATCAGCTCCGTCGCCGACTCGAACTTCGCCTATTGGCATTCGGCGACGTTCAGCAACGACGGAAGCAAAGTCCTCTTTACCGACGAGTGGGGCGGCGGTGGCGCTCCCAAGTGCCGGGCTATCGACAAGCCGGAATGGGGAGCCAACGCGATCTTCACGATCGAGAACGGGCAGATGCAGTTCCAGAGCTACTTCAAGCTGCCCGCCGAGCAGACCGAACTGGAAAACTGCGTCGCCCACAACGGCTCGCTGATCCCGATCCCGGGCCGAGACGTGATGGTCCAGGGTTGGTACCAGGGAGGGATTCTGATCTTCGACTGGACCGATCCGAAGAACCCGATCGAGATCGCCTATCACGATCGTGGTCCGGTCGATTCCACCCGGATGGGCAACGGTGGCTCCTGGTCGGTGTACTGGTACAACGGGCTGATCGTCAACTCGGAAATCGCCCGCGGTCTCGACATCTTCGAGCTGGTGCCGAGTGGTTTCATTTCGCAGAACGAGATCGATGCGGCCAACACGGTCAAGCTCGAGTACTTGAACCCCCAGATGCAGCCGAAGTTCGTCTGGCCGCCGAGCTTTGCCTTGGCCAAGGCCTATGTGGACCAGCTGGAGCGCTCGCGCGGATTGTCGGCCGATCGCATCGGTGCGGTGCGTCAAGCACTCAACAGCGCCGAGCGCGCTTCGGGTTCCGCGCGCCGTGAGGGCCTCAACGGACTCGCATCACAACTCGACGGTGAAGCGGGCGGCTCGAGTGATGCCGCCAAGGTCCGTCTCCTGTCCCAGGCGGTGAAGGATCTCGCCGCGGCGCGTTCCTGATGCGCGCCGGCTTCCGGCGATCGTTCGCGGCTACCGCGGCGGTCGCCGGGGCCATCCTGCTGGCCGGGATGGCCCCGCTCAAAGCACAATCTCCCGCTGCCAATCACCCCGACGTACTCGCTGCGCAACGTCTCTTTTCGGCCTGGATGGACGGACAGGTCGTTTCCCGCGGATTACCGGGCATCGTGGTCGGTGTGATCGCCGACCAGGAACTGGTCTGGGCGGCGGGTTTCGGGCATGCGGACGTCGCGGCCAAGCGCCCGATGACCCGGGGCACCAAGTTCCGGATGGCCTCCCACAGCAAGATGTTCGCAGCAATCGCGATCATGCAGCTCCGCGAACAGGGCAAGCTGCAGCTCGACGACCCGGTCGTAAAATATCTTCCATGGTTCAAGGTCAAACCGGCCGAGCCGGATGATCCGCCCATCACGATCGAGGAACTCCTGACCCACAGTTCCGGCCTGCCACGCGAGGCGAGCGATCACTGGACCACCTTCAACTTCCCCACCATCGACGAGGTCCGAGCCCTGATCGGCGACCGTCAGGCCGCCTTTCCGCCGGAGACCCGCTGGAAGTACTCCAATCTGGCCTACGCCGTGGCGGGGTATGTGGTGGAAGCCATCACCGGGCAGACGTGGGCCGACTACATCCAGCAGAACATCTTCGACCCGCTGGGTATGACGTCGTCCAGCGTCGACAAGAATGTCGCCGGCCTTGCGACCGGGTACGGCCCGCGGCAGCCCGATGGTTCGCGCTCCACGGCGCCGTTCATCGATTCGCGAGGGATGCCCGCTGCAACCGGGATCACCTCGACCGTCGAAGACATGGCCCGCTTCGTTTCGGCGCAGTTCCGACGCGGCCCGCGAGGCGCCGATCGGGTCCTGAGCACCGCGTCATTGCGGGAAATGCATCGGGTCCGCATGCTCGAGACGAACTGGACCTCGGGCACCGGCGTCGGCTTTGCGGTCAACCGGATCGGAGACAAGATCTACGTCGGGCACGGCGGAGGCTATCCGGGCTACACCACCCAGACGATGATCCAGCTCGACTCCAAGGTGGGCGTCGTGGTGCTCACCAACACCAACGACTCCAACCCGAGCGACATTGCGCGCCAGCTGATGCGCACGGTCGGTGAAGCGGTTGCCAAGGCTACCGCCCCACCGCCGCGCAAGTTTGCCTGGGACCCCTCCTGGTCCCGCTTCGTGGGCTTGTACCAGGGCCGCGGCAACGTGTCCCAGGTGGTTCAGCTCAATGACCGTCTCGTCGTCATCAACCCGTACGGGCCGAATGTCGACAACCCGACCGTGCTCGAGCCGATCGGCAATGGCCAGTTCCGTTTCGTGGCACCGACGGGTGGCGGACCGGTAGGCGAAGTGGTTCGCTTCGTCGAGGAAGGTGGCCGGATAGTGCGGATGATCACCGGCGACTCATTCGTCGATCGGGTCCACTGAGTAACGGCGACCGCTGCGCAGAAACGAAGAAGCCGGGCATCCCAGCCCGGCTTTCTTGTTTTCTGGGAGCAGCGAAGGCTCAACGCCGCTCCGGAGCCATCCACCACTGTGTCGTCGGCAGCTGGCGCCGACGCGGCCAGACCTCGTCCAACGTCTCGGCCTGGTAGATCCTGCCATTCTTCACCACCAGCCCGATGGTATTGGTCTGGCGGATGTCCGACAGCGGGTTGCCGTCGAGCACCTGAAAGTCGGCCAGCTTGCCGGGCTCGAGTGAGCCGAGGTTGGCAAGGTGACCGATGGCTTGCGCACCGACGAGGGTGGCGGACCGGAGCACTTCGAGTGGTGTCATGCCGCCCGTGGCCAGCCCCCACATCTCGAAATGATAGCCGATACCCTGCAGGTTGCCGTGCGACCCCACCGCGACTCGGCCGCCCGCTTTGGCAATCGCGGCCGCCGCCCGAGCCATGTGCTGGAAGCCATACAGTTCATCGGGGCGCCACTGACTGGAGGCGGTGCGCTGATCCAGATACACCTTGGGCCAGAACCGCCGTACTTTCGGCTCGGCGCGGATATCATAGCGGGAGGTAAAGTACTCCTGCACCCCGCCCACTCCGTATGCGATCATCAGCACCGGGGTGTAGGTCGTCTGACTCTGCGCGGCAAGCTGAACTACGTCTTTGAAGATCGGATAGACCGGAAAGGTGTGCTCTTCGCCGGCATACCCGTCCAGCATCCGGGTCAGCTGCACCGTGAAATCGGCATCTCCTTCGTTGGTCGGAGACAAGCGCAGTTCCTGAGCGGCCTGTGCTACCCATTGCCGACGGCGCCGATCGCCCAAGGCGTACGCCTTGATCGTTTCGGTCTTGAAATAGTCCGAATTTCGGCGCAGCACGTTTCGGACATCGTCGAGCGTATTAAAGGTCTCGTTGACGAAGAAGCCGCGACCGGTGCTGAAGATCCGCGGGCCCAGCATGTCGCCGCTTTCGACCCGATCGGAGTAATCGAGGACATCGAGGGCGCCGGTCTGCGGGTCTCGCGTCGTGGTCACCCCATACGCCAGGTTAGCGTAGTACTGCCACGACTCGGTCCGGTGCAGGCCCCACCCCATTCCGAACATGTGGGCATGGGTGTCGACGTATCCCGGTACGATCGTCTTTCCGGTCACATCGACCAGATGCGCATCGGATGGAATCGCAAAGCTGCCCTCCGGGCCCACCGCCGCGATTCGATTGCCGCGAATCAGAAGATCGCCCTTCTCGATGACTTCGTCGCCGCGCATGGTGATGATCCGGGCACCGCGAAGGACTGCCACACCGGTCGGGCGGTCTTTGGGTACGGAGATCCGGACGTCCACCCGCCGCGCCGGACGTTCGGTATCGCCGATGTCGGTGAGGAAGAGCGCCGCGCCCAGCGCATGCACCAACCGACTGCCGTCGGCGCTCCAGCTCAGATAATTGCCGGCGATGTCGGTGAGTCGCCGAATCGGCAACGGCCCGCTCCCCTTGCCGCGGAGCGAGAACGTGGGTGCGGTGCCGACCGGCGAGAGCTCCGCAACGAACACCTGCTGAGCCCCGAGCAACGCCAGGCGCCGTCCGTCGGGGGACAGCACGATATCCTCGGCAGGCTCCGTTCCGGATGCGTTCCACGGGATCTGATCGGCACGGGCCAGCAACTGTCGATCGGTGCCGTCGAATCGCATCGAGTAGAGGCCGTTGTCGTTGTTGTCATACAGGACGACCCGATCGGCCTCGGGTCCGAAATGCGGCACACCGTAGTAAGGGGGCACCAGTCGGGAGAGGTATTCGACCCTCCTGACGTTGGTTGGTGTGCCGCCTGCCGCCGGGATCCATCGCAGATCTGCATGCGTTCCAGAAGGTTCACTGAAGCCCAGCTCACTCGACTCGAAACGATCGGCGCGCGGCATGGTGACGAAGAACAACTTGGACCCGTCAGGTGCGTAGGCCAGCTTCTCGTAGAACGCCGGGACCGTCGTCAGCCTGGTCAATGCCCCACCCGCGGCCGGCACTCGATAGATGTGCCCACCGGTGCTGTCATCCCAGGTCGAGTACGCGATGGCGCGGCCATCCGGAGTCCAGGTAGGCGCGTACTCGCTGACCGCCCCGGTGGTGAGACGCCGGGCGTTGGTAATGGCGCCGTCGCCGGCTCCGGCCGGAAGGTCAGCAACCCAGATCCGATCGAGTGCCACGAAGGCAACCCGTTTGCCGTCCGGCGAGAGACGAGGAACCCGGATCTGCCTTACCTCGACGATCGAATCATTGAAGGCGTACTGGAATTGAGACGATGCGGCTATCTGCTGATCGACCTCTACCGAGAAGGGAATCGTGGTTGCCTCTCCGGTCGGAATGGCAATCCGATGAATCTTGCCGTGATACGCCGCGATCAAGGCGCGGCTATCGGGCGTGAACGCCATTCCAGGCATCAGATCGCGGGTGGCCCGCGCTCCCATCTGATCGCGCTGGGCATCGAGCACCAGCCAGCGCTCGTCTCCCGTGGTCAGATCGCGCAGCCGCAACGCCGTCGTTTCGTCTCGCCGTGTCGCATACACCAACCAGCGTCCGTCGGGACTCACGACCGGCCGCACCGCGCCACCCCGGAGATTGGTCCGGCGGATCGACGCACTGGTCCGCAAGTCGAGCGTGAACAGCTGCGCGTTGGCTCCGGAGGAGGAGTACCAGATCCGGGTCGAATCGGCGAAGGTCGCACCGAGGTAACTGGTTGCGGAGGCACCGCGTGCCGCTTCCACGGTCCCGGCACCGATTCCGCCCCCGGTCAGGCGCTGCCCACTGCCCCCAGCAAGCGAAAACAGATACAGGTCATACGCGGAGGGCAACCGGATGAACGGCGGCGTACGGGCAGGTCCGCTGTTGTGAGCCACCAGGATGGCCCGACCATCGAGCGTCCAGCGCGGCGAGACGTAGTCGAACTGATAGCCTTCCGTCCGGGTCAGCTGCCGGAGATTCTGCCCCGCCGTGTCCGCAATCCAGACATTCGACGCACCACTTCGATCGCTGACAAAGACAAGAGAGGCACCGTCCGGCGAGAACCTGGGCATCGCATCGAAACCGGCGCCGCTGGTGATGCGCCTGGCCGTTCCACCCGGAATGGGCATCCGGTACAGATCGCCGAGCAGATCGAATACCAGGGTGCGCCCGTCCGGCGACACATCGACCGAAATCCAGGTGCCTTCATCCGTCGTGAAACGGAGCTGCCGTGGCGTCGGCAAGGTCAGCCCGCTGTCGGAGGCTGGCCTGGATTGGGGCCATGCCTGGTTCGGTGAACCAAACGCGAGTGCCAGTACCCCGAGAACGAAAAATCTGCTGCGAGGGATTGCCCGCATGACTCGCCTGCACAATGAAGAAGTAGAGTTTGCGAACCCGCCCTTACTCGGCAGGCAACCTCCAAATATACCCGGCAGCACACAGAATTCCGATTGAATATCTCCCGCATCTAGCGGGTGCGAACGGCCATCGAGGGATGCGCTCGTTGCGAACCCGGGATAACTTGAACCAGTCACAGCACCGAAGCCCGCGATGGCGTTGCTTGAGACGCCCTGGAGCGAAGGACGGATGCAAGCCCCATCTCACACTCGTGGCCAAACCACGCTCCTCGTCGTCGTAGCCCTGGTCGGAGTCGGGCTCGGCGTGGGGATGTTCACCTTTTCCTATGGCAAAGGGGCATCGTATCTCACCAACGATCCGGCGGCGTGCGCCAACTGCCACATCATGGAGCCGCAATACTCGGCCTGGCTGACCGGCAGTCATCGCAAGGCGGCCACCTGCAACGATTGCCATACGCCCGACGGCACGGTCGCGAAGTACGTCACTAAGGCAACCAACGGGTTCTGGCACTCCACGGCCTTCACGTCCGGCATCTTCCACGAGCCGATTCAGATCAAGCCCCGCAATCGAGCAATTGCTGAGCAGCGATGCCGTGACTGCCATGCGCCGATGGTTCACGCCATCCTGGCAAACAACGATGGCTCGGTCAGCTGCCTTTCCTGCCACCAATCGGTCGGGCATCGACGATGATCTCACCTTCCTTGCCGGAGAAAAAACGATGACTGCGCGTCCAGATCGCCCTCGTCGCGTGCTTCTGGTGGGCGTCACTGCCGCACTGACGACCGTGGCAGTCCTCGCCCTGCTCGTCAACATCTTCGAGCGTAAGCAGGAAGCCCAGATCCCGTTCTTCCAGGTGGTGGAAATCACCGACACGACGCAAGCCCCGGAAATCTGGGGCCGTAACTTCCCGCATCAGTACGACAGCTACGTGCGGACCGTCGATCAGGTGCGCACCAGGTTCGGAGGCAGCGAGGCGATGCCCCGCACGCCCACCGACGCCGACCCCCGATCCGTTGTGGCCCAGTCGCGTCTCGAAGAAGATCCTCGGCTGCGCACCATGTGGGCAGGTTATGCCTTCGCGCACGACTTCCGCGAGGAGCGCGGCCACGCCTACATGCTCGACGATCAGACCTTTACCGAGCGCCAGACCTTCGGGCAACCGGGTACCTGCATGCACTGCCACGCCTCGGTCTATCTGCCCTACATGCGCCTGGGCGACGGCGACCTGATCCGCGGCTTCGAACGGATGAACCAGATGCCGTACGCAGAAGCGCGCACCGAGGTGACACACCCGGTGGCCTGCATCGACTGCCATACGCCGCGCACCATGGAACTGCGGGTTACCCGCCCCGGCTTCATCGAGGGCATGCGCGCCTATAAGGCATCCCAGGGCATCGCCGACTACGACGTGAACCGCGATGCCACCCGCCAGGAGAAGCGCGCCTTCGTCTGTGGTCAATGCCACGTCGAGTACTACTTCAAGGGCTCCGAGAAACGGCTCGTCTATCCGTGGGCCAATGGACTCAAGATCGACCAGATTTACGCCTACTACGACAGCGTCGGTTTCCGGGATTGGGTCCATGCCGAGACGGGCGCCGAAGTCCTCAAAGCCCAGCACCCCGAGTTCGAGATGTGGAACCAGGGTGTTCATGCCCGGTCCGGCGTGACCTGCGCCGACTGCCATATGCCGTACCAGCGGATCGGTGCGCTTAAAGTGACCGATCACCACATCCGGAGTCCGCTGCTCAACGTGAGCAACGCCTGCCAGACCTGCCATCCGATAGCTGCGGATGAACTGAAGGCGCGCGCCGAGCTGATCCAGGAGAACACCTACCGCCTGCGCGACCAGGCCATGGACGCCCTGGTCGGTCTGATCGCCGACCTGGCCGCAGCCCGGAAGGCGGGACGATCCGACCCGGAGCTGAGCATTGCCCGGAGCCTGCAGCGTCGAGCCCAGTTCTACCTCGACTTCATCGAGGCGGAGAACTCGATGGGATTCCACGCCCCGCAGGAGGCCGCTCGCATTCTCGGCGAAGCGATCGACTACGCGCGCCAGGGGCAGATTGCCGTCCGCGACCGCGACTTTCATCCGAGGCTCCCGTCCGCGCCCGCAGCACGCTGAAGCTGTGCCTTTGCGAAGCCCCTGGCCGGAGGCCGGGGGCCGGGCGATCTTTCACTCTCCGCTCAGACCGATTTGCCCATTTTCCGCGCTCGGTGCCCCGTCATGTCTTCTTTTTCGCGATATCCGGTCCTCATCTTCGTGGCAGCTGTGGTTGCCTGTACACCCGACGCGCCGACCGATCCCGACGCTGCCCGCTGGGAAGCCCGGGCTCGGAACGTCACCATCGTGCGTGACGACTGGGGTATTCCCCACATTTCGGCCAAGACCGACGCAGACGCCGTTTTCGGACTGATGTACGCACAAGCTGAAGATGACTTCAACCGGGTCGAAACCAACTACCTGAACTCGATGGGCCGGCTGGCCGAGGCGGAGGGAGAAGCGGAGATTTACCGCGACCTGCGCATGAAATTGTTCATCGACCCCGACAGCATGCGCGCCAAGTATGCCGAGAGCCCCGACTGGCTCAAGGCGCTGATGGACGCCTTTGCCGATGGGCTCAACTACTACCTGTACAAGAACCCGACCGTGAAGCCGCGTGTCATCACCCGGTTCGAACCGTGGATGGCTCTGACGTTCAGCGAAGGAAGCATCGGGGGCGACATCGAGCGCGTCTCGCTCCGCGAACTCGAGGCGTTCTATGGGAAGCAGCCGACAGAGGTCGCTGCTGCGCACCGGTCGATTGCCCCGCCCGACAACGAACCGCGCGGCTCGAACGGCATTGCCATCGCACCGAAAAATTCGGCCTCGGGCCGATCGATGCTGCTGATCAACCCGCACACATCGTTCTTTTTCCGGGCCGAAGTCCATATCACGAGCGAAGAGGGACTCAACGCCTACGGCGCCGTGACCTGGGGACAGTTCTTCGTCTATCAGGGCTTCAACGACCGGGCCGGCTGGATGCATACCTCGAGCGGCGTCGACAACATCGACGAATATCTGCTGACAGTCACATCGACGTCCGATGGGCACAGTTACCGCTACGGCAACGACGAACGCCCCGTAACGAGCCGCCTCATCACCATTCCGTACAAGACGTCCACCGGCATGGAAGAGCGGAGCTTCACGGTCTATCGCACCCACCATGGCCCTGTGGTGCGTCGGCAGGACGGCAAGTGGGTCGCAGTGCGCCTGATGGAAGAGCCGGTCAAGGCGCTGAGCCAGTCGTACGGCCGGACCAAAGCCCGGAATCTGCAGGAGTTCCGGCAGACCATGGAGCTGCACACCAACTCGTCCAATAACACCATCTACGCCGACGCCGACGGCAGCATCGCGTACTTCCACGCCAACTTCGTCCCGAAGCGCGACCCCGGGTTCGACTGGACGCGGCCGGTCGACGGCAGCAACCCGGCCACGGAATGGCAGGGCATCCACGGCATCGACGAGTCACCCAACGTGATCAATCCGTCGATCGGCTGGGTCTACAACACCAACAACTGGCCCTACTCGGCGGCCGGGCCGGACAGCCCCAGGCGCGAGCGTTTCCCGGCGTACATGGAGACCTACCCCGAAAACCCCCGCGGCATCAACGCGATCCGTCAACTGACCGGTCGACGCGGTATCACCCTCGACACGCTGCTTGCCATTGCCTACAACCGGTCGATGCCGGCCTTCGACGACCTGATTCCGGCGCTGCTCAGCGCAGCGGACCGGACGCCGGACGCGGACCCACTCAAAGTCCAACTCGCCGAGCAACTGGACTCCTTGCGCAGCTGGGACCGCCAGTGGGATGTGGCGTCGGTTCCGACCTCGCTGGCGGTCTTCTGGGGCGAGGCAATGTGGGAGCGCGTTCGCGACGCCACCGACCGGGGCAACCTGTCCATCTATCAGTACATGGCCATGCGCACCAGCCCGAAGACTCAACTGGAGGCGTTGGCTGCCGCGTCCGACAAACTCACCGCCGATTTCGGCACCTGGAAGACTCCCTGGGGCGACATCAACCGCTTCCAGCGCATCACCGGCGACATCGTCCACCCCTTCGACGATGCCGGACCGAGCATTCCCGTCGGCTTCACGTCGGGGCGCTGGGGATCGCTGGCGGTCTTCGGATCGCGCGCCTATCCCGGCACCAAGAAATGGTATGGGACCAGCGGCAACAGCTTCGTAGCCATCGTGGAGTTCGGCGACAGCGTCCGTGCCCGGGCCATCACGGCCGGAGGGCAGAACGGCAACCCGAACTCGCCGCACTTCAGCGACCAGGCCGAGCGCTACAGCACGGGCGCGTTGAGAGAGGTGTATTTCTACCCCAACCAGCTGACGGGGCGGACCAAGCGAACCTACCGTCCCGGAGAATAGCGCCGGATCTGCACCCCGGGGTATCAGCCTCGCCCCGGGATGCAGCGTGGTTCAGTCGCCCGGTTTCGGCCGCACCAGAAGCAGGGGACGCTCGGCTCCACGAATCACCTTGTCGGCAACCCGGCCCAGCAACGGGGCGGCCAGCCTGCTTTCTCCGTGGGTCGTCATCGCCACGAAATCATAATCGCCGATTTCGATCTGCTGCAGAATGGTTGGTGCAACGCCGACACCCGCCACCACACGAGTCGCCACCTGAACGCCGTGTGCCCGCAGTCGATCGGCCACGTCGTCGAGGTATCGCTGCGCAATGCGGTTCTCGACCCCCGGTTGCCTATTGCCGCCACGGACGGGCGGCGCCCCCGGCAACCCGATTGAACCGAGCGCCGGCTCTACCACGTGCAACAGTGTGAGATGCGACTGGTGAAGAGCGGCAAATTCCGCAACCGGCCCGATAATGGCCTCCGCGGCCACGGTCCGATCCATCAAGACCACCCCCCGCCGGAACCTGCCGTCCGCAGGATCGTCTGAAGCCCCGGGGAGCAGCAAAATCGGCCGCTCGGAATGTCGGATAACATAATCCGCGACACTGCCGAGCCAGAGACGGCTGATCGCGCCGCGACCATGCGTCGACATCACCAGAAGGTCCGGACGCGCCAGCTCGATTTCGGCGATCAACGCCGCCCCAGCGGCGCCGTCGAGCAGGCGAAATCCGACTGGAATCCCGCCCGTATGCGGGTGCCCCAACGCGAGCTCCGCCAGATACGTCTTTTCCCGGACTCGAAGCGCCTGGCCCTCCGTGTCGTCCGGAAACCCGTCCCCGGCGGCCGCCACGGGCACCGCCGCCGCCTCGTGCGCCATCACTACCGCGAGCGAGGCCCGCGCCGACTTCGCCAACTGCCGAGCCACCGGAACCGCAACCTCACTGAAACGAGACCCATCGACCGATACCATCACCGACTGAATTGCCATGATTCCTCCTCGCCTCAATCAGCCTGATGCCGGGAATCTGACGCCGGACGCGTGAGCCGATCCTGAGCAGGGTATGATGGAACGTTCATGATCCGGCGCCCAGACCCGTCGCCGGCCTGTTACTGTTCAGCGACACAGCCAACATGTTCGAGGTCCGATGCCGATTCGAGCCACCAATCCCGCCACCGGGGAGTCCGTCGCGGAGTACGATACGATGCCTCCCGCAGCCGCCGCCCTGGCCGTGGCCCAGGCACACGACGCATGGCTGCACTGGAGGACGACGACGTTTGCCGACCGGGCTTGGCTGTTCCGGGCAATGGCCGGCCACCTGCGCAGCCGGAAAGAGGAACTGGCCAGGCTGATGGCGATCGAAATGGGCAAACCACTGGCCCAGGGGCGGGCGGAAGTCGACAAGTGTGCCTGGGTTTCCGAGTTCTACGCGGAGCATGCCGAAGCCCATCTGGCACCCGATGTGATTCCGACGGATGCCGTCCGGTCCTATGTCGCCTTCGAGCCGCTCGGCGTGGTCCTGGCCGTGATGCCGTGGAACTTTCCGCTCTGGCAGGTTTATCGTTTTGCGGCGCCCGCGCTCATGGCGGGCAACGTCGGCGTGCTCAAGCATGCGTCGAACGTTCCGGGATGCGCACTCGTCATCGAAGAAATGTTCCGGCAGGCCGGGTTCCCGGAGGGCGTGTTCAGAACCTTGTTAGTGGGCAGTAACCAGGTCCGAGCGGTAATCGAGCATCCGCTGGTCCGGGCCGTGACGCTGACCGGCAGCACGCCCGCGGGAAAGTCGGTCGCTGCGCAGGCAGGCGCCGTGCTCAAAAAGACCGTACTCGAACTGGGCGGGTCGGACCCCTATCTGATCCTCGAAGACGCCGACCTCGAGCAGGCTGCCGCTATCTGCGTATCAGCTCGGCTCGTCAACAGCGGACAGAGCTGTGTCGCAGCCAAGCGCTTCATTGCGGTCGATCCGATCCGCGAAGCGTTCACCGAGCGATTCGTCGCCCTGATGCGCACCAGGAAGATGGGCGACCCGCTCGACGCGGACACCGACGTCGGCCCCCAGGCCCGCCACGATCTTCGAGATGAGTTGCACCAGCAGGTCGTGACATCGGTCGCCAAGGGAGCCGTGGTGCGGCTGGGCGGTGAAGTTCCCGAGGGTCCGGGCGCGTTCTATCCTCCGACCGTGCTGACCAACGTCACGGCGGGCATGCCGGCCCATGATGAGGAACTGTTCGGTCCGGTGGCCGCGATCATTGCGGCCCAAGACGAAGAGGATGCCATCCGGATTGCCAACGACACGATCTTCGGCCTGGGCGCTGCCGTGTTCACGCGCGACTTAGAGCGCGGCGAGCGGGTGGCCCGTCGGCTGGAGGCCGGGTGCGCCTTCGTCAACGGGCAGGTCGCCTCCGATCCCCGGCTGCCCTTCGGCGGGATCAAGGAGTCGGGCTACGGACGGGAACTCGGGATCTACGGCATCAGAGAGTTCGTCAATGCCAAGACTGTCGTGATCCGCCCCTGACCTGAATCGTCGGCCCCTTACAGCTTCCGTACGCCTCGATCCTCGGCGACGCCTGGCGCGTCGTCGAGTCTGCCCGCAAGCTTCTACACCATGGTCAGTCCCTCGCCCAAAATCCGCCTCGGCGGCCGACCCGGACTGCTCGGCGCGGCACTCCTGTTCGCCACGCTGGGGTTGGCCGGGGTGCTGGGCTTCGAGGCGGCCCGCGCGGCCCGCTCACACCGCAGCATCGCCGAGGGAACGTTGCGACAGCACGCCACGATCGCGGCGTGGCAATACGCCCGGCAGGGACGGATCTGGTTGAGCTACGGCATGAACGAGGCAGCTGCCGCCATCGGCAACGCGCTCCCTGCCCCGGGGCGCCCGCTGCCGGGATCCGAACTGCTGCGCCATGTCCTGGCGGAAAAAGAGTGCGACTGCATGTCCGCCGGCTTTGCACGGACGACCTTCCGCGCAACGTTAGGCAGCACCCCTGAACTGTTGACCGACGGCGCCGCGCTCGCCGCATCGGCCGGTCGGGAGCTGATGACGGCCCTGACCGAAGACACGGTGGGACGTCGCGGTCCGCGTTCCTGGCGCATCCTGCCGCCGGGCCTACCGGGACTCGATCACGCCGACGACATGGTACTCGCCTGGACCATCGCCGACCGCGGCGTTCCGCTGATCTACGGCATGGTCGTCGAGGCCGCCCAGATCCGGCGGCCGCTCGAGGGCGCGCTCGGCGACGCCGAGTTCTTTCCGCCGGCGCTGACGGGCGGGGTGCGGGCGGACTCCTTGATGCGGATTCATGTCGAGGATAGCAACGGCGTATCGCTGCTCGGTACCCGATCGCCCGGGGCCGCGCACAGCGGAGTCGACACGCTGGGCTGGCTCTATGGAGGGCTCGTGGTCACGGCTTCGATCGAACCTCGAGTCGCCTCGATGCTGGTGGTCGGCGGAGTCCCTTCGGCGCGCCTGCCTCAGATCGCCATCCTGCTCGCGCTGACGCTTGCCGTCGGTGCCGCCGCCCTGATCCTGCTGCGGCGGGAACAGCAGTTGGCCAACCTGCGGGACGACTTCGTCTCGGGGGTGTCCCACGAACTGCGGACGCCGCTGACTCAGGTCCGGATGCTGAGCGAGTTGCTCCAGACCGACGGATTCCGCACCGATGCGGAGCGAGCACGAGCAACCTCCATCATTCATCGCGAGGCGCTCCGCCTGACCAACCTGGTGGACAACATCCTTCAATTCGCCCGGCTCCGACGGCGGTCCGATCTGCCGGCCTCGACCGCCGTGCCGCTCGCGCCGGTCCTCGAAGAAGCCCGGGATGCGCTGGAGCCACTCGCCCAGGCAGCGACGACGTCGATCGTCCTCGACGCCGGCCACCAGCTGACTGTGCAGGGGGACCGTGACGCGATAGCCCGGATCGTTCGTAACCTGATCGAGAACGCCATCAAGTACGGGCGACCCGGCCAGACGGTTCGCATCACCGCTACCGCGATCCCTCCCAGCATCCGCATCACAGTCGACGACCAGGGACGCGGCGTTCCGGCAGAAGAACGCTTGCGCATCTGGCAACCGTACTATCGCCTCGAACAACACCGCAACGCCGCCATCGGAGGCAGCGGGCTCGGCCTTTCCGTCATCAACGACCTGGTCGAAGCCCTGCAGGGACGAGCCTGGGTGGAAGACGCACCGGGCGGGGGCGCCCGTTTTGTAATCGAGCTTCCCGGGAGCGATGGGGAAAAGGCGCTATGACCCGACTACTCGTCATCGAAGACAACAGGGACCTGGCGTTCGGCCTGGAAACGGCGTTCGAGAACGAAGGCTTTTCAGTCGAGATCGCCGGCGACGGTTCCGCCGGGCTGGAGCGGATTCGTAGCGGTGGAATCGACCTCGTCGTACTCGACCTGATGCTGCCGAAGCTCGACGGATACCGCGTGCTCCGCTCGCTGCGGACCGACGACCCGGAGGTGCCGGTTCTGGTGCTGACGGCAAAAGGGGAAGAAGCCAACAAGGTGCAGGCATTTTCTCTGGGCGCGGACGACTACGTCACCAAACCGTTCGGCACCCTGGAACTGATTGCCCGCGTCCGTGCCTTGCTGCGCCGAGCCTCTCGACGGGACGGGCCGCCCCCGCCGGCGGTGGAACGCTTCGGGGAAATCGAGGTCAACCCGGCCTCGCGGACCGTCTACCGAGCAGGCAGCGAGGTGGCACTCACGCCGCGGGAGTTCGACCTCCTGCTGGCCCTGGTCCGACGGAATGGCACCGTGGCATCGCGTGCCCACCTGTTGAGAGAAGTGTGGGAGTACCGCTCCGATATCCAGTCGCGTACCGTGGACATCCACGTGGCCGAGTTACGACGGAAACTCGAAGCCGATCCTACCAATCCGCGCCACATCCTGACGGTCTGGAAAGTCGGCTATCGGCTGGAGCGTTGAACGCCCGACAAGATTCTTACATTCTCCGAACCACCCGCCGACCCTTTCTTCGAACGGCCGGCCCAACTTGCAGCGGTCCATCGCTCCCGACCCCGCAAGGAGGCCCATCGTGTCACCAGCTACCCTGATCTGGCTGCTCGCAGCTTCACCGATTGGCGCCGTTTCCGAGGCGACACCGACCATGAACGCCTTACGCGAAAATTTCCTGGAAACGAGCGCCTGGATCGTCGAAGCCGCCAAACGCATACCTCCCGAACGATTCGATTTCCGCCCTGCCGCATCGGTCCGCACTGTCGGGCAACTGCTCGGGCATATCGTCGACGGAAACACGTTCTTCTGCGGCAAGGCAGCCGGCAAGAACCCGGAATGGGTCGAGACCGTCTCGCTTTCCGGCGCCTCGAAACCCGCGCTCATCGAGAAGCTGGAAGCCTCTGCTGCCGAGTGTGCCGGAACCTTCCAGGAGTCGAACGCGCCACGGGTCGCCGAGTTGATCGCCAATCTCGGGCATGTCAGCCTCCATTACGGGAATCTGGTGACCTACCTTCGTATACTTGGTATCACGCCACCGTCCAGCTGACCAACGGCCTGCGACACGCGGAGGGTTTTTGTGAAGGCGGTCACCCCGGATCAGATCGCTGAGTTCATCGAGGCCGCTACCTGGCACGGCAACCTCGATCGGGCCGACGCATTGCTGGCCACGCACCCAGAACTCGCGTCGAGCTGCATTCACATCGCAGCCATACTCGGCGACGACGCAGGGGTTCGTCACTTCCTGTCCGTCGACCCGACCAGCGCCACCGCGCCGGCACCACCCTTCGGCGGCGACGCTCTCAACTATCTCGGCCTGTCCAAGTACCTCCGGCTCGATCGCAGCCGAACGGACGGGTTCCTTCGCGCAGCCACCGCCCTGCTCGATGCCGGGGCCGACCCCAACACCGGGTTCTGGACCAAGGGCACCCACCCGGAGCGGGAAACAGCACTGTACGGTGCGGCCGGAGTGGCGCACCATCCCGAGATGACCAGGCTGCTGCTCGAACGCGGCGCGGATCCGAACGATAAAGAAGTGGTCTATCACTCGCCTGAAACGCATGACAACCGCGCCATGCGACTCGTCGTCGAGACGGGCAAGGTCACCGACGACAACTTGGTCATGATGCTGATCCGAAAGCTCGACTGGCACGACTACGATGGCGCCAGGTATCTGCTCGACCGGGGCGCCGACCCGAATCGGGATCGTCAGTGGGGCCTGCTGGCACTACACCATTCAATTGCGCGAGACAACGACATCACACTGATCGAGCTGCTGCTGGAGCGCGGGGCGGATCCGACTCGCACCGTGAAAGGTCACTCAGCACTGGAGCTGGCTGCGCAGCGAGGACGGGGCGACGTGCTTGCCGCGTTCGAACGGCGCGGGGTCGACGTCACACTGAGCGGCGTCGACGCCTTGATTGCCGCGTGTGCGCGTGGCCAGGAAAGCGCCCGGGATCTGGCGCGCCGAGAACCTGCCTTGCTGGCGCCGCTGCTGGAACGAGGCGGAACCTTGCTGGCCCAGTTTGCCGGGACTGGCAACGTCCGTGGCATCAACCTGTTGCTCGACCTCGGCATGAACATCGCAGCAGAGTACGCCGGAGACGGATACTTCAGCACCCCGCCAGAGAGCACCGCCCTCCATGTGGCTGCATGGCGCTCGATACCGAACCGTCGAAACCCTGATAGCGCGGGGCGCCCCGCTCGACCTCAAGGACGGCAACGGTCGGACCCCGCTCGAACTCGCAGTTCGCGCCTGCGTCGAATCATATTGGACCGAACGACGGCAACCCGACTCGATCCGGATGCTGCTCGAAGCGGGGGCGTCGACCGAGGGCGTTCCCTACCCTTCGGGCTACGCGGAAGCTGACAGCCTGCTGGCGAGGTACCGATGATCGTGTCGCCCGTCTCTCGACAGCTTCGCACAGCCGATCTGCAGCGCAGCCTGGCATTCTATCGCGACAAGCTCGGATTTGCGGAAACACCTGCGCGGAAGGACGAGGGCAGCGACTCCGACGTCGAAATCGTCTCGGGCCCTGCGCGACTCGGACTGACGCTGCAGAGCCCGGACGAGGGCAGCAGCCGCGAAGTGCTTTTCTTCGAGGTGGACGACCTGACCGCAACCCACACCGATCTGATACGTCGGGACGCAAACCCAGGTCAGATTGCCCGAGTCAACTGGATCAAGATGAGCATGTTCGATCTCGATGACCCGGACGGACACACGCTATGGTTCGGGCAGTCGTTTGCCGAACCACCCATCGATACGCATACACCGCCTGGGCAGGGACAGTGCCGAGTCATCATGCCCAGCTTCCCGGTCGACGACGTCGGGGCGAGTGTCGCCCACTATCGCGACATCCTGGGGTTCTCGGTCAACTATCAGCAGCACGACCTGGCCGTACTGGACCGTGATTCGATTCGCCTGCTGCTCACGGCGCGAACCGGAAAGAGTCAGGGAATCGCGACCTGTTGCGTCTATGTCCGGGATGCGGATCTGCTGTACGAAGAGCTGCGCACCAAGGCGGCCGGTGTCGGGGAGCCGCCGGTCAGTCGGCCGTGGGGGCTTCGGGACTTTACCGTCGTGGACCCCGATGGCAACGAAATCGTCTTTGCTCAGACGTTCGAGTGATCGGCACCGCTGACCTCGAGGCGGCTGGCGCTCCATTCCGGGGCGCCAGCCAATCCCTCGACGGCTAGGGCCGCTTGGTCTTGTCCGGATACGCCGGACGCGAAGGCTTGGTCGGCGGACTCTTGCGAAGCTCTTCCATGACCCAGGCAATCGCACGGTCGAGCTGCGGATCCTTACCCGCAATCACGTCCTTCGGCGTCTGCTCCACATCGATATCCGGCGGCACCCCGACATTCTCGACGATGAATCCCTCCTCCGGCGTCCAGATGGCCAGATTCGGCGCCGTAACGGTGGCGCCGTCCATCAGGACCGGAAAGCCTAAAATGCCCACCAAGCCACCCCAGGTCCGCTGACCGATCAGCGGACCCAGATTCATCTTGCGGAACATCCAGGGGAAGTAGTCTCCACCCGACCCGGCCGTCTCGTCGATCAGCAACGCCTTTGGTCCGTCGATGGAGGCTGAAGGGGTCCGCAGATCCTCGCCGTACCGCATGGCCCAGTAGCTCATGGTCTGCCGAGCCAGCATGTCGACATAATAGTCGGCCAGCTGCCCACCGCCGTTGAACCGCTCGTCAACGATGATGGCGTCCTTATGCGCCTGCGGATAGAAATAGCGCTTGAACGACTCGTAGCCGGCCGTCGTCGTATTGGGCACGTAGACGTACGCGACCCGCCCGCCGGTTGCCGAATCGACCCTGCGGAGGTTGCTCTCGATCCAGTACCGGTTTCGGAGCGCTCCCTCCGAAGCAATCGGCACCACCGTCACGGTCCGTGACCCGGTCCCGTCCGGATTGGGACCGACGGTAATCTCGACCGACCGGCCGACCGTCTGCTCGAACGCGCTGTAGACGCTGGCCGGCGGCGCGATGGAAACGCCATTGACTGCGAGGAGATACTCGCCCGCGCGCACTCCGACTCCGGGCTCGGTGAGCGGCGACCGCAAGGTCGGGTTCCAGTTGACCCCACCGTAGACGCGCGCGACCCGATACCGCCCCGAGGCAACCTCATAGTCCGCACCCAGCAGGCCGACACCGACCTGGGTGGGCGACGCCAGCCGCTGTCCCGCGCTTTGGTTGTTGTGCCCGACGCGGACCTCGCTGAGCAGCCAGCGAATGACCCGTTCGACGTCCCCTCGGCTGCCCGCCGCCGCCAGGAGCGGAGCATACTTGGACTTCTGCGCCTTCCAGTCGACTCCGTGGATGTTGGGCGCGTAGAAGTAGTCCCGCGTGATCCGCCATGCTTCGTCGTACATCTGGGCCCACTCGAGCCGCGGGTCGATCCGAAGCTCGACGGACGCCAGGTTGACCCTGCCCTCGCCGGGACGCGGCTGCGCAGCAGAGGTTATGAACCAGGCCGGCCCCTGGCGATAGAGCAGCTTCTTGCCATCCGCGGTCAGCTCGAAGCCCTGTGCTTCCGGAAGCACGACATCATCCTTGCGCTTCGCGATGTCGTAGCGTCGCAACGCTCTCTTTCCATCGGCAAGACGGAGATAGTACACTTGATTCGCTTCACCCACATCGAGCTGAAGGATCTCCGCAGCCGGGACCGGAAATGCCACGATCCGCTCAGCGATGCCGTCGAAATCAACCGTCGTCGCCGATGACGCCCCCACCGCCGGCTTGGCAGTCTCGGCCGGCTTCTCCTCGTCGCTCGACCGGGCAAACGGATTGGGGGCATCTTTGCTCAGCGCAATGGCGTAGATCGCCCGGGTACGGCGTAAACCGGTGGTGCTCTGCGAAAACCAGTCGAGTGCGGGCCCCGCATCCGTCGACGCCAGCAGATAGAGATACTTGCCGTTTCGTTCGAAGACCGGCTGCGTCACTTCACTCAGACCATCAGTGACAGTGGTCGACCGGTTCTGATCGGCGTCGTAGAGCGACAGCGTGGTCACCAGCGGCTGGCTGAAGACCCAGTACGCCAGCCAGCGCGAGTCGGGCGACCAGGCGTACTCCGGCCCGCCGAGCGGCGTGTAGGTTCGATGGCCACCGACCCGGTTACTCCGCCCGGAAGCAACATCGAGGACGAAGACGGACTGCGAGTTGTCCGCATAGGCAATCCGCTTCCCATCCGGCGACCAGCGGAGCCCCGAATAAAATCCCGCACCGGTCAGCGGCAGCACGCGACGACTTCCCTTGCCATCCTGGGGCACCAGGTGAAGCCGGTACTCGCCTCCGTCATCCGACAGGTACGCAACCTGCGATCCATCCGGCGACCACGCCGGGGACCGCTCGTGAACCCCCGGCGTAGTCGACAGATTGCGCGGATCGCCCTGTTCCGCGGCAACCGTTACGATCTCGCCCCGCATTTCGAACGCCACCCGCACCCCGCTCGGCGACAACGAGGCGTTGCGAACGAAATCGGCGCCTTTGACCCACCGCGGACGGGTTTCCCTCAAGTCGGCCGACACCCCGATGCTGAGTTTCTGCGCCCGGCCCGAGGCCGGATCGAGCAGATGCAGCCAGCCCGCCTGCTCATAGACAACGCGGCCGGCCCCGGCCGAGGCGGCGATGACCGGAAAGTCGGTGTGCCTGGTAACCTGGGTTACGGCCTTGGTCGATCGAT
>CAZUES010000028.1:0-52091 GCA_964619465.1 uncultured Gemmatimonas sp.
AGGTGCAGGATTATCCCGGCTTCGTGGCCAATCGGATCCTGATGCCGATGATCAATGAAGCGATCTACACGGTGATGGAAGGCGTAGCCACCCCCGAGTCGGTCGACACCGTGATGAAGCTCGGCATGGCGCACCCGATGGGACCGCTCGCGCTGGCGGATTTCATCGGGCTCGACGTCTGTCTGGCGATTCTCGAAGTGATGCACAAGGGCCTGGGCGACCCCAAGTATCGGCCCTGTCCGCTGCTTCGCCGCATGGTGGCGGCCGGCCATCTGGGCCGAAAGTCCAAGCGGGGCTTTTACGCCTACTGAGGCACTCTGATGGCCGAAATGATTCCGATCGGTGCCGATCACGCCGGCTTTGCCCTCAAGGAGCGGGTAGTCGAGGAGCTCAAGCGCCTCGGCTACGCGCCCGAAGACGTGGGGACGTATTCCACCGATTCGACCGACTATCCGGACTATGCGCACGTAGTGGCAGACCGGGTGGCGCGCGGCAATGCCAAGCGGGGTATTCTGCTCTGCGGCACCGGGCTCGGGATGTCGTATGCGGCCAATCGACACCACGGGGTGCGGGCCGCGGTGGCCTGGGCCCCCGATATCGCGGCCTTAGCCCGCGAACACAATGACGCCAACGTCCTGGTTCTTCCGGCGCGGTTCGTGACGGAAGATCAGGGACTCGAAATCCTGCGCACCTGGCTGGAAACACCCTTCGAGGGTGGTCGCCACGAGCGTCGGGTTGCCAAGATCGAAGTGGAGAACGAATGACGTACGATCATGCGGCAGCGCTTCGCGTTGCCGATCCGGTGGTGGCCGCGCTGGTCGATCGCGAACTCGCCCGGCAGCGAGGCGGGCTCGAACTGATCGCGAGTGAGAACTTCGCCTCGCGCGCGGTGATCGATGCGATGGGCACGCCTCTCACCAACAAGTACTCCGAAGGCTACCCGGGCAAACGGTACTACGGCGGTAATCAGATCGTCGACCAGGTCGAGCAGCTGGCCATCGACCGTGCCAAAGCGCTGTTCGACGCCGAATACGCCAATGTGCAGCCGCATTCGGGGGCGCAAGCCAACTTCGCGGCGTTCATGGCCGTGCTGCCGCCCGGTGAAACGCTGCTCGGTATGTCGCTGTCGCACGGCGGGCATCTGTCGCATGGGCACCACGTCAACCACAGCGGGACCATCTGGCGGGCGGTGCACTACGGCGTCAATCCGGACAGCGGGCTGATCGAACTCGACGAGGTCCGCGCGATTGCGCTCCGTGAGCGGCCCAAGCTGATCGTCTGCGGCGGGAGTGCCTACTCGCGGATCATCGACTTTGCCGGGTTCCGGGCCATTGCCGATGAAGTAGGTGCGAAGCTACTGGTCGACATGGCGCACTTTGCCGGTCTGGTGGCGGGCGGCGTCTATCCGTCGCCGGTGCCACACGCCCAAGTCGTCACGACCACGACGCACAAGACCCTCCGCGGCCCGCGGGGCGGGTTGATCCTGGCTCGGGCCGAGCTGGGCCGCGCCATCGATCGGTCGGTCTTTCCCGGTACGCAGGGTGGGCCGCTCGAGCATGTTATCGCGGCCAAAGCGGTGGCGTTCGGTGAAGCGCAGCTGCCGGAGTTCCGGGTCTATGCGGCTCGTGTGGTGGCCAATGCCAAGCGGCTGGCGGCTGGCCTGATGGACCGCGGTTTCCGGATCATCGCCGACGGTACCGACTCGCATGTCATGCTGGTCGATGTCCGGAGCCGAAACATCACGGGCAAGGCGGCCGAAACGGCGCTCGAACAGGTCGGGATCACGGTCAACCGGAATACCATTCCGAATGATCCGGCGTCGCCGTTCGTGACCAGCGGGATCCGGCTGGGAACGCCCGCCGTGACGACGCGGGGCCTGGGTGAAGACGAGATGACGGTGGTTGCCGACCTGATCGATCGGGTGCTGTCGTCGCCCGACGAGGCGACGCTGGCCCGGGTTCGCGAGGAAGTGCGGGCCCTGGCGGCAGGCTTTCCGCTCTATCCGCCGGGACCGACTGCTGCGCAGGCATCGACCGGGAACGGGCATCCCGCGGGGCGGAAGTCGGTCGGCGTCGCGGCGGGAGCGCGGAAGCGATCGTGATCGAGATTCGCCTGGCGCCCGAGCTGGTCGATCGGCTCCGTCGATCGGAAAGCCATTACGATGAGCAGGCGTACCTGTTTGTGCTCGAAAGCATCGAGTACATCCAGAATCGGTTGACCATCCGGCGCCACGTGACCGGGCAGGAGCTGGCCCGGGCCTGCCGCGATCACGCGCTCGAGCAGTACGGCTTGATGGCCCAGCAGGTGCTGGGACATTGGGGCGTTCGGCGGACGGGTGACATCGGGCGGATCGTCTTCGCACTGGTCGAGGTCGGGCTGCTGATTACCCAGCCGGATGATCGGGTCGAGGACTTCCACGCGGTCTTCGATTTCGATCAGGCGTTTTCGGAGTCCTACCTGTGGCGCGGCGTCCCGCGCGGCGCCTGCAGTCGGAACCCGGGCAAGACCTCCGAGCGCGGAGCCTAGCACGGACCGCTGGAGGAGAGCCATCGGCATGTCTGCACTGCCCGTCGTTTCTGCAGAGCAAGCAGCGGCATGGGACCGGCTGACGGTCGACGCGGGCTTGCCGGCCGTGGCGCTGATGGAAAACGCCGGCCGGGCAGCGGCGGCGTTTCTTACCGCCAGATACGGTCCGGCGATGGGGCGGGGAACGCTCATCGCCGTCGGTCCGGGCAATAACGGCGGCGACGGCTGGGTGATTGCCCGCGCGTTGCACCAGCTGGGTTGGCCGGTTTGGGTCGTGCCGGTCCCGGGCAACCGCTCGCCGCTCAATCAGCTTCAAGCGCAGCTGGCGGAAACGTCGTCGGTTCGGAAGCTCGAACCGGATGGCCCCTGGCCCGCGGTCGGTCTGGTGGTCGATGCGCTGTTGGGCACCGGTGCGTCCGGTCATCCTCGTCCGCCGATCGATTCCCTCCTGGCTCGTCTTGCCGAACTCGAACTTCCCGTAGCCGCCATCGATGGCCCGACCGGTCTCGACCTCGATACCGGGGTTTCTCGAGACGCTCTCCAGGCCGATCTGACCCTTACCTTCGGCGGCTATCGCCGGGGACATCTGCTGGCGCGCGACGAAGTCGGCGATGTGGTGGTGCTCGAGATCGGCTTCGTGCCGCCGCCGCCGGACTGGCCGACCGTGCTGCATGAGCGGGAGGCGGTCCGAGCTGCCGTCCGGCTGGCGGCGGCGAGCCACAAGGGCAGCCGAGGGCGCGTCGTGGTGGTCGGAGGCGATATCGGGATGACCGGCGCTGCGCGGCTGGCGGCCCGCGCCGCGTTCGCAGCCGGCGCCGGCCTGGTCCATGTCGCTGGGCCGGCCGAGTCGCTTGCTGTGCTGGCTCAGGCTGAACCGGACCTACAGACGGTGGCGACCGGGTTCGACCGGCCCAGCACCGCACTTGCGGAGCTGGCGTCACGGGCTGATGCGCTGATCGTCGGCCCCGGGCTGGGCCGCCACGCCGGTCGAGCCGATTTTATCCGCGCGCTGGCCGCGATCGGACGGGCGCCTCTGGTGATCGATGCGGACGCGCTGATGGCCTTTCAGGGCGACCCGGGCGGCTTGGCGGAGGCCATCGCAGGGCGGATCGCGGTCCTGACCCCGCACGCCGGCGAGTTTCGCGCCCTCTTTCCGGCCCTGGCCTCGGCCCTGGGCGTCGATCCCTGGGGGGCCGCGACCGAAGCGGCCGCCATTCTTGGCGCGACCGTCCTGCTCAAAGGTGTGCCGACCGTCGTGGCCGGTCCGGGCCACGCCCCCATCACGGTGGTTGCCGGCAATCCCGGCCTGGCAACCGGCGGGAGCGGTGATACGCTCTCCGGAGTGATCGGCACCTGGCTGGCGCAGCGGGGCGAGCCGGGGCTGGTTGCTTCAGCAGCTGCGCACGCCCTAGGTGAAGCGGCCGACATTGCCGCCCGGCGATTGACGGCGCGCTCGGTCCGCCCGATGGACGTGATCGCCGCGTTACCTGACGTGTGGCGGCGATGGGACCAGGTCCGGCGCGAGACTTCGGCCGCGCGTGCCCCGGTGCTGCACACCCTCACCGCGCCGATCGGAGTCTGAGGCGGTGACGGGAACGCCGCTCGGAGGCGGAGGGGAGTTCGATCGGGTTCGCGCCATTGCTGCGGCACTCGGCGCTGACGGTGCGCATCTCGGTGATGACTGCGCCTTTCTGCCCGGCGGTTGGTGCGTCAGTACGGATGTTAGCGTCGACGAGGTCCATTTCCGTCGCGCCTGGCTCGACCCCGAGGAGATCGGCTGGCGGGCGGCTGCGGCGGGGCTGTCCGACCTGGCGGCGGTCGGCGCATCGGCGGAAGCGGTGCTGGTGGCGGTTGTCTTACCCGAGGCCGATCCGACCGAGGTGCTGGTGGCGCTGATGCGGGGTGCCGGCGCGGCGACGCATGCGGTCGGTGCGCAGGTCGTGGGCGGGGACTTGAGCCGAGGTGCCGAGCTGGCGCTGACCGTCACCGCGCTCGGGAGGGCGGAGCGCCCGGTCCGTCGCTCGGGCGCCCGGGTCGGCGACGGGATCTGGGTGACCGGCGTGCTGGGCGGCGCCAGGGCCGCCCTTGAAGCCTGGCGCCGTCATCGCGCGCCCGACCCGGAACATCGCAGCCGATTCGCCCGGCCGATGCCCCGCATCGAACTGGGGCAGTGGCTTGCCGCGCATGGCGCGACCGCCATGCTCGATTTGAGTGACGGTTTGGCCGGCGACCTCCCTCATCTGGCCGCGGCCAGCGGGGTTGCGTTGGAGGTCGATCTCGGCCGCCTGCCGATCGATGAAGCGCTGTCCGAGGCGGCGGCTCTCTCTGGCGAAGCACCGCATCTGTTCGCGGCGGTTGGGGGCGAGGACTACGAGCTGCTGGTGACCCTCCCCCCGGACTTCGAAGCGACCGACGAGGTGCCCCTCTCGCAGATCGGCCGTGTGGTCGAGGGCGCGGGCGTTTCGCTCGAGTTCGAGGGCCGGCCGGTTCGCCTCGCCGGATTCGACCACTTCCGATGAGGCTCGCCTTCTACGCTGCGCGGTACTTCCTCGCGTCGGCGGTGTTCACCTTGTATTACTCCTGCAAGATCCTGTTGGCGCTGGCGCTCCGGGTCAAACCTGTGCCTGGTGGTGTCTACGACCGGATTCAGCGGGACTACGGCGCGGCCCTGCTCCGGGCCACCGGCATGTCGGTTCAGGTCGAAGGGCTCGAGCGGGTCGATCCGGGGCAACCGGTCGTCTTCATCTCGAATCATCAGTCGTGGGCCGACATCTGGGCGCTGCTGGTGGCGCTCCCGGGGGTGCTGCGGTTCGTCTTCAAGAAAGAGCTGTCGCGCGTCCCGTTGCTGGGCTGGGCCATCAATACCCTTGGGCATGTCTCGATCGACCGCGGCAATCGCGGCTCGGCCTTTGCCTCCTACGACCAGGCTGCCCAGCGGATCCGTGGCGGGGTGTCGGCGATCGTCTTTGCCGAGGGGACGCGAAGCTCGAACGGGAGCCTGCAAGCATTCAAAAAGGGGCCGTTCGTGCTGGCGATCTCTGCGCAGGTACCTGTGGTGCCGGTCTACTGTGAGACCTACCAGCGGCTACCCAGGGGGAGCGTCTCCCCGAGGCCCGGGGTTGTCACCGTCAGGATCGGGAGCCCGATCGCTACGGCCGGCCTCGATTATGCAGAACGGGACGGGCTGGCCGATCGGACCCGGGAAGCCCTGCTTCGGCTGGGGGCTCGGCCCTGAGTTGGCGGAGCGTGCCGGGGAGGTCTATCCTTAGCCCCGGCATCGATTTGTCTTTGACCCTCTAAACTTCGAGTCAATGTCCACAATCATCGCAGTACACGGTCGAGAGATCATCGACAGTCGCGGCAATCCCACGGTGGAGGCCGAGGTGGTGTTGGCCTCGGGTGTCAGGGGCCGCGCCGCCGTTCCGAGTGGTGCATCGACCGGCGAGCACGAAGCGGTCGAACTCCGTGACGGCGATCCCAAGCGCTACGGCGGCAAAGGGGTGCGCGAAGCGGTCAAGCACGTCAATGAGATCATCGGTCCGCGGCTCGAAGGCATGGCGGCCGAAGAGCAGATCGCGGTCGATGCCGAGATGATGGACACCGACGGCACGGTCAACAAGGGCAAGCTGGGCGCCAATGCGATCCTGGCCGTCTCGCTGGCCGTGGCGCGGGCGGCCGCGGAGGAAACCGGCCTCCCGCTCTATCGCTACCTGGGCGGACCGATGGCGCGGATCCTCCCGGTGCCGATGCTCAACATCCTGAACGGCGGCGCGCACGCAAGCAACAACGTGGACGCGCAGGAGTTCATGGTCTCGCCGATTGGTGCGGACACCTTTGCGGATGGCCTCAGGATGGGCGTCGAAGTGTTCCATGCCCTGAAGAAGGTGCTGACCGGCATGGGCCTGTCCACCGCAGTGGGCGACGAAGGCGGCTTTGCGCCGATGCTGCCGTCCAACGAGGCGGCCCTCGACGTGGTGATGGAAGCGATTCGCGGCGCCGGTTACGAGCCTGGTCGCGACCTGGCCATCTGCCTCGATGTCGCGGCGTCGGAACTCTACGACAAAGAGACCAGCGAATACGTCTTCAAGAAGGGCGACAAGAGCCGGCGTTCGGCCAGCGACATGGTCGCTCTGTATCAGCGCTGGGTCGATCGCTATCCGATCGTCTCGATCGAAGACGGGCTCGCCGAGGACGATTGGGACGGCTGGCACGAACTGACCGAGCGCCTGGGTGACCGGACCCAGCTGGTGGGCGACGACCTCTTCGTCACCAACGTCGATCGTTTGGGCCGTGGTATCGAAGAGGGAACCGGCAATGCGGTCCTGATCAAGGTCAACCAGATCGGGACGTTGACGGAGACGCTCCAGTGCATCGAACTGGCCAAGTCGAGTTCGTATGGCGTGGTGATTTCGCATCGCTCCGGTGAAACGGAAGACACCTTCATTGCGGACCTGGCGGTCGCCACCGGCGCCGGACAGATCAAGACCGGCAGCGCGAGCCGAACCGATCGGGTGGCCAAGTACAACCAGTTGCTCCGGATTGCCGAAGAGCTTGGCGAACTCGGCCACTACCCGGGTCGGGATCTCTACTCGCTGTGACCCCGCGGCGCTGGTTGCTGGTCGGGGCGCTGGTGCTTGCCGTCCTGTTTGCGGTTCAGGCGGGCGAGTACAGCACCCTCGACTGGCTCGCGCTCAGGAAAGAAGAACGGGCCGAGGCTGCCAAGGTTACGGAGCTTCAAAGGGTAGTCGATTCACTGACGCGATATGCGCAGCAAGTTGAATCCGACCCGGAACTGCAGGAGCGGATCGCCCGGGAGCAGCACGGGATGCTGCGCCCGGGCGAGCACGCCTTCATTCTCGAAGAGAGGCCGGAAGCCAGGCGCTAGTCTCGTTCCGGGTGTCCCGATGCTCATGGCGGCGGAACGCACCGGGCGTTTGTCCGGTGTACGCCCGGAAGACACGGGTCATGTGACTCTGGTCGGCAAAGCCGCTGGACGCGGCAATGACGCTGAGCGGATGGTGGCCGCTTCGGAGCGCGCGCGCCGCATGCTCCACTCGTAACCGCCGCAGATACTCGCTGGGAACGCATCCGTATCGCTGACGAAAGCCCCGGGTCAGAGCGAAGGGACGGACCCCCAGGCGGTGAGCCACCTCGGCCAGCGAAAACACCCCGGCATATTCACTGCGCAGAATCTCCTCCAGGCGTTCTACCCACGGGGCGATCGCCGTGGTTCGCTGCCGACCGGAATCACGACCCAGCAACGATGCCACCTCCATCACCGACCCCGCGACGGAGAGCGGGGACCACCGATCCGGCTTGCGCACCTCGCGTACCAGGCGGAGCAGGGGAGTGACGACTTCACGGGTTCGGGATTCGAGCGACCGATCGGCGGCAAAATCGTGCGTGCCGAGCTGCCGGACCCATGCGTCGCTGATCTCGACGTGGAGCGAGCGGCCCGGAAGGCCGGGGAATCGGTTGCGATGCCGCTCGCCCGGAGGATGATAGATGACCAGCCAGGGCTCGAGGGTGCGCTCTTGCCTGCCACATTGCTCGAACCAGCGACCCTCGAGCACCAGCTCGAAGTAGGCCCGTTCGTGGGCGTGAAAGGCGGTGTTCACTCCGGCCGGTGTCTGTACTTCGGTGACCACGAAATCCTCGAGCCGGGCGGTGCGCAGCGTCTCGCCGAAGAAGGCCCCGGCCGGAAGCAGGTCCGGCCGGGGGGAGCGGGGCAGTTCCGATCGCTTTGACATGGGCACACTCCGGCATTCGCGAGGCCGGAGTATCGACCGGGTCAGGCCGGTTTGTCGAGGGCCTGGGCCAGATCGGCAATCAGGTCCAGCGGGGCTTCGATGCCCACCGAGTACCGGAGCAGCCCGGCGGGAATGCCGAGAGCAGAGCGCTGCGCGGGAGTGCACTCGACATGGCTGGTCGTTTCCGGCGGACCGATGAACGTCTGAACGCTACCGAGACTTGCGGCACAATGGGCCAGTCGGATGGCCTTGAGAAAAGGCCCGACGCCCTCGGCACCGGCCGCGAGGCTGAAGCTCACCAGGCCGCCAAACCCGCGCATCTGTGCGCGAGCAATCTGGTGCCCCGGGTCGTCCGGCAGCCCGGGATAGTGGACCGATCCCACCGTAGGATGTGAGCGGAGAAACTCTGCCACCAGCTGTGCCGATGCGTTCTGTCGTTCGACCCGGAGCGCCAGCGTCTTCATGCCGCGCAGCAGGAGGTACGCGGTATCGGGACTCAGGCAGGCGCCGGTGATCTCCCGGTATCGGAAGATGCGTTCCACCAGCGTTCGCGACCCGCAGAGTGCCCCGCCGACGGCGTCTTCGTGGCCACCCAGGAATTTGGTGGCGCTGTGGACCACCAGGTCCGCACCGAGCGTGAGCGGCTGGCAGTTGACCGGAGTCGCAAAGGTGTTGTCGACGATCACGATGGCGCCGGCGGCATGGGCCGCTTTCGCGAGTCGGGCGATATCCAGCACCTTGAGCGTCGGGTTGGTCGGGGTTTCGAAGTAGAGAACGCGGCACCCCTTGGCGATTTCGGCTTCGATCTGGGTGTGGCCGGTGCTGTCACAGAGCGTTGCCTCGACTCCGATCCTCGGCAGCAATTCGAGGAATAGGCGGCTGGTGGCGCCATAGGAGTCTTTGATGGAAACGACTCGGTCGCCTGGCGCAAGGAGTGTAAAGAGGGTGTTGCTGATCGCCGCCATGCCGCTGGCGAAGCCGATAGCGGCCTCGGCGCATTCCAGCGATCGGATCTTCTCCTCGAACCCGGCGACCGTCGGGTTGGTGTTGCGGCTGTAGATGTGCCCGGGGCGGGTGCCCTGGGCCACGGCCAGCCATTCGTCGTAGTCCGAGTAGCTGAACGAGGCGCTCCGTATCAGCGGGATTTGTGAGGCATGGGCGAGTGCCTCCGTTCCGGACGGCTCACCGGCCCAGACGGCTCGGGTGGCCAGCGTAGTCGAGTCGAGGTGCATCGGATCTGTCCTGGTTGCGAGAATGATTGGCGGCAACCTGGATCGGAGGGGTCGCGTTTGTCTTGAATGCCAGGCACGGATAGAACGTACTTGCCATCTCGGCCGCGGCACCGGCTAACCGCGCCGTCCGGCCCTCCGGGCCCGCTCAAAAGCTGCTCCGGATCGCAGCTCGCCGGCCCGACATCCTCCTCGAACTCGCGAGCTGGTTTCGGTGAGCCGGCAGGATTGGATCGGGGCGGGTCCGTAGGCAGATTTAGAAGATGGATTCGTCATCGTCTTCAGCTCCGGCGGCAACGGTCCGGCTCGATTCCACTCGTGTCGTGCGTCGCTGGCTTTTCTGGTGTATCCTGGCCGTCTACCTGGCCATCGTGGTCGGCGGCATCACCCGGCTCACCGAGAGCGGGCTCTCGATCACGGAGTGGAAGCCGGTCTCCGGCATCTTCCCGCCGATGACGGACGCGGGGTGGAACGAGGCGTTTGCCGCCTTCCAGGCCATCCCCCAAGCCCAGACCACCCACAAGGACATCACGCTCGCCGGGTTCAAGTTCATCTACTGGTGGGAGTGGCTCCATCGGATCGTGGCCCGGGGCGTGGGGCTCGTGTTCGCCATTCCATATCTCGTGTTTCTCGCTCGCGGGGCAATTCCGAGGCACCTGCGGCTCCGGCTTGCCGCGCTCCCGGTACTGACGCTGGGCCAGGGAGTGCTCGGCTGGTACATGGTGCAGAGCGGGCTCGCGGGCCGGACCGAAGTGAGCGCCTACCGGCTCGCTGCGCACCTGGTGCTGGCGCTGGGTATCCTGGTGGTGGCGCTCTGGACCTGGGCCGACTTGCGGCCGCGCGAGCCCGAAGCGCCGGCGAGTCGCGGCTGGCGCCGGGCGGTGCTCGCCCTCACGGCGCTCGTCACCATAACCGTCATCTCGGGTGCGTTCGTCGCCGGCCTCCGCGGAGGGCACCTCTACAACACGTTCCCGCTCATGGGCACCACATTCGTGCCCCTGGGCTACAGCCATATGTCGCCGTGGTGGATCAATGCATTCGAGAATCCGATCGCGGCGCAGTTCCACCATCGGCTGCTCGCGCTGTTGACCGGAGCGGTGGCGCTGGTGCTCGCCTGGCGGGCTGGGCGCAGCCCTCTCGTGCCGGGCGCCGTGGCGATCATGCGGCACCTGGGCGGTATCGTGGTGCTGCAAATCATCGTGGGGATTATCACGCTGCTTGCCGTGGTACCGGTGGCCCTGGGTGCGCTGCATCAGCTCATCGGCGTGGGCGTGCTGACGGCGGCGGTACTGGCGGTTCACCGACTGCGGGGGACGCCCGTCGAATAGACCCGGGCTGGTCACAACGCCAGCCCGTGCGATCTCGCCCGTCAGACATGCCGGCGTGCGGCGAGTTCGTTCGATGTTGTCCGTTCGAGGGACCGTTTCGCATATTCGGGCATTCGAAGACCTGCTTCGCATCATAGTTAGCATCGTTGCCCGGTTGATTCGGGCCAACTCAGGAAGGCATCCCATGCGTTTGTGCCGTGTCCTGCTGGCGTCGGCGCTGTCGGCTGTACCGGCCGTCCGCCCCGCCGCCGTACTTGCCCAGGAGCCGACGCCGCTTCGCCAGTCGTCTCTGACCCGTGAGACGGCCGGCCCGCCACTGCCGTTCACCGCCGAGGATGCCTCGCGCGACGACCGCTGGCTCGGGCTCGAGGTGCGCGACGCCAGGTGGGCAATCGACGGCTCGGGGGTGTACTTTCGCTGGCATCGCCGTCCGGCGCCGGGCCAGTATCCCGAGAACGATCCCTGGTTCTTCACCGCTCAAGACGGCAAGACTGCCCGCGAAGCTCTGCCCGATGAGCCGATCCCGGATCGGACGCCGAGCTGGAGCCGGGACGGTCGTGTAGCGGCTTGGAGCGATGGAGGTTCGCTTTTCGTCTATCATGGTGCGCGGCCTGCGGACGGGGTTCGCCGGCTGCTGACCGTGTCGGGGCGGCTCGGTCGTCCGACGGTCAGTGCGGACGGGCTCTGGCTGCAGGTCAGCTACGGCGACGATCTCTTCTCCTACGATCTCCAGACCAACCAGCTTCGGCAGGTCACCCGCAGACAGATCCTCACGCCATCGGGGCACGAGGGAGCGAGGTGGCTGATCGATCAGCAGCGTGACCTCTTCGAGCGGGTGCGCGACAGCGTGGCGCGGCGCGGTATGACGGCGTCTCGTGCCCGGCTTGCGCCCGGCGCAGCACAGGCTATTCCGGTGCCGGCCGGCGTGACGCTGGAACAACTCACGCTCTCGCCCGATCGCCGCTTCATCACGTTTGTGGCACGCACGTCGGCGACGCCTCGCCCGGTGACCCGGTACATGGACTATGTGGCGCACTCGGGGCAGGCCGAAGCGCTCACCGCCCGCGCCAAGGTCGGCGAACCGCAGGATCGCTATCGTTTCGGCATCGTGGCGGTCGATCCAACGGTTGCTGTGGACAGCGTTCGCGTCATCTGGGTCGATCTGCCCGAGGCGGCAGGTCGGGAACTGATGCCCGCCGGCCCCTACTGGAGTCTCGAAGGCGATCGCGCCGTGGTGCAGTTCTCGTCGGCCGACTGGCAGGATCTCTGGCTGGCCGAGGTCGATCTGTCGACGGGGCGCACCCGGGTGCTGGCCCACGATCACGATGATGCCTGGCTGGGCGGCCCGACCATCCAGGCCAACCGGGGCGCGCCCGCACTGCTGGAGTGGCTTCCCGGCGGACGGTTCGTCTTTGCCTCGGAGCGGACCGGATGGAGTCATCTGTATCTGGTCGAATCGAGCGGCCAGGTTCGCGCGCTGACCTCGGGCGATTGGGAGGTGCGCACAGCCGAGCTGTCGCGCGATCGGACCACCTGGCTGCTCGGCGCGGGACGGGACGGGCACAGCAACGACCACCTGTATCTGCTCCCCGCGGCGGGCGGGAACCTGGCCCGGTTGACGGACAACCCGGGGCGCCATGTCGGATCGCTTGCTCCGGATGGAAAGCGCCTGGCTGTGATCTATGGCGAGGCGACCCAGCTGCCCGATCTCTTCCTGCGCGATGCTGCGCCCAAGGCAACTGAACGGCGCATAACGGTCAGCGGCACGGACGAGTACTTCCGCCGCCGCCTGGTGCGCCCGGAGATGGTCGCGGTGACGCATCCCGACGGACGCCCCGTCTGGTCGGCACTCTATCGCCCCGCCAAGCCCAATCCGGAGCGAGCGGCAATCTTTCATATCCACGGCGGCGGCTACCGGCAGTTCAGCCACAATGGCTGGTCGGTCTACGGCTACGGCCTGCACGTCGGGCTGATCCACCATCTGCTCGACCGAGGCTACACCGTCGTCGACTTCGACTACCGGGGCGGAGCAGGCTACGGTCGCGACTATCGGACCGACATCCACCGCTCGATGGGCCAGAAGGATGTCGATGGTGCGCTCCCGACCATCGACTATCTGGTCGACCAACTCGGCGTCGATCGGAAGCGCATCGGAGTCTATGGCGTTTCCTATGGCGGTTTCTTCACACTGATGGCGCTGTTCCGTCATCCCGGGGTCTTCGCGGCAGGGATTGCCAACGCCGCCGTCTCGGACTGGGCTCACTATTCACACGACTGGACCAGTCGGATCCTCGGCGTGCCGGCTCGCGATTCCGCCGCCTATCACGTTTCGAGCCCGATCAACCATACCGCGGGGCTTGCCGACCCGTTGCTGATCGTGCATGGTCTGGTCGACGACAACGTGCAGTTTCAGGATGCGGCGCGGCTGGTCCAGAAGTTGATCGAAGATCGCAAACGGTTCGAGGTCATGGTCTATCCGACCGAGCCCCACACCATCCAGACCGAGGCAAGCCGGCAGGACTACGTCTGGCGGGCGGTCGAGTTCTTTGATCGACACCTGCTCGGCTCCAAGCCGTGACCAGTGGTTACCCCGATCGCAGCAGGAGGAAGGCATGATACAGGATCGCAGGGCATACCCGTTCGTGCCGCTGGCGTTCGTCCGCCGACCGCTGGCGGAGATGCGTGCAGCCGGCGATGCGTTCCACGCCGAGTTGAATCGACGGCGGACGACGCGCCATTTCTCGAATGAACCGGTACCGAGGGAGTTGATCGAGTCCGCCGTCCGCGCAGCGGGGACGGCGCCCAGTGGTGCGCACCAGCAGCCCTGGACCTTCGTGGCGGTGTCGGATCCGGCAACCAAGGCGGCGATTCGTGACGCCGCCGAGCGCGAAGAGCACGGCTTCTACAACGGGCGAGCGCCGGAGGAATGGCTCGAGGCGCTGGCCCCGCTCGGTACGGATCAGCACAAGGCGCATCTTACCGACGCGCCGTGGGTCGTGGTGCTCTTTCGCCAGGCGCATGGCTATCGGCCGGACGGGACCAAGCGGACCTACTACTACACGCAGGAATCCTGCGGGATCGCGGCGGGGTTCTTCATCGCGGCGGTACACCACATGGGCCTGGTCACCCTCACGCACACTCCGAACCCGATGGGGTTTCTGGGTGAGCTGCTGGGGCGACCGGCCAACGAGAAAGCGATGCTGGTGATGCCGGTCGGTTACCCGGCGCCTGATGCGCGGGTACCGGACCTGGAGCGGAAGCGGCTCGACCAGATCAGCGCCTGGCGCGAATAGCAGCCATGCCGATGCAAGGATGTTTACTGTGATGGGAAGGCGTGCCTGATGGGGCGTGTGACGGTGGTCGGCAGTATCAACATGGACATCGTGACCAGGGCGCCGCGCCTGCCGCGGGTGGGCGAAACCATCGCCGGGTCGTCGGTGCAGTTTCTGCCCGGAGGGAAGGGGGCCAATCAGGCAGTCGCGGCCGCGCGCCTCGGCGCCTCGACCATCATGGTCGGTCGCGTGGGTGGCGATGTGTTCGGTGAGCAGATGCTCGCTTTCTTGCGTACCGAGGCGATCGCGACCGATCGGATTGGCACCGATCCGGATCTGGTCACCGGGGTCGCGGTGGTTGTCGTCCAGGCCGACGGCGACAATGCGATCCTGGTCATTCCCGGTGCGAATCTGGAACTCGAGCCGAGCCATCTGGGCGATGATCTCGGCGGAGCAGGCGACGTCCTCATCGCTCAGCTCGAGATTCCCGACGCCACCATCGCGGCCGCGTTCGTCCAAGCCAAGGGCCGGGGCGTGACGACGATGCTGAACGCGGCGCCGGCCCGTAACGTGTCGGCTGAGGTGCTGGCGCACACCGATCTCCTGGTGGTCAACGAGATCGAGCTGGCGATGTTGGCCTCGGTATCTGGGGTGTCCGATGACGAGATCGTGTCGACGGCTCGGAGCCTTCGAGGGCGTCCGGAGCAGATCGTCATCGTCACGTTAGGCGCTCGCGGCGCCGTGGCGGTGCTCGAAACGCGGACCATCTCGGTGCCAGCCCGAACGGTCGCGGTCGTCGACACCACGGGCGCCGGTGACTGTTTCGTCGGTGCCCTTGCAGCCGAGCTCGCGGGGAGCGCGTCTCTGGAAATGGCGATGCAAATGGCAAGTGCGGCGGCGTCGTTGTGTGTCCAGCGACCAGGTGCCGGAGCCGCGATGCCGACTCGGGGCGACGTATTCGCGGCCCTGGGGCGCGCAGCCGCTGGCGACTGACAAACACGGGGAAGCGGGCATCAGGTAAGGAAAATCCGGGCCCTGGGAGTCATTCTCGAATACCGGTTACGGGAAATCCCGAGATTCTAAGATCTCGAGGACCCCGCGCCGCCCCCCACACAGTCATCAGCTCGAGGCGACCCTACTCGTGAGTGGAATCGCTCCGGACGTCGGTGGAGATGGTCCTATGGGTGATCGGGGCCCGACCGAGGCGGAGGTTGCCTTCGATCGGCTCTTCGGGGGCTATTTTGACCGCCTGCGCCGCTTCGCATATCGCTACCTGCGCTCCTGGGACGAGGCCGAGGACACGGTACACGATGTTTTCGTCCGGCTTTGGTCCACCTGGGATCGGATGAGTACGATCGACAACATCGACGCCTATCTCTACACCGCCACTCGGAATCGCGCGCTCGGCCGGCTCAAACATCTCGCCATCGAACGGCAGTGGCGAGCTCGAGCCGAGTCGCAGAGCGTTGTGCATGAAGAGGTCCCGGCGGCCCAGCACGGGCTCGAGCAGGCGGAGCTGGCAGGTGCCATTCAACGCGCCCTCGATACCCTGACGGAGCGACAGCGCGATGCGATGCTCCTGGTCTGGCGTGGCAAGAGCTACAACGAAATCGCAGGCGTGCTTCAGATTTCGCCCAAAACCGTGTCGGTGCATCTGAGCCGCGCCTACGACGCGCTACGCCGGGTGCTTCCGCCGTTATTGGAATAAGCTTGATTTCCTGGCGGGATCCGACTCCGTCGGCTCCCTGAATGCGAGCGGTGCGGAGCCTCTGCTCGAAGCACGAGTCGAAGCACGAGAAGGTGCCCCGGTAAGGAAAGTCTCTCCGTCGGGAGTCATGCTAGATCGCAGCGAGGATCCGCCATGACTGACCTAGAGTGGGATCTGTTGAGTCGGTATACCGCCGGGCAATGCAGCGCCGCCGAGTGTCAGCGGGTCGAACGACTCATGGCCACCGATCGGCAGGTAGCGATGATGGTGGCCGCGGTCCGCGACGTCGCCGAAGACGGCGATGCGGCATCGACGGCGGAGCGCCGCGAGTTGCGGCTTGCGCGGATCAAACAGGCCGGGGCATCGCCGGTCGAGGCGCCGGCCCATGCTCGACCCATCCGATTGGTCCTTCCGGTCCGGCGTCGGACCTTTGTTGGGATTGCGGCAAGCGCACTGCTGGCCGCGAGTGCGACGGCGTGGTGGATGGCCAATCACCGCACCCAATCTCCCGATTCCGATGCGGCCCGCCCGGCCTACAGCGTCGTGACCACCACGTTGGGCCAGCGGCTCTCGCTCCGATTCTCCGACGGCACCACGGTTACGCTCGGCCCCGGCAGCACGCTCCGGACGCCCGCCACGTACGGACGGCCCGACCGTGCCGTCGAGCTCGAGGGCGAAGCGGTTTTCACCGTGGCGCACGATTCGACCCGTCCTTTCACGGTTCGCACTGAGCGGATGGTGGCGATCGATCTCGGAACCCGTTTCCTGGTGCGTGCCTATCGGGACGACACCTCGGCCGAAGTGGTCGTTGCGGAGGGTCGAGTCGCGGTCCGGGCGGCGGCGTCTGCTGCGGCGGCTGCCGTCGCGGATTCGGTGCTGCTCGGCGTCGGGGAACTGGTCCGTCTCGACGCCGATGGTCGCCTGCTCCACAGTCGTCACGTCCCGCTGGGCGACTACTTCGACTGGATCGACGGTGCGCTGGTCTTCCGCGACGCCGCGCTCGGCGACGTGGCGCGGCGCCTGGGCCGCTGGTACGACATCGAGATCCGCATCGTGTCGGATCGGCTGAGCGAACGGACGCTCCGTGCCTCGATCGGGCGCGAATCCGCCCTCGATGCGCTGCAGATGATCGCCGCTTCGCTCGACCTCAGGCTGTCTCGCGCGGGCCGAGTCTACACGCTGACCGAAAACTGACGCCCAACCTCATCAGGCTCACCGGAGGCGACGCGATGGATCTGTCCCGTTGTTGGAGTCGCATCATGGCCGCGCTGGCATTGGTCACCGGAATCGGCAGCACGCCGGCGCCTGCCGCAGCGCAGGAGCACATGCTCACTGAACGGGCCCCGCGGTTTCTGCTGGCCTCCAACACGCCGAGAACGCCACCGGTGGCGGTGGACGTCTCCCGGAGCGCCATGTTGCGCCGGGTGGTCTCGCTCAGGGTCGATCGGCCCACGGTGGGACGGTTGCTCGACGCGATCCAGCGCGAGACAGGGCTGCGCTTCTATTACGGCCGCGATGTGGTTTCACCGGACCAGCCGGTCTCGCTTCGTGCCGATAGCATTACCGTCGCGGCGGCCCTGGTCAGCATCCTGATGGATACGGGTGTCGACGTCCTGTTCACGCCGAACGGACAGGCCGCGCTGGTCAAGCGCGCCATCGTCACGGCCGCGGAGGAAGCACAGGCCACGGTGACAGGCCGTATCGTTTCCGCCGATGGGGGCGGTCCGATCGGCGACGCGCAGGTCACCGTGCAGGGTACGCGGCTCGGCGCCACGACGGATGCCGAGGGCCGCTTTCGGATCGCGGGCGTGTCCGGTGCGCAGGTCGTCCTGCAGGCGCGGCGACTCGGATATCGCCCGGCGAGGCAGACGGTCGTCGTGGGCAGCGGCGACGTGGTCATCACGCTGACCGCTGCGCCGATGGTGCTCGAGGGCGTCGTGGTGACGGGGACACCGGGCGAGGCACAAAAGCGGTCGTTGGGCAACTCCATCGCGCAGATCGACGCAGTCCTCGCCAGTGAGTTCGTGCCGCCGGGCAATGTGGAGCGCCTGCTCATCGGGCGGGCACCCGGCGTGAACGTCAATCTGTCGTCGGGCCGGCTCGGCGCCGGGGCGTCGATCAGTATTCGCGGGCGAGGTACTCTCTCGCTCAATGATCAGCCCCTGATCTATATCGACGGCGCTCGCGCCGCCAACGACGTGGGCACGGGACCAGGGCAGCAAGGGGGGAACGCCGTCTCGCGCCTCAACGACGTCAATCCGGAAGACATCGAAAGCATCGAGGTCATCAAAGGCCCCGCCGCCGCCACGCTCTACGGTACCGAAGCGTCGAACGGAGTGATCCAGATCATCACCAAAAAGGGCAAGCCGGGCCGGTCCATCTGGAACCTGTCGGTCCAGCAGGGCGCCAATTGGATCACGAACCCGTCGGAGCGCATCGGGAATTCATACGGGCCGTCGATCGACGCGAACGGCAACGTCAGTCTCGTCACCATGAACCTGGTCGACAGCGCCGCCGCGTCCGGTTGGCCGCTGTTCACGACGGGGCATTTGCAGCGGTACGGCCTGAGTCTGGGCGGGGGGAGCGATCGGTTTCAGTACTTCGCGTCGAGCAACCTCACACGGGATCAGGGGGCCGACCCGGTGAACACCCTGAACAGTATCACGGGGAATGCCAATCTGAAGGTCGTCGCGAGCGACAAGATCGACGTCACGAGCAGTATCAACTACCTGAGCAGCCAGACCAACCTGACGATGGAGGAAGGCCGCTCAGCGCTCTACTCGATCCTCTTCGGCGGTCCCATCAAAAAGATCCTGATGCCACAGGGTAACGGGTTTCGTTTCGGGCCACCCCAGATTTGGTACGAGGACAACCCGTACCAGAACACCCAGGATGTCACCAAGTTCACCGGCAGCGTGACCCTCAACCACCGCCCGGCGAGTTGGCTCCAGCACCGGCTCACGGTCGGCGTCGATCAGACCAACGAATACAACCAGACGCTGGTGCCGTTCATGGCGCCCCACGTTGCGGTGCATTTCCCCGGCGGTACTGAGAAGGGATCGGTCTGGGTCATCCAGCGGGACCTGACCTACACCAGCGCGGACTACAGCGCCTCGGGTCACCTCCGGTTGGCCAGCAGCCTCATGGCGACCACGTCGGTCGGCGGTCAGTTCTATCGACGCCAGGTGACGACACTCCAATCCAGGGGATTCGACTTTCCCGGTCCGGGCGCCTCCACGGTGAGCGCGACCGCGCGGGACCGCATCACCGAGCACGCCCTCCTCACGACCAGCACGCTCGGGATGTATGTCCAGGAACAGCTGGCATGGCGGAATCGCCTCTTCCTTACCGGCGCCGTCCGGATCGACAACAACAGCGCCTTCGGCTCCGACTTCGATCTCGTGACCTATCCGAAGCTCAGCGGCTCGTGGGTCGTCAGCGAAGAGCCGTTCTGGAAGCTCGGATTCGTGAGCGCGCTCAAGTTGCGGGCCGCGTACGGACAATCGGGCCAGGCGCCGACGGCGCTGACGGCGCTACGTACCTATACCCCGACGACCGGACCGAACGACGCGCCGGCGGTGATCCCGGGCAGCTACGGAAACCCGGACCTCAAGCCCGAGCGCGGCAGCGAACTCGAGGCGGGATTCGAGGCGAGTCTGTTCGATCGGGTGGCCGTCGAGTTCACCTACTTCACCCGTCGCACCAAGGACGCCATTCTCCAGCGGTCGATGGCACCATCGGGAGGTTTCACCGGCGCGCAATTTGTCAACATCGGCGAGGTCAAGAATCACGGCATCGAGTTGGCAGTCAATGCCAACCTGGTGAACTCCCGCCGGCTGAGCTTGGACCTGGGCGTCACGCTGGCGACCGCGAACGATGAGGTCGTCTCGATGGGGGATCTGGGGACGCTCACGCTGTTCGCCTCCGGCGGTCAGTTGTTGCGTGAAGGGTATCCGATCGGCGGCTACTTCCAGCGGCGGGTGGTGAGCGCCGACATCGTGCCGCGCCCCAACGCGTCGCCGACGCAAACGCCAATGATGCCCGCGAACGTCCTGTGCGATGGCGGGCCAGACGCGGCCCCGGTGCCGTGCGCGGGCGCCCCGGCCCAATTCATCGGGAGTCCGACTCCGAAACAACTCGGGGCGCTCACTACGACGGTGACCCTGTTCGGCAACCTGCAGTTGTACGCCATGGTCGACTACAAACGCGGACACTACAACCTCAACTCGGACCCCGTCTTCCGGTGCGGAGCCGACCTCGTGTGTGAGGCGATGTGGTATCCGGAGCGGTACGATCCAACCTACGTCGCTGAGGCGCATCTGGGGTCGTCCGGCAACATCAGATCGCGATTCGTCGAGAAGGCCGATTTCGCCCGGCTGCGGGAGCTGTCCGCCAGCTACACGCTGCCCTCGGGCTGGGTTCGATCGCTCGGGGCGAGTCGCGCCGTCGTCACGGTGGCCGGGCGCAATCTCCACACCTGGACGGGGTACACCGGTCTCGATCCGGAAACCCACGTCCAAACGTCCAACTCGGTCCAGTTTGCCCAGGCACAGATCCCGGTGGCTGCGCAGCTCATCACCTCGATTCGGTTGACCTTCTAAACGGTCGTTCGACCGGAGGAGCTTCGATCATGCGGGTACGCCGTTTACGAGGTTGGGTCGGTCACCGGATGCCGCATCGGGTGCGTGCGGCGGTCGTCACCGCGGTCGTGGTCCTCACCACGGGCTGCTCGGGACTGCTGGAGCAGGAAGCGGCGGGCAGTGTCGCGGCATCGGACCTCGATAGCCCCGCGGCCGTGGGCCTCCTCGTGGCGAGTGCCATTGCCAGCTTCGAATGTGCGCAGACGCAGGTCGCGTATTTCACCGGGCTCGTCTCGGACGAGTTGGCCGATGCGCAGGGAGCTACGACCGGGTGGGAGATCGACCGGCGCACCGTCTCCGCCGCGAGCCCGGCGCATACCACGACGTGCGCGGGTCGACAGTCCCCGGGCCTCTATACGCCGCTCTCCCAGGCGCGCTTCCAGGCGGACGACGCCATTGCGCGGCTGGAGACGTTCTCGGATGCCGAGGTGACCGGAAGGGGACGTCTGCTGGGGCAGATGGCGGCGTATGGCGGGTTCAGCCTGGCCCTGCTGGGCGAGAGCATGTGCTCTGCCGCCATCGACATCGGTGCGGAGATGACACCGGCGCAGCTTTTCGCCGCGGCGGAAACACGATTCACACTGGCCCTGGAGCAGGCTGCGGCCGCGAACGACGCCGCGACGCTCGACATGGCGCGGCTCGGCCGCGCCCGGGTGCGCCTCAATCTGGGCAAGGATGCCGACGCGCGTGCCGACGCGATGCTGGTGCCGGCCAACTTCGTGGCGAACGCGACCCATTCGGCCGGCATCGTCCGACGCCAGAATCGGATCCACGACGCGCTGTCCGTCGGGAACTATGCCACGATCGCGCCACCCTTCCGCGACCTGGCGTTCGGCGGGGTGTCGGACCTCCGCGCGGGAACCATCACCAATGCCGGCGTCAACGGTGCGGACACACGAACCCCGATCTGGCGAACCAGCAAGTTTCCGGCGTCAACCACGCCGACGCCGATTGCGAAATGGGCGGAAGCGCAGCTGATCATCGCGGAGATCGACGGTGGCCAGGCGGCGGTCGACATCATCAACGGACTGCACGATCGCGCCGGTCTGCCGCACTTCCAGAGCGCCGACGAGGCGGAGATCCGTGCGCAGGTCTATCAGGAACGAAGCCGCGAGCTCTTTCTCGAAGGCCGCCGGTTGTGGGACATCATTCGGGGCAATCTTCCCCTGGTACCGGCACCAGGCACGGCGTTCGAGAAGGGAGGTTCCTACGGGTCGCAGCTGTGCGTTCCGCTGCCCGACATCGAGCGCCAGAACAACCCCAATATTCCCAACTAAACCTTCTCGATGACGATGACTCGATTCCTCGCGCGGCTCGCCTCCGCCGCACTCATTTCCGCGCTGATCGTTCCGGCAGCGGACGTCGCTGCGCAGCAGCAGCCCGCCGTGGCCGCCATCGAAGCGGCTCGAGCCCGTCTTCGCGACCATCTCGAGCGGCAACACGTTCCCGGGGCGAGCGTCGCCGTGGCGAGACACGGCGAGGTCGTCTGGTCGGAGGGGTTCGGATTCGCCAATCTGGAGCTCGAGGCGCCGGCCACGCCGCGGACGAAGTTCCGGATCGGCAGCATCTCAAAAACGTTGACGTCGATCGCGGTTGCCGCGCTGTGGCAGGAGAAGCGCCTCGATCTCGATGCGCCGGTCCAGCGGTATGTCCCGTCCTTTCCCGACAAGGGGCATCCGATCTCGACTCGGCAGCTTGCCGGGCATCTCTCCGGGATTCCTCACTATACCCGGGAAGACGTCGTCAATACGGTGCACTATCCGACCGTTACCGCCGCACTCGCGAAGTTTCAGGACCGACCGCTCCGATTTCCTCCGGGGGAGCGCTACGCCTATTCGAGCTTCGGCTGGAACCTGATCTCGGCGGTCGTGGAAGGCGCGGCCGGACAGGATTTCCTCGAGACGATGCAGCGCCTCGTGTTCGATCCGTTTGGCATGGCCGAGACGATCGCCGACCACTACGCACGGATCATCCCCGGACGGACGGCGTTTTACGTCGTTGATACAACGGGCACGGCGGTCAACGGCCCGGCCGTCGACAACAGCGACGTCTGGGCGGGTGGCGGCTTCCTCTCGACGGCCGACGACCTGACGCGGTTTGCTCACGGTGTGCTGGCCGGCCGGACGCTTCGCCCCGAGACGCGCCAACTGCTGTTCACGCCGATGACAACCTCAACCGGCACGTCGACCGGCTACGGGCTCGGCTGGCGGGCCACGGAGCTCGAGGGCCGGCTTGCCGTCGGGCATGGCGGGTCGCACGTCGGCGCCTCCGCCTATCTCCTTGTGGTACCGGATGCCGGCGTGTCCGTCGCGATCCTCACCAACTCGAACAACCGGGGGCTCGAGGCGCTGGCCCGCGAGATCGTCCAGTTGTTCGTGAAACCGTAGCGAGCACGCGTCGGTCGTCAGGCATTACGCTCGCCGGGTTCAAGTCCATCCAATGGGGGGATGGCTTCACGGGGTCGTGGCCCAAGGCATGATCGTCGGGACGACCTGCCAGCGGTTCCTCCGGTAGGTGCGGAAATCGCTATCCAGAGTGACCACGACGCTCTCGGTGTCGAGCTCGGTCATCCGTACGAGACAGGCATCCGCCAGCGACATCGGCACGCTGCGAAACTTGCGCATCAGCTCGCGCAAGGCACTGACCTCCGGCCCCAGCCGAAAGTCGATGGTGAGAATCGCGTTCGCGATCAGGGCTATGACGGCGTCCTGTCCGCCCGTGAGGCGACCCAGGAGGAAGCAGGCCTCCGAGACAACGGCTTCGCAGGTGACGACGGGTGGCTCGATCGAGAGATCGACGGGACCGGTCACCGTTCCCACGACCTGGTCGACCATCGGTGACCAACCATGGGCGCGGAAACCTTGACCCTGATACCGCGTACAGATAGGATTGGCACCCCTGCGGCAGGGTAGCTCAGGTGGTTAGAGCACGGCACTCATAATGCCGGGGTCGCGGGTTCGAGTCCCGCCCCTGCTATGTGGTAAGTCAATGTATGGTAACACTTTACGCCTCCGCGTCGTGCGGGGGCGTCTTGTTGTGGCCGCTGCCGCCGTCCCGATCGTCCGAGGGGTCATGGAATCATCGCTTCGGGGTGTCGTTGCGTTGCCGCTCGCCGCGATCGGGTCAGCAAGTGCGCAGAAAGTAATATGAGCGGCCGGACCTGGCAGGCCGTGTTGCTTGGTGTGCTCCTGTTCGGGGCGCAGCCGGCCTTGGGGCAGGAACGCCCCGTGGTCGGGATCAGTGGTATGGTGATCGACTCGCTCTCGGGAGAGCCGATCCGCCTGGCCGTGGTCCGGGTGGCCGAATCGGGCCAATCGCAGCTGACGACGGATGCCGGGTTGTTCCGGCTCGAACTCGCCGCGGGGCGCTGGACGGTGGATGTTCGCCGGGTCGGCTATCATCCCGTTTCGGTGCCGTTGCTGGTGGGCGCGGATTCATCGCAGCTGGTGATCCGGTTGGTGCCTCGCCCGCTCGAACTGGAGGAACTCACCGTCACCGCGGAGGAGGATCCGGCCGAGCGGATCATCCGCCGAGCCATTGCCGCCAAGCGTGACGCCCTGGCGGGGCTTCGCGACTACGAGCATGCGGGCTTCGTCCGTCTGCTGATTCGCGATCTCACCAAATCGGCGGATTCGGCCGAGTCGATTCTGGCGATCACCGAATCTCGGATCGACGTCAGCTGGCGGCATCCCGACCGGTACCAGGAGCGGATCGTCGCGCGCCGCCAGTCGGGGAACGTGCCGGCGGACAACAACATCGTCACAGTCGGCGAACTGCTCAACTTCAGCCGTGATCGGATCGAGCTCGGTCCGCATCTGCTGCCCTCACCGATTGCCGACGATGCGCTGCGCCACTATCGCTACCGAATCCTGGACACGCTGCGGCTCGAGCAGGGCCTGGCCTATCGTCTGGCCCTCGAGCCGCGCTCGGAGGTTTCACCGGCGTTCATCGGGGTGATCGACATCCTCGACTCGACCTACCGGGTCCCTGTCATCGATGTCGGCCTCAACGCCAGTGCGCAGCTGAGTCCCCTGGTCAACGTGCGCTATCGGCAGCTGCTGGCGGAGCAGGGGGACGGGCTCTGGTTGCCGCGCGAGATCCGGTTCGCCGCGGAGCTGGCGTTCAAGGTTCCGTTGCCCGGTCTGCCGAGACGACTGGGTATCGAGCACATCGCCACGATGGGGTCGTTCAGCGTCGATCGCGGGGTGGACCGGGACTTCCACTATCGCGTCGTGGTGGAGCCGGATGCGGATCGAGCGGATTCGACCCGCTGGACCGATCTTGCCCATCCGCCTCTCTCCCGGGTGGAAACGCGCGCATGGACGCGGATCGACTCGATTGCCGATCGCCGTCGAGGTCCGTTGCGGAGCCTGGCGCGCTTGGTTCTGGAGGGAATCGTCGATTCGCGCAGCGCCGACTTCCTGCACTTCAACCGCGTCGACGGTGCCTACTTCGGCGCCAGCCTATTCCGTCCCGTCAGTGACGGCGTTCGCCTGGCCGCCAAACTCGGCTACGGCACCGGTGATGATCGGGTCCAGTACAAGGTCGGAAGCGACTTCCGCGTCGTCCCGTCTCGCGATCTTTGGATCGGCTGGCGCTATCACGACGAAACGATGGTGCGGCCGACGTTGCCGTCCTCCGGGCGGGACGCCACCTTGCACGCCCTGGTGGCCCGCGATCCGTTCGACTATTACCGCGAACGCGGCGTGGTGCTGTCGGTCGATGCGCGGTTGATCGGCAAGGTGCGCGTCGGAGGCGACTATCGCGATGCTCGACAGGCCAATCTTCCGGTTTCCTCCGACTTCACCGTTCGGCGCAGTGAACGGATCGTGCGGGACAACGCCCCGATTATCCCGGGACGGCTCCGATCGCTGACCGGCCGGTTGAGTCTCGATACTCGGCCGGTAATGCGCGCTAAGGGGGGAGACTATCCGCTTCCGACGCTGGCATGGAGCTGGGTGCAGTTCACCGCCGAGCTGTCCGACCCCGACTGGATTGCCTCGGATTTTTCGTATCGCCGCTTCCAGGTCGAGGCGATGCATCGGCGGCGAATCGGCACGATCGGAGCCCTGACGCTCCGCAGCGTCGCGGGATGGAGCCGAGGCGCGCTTCCTCCGCAACGACAGTTCGGCGTCGATCATGGGACCGACCCGCTCGGTCTCGAGCGGATCGGATTCAACGCCATGGGAGACACCTTGTTTGCGGGGAACCGCCTTTGGGCGGTGACCGCCAGGCATGAGTTCGGACGGCTGCCGTTTGCGGCCAGCGGCATTCCGGTGATTCGCGACCTGCCCGTCCGGGTCAGCGTGCAGGGCGGTGCGTTCCGGACGGCCTGGAATCGCGCGGGGCCGCGACCGGTTGGTGTGCACGATGCGACCGATCGGACCTACGGCGAGGTCGGTTTGCGCTTCGATGGCCTGACACCATTTCTGGCGCCGTTCGACCTGACGGTCGCGATCACGCGGCAACTGTCATCGTATCCCACCAAAGGATGGGCGGTCGGGTTCGGCTTCATGCGCTGAAGCGGCCGCCGCTCGGCTCCGAGCCCGACGTGATTGCGCCCCTGGTGCGATCCCGTATGATTTCAAGCATTCGCATCCATCCTTCCGCCGGAGTCGAATGATGCCGTCGCGCATTCGGAGTACCGTATCCCATTGGGGGACGGCTTGTCTCGTAGCGTTGGGGTACCTGGCCGGTTGGGTCCACGATGCGCCGGCACAGCGGGCGCCGGCCGGGGAAGGGGCGCCACTTCGCGCTCGCATCAGCACGACGGCGTACGGCGTACCGCACGTTCATGCCGACAACCTGGCCGGGGTCGGATTTGGCCACGGCTATGCCATCGCGGCCACGGATCTCTGCACCATCGCAGACCGATGGGTTACCGTCCGTGCCGAACGCGCCCGATTCTTCGGGGTCGAGGGGAAGCGTGATGGCCGGCAGACCGTGACCAATCTCCAAAGCGATTTCTACTGGCAATGGTTGATCGATCGCGACATCGTCGGAGAGGAATTGCGGCAACCCCCGCCGACGGGCCCGATTCCCGAGGTTCGGGAGATCGTCCGGGGTTACGTCGCCGGGTACAACCACTACCTCGAGCAGGTCGGTGTCGCCAATCTCCCGGATGCCCGCTGCCGTGGTCAGGCCTGGGTCCGCCCCATCACGGAACGGGACGTCTACCTGCGCGCCCTGCACACGGCGATGATGCTCAACGCCAACTGGATCGGTCCCACCGTCGATGCCGTCCGACCCGGGCAGGGGCCGAGTGGATCCGGAACCTCGTTGCCACCGGAGGAAGCGGCGCCGCGCCTGACGATGAGTAACGTGATTGCGCTTGGTCGGGACGCCACGGACAACGGCAAGGGAATGGTCTTCATCAACCCGCACTGGCGCTGGCACGAGCCGGAACGATTCTTCGAAGTTCATCTGACCGTGCCGGGCACGCTCGACGTCTACGGCGGAACCTTCTCCGGCATTCCACTGGTGCTGCTCGGCTTCAATCGGAACGTCGCGTGGAGCCACACGGCTAGCGTGCCGAAGCGGGAAACGGTCTATCAGCTCCGACTCACGCCGGGCGACCCGACCGCCTATCAGTATGAGGGCGTGACCCGGCGGATGACGCCGAGAGAGGTCACGGTCGAGGCTCGGGAGGACGATGGCCGACTGACCCGGAAAAGCCACACCTTCTGGGAGACGCACGTCAGTCCCGTCATTGCCAATGCGAACTTCGTCTGGACGCCCACGACTGCGTACGCGGTTCGCATCGTGTCGACCAGCTTCCGCTGGCTCAATCAGCATTACGAGATGAATGCGGCTCGCTCGGCGGAAGCACTCGATCTGGCCGGCCGGCGGTATCTGGGGCTTGGCTGGCTCAACACGATAGCTGCGGATGATCAGGGGCGGGTCATCTATGGCGACCGCTCGTCGGTGCCGCACGTGACTGACGCGATGCGGGCGGCCTGCGTCACCTCCGATCTCGGCAAAGAGCTGTGGGGCCGGCAGCAGCTGCTGGTGTTCGACGGCTGGCGCAAGGACTGCGAGTGGGGCACCGATCCGGACGCGCCGGTGTCCGGCATCTTCGGACCCAGACGGCTGCCGATGCTCGATCGCTGGGACTATGCCACCAACTCGAACGACAGCCATTGGGCCAATCACGCCGACAATCTGCTCGAAGGGTTCGATGCCATCGTCGGCGACGAACGAACGCCCAGGAGCCTGAGGACTCGGGCCGGGCTCCGCAAGATCGAGGGACGGCTGCGCGGTACCGACGGACGGCCCGGCCAGCGGTTCTCGCTGGCGGACCTCGAAACCATCACGATGGATAACCGGGTCTACTCGGCGGAAATCTGGCGCGACCCTCTGGTGGCCCACTGCCGAACCCTGCCGGTGCAAAAGGGCATCCCCGAGGCGTGTGACGTGCTGGCCGATTGGGACATGACGGACGACCTCGACAGCCCCGGTGCGGTGCTCTGGCGCCGCTTCATGGAGAACCTAACGCAAGCCGCGCATCCGGAGGCGGATCTGTTCACGGTCCCGTTCGACCCCATGGATCCGGTGAATACGCCGCGGGGACTCGACGTCAGGAACCCGCGTGTGACCCGCGCCCTGGCAACCGCCATCGCCAACCTCCGCGACTCCGGCATGCCACTGGCGGCCAAGCTGCGCGACTATCAGATCGAGGAGCGCGCCGGCCTCAGGATTCCGATCCACGGAGGACCGGTCCCGACCGGGCAGTACAATCTCGTCATGAACGGGTCGGGGTGGGTGCCGGGGCAGGGGTGGAATACCATCATGCACGCCACCAGCTATGTCGCCTGGGTCCAGTTTACCGATCGCGGCCCGGTGGGACGGTCGCTGCTGGCCTCGTCCCAGTCGGACGATCCCGACTCGCCGCACCATGCGGACCAGACGGTGCTCTTTTCACGCAAGGAATCGAAACCGATTCTCTTTGATCGGAAGGACATCGAGGCCGATCCGGCGCTCAAAGTCGTCGAGCTCTGCCGGACGGCCGCGGGCCGGAGCTGCCAGGGCAACTGACCCGGTCATTGCAACGAACGCCGCCTTGCCGGGATCTGATACGGTATGGCGGCGTTTTTTGCCTCCGTTGACCTAAACTGCTTAGGCTAAGAGATTGAGGTAACACACCCGTCAGGAGCACCCATGGCCGGTTCCGTCGATTTGCTGCAGGGCACTCTCGATTTTCTGATCCTGAAGGCGCTGACCTGGGGGTCCAAACACGGCTTCGAAGTCTCCCGCTGGATTCGGGACACCACCGATCAGGCGCTGACCATCGAACAGGGCGCGCTCTATCCGGCGCTGCATCGGATGGAGCAGCGCGGCTGGCTCGAGTCCGAGTGGGCCATCACCGAGCATCGTCGCCGCGCCAAATACTATCGGCTCACCCGTCTCGGCAGGAAACAGTTGCAAACCCAGGATGCCGACTGGCGTCGGTATGTGGCGGCCGTGGGGAAGATCCTCGCCGCGGCAAGGAGCTGACCCACGATGGGTACGCTCCGCTCGCTTTTTCGGCTGGCGACCGGCAGGAGCCGGGTCGAGGCGGACGTCGCGGACGAGCTCGAACTGCATCGAGTGCTTGCCGAGGAAGAGCTGCTCCGCCAGGGCGTCGCTCCGGAGGAAGCGGCCCGGCTGGCCGCCGACGAGTTGGGCGACCGGGCCGCGCTCTCGCGGCGGGTGCTTGCCATCGATCGCGTGCGGGAACGCCGGATGCGCCGCGCCGAAGTGATCGGCAAGTGGTGGAGTGACCTGCGGCTCGCTCTGCGCGGCTTCCGCCGCGATCCCTGGTTCACCGTGGCGGCCGTGCTGCTCGTCGCGCTCGGCGTCGGCGCCAACATCGCGGTCTTCAGCATCCTGAACGCCGCCTTCGTCCGCGCGCTACCCTATCCGGACGCCGATCGGATCGTCACGGTGGTGGAGACACGGCAGGGCCGGGGGATGGCGGTGGCGGGGCCGAATCTCCGCGACTGGCAGCGCATGGCCGACGATTTTGTTCACCTGGCGGGTTATTATCGCGACAACGCGGTGTTGACGGGGGCCGGCGCTCCGGAGACGATCACCCTGTCCGTGGCCTCGCGCGCGTTTTCCGCCGTCCTGGGGGTCGAGCCGATGCTGGGCCGGTGGTTCGCGCCTGAGGAGGCGGTGACAGGCGGCGCGCCGGCCGTCGTGCTCGCCGAAGGCTACTGGCGCGACCGCTTCGGTGCGGATCCCGACGTGCTTGGCCGGCAGGTCCGCGTCGACGGCCTGGCCGCGACCGTGGTGGGCGTGATGCCGCACCGGGTCGATTTCCCGGTCGGCGCGCAGCTCTGGATGCCGGCCGAGCGGTGGGACGACGGCCCCAGCCGGACGGCCCACAACTGGCGCGTCATCGGCCGGCTCCGCGCCGGCGTCGATCCGGAGGCGGCCACTCGATCGCTTTCGGCGCTCACCAGGCAGATCGTCGCCGGCGAGGTGGACAGCGATTTTCTCGCCGACGGAGCCCGGGTCACTCCGCTACGCGAGACCCTGCTCGGGCAATCGCCTCGGGTGCTCCGACTCCTGCAGGGTGCGGTCGGATTGCTGTTGCTGATCGCCTTGCTCAACCTCACGGCCCTCTTGCTGGCGCGGGCCGCCAAGCGACAGGGCGAGCTCGTCATGATCCGGACGCTCGGAGCGACCCGGACCGACCTGGTCCGCCGCTTCGTGGTCGAGAGCACCCTGCTCGCGGCGGCGGGCGTTGTGCTCGGCGTCGCCGCCTGGCTTCCGTTACGGGAGGCGCTCGTCCGTGCCGTCGGCCGGATGGTGCCGTTCGTGCGGACCTTGCCGATCGATCTGCCGTTCCTGGCGTTCGTGGCGGGCCTCGTGGTGGTGGTCGGCGTCGTCGCGGGAGTGGTGCCGGCGCTCTGGGCCGCGCGGTCGGTCGAGCAGGGGGCCGCGGCGCGTCCCAGCCATCGGGTCGTCGGGCCGAGCCGAGTGCTCCAGACGCTCATCGGGGTCGAGGTCGCGGCAACCTTCGTGCTGCTCGCGGGGGCGGGGCTCCTGAGCCGCAGCCTGATGCGGATGCTGGATCAGGATCTCGGCTTTCGGAGCGACGGTCGGGTGGTGATCGCGCTGCCGCGCCCCGTCGACGCGGGCAACCCCTTCGGAGATCTCGAGCGGCGCACGCTCTTTCTCGAGGAGGCAAGCGCGCGGCTGGCGGCGATTCCCGGTGTCGCGTCCGTCGCGCTGACGACGGCGGTGCCGCTCCGGGGCAGCCCCAACGGAGGCGGCATGATCCAGGGCGAGCCCTCCAGTGCCGGCGGACCGGGGGCCACCGCAGACTTCCGGGTGGTCAGCCCGGGGCTCTTCGAGACGTTGGGCATTCCCGTGATGCGCGGGCGCGACTTCACCCCGCACGACCGTGCGGGCGCCCCGCGCGTCGCGATCGTGAACGACGCTTTCGTCCGTGCCTACCTGTCGGGGTCCGATCCGCTCGGGCGGTTGGTGCGGATGCCGGGGATGGAGCTCGTCCCGTCGGACGAGGGCTGGGCCGCGATCATCGGCGTCGTCGGCGACGTGCGCCATGACGGCCCCGGGGTGGAATCGGACCCGGCCATGTACTTCCCGCAGGGGCAGCGGCCCCAGATCCGGCTGGTGAGCGTCGTTGCCCGCGTCGACGGACCTCCCGGCCCGGTCTTGCGCGCGGCGCAGGCCGAGCTCGCCAGGCTGGATCCGGAAATGCCGTTCGACGGGACGCTGCTCGCCCACGTTCTGGATGATGCCGTCGCCGTCCCCAAGCTGCGCGCGATCGTGCTCGGCGTCTTCGCCTCGGCGGCACTCCTGCTTGCCGGGGTGGGACTGTTCGGCGTGGTCGGCTTCATCGTGCTGCGCCGGACGCGGGAGATCGGCCTTCGCCTCGCGCTCGGTGCGCCACGGACGAACGTCGCGGGGACGGCGTTCGGGCACGCGCTCCGTCCGGTGCTGCTCGGTCTCCTGGTCGGGGTGGTCGGGGCGCTCGGGCTCGGGCGGGTGGTGCGCGGTTTTCTCTTCGAGGTATCGCCGGGTAATCCGACCGTCTTTGCCGGCGCGGCCGTGCTCGTGCTGACTACCGCCGCCCTCGCGTGCATCGGGCCGATCCGGCGTGCGCTCGCGGTCGATCCGGCCACCGTGCTCCGGGCCGACGATGCGCGCTGACCCGCCCGCGCGGGCGGGTGGCAGTACTTGGCGCGCTGGTATGCCGAGCTACTGGACGGCGTTGAGGGTCTGGAGCAGTCCGTACACCGCAATGCCTCCCAGTATCGCAAGCCCGGCCAGCAGAGTTTTCCCGATGTGTTTATAGCGCGTCGAAACACCGGTGATATCCTGCACCGGGACGGTGACGCGCTGGATGGCGAGGTCGGTCGGGAAACCCGTCAGCGTATCGTTCTGGATCCTCGGGCTGAAGACGGTGATGCCCGAGGAGTCCGCCGTGCTGACCCGGATCACTTCCGGGTTACGGGCCATCACCTCGGTGACGGGTACGTTCTGAGCGCGCCACCCGGTGCAGCCACTCAGTGTACCCGCAATCAGGAAGCCTGCCGTCGCTCGTCGCATGGTTGCTTTCATCGTGGTGATACCTGTGGTGATGCGGCCTGCCTGATACGGCGGGCCGCAGCCGGGGCAAACGCCAATTCGAAGGGCGAGCGCTGGGCAATGGTTTCCCACCATCGAATCGCTTCATCGACGCGACCGACCTGTTCCAGCAGTTCGGCGCGGAGAAACCGCTGGTAGGTTCCCGCAAAAAACGGCGAGCCGACGGCATACTGAAACCAGACGTCGGTTTTCAATCGTTCCAATGCGGCCAGGGCGTCGCCCGGCCGACCTTCGAGGCGCCACACCAGCGCATCCAATGTGCGCACCAACTGCTCGGCCATCGCCTCGGCGCCGGCGGGCACCGCCAGCTCTGACAGAGCCTCCGCAGCCAGTCTGATCGCGGCCGTATCACCACGCCGCGCCGCCAGCAGGCCGAGCAGGTAGCTGCGGAGGTGCGGGTGCAGCCCGTCGTGAAAGACGAAGGGCGGCGCGATGCTCGCCGGCAGGTCGTTCGGATCCCAGGCGTTCAGCTCGGCCTCGACCTGGCTCCGGTCCTCGGCCGGTACGTCGGCAAACGGTAGGGCCGCAAAGTAGGCTCGCAGTTCGAGCCCCCAGACCGGTTCGAGGCGGCTCGCGGTCAGCAGGCGCGCGGCCACCGCGCCGTCTCGCCCCAGGGCAAACTCGAGGTGGGCCAGGATGATGTTGCCGAGCGCGGCAAAGTCGGTCGACCGGGCCGCGGGGAGCACGGCGGCGGCAAGGCGCTCGGCCCCTTCGAGGTCGCGCACATAGAGCGTGATGTCGGTAAAGGCGCGCGCAATGACGAGCCCCGGCGCCTTGGCCACCGACTCGACCACGGCGTCCTGCTCCGCCGACGAACCGAGCGCAAACGCCTGCAGCACTTCGAGTCCCAGGGCCTGATCGGCGGTCGGGCTCAGCTGCAGGGCGCGGTCGACCAGGCGGGCCAGGTCGTCGCGTCGCCCCTCGAGGGCGGCAATCCGCGCCAGCTGCGTAAGTGCGCCGACGTGCGCACCGTCGATGCTGAGCGCGCGCTCGAGCGGTTCGCGGGCCTCCGCGATCGAGCGGCCCCGATAGGGGTTGGCATGGAGTAGCAGGTCGCCGAGTAGATACCATGGCTCGACGTGCTCGGGAAACGCCATGGTCAGGCTGGCGTAGCGACGTTCCGCCTCGGCGGTGTGGCCGTGGAGCCAGGCGTGTTGCGCCTCGAGGAGCAGGCGGTCGTGGTCCGAGAGACGGTCGCGATGCCGATAGGCATCGGCCGACGCCTGCCGCGCAGGGCCGATCAGGGCGTTGGCAGCCAGCGAAGAGGCAAGGCGATAGTAGGCCAGCGCAAAGGAGCGATCCTCGACCGTCGAACGGCGGAACAGGTCGAGGGCCTGGAGGTGGCGCCCGAGTCGGAACTCGTGCTCACCCTGCAGGTAGGCGCGCAGCGCGGGTAGCGAACTGGTGGTCAGCGCCGCGAGCCGGCTCAGGCGGCCGGCGGCCGATTGATCGAAGTCTGCCACCAGGCGGCGGATCAGTTCGTCGACCAGGTCGAAAAGGCCGCTTTCCGCCTCGGTGCGCCCTTCGACGCGGACCCGGAGGGTTCGGTCCGCCTGATGCAGGCTGACGCTTGCTTCGAGTCGCCCGCCGCTTTCGACGATGGTGCCGATGACAAACAGGCCGGCGCCAAGTTGCTCGGCGATTCGCGCTCCGCTGGCAAGGTCGGCACCGGTTGACGCGCTGGCTCCGGCCAGTTGCAGCACGGTGCGCGGGTCGGTGGTGCGGAGCGCGCCCGTCCCATCGAGCTTGGTGCTCAGCAGGTCGACCATGCCCTCGGCCAGATAAGCATGGGCGGGGTCGCCCCGGACCACGAAGGGGCAGACGGCTACCAGCCACTCGTCGCGTTTGGCTGACAGCGCGGCGGTGGCCGGACCGGCATTTCGGATCCGATCGGCGACGGTGGTCAGCTTGGCGTGGGGCGCGGTACCCAACTCGGTCTGGATTCGTTCGGCCGCCTGGGCGTAGAGGCGGAGCGCCAGACTGCGTTCGCCCCGCCGCTCCAATTCCATCAGATAAGCCAGAATGGCGTCCTCGTCCTGCGGGGCCAGCTCGATGGCCCGCTGGGCCCACCGCGCGGCGGCGGACAGGTCGGGCAGGGCGGTGCGGGCCAGGCGCCAGGAGGCCAGTGCCGCGTCATAGCGCCGCCGGATCCGCTCCCGGTCGAGCCACGCTTCGGCTTCCGGCGCGCCCTGGACGTAGAAGCCGTCGAGAAAGTCGCCCCGGTAGGCGTCCAGTGCCTGCTCCAGCTGGTTGTCGTCGATGGCCTGATCGAAGGCGTTGGCGTCGCACCAGATCCGGTCGGTCGCAATGCCGACTTCCTCGTCGCCGCGACTCACGATCAGGTCGGCGCCGCCAGCCTGGCGGAGGAAGTAGAGGGCGCGGCGAAGCGCGGCGCGGGCATGGTCCTGGTCCAATTCCGGCCAAAACAGGGCCAGGAGCGAGTCCCGCCGGATCAGTTTGCCGGGCTTGGCCGAGGCCAGATAGACCAGAAGCGCCAGCCGCTTCGGCTGCTGGAGCACAGCACGAAGTTCGGCTCCATCGGAGGAACGAAGATCGACTGCTCCCAGGGTGCGAAGCTCGATCATACGGATGCCAATGCCACGAAACGAGGAGCGATAGCGGTCACGACGGGGTAACGGGGGGGGACGATTGTCTGGAACGTAGACATCCACAAAGGACTTCGCAAATGACCTCGGTATCCCTTCCATTCGAACTGCCATCGCTAGCGCGGGCCGGTTCCCGCGCGGAGCGGCCTCGCATCCTGCTATATGCCTGGTGGGCGCCGACGGAATCTGAGACCGAGATCCTGACGACGGATCGCGGAATCGAGCCGGTGACTGCGAAAGATTGCTCGGATCGCCGGTCCGGGGAGCCGGTTTAGCGGTTCGAGTGCAAGCGCCGTCCCGGCCCTGGGGCGGCGTGGAATGTGCGACCACTGCGGCGGACCTGGGTCCAATCCGTCGGAATCGAGTCTTCGCGTCGTTCTCGACTCCGGCCTGATTCCGTTCGTGCGCCGGAGTGGTCGATGGTTCGGTCATCTGCTGTTCGTCACGCCGTCCTTCTGCTCACCCTGACGGGCGGCTGCATTACCGAGCGTGAGCACCTCGAACCGCCCCCCGGCTCTCCGCCGGGTTCCCTGCGGTGGTCCGACCCGTCGATCTGGCCAGACAATCGAGTCCCGGTTGCAGGAGAATCCGTCACCATCCCCGCCGACCGGGTGGTGGTGCTCGATGTCTCCCCGCCCGCACTGCGCAGCTTAACCATCGATGGTCAGCTGCATTTCGATCGTCAGGATCTCAATCTGACCGCCGACTGGATCGTGGTGCGCGGCGGTTTGCGGGTCGGAACGGCCGAGGCTCCCTATACGCACCGAGCGGTGATCAGCTTGACCGGATCGGATACCGAGGATGTTCAGGGTATGGGAGGGAAGGTTCTGGCCGTCCTGAGCGGCACCCTCGATCTGCACGGCGAGTTGCGGACTACCTGGACGAAGTTGAGCACCACGGCGGAACGGGGCGTGACGCAGATTACACTGGCAGGATCGGTCGACTGGCGCGCTGGTGAACGGATCGTGTTGGCGTCGACCGACTTCGATCCGTTTCAGGCCGAGGAAGTGGTCATATCGGGGGTGCAGGGGAACACGGTGACGTTTCAGCCGGCGCTCCGGTTTCGCCATTGGGGTGTGGTGCAGCAGATCGAGGGGAGGCCGGTCGATCAGCGAGGCGAAGTCGGGTTGCTCAGTCGCAACATCGTGATTCAGGGGGATTCGAGCAGCCTGGCGGCGGGATCCGGGGGGCAGGTCGTCGTCAACGCGGGTGCCCAGGCCCGGGTGCAGGGCGTCGAGTTCACCCGGATGGGTCAGAAGGGCAAATTGGCCCGGTACCCGATGCACTGGCACATGGCGGGTTCGGTCGAAGGGCAGTACTTCAGGAGCAACAGCGTCTGGAAGACGTTCAACCGCTGCCTGACGATCCACGGCACCCAGCGCCTCGCGGTTTCCCGGAACGTCTGCTACGACAACCTGGGGCATGCGTTCTTCCTCGAAGACGGCGCCGAAACCGGCAACGTCCTGGAGGACAATCTCGGCCTGGTCACCCGCCGTCCGGAGGTGGCGGCCGATCGGGTGCTGCCATCGGACAACGATCCGGCCACCTTCTGGATCACCAATCCGGATAACGTCTTTCGCCGGAACGTAGCGGCCGGCTCGCGCGGCTTCGGATTCTGGTTTGCTCTGCCGGTGTCGCCGACGGGACTCTCCTCGGGGCACCCGGCGCTGCCCAGGCAGACGCCGCTGGGCGAGTTCTCCGACAACGTGGCGCATTCGAACCGGAACACCGGCCTCAACGTCGATCACGGGCCCCGGCCCGACGGCACCATCGAGACGGCGCACCATACCGCGCGGGAAACGCCCGGCAACACCGGTTCCGCTGTGGTGCAGACCGTCTTTCGCAACTTCGTCGGGTACAAGCACACCGGTCGCGCGGTCTGGCTTCGCGGCACCGGCCACAAGCTGGTTGGTGCGGTGCTGAGCGACAATCATATCGGTGCCACCTTCGCATCGAGCGAGTCGTTTCTCGAGAACGCGCTGGTGGTCGGGCGGACCGACAATTCGGCGACGGCCTTCACAGCCAACTTCCCGGTGCGCGGCTACGAGTTCTATGACGGCCGAGTCGGTGCGGACCGAGTCACCTTCGTCAACTTCACACCGAGCGGCTCGAACTACATGAGCGCGTTGGGGTACAACCGGGCCAACGGGTTTCCGGTCAACCCTCGCAACTTCGGCACGCAGTTGTCCTTCGTGAACGCCAATCGGCTCTATTTCGAGAATCCCCGGGCCGACAAAGACGGCGACAAAGCGTCGGCGGTGCTCGATACGGACGGCAGTCTGACGGGTGTGGCGGGGCAGTTCATCGTGTCGCGCGCGGATGTGATGGTGACGCCAGGTTGTCGGCTCGACGCGGTCTGGAATGCGCATATCTGCGGCGGGCGCTACGTCAATATCCGGATTCGCTCGGCGGACCAGGCAGCGGTGGCGCCGCTCGATCTGGTCCGGGACGATGGCGCGACCACCGGATACGTGGGTGTTCCGGGACAGGCGTACCACGTGTCGGCAACGGTGCCCGCATTACGCAGCTATCGGGTCGCCTACCGGACCGCGTTGCCCACCAAGCCACAGCTCTACGTCAACGGGCTGATGCAGGGTGACTGGGTCAGACTGGTGCTCCCGTATCAGGGGACTGGCATCAGGGTCTATCGGGACTACAGCACCACGGCCACCATTCCGGCGGCGGCCACGCTGGCAGCCCTCGACGCGAGTAGCGGCGACCGCTACTTCCATGATGCGGCCGCCGGTCTGCTGTACCTCAAGGCCATGGCCCGCCAGGGCCGCGACTGGGCCACGTTGTTCGTGACGCCATAGTCGTGACTCCATAGAGGGGCGGGGGTTACCTTTCGGCGCCGTTCGACCGCCGTGTCGATACTCTGATCCCTCTCCAAGGAAGCCCCGTATGCGGACCCTTCTCCGGACCGTCGGCGTGGCAGTTGCGCTTGGCAGCGTTGCTGTGCCCGCGGTTGCTCAAGATGGCCGACTCGATCTGCTCAAGGCCGAAATCGAACGTGTGGCGCCGATCTCGGGCGGTGTGCTGGGCGTGGGGATTCACCACGTCGAAACCGGGCGCGAAGTATTCGTCGGCGCCGGTGACCACTTCCCGATGGCGAGTGCGGTCAAGGTTCCGCTCGCGGTCGAGCTGCTGCATCAGGTCGACCAGGGCCGGATTCGGCTCGACAGTATGATCACGCTGCAGCCGAGCGACCTCCATCCGGGGAGCGGCACCTTGACGCGGCTCTTCGATGATCCGGGCGTGGCGCTTTCGATTCGGAATCTGCTCGAACTGATGCTGCTGATCAGCGACAACGCGGCTACCGATGTGCTGTTCCGTGTCGTAGGCGGCGGTGAGCGGGTCAATGCGCGGATGGCGGCGCTCGGTGTTCGGGGCGTGTCGGCGGATCGTCCGACGCTCAACCTGATCGCGGATGCCGTCGGGATTACCAATCTGCCGCCCGAGGGTGAGTGGACGCCTGGTCTGTTCCGGACCTTGCCTCGGCCGAGAACGGATGAGGAGCGGAAGGCGGTCGTCGATCGGTTTTACGCCGACAAGCGCGACACCGCCACACCGGAAGGCATGACCACGCTGCTGCGCAAGATCTTCAAGGGAGAGGCACTCAGTCCGGCGAGCACGGCGCTGCTGCTCGACATCATGTATCGCTGTGAAACCGGCAATGCGCGCATCAAGGGGCTGCTGCCCCCTGACATACGGGTTGCGCACAAGACGGGCACGCTCGGGCTGGGTGTCGCGGCCGATGTCGGGATCATCGAGCTGCCCAACAATGCCGGACATGTCATCGTCAGCGCATTCGTCAAGCAGTCGACCCGTGAAGGGTCGGCGCAGGAACGCGCCATCGCGCAGGCCGCGCGCGCTGCCTACGACTTCTTCCTGTTCAATCCCGGCCGCTGACGAACCAAAGCCGGGAGGAGCGCAGTCGATCGACGACGGCTCCTCCCGGCTCACCCTCGCCTGAGTTCTGTCGCGACGACGTCAGCTCGACCGGATGTAGTGGCAGCCCGCCTCCTGCGCACGAATCACCGCAAACACGCCCGATGGCTGCAGGATGACGGCTGGGTGCAGCATCTCGAGCGCCCGGGCCCGAGCTTCCGGCTGGGGCAGTTTGTCCTGCTTGGCCACCATGGCAATCATCGAGTTGAAGGCCAGGTCGCAGCCGAGCACGATCCCGCCACTGGCCGCGAGGCCATCCAGGTTGAGTCCCTTCCAGGCCGGTGGCAGCTTCTCGTCCGGAGTGAGGACCGGGTTGGCGTTGGTGATCTTTTTGGTCGCCTCGTTCTTGAGCTTGAGCTGCTTGCCGACCTGATAGCGGTCCCAGAACGCCTGTGTCATGGCGAGCGGGATCGCGGAATGGCGGATCACGGTGACAGAGGTGAGGTCGGACCCGTCGATGCCGAGGGCAGCCATGTACTGATTGCGCCAGATCACGGCGCGCAGGACGCCGGCCCCTCCCTCGACTTCGGGGACATCGAACACGGCACGATGCGACCCCTTGATCCGATCCGGCCAGCGGGTGTCCCAGGTCGGGGCTTGTCCGGTCTGGGCCTGACTGGGTTCGACCTCGAGGGCGCCGAGACCGACAGCAACTGCGGCACCTGCGGCGAGACGCTCGAGAAACTCACGGCGAGGAGTGGACATACCGTACGCCTTCCGGTTGGGACTGTGAATCGTAATGCGGAACGAAATGTTCCGCGATGCGCGCTCGGGCCTGGCTGGCCAGTTCGGTTCGATCGCCGCCGAGCACCGGTTCCACGTGAAAATGAATGGTGCCGGCAAAACCCTGGAGCCGGCAGAGGTCGATCAGGTGGGAGAGGAAGGTTGCCGACCCCCACCAGCAGACGGCCGTCCGAGCCGGCGGCGCGTCGGGGGGCGTTTGATAGTACAGGGTTGCGGTGCGGACCGGACGCTCTTGCTGGGCAGCCCACTCGAACAGGGCCGCTTTCATCGGATAGACGGTGGCGCCGTCCGAGCTGGTTCCTTCAGGGAAGGCAATGGCGCCGTCTCCCGCTGCGGTACAATGCTCGATTGCGGTGATCGCGCGCCGCGCGTCACGCCGGCTGGCGCGATCGAGATAGATAGTGCCCACCAGGCGGGTCAGGTAGCCGAGAAAGGGCCACTCGGCGAGTTCACGCTTAGCGACGAACACGGTGGTTTCGGTGGTCGCCAGCAACATCACGATGTCGACGTAACTGACGTGGTTGGCGACCAGAAAGAACGGTGGGGCGGGCGGGGTGCCGCGGATCTGGATCCGCATCCCGGCAATACGGGCGAGCCCCCGGGCCCAGAGGCGGACCACCCGGTTGCGCATCCGCCGCCGCCAGATCGCGCGCGGGCTGGCCAGGGCCATTCCGGCGACCAGGACGGGCAGCAGCAGGACGGTCCACCATGCCGCCGCGAGCAGGCGCAGCAACGCCCGCAGGCCGCCGGGCTGCCGGAACTTCGCCCACAGACTGCCTGGCTCGGAACCGAGGATTTCCTCCCGTACGTCGATACGAATGGCTGTCACCCGGAGATGAATCAGAGACTCGAAGAATAACAGCGGTCCGGCTCTGGCGTCCCGTGGGGGAATCGGGCAGATTGCGCCCGCATCCCCGCGAGAGCAGGGTCCGCCGGGGACACCTTTCTGAGGCATGTCAGGAGCTTCGAAGACCGATGAGAAATTTCGTGTATACGCTGATGGGTGCGGTGGCTCTGGCAACAATGACGCCGGGCGCAGGTGTGGGGCAGACTGCACCGCTGGCGCCTCCTCCGCCGCCCGCGAAGGCCGGAGATGTCGAGTCGGTCGATGCCATCATCAAGGCGTTGTACGACGTGATCTCCGGTCCGGCGGGGCAGGCGCGTGACTGGGATCGCTTCCGTTCGCTGTTTGCCCCGGGGGCGCGGCTGGTCCCGACCGGCCGCGACCAGGAGGGCAAGGGCCGGATCTCGGCCAACTTCTCGCCGGATGACTTCGCCGCTTCGGTCGGCCAGCGGATGGAGAAAGACGGGTTCTTCGAGCAGGAACTCGGACGGATCGAGGAGCGGTTCGGCAATATCGTTCATGCCTTCAGCAGCTACGATTCGAAGCGGACGCTCCAGGATGAGGCGCCGTTCTCACGCGGTATCAACAGCATCCAACTGCTGACCGACGGCACCCGCTATTACATCGTCAACATCTTCTGGGACAGCGAGACGACCGCCAACCCGATTCCCAGCAAATATCTCAATCGGGCCCCCTGACCCGACGAGATGTCGTTCGACCGGAGTATGCGATGATTCGAGGGTCTCGACGGTGGCTGCGGGTTTTTGCGCTTGGCGTTTGTGCGCTGGTCCTGGGGGGCGTGCCGGTGCCTGGCGTCCGTCCGCTGTGTGAGGAAGATGCTTCGAGCCTGCTGCGTCCCAGCACCGATCTCTACTGCCTGGATCTGATTCCGCGTCCCGACGTTCCGGATGTGAAGGGCGTCGTGGAGTTGGGTCGGCCGGACTCGCCTTACGACGTCGTGGTTACTGCGGCCGGCAATCAGCGCTACGATGCTACGGTCGTCGTCGAGAATCTTCCGGCGCCGTCGTCGCTCGGTCCGTATACGGCCTATGTGGCGTGGGTTACGCCGCCGTCGCTCGACCCGATGCGCAAAGTTGGTGTGGTCAAGAACGGCCGGACGCCGATCGGTAACATCGACGACGACAAGTTCCTGGTCTTCATCACCGCCGAGGCCTCGCCGGATGTGACCGAACGGGCCGGCCGGCTGGTGCTTCGCGGCATGTCGCCGAGCATCCGAATGCAGCAGCATTCGATGATGATGCTGATGGGCACGCCGGACACGGCGATGGCGGATCATGGCCACGGTGCGCATGGGCACGGTCACGCCGTGGGGGGCGATACGGTTCCGCCGGCCCAGTGGTTCATGCCGCCCGAGAACCCGCGCCTGCCGATGATGCCGATGCCCGGTGTCGATGAACTGGTGCCGCCCGCGACGCCGTATCTCCCGGGCACCGGGTTGAATGCGCGCTTGCTGCCCGAGGCGCGGCCCCGTCAGCTGCTCAAGCTTGCCGACGGCGACACGCTCGAACTCACCGCATCGCTGGTTCGCCGGACCATCAACGGCCGGACGCTGGTGATGTTTGCCTACAACGGGCAATATCCCGGTCCGCTGCTGCAGGTCGCCGAGAATGCGACGGTGGTCGTGCGATTCAAGAACGCGCTCGATCAGCCCAGCGCAGTGCATTGGCACGGGATCCGGCTGGAGAATCGGAGCGATGGCGTTCCCGGGGTGACCCAGGACCCGGTGCCGATTGGTGGGGAGTATCTCTACCGGGTGCACTTCAAGGATGCGGGAATCTACTGGTATCACTCCCACTTCCGCGAAGACATCCAGCAGGATCTGGGGCTCTATGGCAATATCCTGGTCCATCCGAAGCGTCCCGATGCCTTCGGGCCGGTGCATCGGGAGGAAACGCTGCTGCTCGACGACCTGTTGCTCGGCGACCAGGGGCTGGTGCCGTTTGGGGCGGAGCATGCCACCCATGCACTGATGGGCCGTTTCGGCAACGTTTTTCTCGTCAACGGCGAAACCGACTACCGTTTCGAGGCCCGCCCGGGAGAGATCGTTCGCTTCTATCTCACCAATGCGTCCAACACCCGCACTTTCAACTGGACCATTCCCGGGGCGACCATGAAGCTGGTCGGCGCGGACGTGGGGCGGTACGAGCGGGAAAGCTGGACCGAGAGCGTGCCGCTGGCGCCTGCGCAGCGCTACATCGTCGATGTCCGGTTTCCCAAAGCCGGCCAATACGCGATGATGAACCAGGTGCAGGGGATCGACCACAACATCGGCGCCTTCTTCCCCGAACACGACACGCTAGGTGTGGTACAGATCTCGGGCGAGCCGGTCACGCCGAGCTACGAGCAGGAGTATCGGACCCTCCGTACCAATCGGGATGTGGTAACCGAGGTGGCCCGTTATCGGGCCTGGCTCGACAAAGCCCCCGACCGCGAGATCCTGCTCACCCTCCGGCTGGGTGAGCTGCCGTTTGGCTTGCTCCAGATGCTGCGTCGCGACGTGATGTATTCGCATCCGGTGGAGTGGGCGGGGACGATGCCGATGATGGACTGGCTCCCGACGGCCAAGCAGGTCGAATGGGTGCTGCGGGATGCCAAGACGGGCAATGAGAACATGGCAGTCGACTGGAAGTTCCGGGTCGGCGACCTGGTCAAGATCCGGATCGGGAACGACCGGACCTCGCTGCATCCGATGTCCCATCCCATCCACCTGCACGGTCAGCGGTTCCTGATCCTGGCCCATAACGACGTGCCCAGCAGTAATCTGGTCTGGAAGGACACCGCCCTGATTCCGGTGGGCGGAACGGTCGACCTCCTGGTGGAAATGTCGAATCCCGGCAAATGGATGATGCATTGTCATATTGCCGAGCACATGGAGTCGGGGATGATGGGGGTCTTCGAGGTGAAGTAGGCCGTTTCGGATCGAAACCCGGGAGGGCCCCCGGTCGTACGGGTGGGGTCCTTGCCGGGTTGAACTGATGGTCATCGCAGTCGCGCTCCTTTCTGTTTCGCTTCTTCAAGACACCATACCTCGGAACCTGCCGCCCGACAGCTACGCCGATGCGGCAACGGCGGAGCTGGTGGCTCGCGCCAGGGCCGCTCGTGATCGCAACGAGCGGCTGGTGACGTCATATCGGGCGGCCGTGTCGCAGCGGATCGGTGTCGGCGTGCGCGCGGTGGGGCGCGACCGGATGCTGTTCCGTCAGGAAGTCGCGGCCAACATCGAATGGTTCCGTGACAAGCCGAGCCGGATCGAGGTGGTTGGAGCTCGGCAGGGGGTTCCCATCGCCTTGCGTGGCGACCAGGTGCCCGAGGATCTGCACAGCAGCCTCCGGGACCTCGTCATCAACCCGGCCGAGGACGTGCTTCGTTTCGCGGGACTGGGCGAGGACGACGAGGGGTTCATCTATCCGCTGCGTGAGGGCGGCGAGCGCGACTACCGTTTTGTCAAAGGCGACTCCACCGTCATCGCCCTCCCGTCGGGTAAACGGATCCGTTTGCTCGAACTCCGCGTGATCCCCCGTCGCGCCGACTGGCGGCTCATGTCGGGCACGCTTTGGTTCGACGGCGATACCCATGGCCTGGTGCGCATGATCTTCCGGCCGGCGCGGCCGTTCGAGTTCCGCCGGGACATCGAAGCCAGCGAACGGGAGGACGTCCCCCGCTGGGTCAACCCCAAGGGCGAGGTGAAGTACATCACCCTCGAGTACGGTCTGTACGAAGAGCGCTGGTGGATGCTGCGGTACGCGGCTATCGATGCGGTGGGTACGATGGGGTCCTGGCTCAACATGCCGATCCGGGTGGAGCAAGTTTACGCCGACTATGAGGTGGAAGGCGGTACGCCGCCCGATCCGACGAGCGCCTTTCGTCCGGCCGGCACCAGGCGATGGTCCGACACGACCGCCTCCGGTGAACCGATCGACTCGGTGGCTCGACGCGCTCGCGCCGACAGCGTCCGCCAGGTGGTCCGTGACTGCATCGATGAAGCGCGGGACGATCGCTCGATGCGGACCGAGGAAGGGCGCCGCGCGTACCGCCAGCAGGTCGCCGACTGCCGACACCGGCATACCGCCGACTCGGTCCTGGTCGTTGCGGTCCCCGACGATACGCTGCAGCTGGTCAACAGCCCCGCGCTCGGCGAGCCGATTCTTTCGATGGGTGACTTGATCAGCGAAGACGAGCTTCGCGGCCTGGCGGCCTCGATCGGCCAGCTGCCCGGTCCGGTCTGGGCGGCCCGGCTCGAGCTTCCTTACGGAGCAACCGAACTGCTGCGCCATGCCCGGTTCAATCGGATCGAAGCATTGTCGCTCGGTACCTCCGCCCGGGCCGACTTCGGCAAGTTCTCGGTAGATGGGCGGGTACGGATCGGGCTGGCGGACGGGTGGCCCAACGCCGAGGTCGGCGTCGCGACCGGGTCGACGCTGGGCGAGTACAGCAGGGTTGCCGTGTATCGGCGGCTCACTGCCGCCAATCCCGAGACTCGGCCGTTCGGTGTGATGAACAGTCTGGCCGGGTTCTTCACCCATCGGGATGACGGCCAGTATTTCCGTGCGGAGGGGGTCGAGGCCACGCAATCGATCGGGTCGGGGTGGCTGGAGAGCCGGGTCTACTATGAACGCCAGCGCGTGGCGCCGGTCGAAACGGACTTCTCGGTTGCGCACCTGCTAGGGTCTGATGCGGCCTACCGCCCCAACATCGTGGCTGATCGAGCGGACCAGTTCGGCGGAAGCTTGAGGGCCCGCGGTTCCAGGCCACTGTCTCGGACGGTGGGGTTCGGGGGCGAGGCCTTCATCGAGGGCGCCACCGGGGACTACAAATTCGGGCGCGGTTCTGTCACCCTGCGCAGCTGGGTCACCCCGAAGGGCCCGCTGGCGTATGGGTTCTCGGTCTCGGCAGGAATGACGGAAGGAACCTCACCGGTGCAGAGTTGGTTCTATCTCGGCGGTCCTGTCACCCTGCGCGGTTACGACGGCGGTGTCATGGCGGGGCCGTCGTTTTGGACCGGTCGAGCCGAAGTGGCCAACAGTTTCCCGGCGGTGCGGCTCTCGCTCTTCAGCGATATCGGGTGGGCGGGGCAGCGCGACGAGTTCTGGTCCGGCCGTCCGCTGCTGAGCGGCGGGATCGGCGCCAGCTTCCTCGACGGGCTGATTCGTGCGGACTTGGCGCGCGGTCTCCGGGCCCCGACCGGCTGGCGGTTCGATCTGTACCTGGACGGGATTCTCTAGCCTGCCCGTCGCCGGTTGGCATGGTACATTGAGATCATGACCGTGCCGGCCTTGGCTGCCATCGCGATCGTGCTGCTGATCGGCGTGAGCCGTGATGCCACCGGTCAGGACGTCCGCAGCTCTGCGGCGGAATGCCGGCGGTGCGTGGTCGAACGCAGGGCCGTGGCCGTGCTGGGGCGGGATCGTGATGCGCAGGAAGCTGCACCGATCGGCGTGGCCGGCGCGATCGGTCTGCCAGGTGGGCAACTGCTTGCGATCGGACTTCGCGCGCAAGGAGGGCCGCTTGTCTTCGCGGCGGACGGGCGCTTCCTGCGGCCGATCGGCCGCGCGGGGCGGGGGCCGGGTGAGTATGTCGGCGCCTCTGCCGTGCTTCCCTGGCGCGGCGACTCGATCCTGGTCGTCGATCCTCCCTTGGGGCGGGTCTCGGTGCTGTCGCCGGTACTCGGCTACGTTCGCTCTTTTCCGCTGCCCGTTCCATCCGTCGAAAGCGCCGTGCCGCTCGCGTCCGGGCGGATCGTCCTCAATACCGCGATCGGCGATGGCCAACGCGATCCGATGCGAATCGTCGACCCGGGCGGAAACCAGGTCGGCTCCTTCGGGCGGAGTACCACACCCGATGATGGACGCGCTCTGGGCAATGCACTCCGACTGCTGGCGACCGACGGACGAACCGTCTGGAGCGCAGCGCCGTTCGGAGGGTATGTGCTGGAGGAATGGGACAGCGAAACGTCGCGGCCGGGGCGTCGTCTCATTCGTGAGGCGCCGTTCGTCCGATCCGGCGGATCGGGATCGCCGACGCCGGAGCGCCCTCCGCGATCGACGCTGACCGGGATGTATCTGGAGCAGGACCGGCTCTGGGTTCTGATGGCAGTCGCCGGTGATCGCTGGGCGCGCGGACTTGCGCGTACCCCGGTCCGGGGAGAGGGCGGGGCGCTCCAGTATCGCATCGACGATCCTCACCTGGTGTACGACACGATCGTCGATGTCTTCGATATCCGGACCGGACGTCTGCTGGCATCGCGACGGTTCGACGAGTTCATCGGCGCGATCTCATCGTCAGGCAGGATGGCCACGATCCAACGCGAGTCGCGCGAGGGAAATCTGCTGACGGAACTGGTCAGATTCGATCTGGTCCAACGGTGAGTCCGAAGCGGAGAGTCGCGACAGGCGGCTGCCACCGGGGTCGCCTCGCCATTTGCTCCCGGGGTGCCGCCCTCTAGTATTCCCGTTATCTCCCGAACGAGAAACACGATGATCCGCTTGATTGCAGCGTGTGGCCTGGTCCTGACGGCTCCTTTGATGGCGCAAAGCCGGCCTCAGCTGTCCGAGACGACCCGGGCTTTTGTCTCCGTCGATGCGCCCGTCGTCGCTCTGACGCGGGTGCGCGTCGTCGATGGCACCGGTGCCGCACCTGCCACCGATCAGACCGTGATCCTGACCAACGGGCGGATCAGTGCCGTCGGGCCGGCGGCGTCGGTTGCCATTCCCTCCGGCGCCCAGGTGCTCGATCTGGCGGGCCACACCGTGATTCCCGGCCTGATCGGGATGCACAACCACACCTTCTACACCACCTCGGCCGGACGACGTGCGCAGCTTTCGGTCAGCGCGCCGCGCCTCTACCTTGCCTCCGGGGTTACCTCGATCCGCACCACCGGCAGCATCGTGCCGTACGCCGAGATCTCGCTCAAGCGGCAGATCGAGGCAGGGGAGGTGCCGGGGCCGCGCATGCATGTGAGCGGGCCGTACATCACCGGACCGGATCAGGTGGTCGAGCGGAAGCACATTACCACGCCGGAGCAGGCCAAACGGGTGGTCGACTACTGGGCCGACGAAGGGGCGACCTGGTTCAAGGTCTACACCGAGATCAGCCGCGAGAATCTGCGTGCCGTCGCGGAAGCCGCGCATGCCCGCGGCGTCAAAGTCACGGGCCACCTCTGCTCGGTCGGCTATCGGGAAGCCGTCGAGGCCGGGATCGATGCGCTCGAGCATGGCTTGATGGCCAACTTCGAGTACGATCCGGCCAAGCAGCCCGATCGCTGTCCGGCGCGGAATGTGGCGATCACAGAAGCGTTCGATCCGGACGGCGCCGAGGCACGCGCCACGTTCAAAGTGATGATCGATAAGGGCGTGCCGATGACGTCGACCCTTGCCGTCTATGAGATCTCCGTTCCCAACCGCCCGCCGCTCGATCAGCGGGTCACCGACGCCATGAGTCCGGACGTCAAACGCGAGTACCTGGGCACCCGCGAGCGCCTTGCCAAGCAACCGGGGCAGGGACGCACCCTCGACGGTCTCAAGAAAGCGATGGCGTACGAGGTGGCCTTCGTCAAAGCCGGTGGTCTCCTGGCCGCGGGTGTCGATCCCACCGGCAACGGCGGTGCGCTGCCCGGCTACGGCGATCAGCGCAACTTTGAACTCCTGGTAGAGGCCGGATTCGCCCCGGCCGAGGTGGTGCGTATCATGTCCGCCAACGGTGCCAAGGTGCTCGGGGTCGATCAGGAGCTTGGCACTATTGCGCCCGGCAAGGTGGCCGATCTGGTCGTGATCCAGGGCGATCCGATCGCCGATCCGAGCCAGATCCGGCGGGTCGTGACCGTCTTCAAAGACGGGATCGGCTACGATTCGGCCAAGCTGATCGAGTCGGTCCGCGGCATGGTAGGCGTCCGCTAACCGTGGTCAGGCTTGCTGCCGATACTTAGAGTATGCGAACTCGACTGATTTTCGGACTGGTCGCGTGCCTGGCTGGCCCGGGGGCGCTCGACGCGCAGGTCAATTTCTCCCGCGATGCGGTCGAGGAACTGCAGTCGCTGTCGGTTCGCGCCGACGTGGCTGGCGCCGGCGACAACGGCCGCTCGGCGCGGCTCCTCGAAGAGGTGATCCGGCAGGAACTCCGGCGAGCCGACGTGCTCTACGAACTCTCGGATCCGCGGGCCGACGACTGCTGCGTGCTGCGGCTGGATGTCCGGCTCGCCACCGGGGCGGGGCGGGCCCGTTTCGGGGTCGGCTTTGCGATGAACCTAGAACTGGGATATCGCGATCAATTCGGCCGAGTGTCTGCCTGGACGGTGATCTGGCGAGGCCCGTCGCGGTCCAACATCGTGGAGCGGGGCGAACTCGATGAGGCGTTGCGGTTCGCGGCGCGCGACCTGGCCGGGCAGTTCGTCGATCTCTATCGCGAGCGTTTTCCCCGGCGATAGGGCGGCGGATAGCCCGCCCGAACGACTGCGGCCGGCAGCGAGCATAGTTCTGCTCACTGCCGGCCGCTTGGTCATCCGGAATCAGGGTGCCGATTCGGACGCCCGGCGCAGGTCAGTTCTTGCGCAGATCCACGTACGAGGAGATCGATCCCATGTTGAGTTCATCGAGCGACATGGCATTGGCTTCGCCGCGCAGGGTGCCATTGCCGAGCAGCAATCCGACCATGATGTCGTGGCGCCAGAGCTGCGCGTCGTCCGTCGGAATGGTCCCCGCAAAACGCCCCGAAAGCCGGCCGTTATTGAGCCAGGTGTTGTTGAGGATGGCGCGCGGTTGCGAGGCCAGCCAGATATGGATGTCGCCGTCGGGCTTGACCAGGAAGCGGAGCGGCACGGTGCGCTGCCAGGTCCGCAGCGTGCCGATCCACTCGCCCACCAGCTCGGCCGGCGGCGCGAATGCGGGGCGGGACGGCGGCTGAGGGGCCCGTGCCCGCTGCGCCTTGAGCGAATCGGCGTAGTGCGGCAGCATCACGGCCGCGATTTCCTGCGCAATCAAGCCGCTCGGTCCCGCATTGGTCAGCACGGCAATCGCCACGTTCTCGTCGGGATACATGTTGAGAACGGTCGAGACGCCGGGCATTCCGCCGGTGTGGGCAAATCGCCGGTGTCCCCGATCGCTGTTGGTGCCCCAGCCGAGACCGTAGCTGGCGGGCGCAATCGGCTGCTGCATCAGGTCGATCGTTTCCGGCTTGAGGATCTGGCGCTGGCCGGGCAGCTTATTCTTGAGGTGAAACATGCCGAACCGGACCAGGTCATGCGCGCTCGAGTAAACGGCGGATGCGCCGGCGTGGTCGAAGGCGTAAAACGGAATCGGGCGGCCGCGGTTGTCATACCGTTCGGCCGCGAACTCCTCGAGCCCGGGGCCGATGTCGATGGTAGTCCGGGTCAAACCAAGCGGGAGAAAGACCTCGCTGCGCATGAAGTCGGCGTAGGTCTGCCCGCCCATCCGCTCCACGATGTAGTCGATCACACCGTAGCCCAGGTTCGAGTACTCATAGATCTGTCCCGGCGGGAAGACCGTGTTGCCGTAGCGGCCGATCGCTTCGTCCATGGTCGGCGCGCCGTAGGGCAGGTTGTCGTAGAAGAACCGGTAGTGGAGCGGCAAGCCGGCCGTGTGACTCAGGACCCGGGCCACGGTCGCTCCTGAGGCGTCTCCGGCCAGGCCGGTGATCTTCCCCACGCCCAGGTAGTCGTTGGCGGGCTTGTCGAGGGCGACGACCCCCCGCTCGACCAGCACCATCAGTCCGGTCGCCGTAATCGGCTTGGAAATCGACGCCAGGGAGTACATGGTGTGTTGGGTGGCCGGGATCCGCTTTTCCCGGTTGGCCCAGCCGAACCCTTCCTCCCAGATGATCTTGCCGTCCTTGGAGACGGCCACGGCGATCGAGGGGGTACCGGTCGAATCCAGGATCCTCTTGATGGTCGCCCGGACGGGGGCAAAACGGTCGTTCCCCTGGGCGGCAGCCCCTCGGGCGGTGCAAAAGACGGCAACGACGAGCAACAACAGGCGCAAGCGCATCGGAAAACCTCGGTGAATTGGCAAGGATGTACCGGAAGCTCGCCTTGAACTTAGCCTTTTGGATTCGTTATTGTATACCAACTTCCGATCCCATCGAGATCAGCCATGAAGCTCCTCGCCACGAGCCTGCTGGGCCTTTTTGCCGCTGGAGGGGCCTTGAACGCAGGGGCACCGGATCCCGACCCCAAGGCGATCGACGCGATTTTTGCCCGCTACGACCACACCAGTACGCCCGGGTGTGCCCTGGGGGTGTTCCGTGACGGCCGCATCGTCTACAGTCGCGGCTACGGGATGGCCGATCTGAACCACGGCACCTGGATTACCCCCACGACCGTCTTCTACATCGCCTCCGTTTCCAAACAGTTCGCCGCTTTCAGCATTGCCCTGCTCGCCGAGGAGGGCCGGATCAGCCTGGACGACCCGGTGCGCAAATGGGTCCCGGAACTGCCCGGGTACACCGATCCGATCCGGATCCGCCATCTGGTCCATCACACCAGCGGCATTCGCGACTACCTGGGCCTCTGGACTCTCGCCGGGCGGCCGTTCACGGACGAGATCCCGCAGGAAGCGGCGATCGATCTGATCGCGCGGCAGCGCTCACTCGATTTCGCCCCGGGGTCGCGCTACTCGTACTCGAATTCCGGCTACATCCTGATGGCGGAGATCGTCAAACGGGCCAGCGGTAAGTCGTTGCGCGAGTATGCCCACGACAAGATGTTCGAGCCGCTGGGCATGCGGCAGACCCATTTCCACGACGACAACGGCATGATCGTGCCGGGCCGGGCCGAGAGTTACGAGCGCCGTGGGGACACCTACCGGGCCATTCGCTCGAGCTATGCCCTGGTGGGCGATGGTGGGCTCCTCACCACGATCGAGGACCTGCTCCGCTGGGACAACAACTTCTACCAGAACCGGCTGGGCCGCGGCGGGCAGGGGCTGATCGATCAGGTCATTACGCCGGGCGGGCTCGACAGCGCGCAGGCCAGCTACGCCTTCGGGCTGACGCCGGGCAGCTATCGCGGGCTGGCCACGGTCGGTCACGGCGGCGCGATGTTCGGCTTCCGCACCAACATGGTGCGCTTTCCCTCGGAGCGGCTCACCGTGACCGTGCTGTGCAACGACGGATCGGCCAACACGGGGGCGTTGACGCAACAGGTTGCCGATCTCTACCTCGCGGACAAGCTCGGACCTAAGCCCGAGGCGGCGGCGTCCCGTCCGCCGGAGCCCGCGCCGACGGTCCCGATCACTGCGCAGCAGGCGTCGTCCTACGCGGGGCGGTACACCAGCCACGAGTTGGATACCTGGTCCGTGGTCGAAGCGCGGGGCGACTCGGTCTTTGCCCGGACTCGCTGGAGCACGCCGGTCTGGTGGCGGCCGATCGGGCCGGATGCGTTCATGGCCGGATGGACCCGGATCGACGTCGACCGCGACCGCCGGGGGCAGATCAGCGGCTATCGCTTGAGCGCGGCCCGGACCCAGAACGTGTCGTTCGTCAAGGACGCACCGGCGCCGCGACGTTAGGCAGGTCGGGGCGGTCGACCCGGACCAGGAGCCAGAGCGCGGCGGCGACGACCGCCACTCCGGCCCAGACGGCGAGCAGAGCGGTCCAGCCGAGCGCGTCGCGCATGTGCGGCACCGCCCAGATCGAGACGACACCGCCCAGGTTTCCCATCAGGTTGAGGACGCCGGCAGCGGCGCCGGGTGTCGAACCGCCCAGTGACGTGATGGTGGTCCAGAACGGCCCTTCGGCCGCGTTGATGCTGGCGACCGAGAGCGACAGGGCGGCGATGGCGAGCATCGGGTTGCTGAGGTTGGCGCCCAACAGGACGAGCAATGCCGCCGTGACGAGGCAGCCGACCGCCACATTGCGGCGCGCTCG